>NZ_JAPZKZ010000004.1:0-562280 GCF_033804605.1 Mycobacterium sp. RTGN6
TGGCACTGCTGGCAAGACCACACCACCTACGACCCCACCCAGCATCGCGCCCTCCAAGCACTGCTCGACAGACCCCAACCGGGAGCGGCTTGACACAGGGCAACTCATGCGTCAACGCTAGCGCGCTCCGGCTCCTTCATCCAGGGTTGATCGATGCCACCGTCGAGGCGGCCGTCGGCCTTCGCGTCGAGGAAGCGGAACAACAACACGCAGAACACCACCACGAGCATCAGCGACCAGCCGTAGGTGACCTTCATGTACTCGAAGTAGCGGCCCGTGGTCGGCCAGTGCCCCAGCAGCCAGAAATCCATCGTCATGAAGCCGTAGATGGCCAGCCAGGCCACCCAGTTGCGGAGCACTGAATTGGTGAGCACGACGGTCATCAGGAACGGGAACAGCATCATCGAGTAGTAGCCCTGACCCAGCGAAAGCACCAGGAACGAGGCGATCAACAGCACGCCCGAGGACGTCAGCATCCAGAACAGCTGATCGCGCTTGCGGTAGTACACGTACAACAGAACCAGACTGGCGAGCGCGAGGAGCCCGAAGACGATGCGCAGCAACAGGATCAGCCACGCAGGCAATCCGTAGTAGATGCCGTTGCCCAGGATGGAGCTGTTGAAGTAGTCGCGGACGGAGAAGATGTACGGGACCGTGTTCCGGACGAAGCTCATCGGGTCGCTGACCAGGAACCAACCGAAGGCGTTGAAGGCCAACGGCACCGCTAACGCGGTCACCAGCGCTCGCCACTGTCGGTTCAGCAACGGCAGCAGCAGCAACGGCGCCAGCGACGGTTTGATCGTCAGTGTCAGCCCCACCGCGACGCCTGCCAGCCACTGCCGGCTGACTCTTCCATCGAGCAGCCAGAGGAAGAACAGCACCTCGCAGAGCAGGATGCATCCGTTGATGTTGGTGAATCTCAGTGTGTTGGTGACGCTTTCGGTGCAGAACATGGCCAGCAGCAGCGCGGGCGCGGCAACCGAGGACAGTGAGAACTTGAACAGCCGCAGCAGAAAGTAGGCGGCCAGCACGATCGCGATGGTGTTGAAGGTGATGAACCAGTACCGGGAGGCGTCGACCGGCAGGTAGCCGAACGGGGCAAGCAGTAGCGTGCCGCCGGGCGGGTAGAGGTAGTGCGGGTCGACCTGATCGAAGTGCTCGTTGTAGATGTCCAGGCCGAGTTTGAAGTTGACCACCGCGCGGTAGACGGGACCGAAGTCGTCGGTGATGTAGCCGTTCGTCGCCAGCACATAGCTGCGGTGGACGACCGACAGGATCGCGATGGGCCACAGCACCGAACGCAGCACCGTCGCGGTGCTGGGCGCGGAGGTGCGGGGTCGGAATGCGCTCAGCAGTGATTCGGGTACCGCCACCAGCGCACCGTACACCGGAGCCCCGGACGGTCGGGCTAGGCGGGGCAGTACGTGTCGGTCTCCGGCAGCTTGCCGGAAGCCAGGTAGCTGATGACGGGCGTCGTGGCGCACGGCGTGTAGATGCTGGCCCCGTGGCCGACGCCCTGCCACATCACCCGGCGGTTGGAGGCGCCCGAGTTGATGATGGTGGCGGCGACGGCGGCCACGCCCTCGTTTCCTACGATCGGGTCGTTCTGGACGCCGAGCAGGAGCACCGGAACCTTCAGGTCCTTGGGGTCCTTCGGCTGGGCGCTGCTCGGCCAGCTCAGGCAGTTCGCCAGATTGAGCGCACCGACGGCGCCGAACTGTGGGTAGAGCTTGGGCCATGCCACCAAGAGTTCGCGGACCCGGTCGGGGGTGGGCCGGTTGAGCGAGTCACTGCACGAGTTGACGAACTGACCGTCCGTGAGGCGCACCGTCTCCGCCCTGCTGATCAGATTGTTCAGCCCGGTGGTGTCACCCCCACGTGCAGCGGCGAGGGTGCTGGCGAGGGCGTTGGTGGAGGCGACGCGATCACCGACGGGAAACGCGAGCGCGGTGACGATTGCGTCGGTGAGCACCGACACCGACACGCCTCCTGGTCCGCGACCGTCGCTGGCTGCGGCGAGCATGTCGCTCACCGCGCCCTTGGGGTCGGGGCCGAGCGGGCAGGCCGTGGTGGCGCACTGGCTGGCGAATGCGTCGAGCGCAGCCTGCTGACCCTTGACCCTCTGTTCGGCGGCGGCCTCGGCGGCGATGCCAAGCGGCAGCGGTGAGTCGAGCACGAGCCGGGCGAGCCTGTTCGGGTGCGACCCTGCGTACGCCAGCGCCACCTGCGCGCCGTTGCCGATGCCGAGCAAGGCGATCGTCGGGACGTCCCAGGTGCTGCGCAGTCGTTCGATGTCCTCGGCGGCGTGGGCGTTGTCGTAGGCCGAGTCGCCGGGGGCGATGGTGTCGGTGCAACTGGTCGTTGCGGTCTGCACGACGGCGCTCAGGTTGGCGACTCGGTCGTCACCGGATTCGAACTGCGCCTGCTCGAGCATCTCCTGCCGGTCGAAGTAGTCGCGGCAGTCGAGCTCACCCGAGGTTCCGATACCGCGCCGGTCGACGGCGACGATCGGGTTCGTCTTCAGAATGTCGATGCCGTTGCGGCTCAGCCACGCTGGAAGCTGCACCGAGGATGGCAGGTCCGTGCCCGTCGTCATCACCAGCGGGCCTGCATCGGACGGGGTGGCCGTGGACTGGGCCTTGACGACGCCGATGCTGACGGTGCCGTTCGCGCCGCTGATCGGATCGAGGTCGGCATCGTAGCTGGCGCACTGCAGGGTGACGCCTGCGATGGGTGGTACGGCGGCGTCGCCGAACACCCGTGACGTGCAGTCGCGCCACGTCAGGTCGTTCTTGGGAGCCGCCAGCGGCGGCGGACCCGCCTGAGGCGGGGTGGTGTTCGGCTGGCCCTGGGGGTGAGCGCCCGAGTCGGTGGCGAATCGCGGGTTGGCGGCCAATCCCGGCGCGCACCCGGCGACGACGGCCGACGCCACGACGCACAGGCTGAGGGCCCGGAGTAGCTGACGATGCCGACGCATGCTGACCACAGTAGCGATCACCGGGAGGGTGCCCGGCTCAGTCGTGCTTGACGTAGCGCGCGTAGAGGTAACCCTCTGCGTCGGTGAGCAGGTGGCTGCGCCGCATCCTGGTGTGGGCCTCGCCGACGCCCGCGGCGATGCGCCGGGCCGCTCCGCCGACCAGGATCGGCGCGATCGTTACGCACAGTTCGTCGAGCAGGTCACGCTCGATCAGCAGGCTCAACAGCGACGGTCCGCCTTCGGTGAGCACGCGGCGAAGCCCGCGCCGGTCGAGCACTTCGAGCACGGTCACCGGATCGACGCGGTCGGGCTGGTCGCCGGAGGCGTCGATGACCTCGGCGTGCGCGCCGAACCGGTGTGCGGCTTCGGCTGCGGTGTCGCGGGACGTCAGGATCAAGGGCGGTACCTCGGTGCGGGTGAAGAGTTTGGCGCCGTGCTCGAATTCGGCCCGATGGGTAATCACGGCGATGGGAGGCACCTCGGACTGTCCGCGGGACTGCCGGTCCTTGCGCTGGGCCAGGGACATCTGCGCACCCGAGTAGTTCTCGATTCGGACGGTGGACGCGCCGACCAGGATGACGTCCGCCTCCTGGCGCATGCGGGTGAAGATCGCGCGGTCTCCGAGGCCGGCAAGCCCGCCGGAGCTGCCGTCGTCGGTGGCACCGCCGTCCAGGCTGGAGATCATGTTGGCCCGCACATACGGCCGAGACAGCCCGTCGGGGTAGGAGTAGTACGCCGCCAGCCGTTCGTCGTCGTCGGGATCGAAGGCGGCGCCGACGGCCGCCAGCTCTGTGAGCTCGGTCGCAGGGTCGGCATCGGACACGGGCACCATTGCAGCACGCCGATAAAGTGCGTCCATGTCTGGGGCCAGCGGTGTCGCGCATCTGACCGATCGGCATCCGAGCGTCACCCCGGAGCGGCTCGTCGCCGGGCTCGTCCCGCCGCCGACGTTCGCGGCCGTCGACTTCGACACCTACCGCCCCGATCCAGCCGAGCCGTCGCAGGCCGCCGCAGTGGCGGCATGCCTGAACTTCTCCGCCAAGGCGGTGGAGCGCCGGGCAGGCAAGAAGAAGCTCTTCGGCAAGCGTGAGGTGCTGCCCGGGGTCGGCGTGTACCTCGACGGAGGGTTCGGCGTCGGGAAGACCCACCTGCTGGCGTCGACGTACTACCGGCTGGCCGCTGCCGGGGCCGGACCCGCGGCGTTCGCCACGTTCGGCGAGCTCACGCAGCTGGCAGGGGTGTTCGGCTTCGTCGAGTGCATCGACCTGCTCGCCGACTACGTCGTGGTGTGCATCGACGAGTTCGAACTCGACGACCCGGGCAACACGACGCTCATCTCCCGCCTGTTGTCGCAGTTGGTGGAGCGTGGCGTTTCGGTGGCCGCGACCTCCAACACGCTGCCCGAGCAACTCGGCGAGGGCCGATTCGCGGCGCAGGACTTCATGCGTGAGATCAATACGCTCGCAAGTATTTTCAGCACCGTGCGCATCGAGGGGCCCGACTACCGGCACCGCGATCTGCCGCCGGCGCCGGAGCCGCCGAGCGACGACGACGTCCGGGCCGGGGCCGCGCGGGTGGCGGGCGCGACGCTCGACGACTTCGACGACCTGTGTGCACACCTCGCGACCATGCACCCCTCGCGATACCTCGCGCTGATCGAGGGTGTGACGGAGGTGTTCGTCACCGGCGTCCACCCGCTGGACGACCAGAGCGTGGCGCTGCGGCTGGTGTCGCTGACCGACCGCTTGTACGACGCGGGCATCCCGGTGGCGGCATCCGGGGCCAAGCTCGACACCATCTTCGGTGCGGAGATGCTCGCCGGTGGCTTCCGCAAGAAGTACCTGCGTGCCACGTCGCGCCTGCTCGCGCTGAGCCACGCCGGTCGCGCTCAGTAAGCGCGCGACGGGCAGGCGGCTAAGCTGGCGGCGCCCATCAGGTCGAGGAGCGTGGCAAATGACAGCGGTTTCTTCGCTTGACGAGTTGCGCCAGGCGCTGGTAGTCGCTGGTTTGCGCGGCTTGGCCCGCACGACGCCGTGGATGGAGAGCGAGCTCGTCGGGGTCGCCGAGGTCATCCCGAAGGGTGGGGTGTGCATCGACATCGGTGCGGCGGCCGGCTTCTACACCGCGGAGCTGGCGCGGCTCGTCGGCGACGCCGGCGTCGTGCACAGCGTCGAGCCCTTGCGGTTTGCGCATGCGACCGCGTCGCGTCTGCTGGGCCTGCGCACCGGGCGCAACATCGTGCGGCACAGCGTGGCGCTCGGCGACACCGGCGACGAGCTCGTCATGAGCGTGCCGCTGCGAAAGGGTGTCCCGATCACGGGCCGGTCGTTCGTCACGCGCAATGCCTCCGGGCTGGGGTCCAATGCCGAGTTCGAGGAGCACCTGCGGGTGGTGGTCGATGGAGACACCCTCGACGGGTTCACCGCCCGGTTGGGCATCGACCGGCTCGACTTCGTCAAGATCGACGTCGAGGGTGCCGAGTTGCACGTCTTGCGCGGCGGGCAGGCCACGATCGCTGCGCTCAAGCCGGTGGTCATGGTGGAGGTGGAGGACCGACACCTCGAGCGCTTCGGAGTGAACTCGGCGCAGATCGCCGAGTGGTTCACGTCGCAGGACTACCGAATGTCGGTGTGGGACAGCGGCTCCTGGCGCCAGGTGAGCGTCGTCACCGAGCGCTACCGCAACTACCTCTTCACTCCGCCGGGCCGATAGCTTCCGCCAGCGGGCGGACCATCACGTAGTCGTGCTCCAGCCCGGTCCCCAGCCGGAACGTCTTGGTGCCGGTTGCCTCGAACCCGTGCTTGCCGTAGAACCGTTGGCCGCGTTGGTTTTCCTGATTCACCCCGAGCCAGACGCACGCGGCTCCGAGGCGACGGGCCCGCTCGAGGGTGGCCGTCATCAGCGCGGCCGAGACGCCCGCCCCATGCGCGTCGGGCAGCACGTACATCTTCGATAGCTCGATGGCGGGCCGCAGCCGGACGGCCGCCCGCACGTCGGCGTCGTCGGGGACACCGCGAATCAGCGTGGCGTAACCCAACATCCGCTCCGCGTCACGGGCCGCCAGCACCACCCGGTCCGGGTCGACGAGATTGTCGGCGAAGCGGGCGCGAGACAGGTTCGCGGCGATGAAGGCCGCCACGTTGTCCGGGGTGGCTGACGGCGGGCAGGCCAGCGGAAAGGTGCGTGCGGCGACGTCGGCGAGCTCGTCGAGGTCGGACTCGGTCGCCTCGGTGACGGAAACGGCCATGCCGCGTCAGGGCAGCGGGGTCCCTGGCTGCCAGATGTTCCACTGCGCCAGGTGCGTTCCCGTTTGCGGGTTGAGCAGCACGACGTTGGTGACCCCTGCGCGGTAGACCTGCCAATAGACGGCGCCGTTGACGGTGGCCCCGGGTGGGGCGTTCTGCAGCGCGTACTGCAAGGCGTCCGGGGCGTCTGTGTTCTTCGGCGCATACGCGTCGGCGTACGGGGTGACGCCGTTGAAGGCGAACGCGATGGACGTGATGAAGGGGTTGGGTGCCTGCACGACGTGCACGGTGACCAGCGCCTTCCACGGGCCGCCCTCGTTGCGCCAGCGCGGCGACCCGGTCGGCGTGTAGCCCGGGGGTGCGTCGGTCGGCACCACGTCGTGCACGGTGACGTCGGCGACGATGCCCTTGAACTCGACGCGCAACGTGTCACCGAGATTCCCGATGGGGTTCACCTCGGCGGCGGCCGCAGGCGCGACGAAACCGGCAACCACCGTCATCGCGGCGATCAAGGACACCAACCAGCGCATCGCTCCTCCTTTGCTGTTCCGCATGATGTCACACCGCGTCGGCGCCAGGGGAGGATCGTGGCTAGATGCCGAAGCCTCCGACTTTGTCGATGCGGATCCGGGTGAGCAGTCCCGGCGGTGAGTTGGGTGGCGGGAAGTGCTCGCTCGATCCAAGCATGGCCTCGGCCAGTTCGGTGAGCAGTTCGGGTGCGCCGCCCTCGACGATCCGCGCCGTTCCGGTGATGGACAGATACGGCGTCTGCTGGCCAGGGTGACCCTTGGACACGATGGTCAACGTGACCCGTGGGTCGCGGCGGATGTTGCGCGTCTTCTGGTACTCGGACAGGTGTGCGCTGACCAGTTCGTCACCGTCGGGCGTCGACTGCAGCGCGACCCAGATCAGGGAAACCTGGGGGCTACCGTCGGGGTTGAGGGTGACCAGAGTGGCGTCGGCGCCTGAGCCGATGAACGCGCGAGCAGAATCGTCGAATCTCATGTCGTGTTTCTACCGCTGCATGGCCCGTTTCATTCCCGCTTCGGATCGGTGAGGGACTGCAGCATGTCGACGACGCCGGTCTCGATCCGCTCCTTGTCCACCCCGAGGGTGTGCAGCGGGCCGTCTTCGGCCTCCGTCTCGAGCAAGGCAAGCAAGATGTGTTCGGTGCCGATGTAATTGTGGCCCAAGCGAAGTGCTTCGCGGAACGTCAGTTCGAGCACCTTTCGTGCGGCGCCGCTGAAGGGGATCAGCGCGGGCATCTTGGCGGACCGCTCCGGCAACGTGACGACCTCGGCGGCGGCCGCGGCGTCGACGCCGGCGCCCGCCAGCAATCGTGCGGCCAACGAGTCGGGGTCGGAGAAGAGCGCGAGCAGGATGTGCGCCGGCTGGATCTCGTCGTTGCCCGCCGCGTGCGCGTTGTTCTGGGCACCGACGACCACGCTGCGAGCGCGTGGGGTGAACCGGCTGAAGCCGTCATTCGGATCGATCGGGTCGGCTTGCGCCTTGGGCACGAAGCGCTTCTGGGCAGCCTGCTTGGTGACGCCCATGCACTTGCCGATCTCGGTCCAGGAGGCGCCGGACCGGCGGGCCTGGTCGACGAAGTGGCCGATGAGGTGGTCGGCGACCTCACCGAGGGCCTCGCCGGCGAGCACCGCGTCGATGAGCTGTTCGAGCGGCTCGTCGTGAACCTTCTTGATGGCGGTGATCAGGTCGTCGAGTCGGACGGGGTTGGACAGTTTGACGGGCTCGGTCATGCGTCAACCATAGGTTGACGAATCCTGATCGTCAACCTTGGGTTGACGCAGTGATCTAGCCGCGGGGATAGCCGCGCTTGACCGTCCGGTCGAGGATGCCCAACGTCGCGCGTAGTGCGCCTTCGGAGATGACGGGGAAGATGCCCGCGTCGCGCCAGTGCTGGTCGATCCCGGACCAGTCGTAGAACGACGTGACTACGGTGCTCTTGCCGTCGTCGCCGGGATCAAGTCGGTAGCCATACACATGCCCGATCTGCGGCTTGATCTGGCCGAGGATGGTCCAGGCGATGACCCGGTCCCGCTCGAAGTCGCAAATCTTGACCGTGACGTCGTACTCGCCGAGCGGAAAGTCGTTGAGCGCCTCCCGATCCATGTGGATGACGAAGCTGTCGTCGACCGCCGACACCGATTCGCCATCGGCGTCCTGGAGCATCCCCGACGCGTCGATCGCGACGTGCCCGTACGGGTCGCACAACACCATGAAGATGTCGGCCGCTGGGGCGTCGATGGTGCGCTGGACTTCGATCCGCTCGCTCATGCTGACGATGGTGTCAGGAGCGGCGACGCGTCGTGCGAAATTGCTGCTAGCGCCAGCAACCGTCGTCGGTTACGTTACGGCGATGAGCGATCCGGGGGTGCTCGGACAAACCGCGGCGGGGACCGCGGACGTGCTGCAGGGCGGATACTTCCGCGACATGCTCGTTGCGGAACGGCAAGGGGTGCTCAACGACCTCGTCAAGTCCAGGGCCGAACTGGCCGACCAGGCGGATACCGGGGGCGCCATCGTGCTCGGCAGGCTCCACGACGACGTGCTGGCAAAGGAACACCAACTCGACCACCTCGACGCGCTGATCTCCGCCCTCGACGAGCGCTTCGCGTCACATTGGGCGGGTGGCTAGGCGCTGAGGATCAAGGCGTCGGCGGAGCGGCTGGCGCCGGTGCGGGCGCCGCCGGTGCCTGCCCCATACCGCCTGCCAGCCCGTTGAGGGCGCCGAGCAGGATTTGCGCTTGCAGGTTGCCGACCCCGGCCGGAGGGGCCGCGTCGGTCAACGCCCACGCTTGGCAGCCTCGGGTCTTGAACGTCGCATCCGTCGGCGCGATCGCGATGATCTGAGCCTTGTGGCTGATGGCGTTGTCGATCGTGGTGCCTGCGGCATCCGCGCGTCGCCAAGAACACGTTCCGTCGCCGACGGGTCCGGCTGAGCTGTAGTTGCCAGGCGCGATGTCCTTGCCGACGGTGTACAAGCCGTCGGCGTCGATCGTCGTCTTGGGCGCCGGTGGGGGAGCCGGGGGTGGATCGGCGTGCGCGACACCTGCCGCGCCCCAGTAGGCGAAGGCGAAAGTCGCGGCCACCGCCGCCGTCTTGACCGACCTCACGAGCACAGTTTAGCTCAGCTACGCGAATGGTCGGTTTTTGGTTCTTGTCGGCGGTGAGATCTCCTGCATCCGCGCAACGGTCCGGGTCAGTCCGATGGCTGCGGCGTGGTGGGCCATGGCCGCGTTCACTTCCCGCTGTACCGCGTGGAGCGGCAGCGTCAGCTGGGCCTGCAGGTGGTCGAGTGCCGGATCGTCGACGTCACCCGAGTCCTCGACCGCTTCGAGAACGTCGTGCAGGTGGCAGATGAGCAGGTACAGCGGATCCTCGGCGATCGCCGAAGGGTCGAGCTCATCGTGCCGGTACCTGTCCAGCAGCAGGCTGGAGTCGAGGTAGCAGGGGTTGACCGGCGCGACGCGGTGCGCGACCAGCCACTCGGCGAGCACCGTGTTGGTGTACCGCACCTGGCTCGCGAGTTCGTCGGCGCGCGTGCGCAGCGTGCGGGCCGCGCGCACCAACTCGTCGTCGGTGTCCTCAAAGGTGACGACCTCGACCAGCAGGCTTGGAGAATTCACCAGCCGGCGCGTGCGATCGCCACGCAACACGTAGCCGGCCAGGCTCCACCGCACGGAGTCCAGGTAGTCGAAGGCTCCGTCCCGCCCGTCGCCGGGACGACCCGCCTCGGAGATCAAGCCGAGTTCGTCGGCCACGTCAGACATGTCCGACAGCTCCCGTGCGAGTTGGTCGGCCGGCGCGGGGGTGCACCGTGGCCGGGCCGGGGTGGCTGGCGCAGGCGACGGCCGCTGCCCGCGCACGCGGACGACGGCGCCGACGAGCATGAGCGCGAAGAAACCGTTCCTCACCGCGCTCTGGGCGAGCGCGACCCAACTCCAGCCGCCTGTCGACAAGGCGATGAGTTCTTCGCCGACGGCGGCGGCCGACGCGGCGACGACCGCGGTGACGACGAGTTTCGACGTCCGTTCGCCTCGCAGCGACCTCCGCAGTCCAACCATGGTGACCATCTGTGCCCCTTGGGATTTCGCCGTCGTCTGGTCAGTCGTTGGCGGTGATCGCCGCGGTGGTCCACGCGGGAAGCACCGGCGCCTTGGTGAATCCGTGGTCGCCCTGGCCGATGCTGCGCAGCAGCGCTTGCATCCGCACGATGCAGCACCCCATCCGGACCATCGCGAAGGTCTCGTACCAGTCGAGGTCGACGAGTGGCCGACCGATCAGTTCCTGGTAGCGCTCGATGAGGCGGGCGCGGGTGTCGAAGCCGGGCAACTCGGGATCCAGGTTCAGTCCGTGGACTTCGAGCATCTGCCGTCGGGTGCCCAGCCACCACGCGAAGTCGACTTCGGCGGGACACCAGCAGGCCTGCTCCCAGTCGAGCACGCCGATGATCGTGCCGTCGTCGTCGAAGATCGCGTTGGACAGCCGCGCGTCGCCCCAGCACAGCACCAGGTCGTCGGTGTCCTCGGGCTGGCGGCGGCGCAGCCAGTCGAACGCCGCGGTCATGACGCCGGGCACGTGCCCATCGGTGCCCCACTCGACGTACTCGCGCCACCAGTTCAGTTCGGCGGTGTTGCCGACTCCCGTCGGCCGTACCAGCCATGGGGCTTCTGACCGTGGAACACGCTGCAGCCCAACGAGTGTCTCGAGGAAGGAGTCGTGGGCACGGCGCTGAACCTCGGGCCCGGCCCCGTGCAACCAGCCGCGCGTCGCGTACGAGGTGTCCGACGGCGTGTGGCCGACGATGCGGGGCATGACGAGGAACTTCGAGCCGATCCACGCGTCGTCGGGTTCGTAGTGGATGGGCGATGGCGTGGCGATGCCGTAGGTGTGAAGGAGTTCCTGTGTGCGCGTCTGCCCAAGCAGGTCGTACTCGGCGAAGATCCCCCCGCCGGACGGCGGGATGCGCACCACGTACTCGTCGACGGTTCCGTCGGTGCGCTGCGCCGAGAACTTCAGGCTTTCGCTCGACCATCCCGAGGCGCGGTTGGCCGCTTCGAGCTCGGACAGCGTCACCGGCTCTCCGAACTTCTGCTCGAACCAGTCGCCCAGCCGAGCTCGGGTGCCCGGGAGATCACGTTGGGCGAGTGTGATGCCTGCCATACCGCCTAGATTTACATATCGCCACCGTGATGTAAAGCGAATCGATGTTTACGTATGACTACTCAGATGTAATACACTCGGTTGGCTCGTGACCCGAGCCGCACTCCCGGAAGGGGGCTCCGTGAGCTCTGTGGAACCGCTCGTCTTCGGCGACGTGGACGACGTCGCATTGCCGCTAGCGGTACTGGTGCACGGCTTCCCGGACACGCCCCACACGTGGCGTCACCTCGGGCCTCGGCTCGCAGAGCGCGGGTATCGGGTGGTCGCCCCGTGGCTTCCTGGCTACGACGCACCGGCGCAGAAGCCCATCAGTGTCGGTACCTACGTGCGCCACGTGCTGGCGGTGCGCAACCAGTTCCACGGTGACGAGCGGGCGCTGCTGGTGGGGCACGACTGGGGCGCTAACGCCGGCTACGGCGTCACCGTCACCGAGCCGGCCGCGTTCGGCCGGTTCGTGGCGCTCGCGGTCCCGCCGACCGCGGCACTCGGCATGGGACTGTTCCGGTACGCACAGTTGCGACGGTCGTTCTACATCTGGTTCATCCAACAGGTGGGGTTGGCCGAATCTGCGCTGCTCGAACCTGGTTTCTGGGAAGCGTTGTGGGCGGATTGGTCGCCCGGCTACGACCCATCCGAGGACGTCGCCGTGCTCAGGCGGCATGTCACGGCCGAGACCATCACCGGTGTCGTCGGACCGTATCGGGCGTCGTTCAACCCCGCGTACGCCGATCCGGAGGCGGCCGACGAGGCGGTGGCCACGCTGAGCCCACCCCCGGTTCCGACGCTGTACCTCCACGGTGCCCGCGACGGAGCGATCGGAGCCGAACTGCTCGGCGACGTGGCGGCTCAGCTACCGACGCCCGGTTCTGCGTTCGAGCTCATCGACGGCGTAGGTCACTTCCTGCACCTCGAACAACCGGAAGCGTTGTGGGTGAAGGTCTCTGGTTGGCTCGACGGCTAGCTGGCCGTTGCTGCGGCGCGGATGGCGCGACGCTTGCGCTGAGGCAACCCCGCCGCGTGCCGCAGTTCGGCGAGGTACTGGTCAGAATCGCCCGCGCCGAGCAGGAAGTGGCAGACGGCGATGCGCACCACCGCCGCAGCGGCGATGTCTGCGTGCTCGCCCGGGATGATCCGGCGGATGCGTTCCTGCAGCACGGGTAGCAGCCGTTTCGTCTGCGCCAGCACGTGTTCGGGCTCGACGTCCACCATCGAACTCACCGAGTACTCGTGCTGGAAGTCGACGATGAACTGCAGGGCGGCGTCGAGTCGGTCAGGTCCGCGCAGCCCGGCCATCGCGGCGGCGATGCCTGCGTCGAAGTTGTCCTGTTCGTAGAGCCCGAATGCGTCGAGCAACCCATCCTTGGAGCCGAAGTACCGGTACAACGTGGGCCGCGAGACCCCAGCTTCGGAGGCCACGTCGGACAACTGCAGTTTGCGAAGTCCACTGCGAGCGAGCACGACGAACGTCGCAGCGAGTATGCGCTTGCGAGTCGACTGCTCAACGTCGGCGGGCATCGGTCGAACCACCATCCAATCCTTTACATCTATAGACCATAATGTCACACTGACGTCGTCCGTGTCTGCCGTAGCGTTCGCGCCGTCGTGAGACACCGGACCGCGTCGACGTTAGGGCGTACCCGGCCCGAATCCGGTCCTACGACGCTCACCCGCGACGTGGCTGAGACATTCAGGGGAAGGTGCGACTGCGATGACGGACCTGGTGGTTCGCAAGATCGGCTGGGAGTTCGACGCGAGCGTTCCGTTCCTGTGGCAGCCGGCCAATCCGAACTTCAGCATCTTCTGCAATGCGTTCACGTTCATCGCCGTGCCGTTCGAGAAGTACATCATCGACGCGGTCCGCAAGGCTCAGCACGAGTTCGACACGGATGACCGCGTGGCCGCCGAAGCCGAGGCATTCCTCCGTCAGGAGGCGCAGCACGCCGCGGCCCACCGCAAGCACATGCTGGCGCTCATCGCGCGCTACCCCGCCCTGGAGAAGTGCTACGACGACGCGGTGGCCGCCTACGACGAACTCCTCGAGCGGTACCCCGCCGAATATCACTGGGCCTACATCGCCAACCTCGAAGCCACCTTCACTCCGCTGTTCAAGGTCGTGCTGGACAACCGGGAGGCGTTGTTCGGCGAGGGCGACCGGCGCGTCGGCTCATTGATGATGTGGCACTTCGTCGAGGAGATCGAGCACCGCAGTTCGGGGCTGACGCTCTACCGCCACCTGCGAGCCGGACCCTGGCACCGGGTGAAGCACATTTCCAGCACCTTCAAGCACGTCGGCGACATGGCCGAGAAGATCGCCAGAACCTTCGACGAGGTCATCCCCTTCGAAGAACGCGGCGCGTCCGCCGAGGCGCTCATGTCGATCAAGCTGCTGGTCGGCGAATTCAAGTACCGCGGACCGGGCGGCGCCCGCCGGCGATCCCGGGAAGGCGGTCCGCCGACGCTGTTCAGTGCCGTGCCGACAAGGGATTTGGCCACCATGGTGTGGCGGTTGCTGTTGTCGCAGACTCCACATCACGACCCGGCCGATCAGCCGTTGCCGTCGAGCGCCGATACCTGGATGCGCGAATACGAGAGGGGTACCGACATGACGACGTACTTCGGCCAGGCTCCTGCCAGCGTTCCGCCGAGTGCTGGGCATGACCACTGAACGCGCCGACGACGGGGGCGTTCGCGTGACTGCCACGGCCCCAGTCGAATTCGACCCGTTCTCCGAAGACTTCTTCAACGGCCCATTCGAGACGTATCGCCGGCTGCGCGACGAAGCGCCCGCGTACTACTCCGAGAAGTACGGCTTCTGGGCGCTGTCGCGCTACGACGACGTCGCTCCCGCCATCAAGGACTGCGACACCTACTCCTCGGCAAGGGGCGTCAGCCTCGACATGTTCTTGGACGAGCCGAACCCGGACATGCCCGACCTGGTCATCATGATGGACCCGCCGGACCACACCAAGATGCGCAAGCTCGTCAACAAGGTGTTCACTCCGCGTTCCGTCGCGGCCCTCGAGCCGATGATTCGCGCCAAGATCACCGAGTGCGCCGACCGCCTCGATCCGAAATCCTTTGACGCCGTTGCGGACTTCTCGGCGTTGTTCCCCGTCGAGATCATCACCACGATGCTGGGAGTGCCGCAGGCCGACCGCCAGCAGATTCGACACTGGCTGGACAGGACACTGACGCGCGCGCCAGGAGACTACCGCCCGTCAGCCGACGGCATGGCCGCCACCATCGAATCTGGCATGTACTACTACGACCTCGTTCAGAAGCGGCGCGCCGCTCCGCAGGACGACATGATCAGCGAGTTGACGCAGGTCGAGGTCGAACGCGACGACGGTGGCGTCGCCAAGCTGACCGACATCGAGATCACCGGGTTCCTGTCACTCTTGGGCGGTGCCGGGGCCGAGACCGTCACCAAACTGGTGGCCAGCGCTCTGGTCATCCTGTCCGAGCGGCGTGACCAGTGGCGCATGCTGCAGGAGGACCGCAACCTAATCCCCAACGCCTTCGAAGAGGTGCTGCGGTTCGAGGGGCCGGTGGGCTACTTGATCCGATACAGCATGCGCGAGGTGGAGATTCACGGGCGCACCATTCCGAAAAACGTTCCGGTGATGCTGGTTACGGGGTCGGCGACGCGTGACGAGCGGGCGTTCCCCGACCCCGACACCTTCGACATCCGACGCAAGCTTGGCGGATTCAACCTCGGCTTCGGCTATGGCGCCCACAGCTGTCTCGGCGCGGCGCTCGCCCGCATGGAGGGGCGCATCGCGCTGGAACTCCTGCTCGACCGGATACCACGCTTCGAGGTCGACCATTCGGCGTTGCGGCGGGTCAACATGACCAACGTGATGGGGTACTCGAATGTCCCCGTCCGCGTGAACAACTGAAGAGGAGTTGCCCACCTTGTTGTCGACGAACTATGGCGGCCTGGTGCCAGAGGACGAAAGCCTGACCCACCAGATCGTCGACACGTTCGCCACCGTGAGCCAGTCCGATCCGTCGTGGACGGAGAAGATCTGGACCATCGCCCACGCCAAGGACAACTCGCTGCAGGCCGTGCTCGGCGTCGGAAAGTACACCAACCGAGGCGTTTTCGACGGCGCCGCCGGAGTGTGCCGAGGCACGGAGCAGTGGACGGTGCGGGCAGGGCGGAGGCTGTCGTCGGATCCGGGTACCGACGTCGGGCCCGTCCACTACCGCGTCGTCGAGCCGTTACGGGCGATCCAGATCAGCCTCGACCCGAACGAGCACGTCCCCATCGCGTTCGACCTGACGCTGCGCGGCAGCTTCGACGCCGCGCTGGAGGACCCTTGGCCGGATCGAAGCCCCGACGGCTTCCGGGTCACCCACAACGTCTTGCGCTATCACCAGATTGGCGTCGCGTCGGGGTGGGTCGAGGTCCACGGCGAGCGCACCGAAGTCGCACCCGAGGAATGGATTTCGATCCGCGACCACTCGTGGGGCCTGCGACCTGGCGTCGGCAAGCCGATACCGGGTCTGCCTCGCGGTGGGCGCGGCGTCACGCACATGTTCATGACCTGGATGCCGATGACGTTGACCCGCCCCGACGGAACCGCATACTCGCTCTTCGTCTTCTATCAGGAGGAGCGCGGGCAAGGGCATCGGTCGGTGCGCTGCCAGGCCGAGGAACAGTTCGCCGATGGTACGTCGCGGCGCTTCGCAGACGTCGAGCAGGACCTGCACTTTCAGGACGACAACCGCCGCTTCACCCACGGCACCCTCACGCTGATCTCCGACGATGGCACCCGTCGTCCGGTCACCATCACGGCCGCTGGGCCGGGCGGCTTCCACCTCGGCACCGCAGGCTATTACGGCTGGGACGACTGGGTCTACGGCCAGTGGGTGGGTGACCTTCGCGTCGAAGGTAACCACGTCACCGATTGTGACAGCCCGGAGAACGCGCGCAAGCTTCATCAGCTGCGTGACCTGCTGGTGAAGGTCGACGATCCCGTCGGCGGCGGATCGGGGCTCGGCAACGCCGAGACCTTCGCGCTCGGCGAGTTCCCGGAACGCGGTCTTACGGCGGAGAACTCGTTCCTCTGACGGCGGTCAGCGGCGCTCGGTCACCACGCCACGCTCGACGAGGCCGTCGACGTCGGAGTCGGTGAACCCCGCCGCGGTGAGCACTTCGCGGGTGTGCGCTCCCGGGGCAGGTCCGGGAACCCCGGCCGCTCCAGGCGTTTCGCTCAGCCGCGGGCTCGGCACCGGTTGGACCAACCCGTCGATGGTGACGAATGACTGGCGGGCGGTGTGCAGCGGATGTTCGGTGACCTCGTCGAGTTCCAGGACGGGCGTGACGCAGGCATCGACGTCGGCGAAGCGCTGCGTCCACTCCGACCGGGTAGCCGAGGCGATGGTGTCCGCGAACACCCGCCGTTGCTCGGGCCAACGGGCGCGGTCGTTCTGGCCGCCGAGTGTGCCCGCGTCCAGTCCAAGCGTGGCGACGAACGCCGCGTAGAACTTCGGTTCGATGGCGGCGACGGCGAGCCACTTGGCGTCGCTGGCTTGGTATGCGTCGTAGTACGGCGCGCCGGAATCGATGGTGTTGGTGCCCCTTTCGGTGTTCCACCCACCCAGTGCCGACCACGCGTAGTAGGGCGCCATCAGGGTGGCTGAGCCGTCGAGGATGCTTGCGTCCACGACTTGCCCTCGGCCCGTCGTCGCCCGGCTGACCAAGGCGCACACCACGCCGTAGGCGAGCATCAGCCCGCCGCCGGCGAAGTCCCCGACGAGACTCAGCGGGGGAGTCGGCGGCTGCCCGTGGCGGCCGATCGCGGCGAGCGCGCCCGACAACCCGATGGCGTTGAGGTCGTGGCCCGCCCGGGTCGCCATGGGGCCCTGTTGCCCGAACCCGGTGAGCCGCCCGTAGATCAACCGGGGATTCGCGCCGAGCAGCACGTCCGGTCCCAGCCCGAGCGACTCCATTACGCCGGGTCGGTTGCCTTCGATGAACACGTCGGCGTCGGAGACGAGCCGTTGCACCACGGCCGTTGCGTCGGGATGTTTGAGATCGATCGCGAGGGAACGACGGCCGCGGTCGACCACCGCGGCGGCGTTGGGACCGGGGACGGGGATTGCCGTGCCCGAGGGCCGATCGATCCGGATGACGTCGGCGCCCATGTCCGCCAGCATCATTCCACCGAAGGGGGCCGCGCCAAGACCTGCGGCCTCGATGACGACGATGCCAGCGAGCGGTCCCGTCACGCGACGCCGAAGTCGATGACCCCGCGCACCAGTTCGCCGTTCCGTAGGTCCGCGTAGGCGTCGTTGATGTCGTCGAGTCGGTAACGCCGGGTGATCATCTCGTCGAGCTGCAGCCGCCCGGCCTGGTACAGCCGCGCCAGCATCGGGATGTCCGAGCGCGGGTTGCAGGAGCCGAACACGGTGCCGCTCAACGTCTTGTTCATCAACGTGAAGTCCT
This sequence comes from Mycobacterium sp. RTGN6, assembly GCF_033804605.1. Classification (NCBI taxonomy): domain Bacteria; kingdom Bacillati; phylum Actinomycetota; class Actinomycetes; order Mycobacteriales; family Mycobacteriaceae; genus Mycobacterium; species Mycobacterium sp. RTGN6. Next base: position 17,864 of record NZ_JAPZKZ010000004.1, read on the forward strand.
GCACGCCGAAGTGAATCGACCGCGTCGTCTGCGCGGCCATGCCGGTGATGACGCAATTGCCGCCCTTGCGGGTGAGCTTCAGCGCGGCCTCGACGTCCGGCTTGCCCACCAGGGACGGAGCCAGCACGACGCCGTCGGCCATGACACCGTAGGTGAGGTCGCGAACGAGGTCGAGCGCCTCGTCGGTGGATGCGGCGGTGTGGGTGGCACCGAACTGCATGGCGGACTTCTGTTTGAACTCGACCGGGTCGACGGCGACGATCCACGCCGCCCCGTTGATGCGCGCACCCTGGATGGCGGCCGTTCCGATGCCGCCCGCCCCGATGACGACGACGGTGTCTCCGCCCCGAACGTGCGCACGGTTGGCTGCCGAGCCGTAACCCGTTGGCACCGCGCATGACAGCAGCGCCGCGGACGCCAGTGGCACTGCGCGGTCGATCTTGACCAGTGAGTTCTGCGAGACCACGGTGTGCTCGGAGAAGGCCCCGATCTTGGACAGGTGGCCGAGGTTGGCACCGTCGGACGTGTGATGGCGGAAGGTCCCGTCGGTGGGCATTCCAGGGGTTAGCGTGCCCGCACCCTCGTCGCAGATGTACTCCATGCCGCTTGCGCACCAGCGGCATTGCCCACACACCGCGACGAACGACATGACGACGTGGTCGCCTGGCGCGAAGTCGGTGACGCCGTCGCCGACGACGGTTACCACACCCGCGCCCTCGTGACCGCCGATGGTGGGGAACATGGGTGGCAACCCGAACGAGCGCATGACTTCGTTGGAGGCCGACATGTCGCCTTGGAGGATGTGGTCGTCCGAGTGGCACAGCCCGGCTGCGGCCATCTGGACGAGCACCTCGCCGGCCTTCGGCGGATCGAGTTCGAATTCCTCGACCGACCACGGCCCACCGACGTCGTGAAGGATCGCTGCGCGGCTTCTCATCTGTCCCTACCTTCAATCATTGCAATATTAGGAATATAGCGCGGAGCGCTCGTTCGGAGGCGTCGAACGCCGCTAAGGTCTCGCGGCGCGACGCAGGCCGTCGACGTCGGTGAACTTGACGCGCGGCCGACTCGACCCGCGCCCCGCCAGTCGTTCGGCGACGTCGATGCGCGACCACCCGGCGTATCCGAATGCCTCTGGTCGGCGGCCTGCGAGCAGGTCGAGCAGGGCGGTGCATTCCGGCGCAGGCGGAATCAGGCCGTTCGCGACGTCGTCGAGCAGGCAGCCGACGGTCTCGCGGGCGCATCGCTTGTTCGAGCCGATGACGCCCGACGGCCCGCGCTTGATCCAGCCCGTCACGTACGTCCTTGGCACCGCCGTGCCGTCGGCATTCGTCAGCACGCGGCCCGCTCGGTTGGGAATGACGGCGTGGGCGTCATCGAACGGCACTCCGGCGATGGCGGCACCCCGGTAACCGACCGACTGCAGCACCAGAGAAGCGTCGAGCGATTCGACTTCGGCCCCCGCCTTGGCGCGCAACGTGCCGTCGTCCGCCCGCACGAGTGAGTTCCGCGCGACGTGCACCGTCGACACGGTGTCATCGCCGCCGAATCGGATCGGCGATGCGAGGTATCGAAGGACGATGCGCTTGGCGGCGCCGGTCGAGGGCCGTGCGGAGATCTCCTGCGCCAGTTGCGCCTTGAGCCGCATGGCCGGTTCGGCGCTTGCGCATGCCAGGTCGTCGCGGGTGAGCTCGTCGAGGGTCGCTTCCTCGGGATCAACGATGACGTCGACGTCGGGCAGGTCGAGCAGCGCCATCAACTCTGGGTTGGTGTACGCGGCCTGGGCCGGTCCGCGGCGGCCAAGCAGGACTACCTCGCGAATATTGCTGTGGCGCAGCGCTGCCAGGGCGTGATCGGCGATGTCGGTGCTGGCCAGCGTGTCCGGATCCGTGAGCAGGATGCGCGCGACGTCGATCGCCACGTTCCCGTTGCCGATGACGACGGCACGCTCGCCGGACAGATCGAACGTCGCGTCGACGCGTGCGGGGTCGCCGTTGTACCAGCCGACGAACTCAATGGCGGAGTGGACGCCGCGCAACTGGGCACCCGGCACGCCGGACTCGCGGTCCTGCGCCGCCCCGGTGGCATAGATGACGGCGCTGTGGTGCGCGAGCAATTCGTCGTGGGACACATGTGTGCCGACTTCGACGCCGAAGTGCATGGTGACGTTCGGCTTGCGCGCCGCCCGCTCGAACGTCGCCATGACGGCTTTGGTGGCGGGGTGGTCGGGGGCGACGCCGGAGCGGATGAGCCCGTACGGGGTGAGCGCGCGGTCGTAGAGTTCGACCTCGACACCCCGGTGTTCGAGTAGTTCCCAGACGGCATACATCGCGGCGGGACCGGTGCCGACGACGGCTACTCGCACGCCGGTCAGGTCCGTTGCCGGGCGTGGCAAAGGCCGCGGTCGCGTCCCCAACGGGATCGGGCGCGCGGAGAAGTAGGCCACGCTGATGTCCAGAAAGCGTTGCTGACTAGGAGCGAGTTCGTCGTCGGCGACGATGGCGTCCACGGGGCACTGCTCGACGCACGCGCCGCAGTCGATGCACGCCTCTGGGTCGATGTACAAACTCTCAGCGCTGGTGAATGCGTCGTCGTCGATCCTTGGGTGGATGCAATCCACTGGGCACGCGGCAGTGCACGATGCGTCGTTGCAGCATGACTGCGTGATGACGTACGGCACGCGGCCTCCGTGTGGTGTTAGCTAAAGAGTGGGCTCGGCGGATGTCCTGTTGTTCGTGGCTCATCTTATACGGTATTGTTAACGGTAGTCACGACCGTAGCGTTGTGGAGCGAGGAATCGATCTGATGGAACGGCGACGGGTGTGCGGAGTCGAAGAACTCCCGCCGGGCGCCATGAAACTGGTGGCGGCGGGCAAGTTCGGCGTCGGGGTCTACAACGTCGGCGGTCAGCTGTACGCAATCGCCAACTACTGCGCGCACGAGGGCGCACCACTGTGCACCGGCTACGTCGGCGGCACCAACGTGCACAATCCGGATCGGCCCGGTCGGCTCGAGTTCGTCCGCGACGGACAGATCGTGCGCTGCCCGTGGCATCAGTGGGAGTTCGACGTGACCAACGGCCGCACGCTGGCCGACCCAAGCCGCAAGATTCGCACGTACCACGTCGACGTGAGCGACGGAGAGGTGTTCGTGACCGCATGAAGAGCCCGGTGATAGACGCATGCGTACAACCGCACTTCCGGTACAACGCCGAGATCCGCAAGTTCATCGACCCGGCGTACAAGTCCAGGGCCATCCCCGACGTCGAGCAACAGTGGTACCAGGCGCCGGGCGGCGACTACCGAGCGGACCTCTACGACGGAAAGTATCCGGGCTCCGTTCCGGAAACGGTTGCGCGCCATCTATTTTCCGACGGAGGGGTTGACTACGCGATCCTCAACCCATCCACCCGCGGCAACATCGCGGACTATCTGCTTAACAGTCGGATCTGCGCTGCGGTCAACGACTGGCTGGTGGAGCGCTGGCTCGACGCCGACGTCACCGGCCGCTTCCTCGGCACCATCCGGGTCAACCCGGAGGACCCACGCGGTGCAGTGGCCGAGATCGAGCGGCTCGCGGGCCATCCGAAGATGGTCCAGGTGGGCGTGCCGATGCAGTCGCGAGAGCCCTACGGCAAGCCCATGTTCGAGCCGATCTGGGAAGCGGCCGCGGCGTTCGGCCTTCCCGTCGCCGTCCACGTCAACGGCGGCAACGGCGTGGACCACGCACCCACCTTCGCCGGGCACGCCCACACGTATCCGGGCTATGCGGCGTTCATGCCGCTGAACTACTTCGTCCATCTCGCCACGCTGATCGTCGAAGGCATCTTCGGCCGCCACCCCGGGGCGCGGTTCGTCTTCGCCGACGGCGGCTACGACATCCTGACCCCCTTGATGTGGCGACTGGATACGTTCTGGCTGTCGATGCGCGACCAGACGCCGTGGGTCGACCGCTACCCGAGCGAGTATCTCGCCGACCACGTCCGATTCTGCTCGACGGCGTTCGACGGACCGACCGATTCAGCGGACGCCCGGCGCTGGATGGACTTCACCGCCAAGTCCGATCTGGTCATGTACGGGTCGGGGTACCCGCACTGGTCAACCACGTCACCAACCGACGCGGTCGACGGACTCGATCCCGAACAGCGGGAAAAGCTGTTGTGGCGCAACGCCGCCGGCTTCTACAGCCTCACCCACCTGATGGAAGGAAGCGACGCATGACGACCTTCGACACGGTGCCGCCCGACACTACTTCGGACACGGTGCCCGTCACCGTCGTCGACACCGACGTGCATCCGGTGCCGGCGTCGGCCGACGTACTCAAGTCGTATGCCCCGGCCGATTGGGTGGACAAGATCTGGCCCACCGGCAGGGCGGTGACGCCGACGTCGTACTTCTACGACACCCCCGATGCCTACAAGTCGATGTCGATGCGCGTCGATGCGATGCCGCCGCGGGGTGGATTCGCAGGCACCGATCCGGATTTCGCCGCGCAACAGCTGCTGGTCGATGCCGGGGTCAGCATCGCGATGCTCGAACCGATGTGTGACCACCAGCTTCCGCAACACGAGCACGTGATGAAGTCGACGTACAACGACTGGCTGGCCGATGTGTGGCTGAATCAGAACAACGCCCATGGGCGGTGGCGCGGCGCCATCAGCGTCAGCGCGCAGACGCCGGCGGAAGCGGCCCGTGAGGTCGAGCGTTGGGGTGGACACCCGTACATGGCCGAGGTGTTGATGACCCCGCAGACCCGCGGAATCCCCTTCGGCAACCCGCATTTCGATCCGCTCTACGAGGCGGCCGCCCGCAACGGCTTCCCGATCGCGACCCACCTGATGGGGCAGACGCCGTTCGAGTTGATCCCGGCGTACCCGGTCGGCAACCCGGCGCACTGGCACGACTTCTTCGCATCCTGGCCCCTGCTCTACGTCTCGCATCTGATGAGCCTCGTGTTCGACGGTGCCTTCGACCGGCACCCCGACCTGCGGGTGGTGTTCGTCGAGGGCGGGTTCACGTGGGCCATGCCCACGATGTCGCGGATGGACCGCATCTGGGAGCATCGCAAGGCCGACCTGCCGCACGTGCGGAGGCGACCGTCGGAGTATGTGCGAGAGCACGTCCGGTTCACCACGCAGCCGTTGGAGGAGGTCGAGGTCGGCACCTACCTCGAGTACCTGGACATGATGGACATGGGTGACAACATCATGTTTTCCACCGACTATCCGCACTGGAGTTACGACTCGCCGACGTGGGCGATCAACCGGTTCCCGAGCGATCAGCGGGAACGCATCATGAAGGGGAACGCGACCGAGTTGTACGGCCTGCCCGACGTCGTCGGTGCGTTGCCGGGGGAGCGTCCGTCGGGTGGCCCAGACACCGCCTGACGCGGCGCTTGCCGAACTCGTCTGTGAGTACGACTCCCGGTGGGGCCGACTCGATTTCGAGGGGTTGTCCCGACTGTGGGTGAGAGCCGATCCCGAGCCCGTGTACGTCGGCGACGAGTACGCGGAGCCGTTGGTCGGCGCCGACGAGCTGGACCGGCACTGGGCCCGCCTGAGTGCGCGGGTGAGCGAGGCGTCGATGAGTTCGACGCTGCACCGCGCCGACGTGCTCGACGGTGGCGTCGTGCGGTGCGTGCTGCTCTGTCGATGGCGGCTGGAGGCCCGCGGCGTGGGTGGCGCGGGCGAGGGCGCGAGTTGGGTGACGTGGCTGGCAGTGCCGCGCGACGGACGGTATCTCATTGCGCTGCATACGGAGTCGGAAGTCCACCTCGCGGCCGATGGTTAGCTGCTAGGTTCGAACATTGGTGACCGTTGCGACAAGGAGCTGGCATGCGCGCAACCCGTGTGATGGCGACGCTATTCCTATCGCTCGCTGCCGCTGCCGTGGCACCGCCCGCCCATGCGTATGACGGCGGCCTTCCGATGAACGGGACGTTCGCGGTCACCTCGATCGGCGACTGGGCCAAGACCGACGACGTCTACCGCGACGAGGCCTCGACGCACCAGACCTGGCAAGTCACTTCGCAGTGCGACAATCCGCAGTCGTGCACGGGTCATGTCGTCAGCGACGCCGGCTGGAATGCCGAGCTCACGTTCCACACCGACAGGTGGCTGGTGCACAACCAGATTCCGGACTGGGAGAAGTGTCCCGACGGAACGGCATTCCCGGGTGATCAGCTGTTCCGGTTCTACCCGATCGATCCCGCTAGCGGCCGAGTCCAGGTCGGCTCGACGACGTACGCGGGTGAAGACATCACCACCGGAGTCACCGGCAAGTGCGGAGACTCGACGCCGCTCGTCATCCGGATGCCGGTGCGCATCGACAAGATCGCCTGACGCCTCCAGTCTCACGCGGTGGGTAGCAACTGCTCCCAGGACGTCGGACGTGCCGCCAGCTCGGACTGACGCAGCACCTGCCCGTCCGCGGTGATGAACCGTCCCGTGTCGGGGTCGTACTGCGCCGCTGCCACCGAAGGCCCGCCGGATGAGTGAAATGCGCTGGGCGCCACGGCAGGATCGGCGGGACCCGGCGCGGGGCCCGTCGGTGCGACTTCGATGGGCGGCGCGGGCGGCGGCTCGGCTGGGGGCACGGCGTTCGGGTCCGCGGGCATCGGACTGCCCTCGACGGGTCCGTAGATGTTCTCGTGGAAGTTGATGCGGTCGTCGGGTGGGATGCCCTGCGCGACCAGGTTCGGGTCGAATGGGTACGGGCCCAGCGCATGTGGACGCATCGCGAGCGGTTCGAAGGGTTTGTCGCTCCTGCAGATCGCCACGGTCGGGGCCCGCTTGCCCGGCTTGTCCATGCAGGGGCTGTTGCGCGCGCCGCGGACGGCGATCGCGGAATCCTGCGGCAGCTTGCAGTACAAGCCGTCGGGGGTGTCGATGTCGGACGTGTCGGCAGGGGAGCGCCATGACGAGGGTGGAAGGAACCCGGCCGTACAGACCGGTGGGTCGCCGATGTTGATGTTGAAGTCGCCCAACGCCATTCCGGTCGGATTGTTCCAAGGGATCCCCAGGGACTGCTCGGCCGCGATGTAGGGCGGCAGCAGCACCAGGAGCTGTTCGATGCCGGGCAAGTACGTCATCGTGACCTGACCGACGCTGGTCAGGTTCGCCAGCAGCACGGGAAGAGTCGGCTTGAGTTGAGTCAGCAGCGCGCTGACCTCTTGTGCCGTCCCGGGACCCCGCTGCAGCAGGCCGCGCACCTGTGGGTCGTTCTGTGCGAGCTGTTCGGTGAATCCGGCCAGCCCACGGGTCCACGTCCTGATGTCGTCGGCGGACTGCCGTTGCCCGTCGAGCAGCGGCACGGAGTCGTCGATCAGCGTGCGGGTTCGATCGCCGGCCGAGTCGAGGTCGGCCGACAGCTTGGCCGACGAGTCGATGAGCGAGCCGAGGTCGTAGTCCGCACCGTCGAGCGCCTTGAACGACTCGTCCAGCAGCCCGCTGATCCGCTCCTTCGGCACGCTCTCGAGTAGCGAACTGACCTGATCGAGCATCGGCCCGACGGCCTGGGGGAGCACGACGTCCTTCGCAGTGATCATCGAGCCATCGGTGAGGTACGGCCCGGAGTCCTTGCGGGGCAACAGGTCGACGTACTGCTCGCCGACCGCAGAGAGGCTCTTCACCTGGGCGACGAGGTCGGTGGGCACTCTCGGGGACGTGGCCAGCGACAAGGTGGCCACCGCTCCTTCGTCGGTCAGGCTCACGTCGGTCACCTTGCCGAGTTGCACGCCTCGTACCGTCACGTTGCTGAACCGGTACAAGGCCCCGGTGTCCGGCAGCTGAAGTTTGACGGTGATGCGTCCGATGCTCAGCAGCGTCGGCGCCTGCATGTAGACGATCGCCATGGTGGCGACGCCGATGACCGACGCGATCGCGAAGATGATCAGCTGGACTCTCACGAACCGGGTCAGCATCAGGGGCCTCCCGGTGTTTCGCTCGGATAGGGCCCCGCGAAGAGCTGGCCCGCCGGGCTGGGCGGAGCCGTTGCGTCCGGCGGTGTCACTGGCAGCACGGGACCGCCGGCAGTCGGTATCGAAGGTGCATCCGGCGCGGGCGGGGTGAGCCCGACGCTCAGCGGCGCGTAGGTGTAGTTGAGGTAGTACGGATCACCCGGCGCGGGGGTCAGCGTGGCGCCGGGTTGACCCCAGCGTGTGCCCAGGAACATGGTTCGGCGCAGGCGGGGGATGGTGAGGTCGATGATGATCTGCAGGTTGAGATAGTCGCCACGCACGGCTCGGTCGACCACGCCCTGGGTGTACGGGAAGGTCGGGATGAACGCGAGCGCAGTATCGAGCTCAGGACCGATGTCGGCGAGCGCCTTGATTGCAGGTTCGAGGTTCTGCAGGTTGCGCACCAGGTCGGCTTGGCTGTCGTCGATCAGGCGGGTGCCCGTCTGGGACAGCTTGCGGAGTTCGTCCAGTGCAGTGGTGATCCGTGGCCGCTCCCGCACCAATACGTCGAGTGCTGGTGGAACCTTGTGCAGCACTGCGTCGATCGAGTCGCGTTCGCCTGCAAGGGTTCCGGCGAACCGATTGACCTCGTCGATGGACGCCAGGATGTCGCCGCGCTGATCATCCAGCAGCCCGACGATGTCGTTGAGCTTGGTGAGTACGTCGCGGACTTCGGCTTCCCGCCCATTCAGTGCGGTGCTGAAGTTGTGGATGACGTCACCGATCTGGCCGAGCCCACCGCCGTTCACGACGGCTGCCAGCGACGAGAGCGTCCGTTCGGTGGATGGGTAGGTCGACGACCTGTCGAGCCCGAGCGTGGCGCCCGGTTGTAGCCGGCCCTGCGGCGCTTGGCCCACGGGTGGATCGAGCGCCAGATGCATGGAGCCCAGCAGGCTGGTCTGCCCGACCTTCGCGACGGCGTTCAGGGGCACGGCGACGTCGGGTTTGACCGAGACGTCGACCACCGCATGCCAGTCCTTCACGGTGATGGCCCCGACGCTGCCGACCACCACGTCGTCGATCAAGACCGGCGAATTCGACTCCAGCGTACCGACGTTCGCGACCTCGACGTGATAGATGGTCGCGTCGGGTCCGCGCCCAACCGCGCCAGGCAGCGGTACGGAGTTCAGCCCCTCGAAGGCACAACCCGTCACGGTCATCGCGACGGCGAGTACGGCAATCAGGCCCCTGGTCAGGATGCGTGTGTTCATGGCGGCGGGGCCTCCGCGGGCAACAGCAGCTCCGGCAGAGTGGGCGGAGGACCCGAAACCGCCTCGGGCAGCGGTACATAACCCGGCGGTGGTGGCACGTCGCCGTCCAGTCCGGTGTACGCGGAGATCGCGGGTGGGACGTCGGGCGGCCCTGGAGTGGGTCCGGTGCCGCCAGGGGCGAGGCTCGGCGGTGAGTAGACGATCCGGTCGGGGCTGGCCGACGGCATGAGCAACGGGTTCACCGGTATTGGTAGATAGTTGAAGTTCAGCAGCCGGAGCGCGGGACCTAGATATTGCTCGCACAGCTTGGCGGTTTCTGGAGCAGTGGCGTTCTCGACGGAGCCGATGCCGGCGCACAGCAGCTGTAGCGGATTGGCGAAGTTCTGCAGGACGAAGGCGCCGATGAACGAACCGCTATCGGGGTTGTAGATGTTGTAGGCGTTCGCGAACGCGTTCGGCGCATTGAGCAGAAGGTTTTCCAGATCCTCGCGATGGTCGACGAGCGTCTGGGTGACGTTGGCCAGCCGTTGGACCTGTTCACTGGTCTGGTTCCGGCTGCCCGCCACGAATCGCTTGACGTCGTCGATGGCGCTGGACAGCTTGGTGAGGGCTTCGTCGAGATCGGATCGGCTGCCGTCGAGGACGTCGGACAGTGTGGCCAGCCGGCTCTGGAACTGCACGATCTGGGTATTGCTGTCACGCAGTACCGAGATGAAGTTCTGCAGGCCCTCGATTGTGCCGACGATGTCGCCGCTGCCGTCGGCGAGGATGCGCCCGAGACCGGACAGCTGCGCCAGCGTTTGGCGCAGCTTCTCACCGTTGCCGTCGAGCGCACCTGCCGCGCTGTCGATGAACCGCGACACCGACGTCCCAGGGGCGGCTTCGCCTGGCTTCGGTCCCAATTCGGTTGCCAAGCGGGTCAACTGGGTCTTGACCTCGTCCCATTCGACCGGAACCGCGGTCCGTTCGATTCCGATGACCGCGCCGTCGGCCAGCTCGGCGGACCCCTTCTTGAAGGCAGGCGCTAGTTGGACGTAGCGGGCGGAGATGAGGTTCTGGGCGACGATCACCGCTTTCGCGTCGGCGGGTACGCGCACCCCGTGGTCGACGTCGAGGGTCAGTCTGGCCTGCGTGCCGGTGGTGTCGATCGCGGCGATGGTGCCGACCTTCACCCCGGAGATGCGGACGTCGTCGCCGGGATAGATCGCGGTGGCCGAGGTGAAGTACGCGGTGATGGTCTTGGGTCCGAAGAACGTCTGTCGCACGACGAGTCCGGCGCCCGCCAGAGCGCTGAGTACCAGCGTAGCGATGAGCGCCGCGATGAGTCGCTTGCGGGTCATCGCGAGCCGCCCGGAATCCCGTTGTGGGGGAACGCGAGTTCGGACCGCGGCCCGGCGGTGTCGGGAGGCTGCCCGGCGTTCACGCCGCGTCGGAAGCCGAATGCGTAGTCCAGGAACGGTTGTAGGAGCTGCGTGGGCAGCAGGTTGGCCACGAACGCGTTGTAGTAGAAGCCGCTCGACACCGCCTCGCCCTGAGTGATCGTGTACTTGGTGAGCCCGGGAATCGCCTTGCCAAGCGCGTCGCGGTTGCGTTCCAGCATCGCGTTGACGGAGTTCAGCTTCTCGAGCGCGGGCGCCAACTGCGCCTCGTTGTCGGCGACGAGTCCCGAGAGCTCGCGGGCCACCGCCGAGGTGTTGACGAGCAGGCTCATGATGGCCTGGCGGCGTGCGACTAGTTCGCCAAGTAGGTCGTTTCCGTTGAGCAGCAGCGAGTTCACCCGTTGGCTGCGTTCGGAAAGCAGCGTGCTGACGTCGGCGGTGCTGGCGAGCAGATCGCGCAGGCTGCCGTTGCGTTGGTTGAGCGCCTGCGACACCCTGGTGACCCCGTCGAACGTCGGGGAGAGCTGCGGCGCGAACTGGTCGATCGTCTCCGAAAGCGTGTTCAGCGCTTGATTGAGCGAATCGGTGTCCGTGGCAGCCACATTGGTCGCCAGCTCGCCGACGGCGTCGTTGAGCGAGTACGGCGACGAGGTGCGGGTGTTGGGTATCACGTCAGACGGTTTCATCGTCGCGTCGCCGGCGGACTCCAGTTCCAGTACCCGCTCGCCGAGCAACGTGCCGGTGCGGATGTGGGCGGTGGTCTGCGAACCCAGCACGACACTGCCCGGCACGGTGAAGGTGACCAGCGCGTCCCCGGTGTCCTCGTCGAGGGCCACGCCGTTCACGCGGCCGATCCTCATGCCGGACACCACGACGTCATTGCCGACGGCGAGTCCGCCCGCCTCGACGAACTGGGCCTGATAACGGATTGCCGTGGCCCACGCCGAGATGCGCTCGGGCGAAAGCCCGACCGCGATGATCAGGATGAGCAGCACGGTGCCGATGAAGCCGGCTCGGATCAGGTGCGTGCCCCGGTATTTGTTCACTGCTGCTCACCACACCTTCCGCCCTGGTTCTTGAACCAGGGGAACACCGCGGTGCGCAGCTGCATGTCGGACACGCGCAGGGTGATGCCGCAGAGGTACACGTTGAGCCAGCTTCCGTAGGCACCGAGGCGCACCAACTTGCGGTAGTTCGCGGGCGACTTCTGAATCGCGGTCTCGATCTTCTCCTTGTCCATGTCGAGCAGCGGCGCAAGGCGATTCAGCTCGGTCACGGTGCCTGCCAGCGGGGGGCGGGCCTCGGTGAGCAGATCCGCCAATGAGGCCGTGCCCGCGCTCAATGCCTCGATTGCCTCGCCGATCGGCTCGCGGTCCTTGGCAAGTCCGGTGACCAGGTCGTCGAGTTTGTCGATCGAGGCGGAGAGGTTCTCGTCTTCGTCGGACAGCGTCCGCAGGACGGTGCGCAGGTTGTCGATCGACTGTTGGATGACGGCGCTGCGGTCGGCGAGCGCGTTCGTGAACGACGAGGTCCTGGTGAACAGCGACTCCAGCGTGTCGCCCTGGCCCTGCAGCACCTGCAGCAGGGACGACGTGAGTGCGTTGACGTCGTCGGGGTTGAGGCCCTGGATCACGGGTTTGAGCCCGCCGAGCAGCAGGTCGAGGTTGAGCGCGGGTTGGGTGCGCTCGATGGGCAGACGCGACCCGGCGGGCAGAATCCGCGTGGACCCGGGGCCGTCGACGAGCTCGAGATAGCGGTCGCCGACGAGGTTGAGGTACCGGACCACCGCGGTGGTGCCCGTGGTCAGCACGATGTCGCGCTTGGCGTCGAACTTCACCACGACGGTCTTGTCGGGTTGAAGCCTGACGTCGTCGACGGTGCCCACCCGCACCCCGGCGACACGCACCGAGTCGCCTGCCTTCAGCCGGGAGACGTTGGCGAACAACGCGGAATAGCCGTTGGTGGAACCGGATTGGTACTGGCCGAAGATGAGGAAGAGAAACGCCGTCAGCAGCGTCATCACGATGCCGAAGACGGCGAACTTGACGATCGTTCCACGCGCACCCGTCATCCGGGTTGCCCGACCTGCGTGGCGTTTCGCGGCGGTCCGTCGATGGGGCCGTACAGCGCCTGTTTGAGCCCGTCGGAGTTCCACATGGCGCTGCGGTTGCCGTACTGCCACGGGTTGGCTCCGGTATCCGCGACGATGAAGGGTGGTTGGGTCTGCGGCGCCAGGGTGGGTAACCCGAGTGCGCGACAGGCCGGTCCGCCGGTGGCGTTCACCTTCGGAAGGTCCTGGGGGTACCGATAGCGTTCGATGCCCAGCGTGAAGCCGGTGGAGATCACGACGGCGTTCTCCGGCTGCGGCGGGGCCTTGGTGAACGGGAGCAGCCCGGCCACACCGCAGTTCAGCGCTTCGTGGTACCGATTGAGTAGGTCGGTCGTGGGCACCAGGAGGTGCAGCAGGTCGGTGATGGCCTGACGGTTTCCGCCGATGACGTCATTGCCAATGTTGGCGAGCCCGATGGTGCTGACCAAGACCGCGTCCAGATTCTGTTGCTCGTCGACGATCGTCTGGCTGAGCTGCGTGGTGTTGTCGGCGATCCTGATCAGGTCTGGCGCGGCGTCGGCGTAGGCGCGCAACACCTCTGGCAGCGCGGCAATGTCCTCGCGCAGGTTGGGCAGGCTGGGTTCGAGCTTGGTGAGGAAGGAGTCGAGCTGCGCCAGCATCGTGCCGAACTTCTCGCCGCGTCCGTCGAATGCCTTCGACAGTGCGCCGAGTGTCTCGTTGAGCTTCGCGGGGTCGATCTTGTCGAGTAGTGCCGTGAGTTGTTGGAAGACGGTGTTGATCTCAACGGTGACGTGTTGGCCCTGCAGGACCTGGCCTTCGTGGAGGCGTTCCCGTTGCGGTTCGCCGGGCGGGATCAGCTTGACGAACTTGGCGCCGAACACCGTCGAGGACGTGATGTCGACTGCGACGTTCGAGGGGATGTAGCGCAGTTGTCCGCGTTGGATCGCGAGATGGATCGCGGCCTCGCCGTCGGCGCGCTCCTCGATGTAGGCGACCTTGCCGACCTCGACGCCACGCATCTTCACCTTGGCATCGGGGTTCATCACCAGACCCGCGCGGTCCGAGATCACCGTAACCGGAACGGAATCCGTCCACGACCCGCGAAACAGCTGGACCGCGACCGCGACGATCAGTCCGATTGCCACCATCATCGCAAGCCCGGCCAGCGGCCGCGCGTAGCTGCTCGAGCCGAACCCGAAGTGTCTGCTCACGGGCATCCCGGCAGGTCGACGCATGGCGCTAGTGGAGACATGCCTCCACCTCCCCACGAAGTGTCGTCTCAGCAAACGTCGGTACGGGGCCAGTCGCATCGAAATTCGTCTTCACCGTAGCTCCGTACCCAAGCGTTGATCGCGAATTCAGCCAACTCGCAGGGGTGGGTTCGTGGCGGCGGCACATGGTTCGTTGACTCGACAACGGCCGGCGTGGCGAATGCGCAACCCGCTTCTTCTGGTGCGGCGTCGTTGCCGAGCGCGTTCCCGCCGAGTGACGACGTGGAGGCGGCCAGCGAACCCAACCGCGCGGCGGCACGCGGCTAGCATTCGGGTCCATCGGCGCCTCCTCTGGAGGCGACCAGAGCATTCAGCCTATCCCGTCGTCTCGACGGTTGACGTTACCGTAGGACGGCCCGGTTCGGGTGGAGTTCGCCGAAGTGCAGACCGCTACTTTGCGTCGGACGCGGCCCTGGCGCGGTCGAGGAGTCGTTTGGCCTTGTCGATGAGCGCTTCGAGGGTGAACTCGAAGTTCGTGTCGGAGACGGCGTCGCCACGATTGGCCAGGGTGGCCACCTTCATCGCCGTGGGGCTGGCGTGAGCTAGGAAGTCCGCGCCGACGACGCTCGTGTTCATGACGCGCGTGGCCATGGGTGCTCCGCCGGTGCCCTGCTGTCTGGCCAGGTGTTCCACTAGCGCGCTACCCCGGCTGTGCACGGAGAACGCGAGGTACACCTCGAGGGCGTCGTCAGGGTTGAAGCCGGCCTCGACCAAGGTGTCGACGACGGCCTCGATCCTCCCGAGCGCGGTCCTGGTGGCATCGGGACTCAGCTCGCCGACCCGCATCAGCACCAGGTCGCAGAGCACGGGATTCTGACGGAAGACGTCGCGCATCTGTCGAAAGTGGGTGCGCAGCGCCTCATCCCACGTCTTCCCGTCGACGAACGTCGTCTCGAGGTGGTACTCGCGAATGGCGTGGTCGAGCATCGCGTCGAGAAGTTGTTCCTTCTTTCGGAAGTGCCAGTAGATGCTCGTGACGGGCACGTCGAGGTGCTTGGCCAACTTCGGCATGTTCAAGCTCGCCAGCGAGATCTCCGTGGCGAGGTCGAAGGCCGCCGCGATGACGTCGTCGGGGGTGATCGATCCACGGGGACGGCGGCCGGGACCGTCGGAAGCGGTGCGCCGATCAGGGGAGGCGACGTCTGGTCGCGCATCAGTCATGTCGCCTCCTCGTCGCGCACCGAGGTTCTTACGGTAGCTCGTGCGGTGGCGAAGACGGCAAGTCAGCCGTCGCTCGGGCGTCGACCGCCTGCGTTGAGTGAGCGCTCAGCGCGAAGAAGTTCGAGTGGACGCCGCCGCCAGCGCTATCTCAACGCGATCTCACGCGGCAACGCCTAGATCAGTCGCCAATCGCGCGGACGGTGGTCCATGACGTGCGGCGCGGTGGCGACGATGGGATGTGACGCGTCGTCGCTGAGCCCGTACGACTTCGAGTCGTTGAGGTGCCGGGTGGCAACGGATCTGGCGAGGTCGGGATCGCCGAGCTCGATGGCATCCGTCAAGGCGGCGTGTGACTTGAGCACGGCCTGCCGCTCACCGGTGGACGGGTAGGCGCCTGCGTCGGACCGTTCGGTGACCTGCCGGTGGCTGTTCCACAGGGCCTCGAGACTGCCGAATACCGCGACGAAGGTGTGGTTGCCGCAACCCCTTACGACCATGTCGTGGAATTGGCGGCCCAGTTCGGTGAAAACCGGTCCGTCTGAGATCAGTTCGGCCATCTGAGTGTTGAGCTGGGTCAGCGCGGGCACCAGCTCGATGGCCCGATCGGGCCGCTTGGCTGCCAGCGCGGCGCACATCGGCTCGAGTTCCTGAAGCGCAGCCGCCAGGTCGCTGAGCATCACTTCTTCGCTTTGGAGCAACAGTCCGAGCATGTACGCTGTACTGGCCTTGGCCGGTGCATGCACGACTGCGCCTCCGCGATTGCCGCGCCGGACCGATACCAGCCCCTCCGTCTCCAGGATGCGCAGCGCTTCGCGCAGCGACACCAGGCTGACGTTGAACTTCTCGACGAGCACCGCCTGCGGTGGCAGCAGGTCGCCGTCGGCGAGTTGACCGTCGATGATCTGCTGTCGGAGTTCTCCTGCCACGGTCTCGGCGATCCGGGGCGAGGTCAGCCGACGCCGGGCTGGCCGGTCAGAACCGATCGCAGTCATGGGCATCCACCAGCGGCCGTCCGGGAGCCCAGTGGTTGCCGCTCACCACCGCGCTAGGCTTTCATAACTATTTTAGCAGTATTAGAAGGCGTTTGACCCAAGTCCGTGCGGGACGACTGCCATCGTTGCAGCTAGTTCAGTCGTCGACTGTTCGGCATCATGGCTAAGATTGCGAGTTAGCTCATGCGTGAGCGGCCGACAACTATGGAGAGGTCACACTATCCAATGACCGGGCCGACGCCACTGACTGACCTTCGGGTGTTGGAAATCAGCGATCGCATCGCCGGGGCATACTGCGGCAAGTTGTTCCGGGACGCGGGTGCCTCCGTGGTCAAGGTCGAACCCGAGTCGGGCGATCCGCTCCGCCGGTACACCGCCACTCGGTCGGCGTTGGCACCTGGGGCGGACTCGCCGTTGTTCACCTTCCTCGATGCGGGCAAGCACAGCGTGGTCGCGGAGTTGGACAGTCCCGTCGTGGCGGACCTGCTCGCTTGTGCCGACGTGGTGGTGCTCACGGCGAGCCGGGCAGCCGCGGAGCGGGCGGGGTTGGGCCCGGATCGACTTCTCGGCGTTGGAGCTCCGCCCATCGTCGTCACCATCTCCGACTTCGGCTGGACGGGTCCGTGGGCCGAACGTGCGGCCACCGAGTTCACCCTCCAGGGCTGGTGCGGCGCGACGGGGTTTCGTGGAATGCCCGACGGCCCACCGATATCAGTCGGGGGCGACGTCGGCGAATACGTGAGTGGCACGCTCGCGGCCTTCGCGGCGCTCGCCGTGGTGCGGAGGGTCGGGGGAGGCGGTCCGGGGGACCATCTCGACCTGGCCCTGCTCGAGGCGATGACCCTGTCGATGCAGAGCTCGGAGTGGCTGCACACCCATCTGCTGAAGGTTGGCCCCATCCAGCGCTCCGTCGAAGTGCCGTCCATCGTCGAGGCCAAGGACGGGTTCGTCGGCATGACCTTCATCACCGGCCAGCAGTGGCTCGACTTCACCGCGATGGTGGAATGTCCTGAGCTGGGCGAGCTTCCGGAATTGAAGTTCCAGCTGGGCCGGTGGGGTCACCGGGACAGAATCCATGAGCTCATCGGGCCGTGGATGCGTGCCCACACCGTCGCGGAGATCGTCGAGCTCGCTGAACTGTTCCGGCTGCCGATGGCGGCGCTGGGCACCGGGGCCACCGTCACCGAACAGGACCACTTCCGTGCGCGCGAGGTGTATTCGCGCAATGAAGCGGGTCTGTTGGCGCCCCGCCCGCCGTGGCGTATGACGCTGGCCTCGCCCGCTGCCCCGGCGCAGGCGCCCGCTCCGGGCGAGGCGGACACCGGACCGGGCTGGACGCCGCGCACCCGCACGACCGGGGACGGTCCCGTCGGCCTACCGCTGCACGGAGTCAGAATCGTTGACCTGACGGCCTTTTGGGCGGGTCCGTCCGCCACCCATCTACTCGCCGCGTTCGGTGCAGAGGTGATCAAAGTCGAGTCGATACAGCGGCCCGACGGGATCCGCTACTCCGGTGGCATGCGGACGGACGTCGACGACTGGTGGGAGTACGGCTGGGTATTCCAGGCGGTCAACACCAACAAGAAGTCCGTCACGTTGAACCTGGAATCGCCGGACGGCATCCGGTTGCTCAAGCAGCTCGTCGCCGGGGCCGACGCTGTGACCGAGAACTTCTCCCCACGCGTGATGGACCATTTCGGGCTCGGAGCCGACGCGCTCCTCGAAGTGAACCCGAAGCTCGTCGTGGTCCGGATGCCCGCATTCGGGCTGGACGGCCCGTGGCGTGACCGCGTCGGATTCGCGCCGACGATGGAGCAGATCGCCGGAATGGCCTGGGTAACAGGGGTTCCCGACGGTCCGCCGATTCCGCCGCGCGGCGTGTGCGACCCGCTTGCGGGCGCGCATGCAGCGTTTGCGTTGCTCGCTGCGCTCGACTTCGCCGACCGCACGGGCGAAGGGCAACTGGTCGAGCTGGCGATGATCGAGTCCGTGCTCAACGTCACCGCGGTGCAGACCCTCGAAGCTCAGGCGTTCGGAGTCGTCATGGAGCGGCAGGGCAATCGTGGCCATGGGACGGCCACGCAAAACGTCTACCGATGCGCCGGCGCCGACGACTGGGTCGCCGTCACGGTGCGCGACGACGCCGAATGGCGCGCGCTGGTCGAGCTGATGGGCGCACCCGACTGGGCCAACGACGACCAGTTCGCCACTGCCGAGGCCCGCCGTGACCACGCCGACCTCGTCGACGAGCGGCTGGCGCCCTGGTTCGCCGCCCACGATGCAAGCGCCATCGTCGAGCGACTCGCCGCCGCGGGAGTGCCTGCGGCTGAGGTAATCTCGCCGTCAGACGTGACAGGCAACGAACAGCTAAGAGTGCGCGGGTACTTCGAGCCGCTCGACCACCCGAGCACGGGTGCTTGCGTGTATCCGCGGCCGCCGTTCGCGCCCATCGGCGGGACCGACGGCCGCTGGCTGCGGACGCCCGCGCCGACGCTCGGTCAGCACACCGAAGAGGTACTGCGCCGGCTGTGCGGCGTGACGGACGAGGAGTTGGCGGGCTTGACCGCCGACGGGGTGATAGGCACCAGACCCAAGGGGCTATAGGTCAGCGCGCGACGACGGTGACCGGCCACTTGTCGTAGATGAACATGTTCGAGATGAGCGACGGGTTCGCCACGCTCGGCTCGCCGAGCTCGATGCGCTGAATCCGGGGGAGCAGTTCGTCGAACACGGCCCGAATCTCGGCTCGCGCGAGCATGGCGCCGAGACAGTGGTGCGGTCCGCCGCCTCCGAACGTGACGTGCGGGTTGGATTCCCGGCCGATGTCGAAGCGGAATGGGTCGGTGAACACGTCCTCGTCGCGGTTGGCCGACCTCAGCATCGCCACCACACGCTCGCCCTTCGGGATGTGCTGGCCGCCGAGTTCGATGTCCACCTTCGTGGTGCGCGTCCAGTAGGTGACCGGAGTGCTCCACCGCAGCACCTCTTCCACGGCGGATTGGCGCACACTCTCGTCTTCTTGATAGCGCGCTATCTGTTCCGGGTTCTCGACGTAGGCCTGTAGGCCCATGGCGAGCGCGTTCTTGGTGGTGTCACTGCCGGCCAAAGCCAGTACGAAGAAGAAGATCTCGAGCTCGGCCGACGGTAGCGACAAATCCTGACCGTCCTCGTCGGTGATCACCGCCGACGCCAAAGTGCTCCAAATGTCGTCGGCCGGGTGCGCCCGTTTTTCGGCGGTCAGCTGCTGCGCATACTCGAATATGGTGGTGTAGAGCCCGATTTGGTCCTCTTCGGACAATTCGAACGCGGGCGCCTTGGACTTCAAGATCCGATCGAGGCAGTCGTAGATCTTCGGCCGGTCCTCCTCCGGCATTCCGATGATGTCGGCGATCACCGACATGGGTAGCGCATCGGCGACGTCGTCGATCCAGTCGCCTTCACGCTTCTCGATCAGTGCGTCGACCATCGCGGCGGCGCGGGTACGGATTCCGTGCTCGAGCTTGGCGATCGCCTTTGGCGTGAACGCGCTCGCGATGACCCTGCGGCGTTTGTTCAGTTCTGGCGGATCCATGTTGATGAGTGTGGGCATTTCGGAAAAGGTGCCCATGTCCTGGATCAGCGGGCCGTCGACGGCGGTGAACGAGTCGATGTCTCGGTGGATGCGTTGGGCGTGTGCGTGCTTGGTGGCCACCCAGAAGTCGGTCCCGAGCATCCGCTGGACGCGTTCATTCGTTCCGTGGCGGAAGACCGGCGCGTTGCGGCGTAGGTCGGTGAACACCTCGTCGGGGAAGCCCTCGCGCCACACGTTGTAATCGGACAGATCGACCGAAGCCGTGGTTCCCATGTGCTGCCCCTCGCTCTTGCTGCGACTCTGATTGACGCTTAATGTTTATTATAGTAATAATAGCCTTATGTCGCAGGCCACGGCCAGCCCGTCGTGTCCACCGGTGCTGCGATGTCCGACGTTGGAGGAGCTGACATGACGAACACGGTGTCCGACGTGGCGCATCAGAGCGAGCGGAGCGAGGGGGATTCGAGCTCGACGGTCGATCCCTCGGAGCGGGAGTTCGGTCCGTCGGGGATTGCCCTGTCGCCGTACCGATTCCCCACCGGTTGGTTCATCGTGGGGTTCGCTTCGGACCTCGCCGTGGGTCAAGTCAAGCGCATGCACTACTTCGGCGAGGAACTGGTGATGTTCCGGACCGAATCGGGTGCGGTCAACGTGCTCGACGCATACTGCCTGCACCTTGGTGCGAACATCGGTGTCGGCGGCACCGTCGAGGGCGAGCACGTCGTGTGCCCGTGGCATGGCTGGCAGTGGAGGGGCGACGGCACTAACGCGCTGATCCCGTACAGCAAGATCGGCTGCAAGCAGAACGTTCGCATCAAGACCTACCCCTGCCAGGAGTGGTACGGGTTCATCGTGGTGTGGCACGAGCGCCACGGTCGGGCGCCGTACTGGCAGCCGCCGGTGCTGCCCGACGTCGAGAACGCCGACTACTACCCACTGCATCCGCACTCGCGGATGGTGAACCGGGTCAAGGTCCACGCGCAGATGATCATCGAGAACGCCGCGGACCCGTACCACGTGCAATTCGTGCACAAAGCGGACAGCGCCGCCAACACCACGTCGTTCCACGCCGATGGCTACCACCTTCATGCAACGGTGACCGCGAACTTCGGCGGCGGCCGCGCTGCGACGTGGCTGACCCCAGACGGCCCAGTGGACGCCAACATCGTCTACGACAACTACTCGCTGGGGCTGGGCATCGTCCGGTTCCCCAAGGAGTTGGTGGAGACCATCGAGGTCACCGGTCAGACGCCAGTTGACGAGGAGTACACCGACTACTTCTACACCCAGGCGTCGGTGCGCGAGCCGGGCGACACCGGCGACGTTCCGATGGGGCGGGCCGCGAAATTCCTTCAGCTACAACAAGAAGTCATCAAGCAGGACTTCTTCACGTGGGAGAACATGAAGTACCTGGAGAAGCCCAACTTGGCTCCCGAGGAAGCGCGCGACTATGCGGCGCTCCGGAGGTGGGCGCATCGCTTCTATCCGGGCGAAGAGGCCTCGCCCGGCGACTTCGGGTACCTGCCGGACGGGCAACCGGACCCGGCCGCCGCGAGCGCGTGATGGTCCGCGGCGGAGACACCTGCGCCGCCCCGGCCACCTACGGAGTCGCCGAGTTCACCGTCCCCGCGGTGTTGGACGTCCGCGCTGCCGAGTTCGCCGACCGCACACTGATGCGGATCGATGGGGTCGACATCAGCTTCGCCCAGATGCGCGCCCGCTCGAACGCAGCCGCCAATGCGCTTCTGGGGTTGGGCGTTTCCCCCGGGGACACCGTCGCACTCTTCTCCGGATCCACCCCGGAGTGGGTGTACTTCTGGCTCGGCGCGGCTCGCATCGGGGCGGTGAGCGCTGCGGTCAACGCCGCGAACAAGGGCGACTACCTCCGCCATGCTCTGGCGGTCTCGTCCGCCAAGGTCGTCGTCACCGACACCGCTGAACGATGCGCACGCGTGCTGGAGGTCGCAGGCGAACTGGATACGTTGCAGATGGTGCTCGCCGACGAGCCCCTTGCTGCGGGCGAGTCCGGCCTCTTGGTGAAGTCGACGCAGGCCCTGCTCGCGTTGGCCTCGGACGCGAATCCTCCTGCCGAACTGGGCTTCTCGCCGATCGACACGGCCGCACTGTTCTTCACCTCGGGCACCACCGGGCCGTCGAAGGCCGTCGCGACCAGCTGGCATTACCTGTTCACGGCCGCCGCGACGGTCGCGACGTCATGGGAGTTCGCCGAAGGCGAGTCGATCTGGTCGGCGATGCCCTTGTTCCACCTCAGTGCGGTCGCCACGATCCTGGCTCCGATGTTGGTGGGCGGTACGACGGTGCTGGCGTCCATGTTTCGGCCCACGCAGGTGTGGGATGAGCTCCGCGCCAGTGGCGCCGTGGGTTTCGTCGGGGCAGGTGCCATGGTGTCGATGCTGTGGAATCTGCCCGCCGCGCCGCGCGACGGCGAGCTAGGACTGCGGTTCATCTCGGCGGCCCCGATCGCGAGGGAGCTGTACCGGGCGATCGAGCAGCGCTACGCCTGCCGGGTCGTCACGATGTACGGCCTCACGGAGGCGTTCCCCGTCGCGGTGAAGGCGGTTGGCGAGGAAGGCGTACCGGGCACTTCGGGCCGCATCAATGATGCGTTCGACGTGGCGGTCCTGGACCATGGCGACACCCGAGTCGTCGACGCCGTCGGTGAAATCGTATGTCGTGGACGCTCATCCGAGGTGATGAGCCAGGGCTACGTCGAGGAGTCGGGGACGGGGTTGCGGGTCCGGCCATACGGAGAGTGGTTCCGCACGGGTGATCTCGGCCGGATCGACGCGGCAGGAAATCTGACCTACGTGGACCGGGTGAAGGACGCGATCCGGCGCCGCGGCGAGAACGTGTCGTCGGTGGAAGTCGAGAGTGTCGTGATGGCCTACCCCGGGGTTGCCGAGGCGGCGGCCGTCGGCGTGCCGAGCGAGCTCGGCGAAGAAGACATCCTGGTGGTTGTTCGGGCCGCTCCGGCAGCTGAACTCGACCCGCGTGGCCTGCTCGACTTCTGCGCCGACCGCATGCCGTACTTCTGCGTGCCGCGCTACGTGCGGCTGGTGCCCGAGCTACCGAGGAATGTCGTGGGCAGGGTCCGCAAGGACTTGCTGCGAGCGAGTGGTACCGGGGACGACAGTTGGGACCGCGACGCGCACGGCTACGTACTTCGACGCTAAAAGGAGAAACAGCATGACGTTTGGCTATCAGCAGCAACACGTTCTGGAGAGCACCGCTGCGCGCGCGGCGATCTCGAACCTCAACGCGCGTCACAACCGGCTGTACTCGGCGGGTGACCGCGTGCCGTGGCTCGCCACGTTCAAGCACACCGGCGCCACGCTCACCATCGGCGGCCAGACGTACGCCAAGATCTGGGAGGCCTTCGACGGCGGTTCGGGTCGGCTGATCACGGTCGATCACGAGATCGAGGTCGACGGGGTCAACGCCACCCAGCACTGCGTGGCCATGAAGTTCGACGCGTCCGGACACGTCCTCGCGATCGGCACCTACACCGACGTGCTGATCTACGAACGCGGTGGGTGGTACTACGCCAATCGGACCCTGGCGTGGGATTCTGCGTCGGGCCTGTCAGCCACCGGGTCGTGAGCCCGTCGGCCCGCGCTCGGGTTGCCATGGCCGACGGGGAAATTCGTGACCTGCTAGCGCAGTGTCGCACGATGACCGTCGTGACCAACGGGCGCGACGGCTGGCCGCACGCGACCGCGATGTGGTTCGCCGTCCACGGCGACGGCGTCGCGTTCATGGCCTACCGGCGGTCGCAGAAGTGCCGCAACCTCGATCGTGACGACAGGGTCACCTGCATGGTCGAGGCCGGGTCGTCATACGAGGACTTGCGCGGCGTCCAGCTCAAGGGGCGGGCCACCGAAGTCGCCGCTGACGAGCGGGTCGCCGTGGCATGCGCGATCGCACAGCGCTATTCGGAACAGCCCGTCGACCCAGCCGAGGTGGACCGTCGGATTCAATCCCGCGTCGTCTACGCGGTCGCCGTCGTCGATGCCGCAAGTTGGGATCACCGCAAGCTCGGTGGTCCGGGGCCGACATCGTGAATGCCCCGTTGAGTTACGAGTTCGTCTTCGGCACATACGAAGACGCGCTGAAGATGGTCGGCTACCGTTCGGAACCGCGAGTGGCGGCGACCGCCGTCAGCGGCGCGCGGATACAGATGTTCGCCGCGACGGTGCGCGACCCGAACCCCGGATACTGGGACGTCGACTTCGCCGCACGGACGTGGGGCGGACTCATCGCGCCGCCGGCGATGCTGATGGGTTGGCTCATTCCGCCGCCGTGGGAGCCGACTGGGCGGCCCCCGGTGCCGTCGATTGCCGTCAGGATCCCGCTTCCCGGAACCAGTTTCGTCAATGCATCGAACGAGGCCGAGTTCCTCGATCCGATCCGCGAAGGGGACCGGTTGACGGTCGTCGAGGAAGTCGTATCCATTTCGCCGGAGAAGACCACCCGACTTGGCACCGGCCACTTCGTCGAGACTCTCGAGACGTATCACCGCGATGATGGCAGTCCCGTTGCGACCAACCGGAATACGTTGTTCCGATTCACTCCGGCGGACCGGGCGTGACGGCCACCGGGTTCGATTGGGCCGCCGTGGTGGTGCCGTCTGAGCTGCCCGACGTCACCGACGATCCCATCAGCTACGAGCGGGTCATCATGAACCCTGGATCCACGTGGGACTACTTTCCCGGACATTACGACCCCGAATACGCCAGGGCCATCGGGCAATCGACGATCTTCGTCAACACGATGCACGTTGCGGGGTTCATCGACCGGGTGGCGACGGACTGGGCGGGGTCATATAGCAGGGTGGTTCGGCGCAAGGTGTCGCTGGCGGGGTCGATCTACGCAGGCGACACGATCACTGGCCGCAGGCGCATCACCGGCAAGCGCCAGCACGGTGACCGGTGGTTGATCGACATGCACGTCGACGTGGTCAACCAGCGCGGAGAGTTGTGTTGTCCCGCCGACGTGACACTCGACGTCTCGAAGGCCGTAGAGCGAAGGGTGCCATGAAGATTCCCTCGTACGACAAGCTGTTCGTGGGCGGGCGGTGGTGTGAACCCGCCACCGACGGACTCATCGACGTCGTGTCGCCGCATACGGAAGAGGTGATCGCGCACGCGCCCGCGGGCTCGCCTGCCGACGTCGACGCCGCGGTGCGCGCCGCCAGGGCGGCGTTCGACGAGGGGCCTTGGCCGCGCATGTCACCCGAGGCTCGGATCGCGAAAGTCGAACGGTTCGCGGAGGTCTACGCCAAACACGTCGACGAGATGGCCGAGCTCATCACCGCGCAGATGGGCTCGCCTGCCAGCTTCAGCCAGCTCGGCCAGGCGGCCGGGGCGGCCTCGATGATTCACCTCAGCACCGCCATCGGGCGCAAGTATCCGTGGGTCGAACGGCGCCAAGGCGTACTCGGCGAAGTGCACGTGCGCCGAGCGCCGATGGGCGTCGTCGGCGTGATCATCCCGTGGAACGTGCCGCAGTGTCTGCTGATGCCCAAGCTGATCCCAGCGCTCGTCGCGGGCTGCACCGTGGTCGTCAAACCGGCGCCCGAAACCCCGCTCGACTCACTGTGGGTGGCCGAAATGCTGGAGGAGGCCGACCTACCCGTTGGCGTCGTCTCCGTCGTCTCCGGAGGAACCGACGCCGGCGAGGCGCTGGTGCGTCACCCCGGCGTCGACAAGATCGCGTTCACCGGGAACTCTGCGACTGGGCGCCGCATCGCCAGCCTGTGCGGGGAGCAGCTCAAGCGCTACAGCCTCGAACTGGGTGGCAAGTCAGCGGCCATCGTGCTCGACGACGCCGACGTCGGCCGTACCGTCGCGGGCCTGAAGATGGCCAGCCTGATGAACAACGGCCAGGCGTGCGTCGCGCAAACCCGCATCCTGGTCAGCGAAGCGCGCCACGACGAGTTCGTCGATGCGCTGGCCGACATGATGTCGGGGCTCGTCGTCGGCGATCCCACCGATCCGGCCACCGACGTCGGCCCGTTGGCGGCGCAGCGCCAGCAGCACCGGGTGCAGGAGTACATCCGGTCCGGTCAGGCTGACGGGGCGCGAATGGTGTTGGGAGGGGCGGATGCTCCGCACGATCGCGGGTGGTATGTGCGACCGACGCTGTTCGCCGACGCCACCAACGACATGCGCATCGCTCGCGAGGAGATCTTCGGACCGGTGCTCACGGTGATCAAGTACCGCGACGAACAGGACGCCGTACGCATCGCCAACGACAGCGACTACGGACTGGCCGGATCGGTGTGGACCCGCAACGTCGCGCACGGGCTGGAGCTGGCGGCGCAGGTACGCACGGGGACCTACGGAATCAACATGTTCATGCTCGACATCAGCAGCCCCTTCGGCGGATTCAAGCAATCGGGCATCGGCAGGGAGTTCGACGTGGAGGGGCTCGACGAATACGTCGAACTGCAGTCGGTGGTCAGTGCGGGCAAGCTGCCTCCGCTGGCGAGGGAGTAGCGCCGAGGACCTCACCGCACGGCCAGTTCGAGGCTTTCCCGTCGCCGTACGAGGATGCTGGGGATCCATTGACCGGTGTCGACGGCGTCGATGTCGGCGGTGCGCTCGAGCAGCATGCCGAGCACGATGCGCGCCTCCATGCGGGCCAGCGCAGCACCGACGCAGAAGTGCGCACCCTTGCCGAACGTCAAGTGGCCCTTGGCCTGTGCGCGGTCGAGTCGGAACTCGTTGGGCGTGTCGAAGTGCGCCGGGTCGCGGTTGACCGCACCCCACAGCAGCAGCAGGTGCGAACCAGCGGGCAGGGCCACGCCGCCCAACGTGGTGTCGACGCGGACATGGCGGTAGTGACCTCGGAACGGCGGCTCGTAGCGCAGGCACTCCTCGATGAACGTCTCCAACAGATCGGGGTCGTCGCGAAGCCGCTGCTGAACGTCCGGCCGGTCGGCCAGGATCCACGCCGCATTGCCGATCAACGATGCGGTGGATTCACCGCCTGCGCCGAACAGGATGATCATCATCAACTGGGCCGTCACGGTGTCCAACTCGCCGCGGGCGACGGCGGTGGCCAGGTCGCCGAGCAGGTTGTCCTGCGGATCGGCGGCGGCCCGGTCGAAGTGGGTGGCGATGTACCCGGCGAGCTCTACGGCTGCGGTGCCCGCTGCTGCGAGCTCGTCGGCGGACACCACGCCGTCGAGCATCTGCGTTGCGGCGTAACTCCACGCGATGAGTTGGTCGACGTCGTCGTCCGGCACTCCGATCAAACGCGCCACCACCATCATGGGCAGTCGGTTTGCCATCGCACTCATCCACTCGATGCGGCCGCCGTGGACCCCGTCGCGCCACAGCAATTCGGCCGTGTCGGTCACGAACGACTCGGCGGCACGAATGCGTTTGGCCGCCAACTGGGGCAGCAGGTACCTCCGGTGTACCGCGTGGGCCGGGTCGTCGGCGGTGGCCAGTACGTGAGTCGGTCCGCCGAGCGGATCCATCTCGAAGGACGTGACGGTGCCGTCGGGGTGGTACACCATCGTCGCGGTCAGATTGGACGAGAAGTCGTCGACGCGTGCGATGGCGTCCTCGACGGCGGCCCAGTCGGGCACCACGTAGAACGCCGACGCGCCTACGCGATGCACCGGACCCGCAGCACGCAGGCGGTCGTAGAGCGGGTAGGGATCCTGCAACGCGTCTGCGCCGAAGAACTCGAGTGGATCGGAGAGGACGGTCACCCGCTCAGATTGGCCGTTGGAGAACGCCGAGGTCAACGAAAGCTGCGCAACTCGAAACTCGCCCGTCGACGCCCGTTCGGGGGCGGCGTCTCAGCACGACGTCCGAACCAGCTGAAACAGCTGAGATGAAACGTCGAATTCGTCTCACGCGTGAGATAGATTGTAGAACGTGGCGCAGGGCGACTGGATCTTCGACGGCGATCGCAGCGGCGTCGCTCGCGAGCGGCTCTACGCGGCAGCCGCCGACCTGATCTCGCGCGACGGCTTCGAAGCATTCACGGTGGATGCGCTGGCGGCGCGGGCACATTGTTCGCGCGCCACGATCTATCGCCACGTGGGTGGCAAGCGGCAGCTCCGCGACGCCGTGCTGGCCCGCTCGTCGGCGCGCATCGTCGACGTCGTCCGAGCGAGCGTCAAGGACCTCACCGGCGCCGAGCGGGTCATCACGGCCATCGAAGTCGCTGTGGCTCAGATCCGGTCCGACCCCGCAGGCCAGCTGTTCGTCGAGTCCGCTGCGGGCACGCGTGGCAGCGAGTGGCTGGCCGGCTCGGCGGAAGTCACCGGGCTAGCCAATGAACTCGCCGGCCTTTCCGGGGACGATCCGGTCGCGGCCAGGTGGATCGTCCGGCTGGTGCTGTCGTTGCTCTTCCTGCCCGACAAGGATGCCCACGCCGAGCGGCAAATGTTGCGCCGTTACGTCGCACCGGCTTTTGAAGGGGCGGTCGCAGCACCGTGAGCGTTACGGTATATGACTGAATTGTCACGTTCGTCGAGCAGCGTGGCCCCACGCCACCGGAGGATCACGCGACGATGAAGTTCACGATCACCTACCCGATGCACAGCCACCCCTATCATCCAGACTTCGCGTCGGGCGCGGGTGTCGCGACGCTGGCCACCGCGTGCGAAAAGGCCGGCTTCCACGGCTTCGGCTTCACGGACCATCCGGCGCCCTCGCAACGCTGGCTGGAGGCAGGCGGCCACGACTCGTTGGACCCGTTCGTCGCCATGGCCTTCGCAGCCGCCCACACGTCGACGATCCGACTGATCCCGAACATCGTGGTGTTGCCGTACCGGAACCCGTTCGTGGTCGCGAAGGCCGGGGCGACGCTGGACCGACTGTCGGAGGGGCGGTTCACGCTCGCGGTCGGGGTGGGCTACCTCCGCAAGGAGTTCACCGCGCTCGGGGTGGACTACGAGGAGCGTGCGGACCTGTTCGACGAGGCGCTTGCCGTCATCGACGCCATTTGGACGGGTGACGACGTGTCCTACGAGGGAAGGCATTTCACCGCCAACGGCATCACCGCCCACCCGCGGCCGATCAGCAGCCCGCGGCCGCCGATCTGGATTGGCGGCAACACGGGTGCGGCCCGACAGCGCGTCGTCGACCGAGGCGAGGGCTGGTGCCCGTTCGCGGCGCCAGCGGCACTGGCCAAGACCGCGAAGACGGCCGCGCTGGACTCGGTGGAGGCGCTCGGGACGGCCATCGGCGACCTTCGCCGCCGGTCCGAGGCCGCGGGCCGGGATCCGTCGGCGCTCGACATCGCCTTCACCAACTCCGAGGGCGGCAACCCTGGCGAGGACGACTTCAACGCCGACGCCCACATCGCGGGGCTGGAAGCGCTTGCGGCGCTGGGTGTCACGTGGGTGCACGTGCATCTGCCGGGGGACAGCATCGCGCATGCTCAGGAAGCCATCGACCGCTTCCGTGTCGAAGTCATCGACGTGATGTGACCGCGAGGTCGTAACCGAGGGCTACGCTCGGTTTCATGCGCATCGTCATCATCGTGGTCGGAATCGTGCTCGCCTGCTTCGGCGCACTGTGGGCGCTGCAGGGGTTCGGAGTCATCGGTGGTAGTCCGATGAGCAACACCACGACCTGGTCGATCATCGGGCCGATCACCGCGCTGATCGGTATCGCCGTCGCTGGCTACGGGGCGCGGCGCAAGGGCTAGTGGCCGCCTAGTTTGCCCATGTGCGACGGGCGTCTACCGGCGTAATCTTTCGATCATGAACGCCGAGTGGATCCTCCTCTTCGCGATATGCGCGCCGTTCGTGCTCATCATCGCCGTGGTGGTCGCGCTGCTGTTGATTCAGGTCGCGCGTCGCAGGAACGAGACCCCTGAGCAGCGGTACCAGCGCGAAGTGCTTGGCATGCGGCGGGTCCACCTCACCAGGGGCAGCAGAGGCAATCGCCACTACGGGGCGGCGGGGTTGGGGCTGGCCGCCGGGGGACTGTGGCTGGCAGGTCAATCCGGTGCGGACGGCGGGTTCGTGGGTGACGGCGGTGCTACGGGCGACGTTGGCAGCAACTGTGGCGGCGGCGGAAGCTGCGGCGGTGGCGGCTCGAGTTGCGGTGGCGGCGGCGGTTGCGGTGGTGGCGGTGGCGGCTGCGGCGGCGGTGGATGACGGAGTCGGCGTACGAAACCCGTTGAGCGATAGGCAACGTCGCTAATGCGCGGTGCGACCCGCGATGTCGTCCTGGACGGCGGCCACCAATTCGCGGCTGACGCCCCACGGCTCGTCCACGCCCACCTTGGAGTCGAGCTCCCAAAGCACGCACTCCTCGCCCGGGGCGGCCACCAACGACCAGGCGACGACGGTTCGACGTAGCTGCTCGTGAGCGCAGTCGGCGAGCGCCACGGACCCTGCGGGTGCGCCGCCCTCGGGGTGGTGATGCAGAAACCTGCCGTACGCGGCATCGCAGAACGCCGAATACCGCGCGGTGCAAAGGATGAACCCGTGCCAGGCCTGGTCCACCGCGTGCGACGGCATCCCGATGAGCTGCCCGTCGCGCAGGGCAGGCGCGCAGCAGCGAAGCCATTGCCGCAGACCGGTTTCGACCAGCGACCGAGGTTCCCACGGACACGTCTTGAACACGGCGGGCGGAAGCTCGAGGTCCGCGACCGCGGAACTTGCCCGATCGAGTGGATTTCCATGCCGACGTCGCACGAATCAACTGTATGTGCCTGGCACGGTCGTGAAGAATCGAACACCATGACCGTGTTGGCCATCGACCAAGGCACCTCGGGGACCAAGGCCATCGTCGTGGACCCCGATGCCGGAGTGTGTGGCCTCGCGGAGGTGCCGGTGCACCCGCGCTACCTCGACGGCGGCGGCGTCGAGCAGGACCCCGGTGAACTGCTCGAGTCAGTGCTCGCCGCAGGACGCGCCGCCGTCGCGAGTGCGGGCCGGCCCATCGACGTGGTGTCGTTGGCCAACCAGGGCGAGACTGTGCTGGCCTGGGACCCGGACTCCGGCAGGCCGCTCACGCCGGCCATCGTGTGGCAGGACCGCCGTGCGGAGCCGCTGTGTGCCGAACTGGCTCAGCACGCGGAGCTGTTCGCCGCCGAAACCGGGCTGGTGCTCGACCCGTACTTCTCGGCACCGAAGATGGCCTGGCTGCGCCGCAACGTCGAATCCGCAGGGGTCGTCACCACCTCGGACACCTGGCTGCTGCATCAACTGACGGGGACCTTCGTCACAGACGCGACGACCGCCAGCCGGTCGCTGGTGGTGAGCCTCGGCGCCCAGCAGTGGAACCGAGAACTGTTGGCGCTGTTCGGACTCGACGACGAGCGGATGCCCGACATCGTCGCCAACGACGTCGTCATCGGCTCGACGTCGGCGTTCGGCGGCGACGTTCCCGTCGGCGGGATCGTCGTCGACCAGCAGGCCGCGTTGTTGGCCGAGGCCTGCTTCGACGCCGGAATGGCCAAGTGCACCTTCGGAACCGGTGCGTTCCTGCTCGCCAATACCGGGACCGCCGCGGTGCGGTCCCGGTCCGGACTGACATCGTCGGTGGCTTGGCGCGTCGCGGGGGAGGACACCTTCTGCGTCGACGGTCAGGTCTACACCGCCGCGTCCGCCGTGCGCTGGCTGAGCTCGTTGGGCATCGTCACCGGCGCCGAGGAACTCGACGCAGTGGCGGCCGCAGACGCCAACGGCGTGATGTGCGTGCCTGCGCTGGCGGGCCTGGCTGCGCCGTGGTGGCAATCGGGTGCCACCGCAACGATTTCGGGCATGACGCTGTCGACCGGTCGCGGGCACGTGGTGAGGGCACTGTTGGAGGGCATCGCTGCCCAAGTCGGCGAGCTGGCCACCGCGATCGAATCCGACACCGCGTCGACCCGGCTGAACCGGCTACGCGTCGACGGTGGGCTCACCCAGTCGAAGGTGCTGATGCAGTCCGTCGCGGACATTCTCCAGGTGCCCGTCGACGTCTACCCGTCGGCGCACGCCACGGCGCTGGGAGCGGCGGCGCTCGCCGACTTGAGCCTGCACCCGGACAAGGGACTGCGGGACGTCGTGCCGCCGTGGACTCCGGCGTCCACCTACGAGCCCGCGTGGAGCGCGGAGCGTGCCGCCGAATTCCGTTCGGCCTGGCGCACACTCGCCGACACGACGTACCCCGCCAAGGAAACCTCGTGACGGCCGACTACGACGTCGCGGTGATCGGGGCTGGCATTGTCGGGTCGGCCATCGCCCGTGAACTCGCCGGGTACGAACTGTCCGTGGTGCTGCTCGAGGCGCGCGACGACGTCGGCGACGGCACCAGCAAGGCGAACACCGCGATCCTGCACACCGGGTTCGACGCCAAGCCCGGCACTTTGGAATCGGAGCTTGTCAGCCGCGGCTACCGGTTGCTCTCCGAGTACGCCCAACACACTGGCATCCCGATCGAACGGACCGGCGCCGTCCTGGTCGCCTGGGACGACGAGCAACTGCACGCGCTGCCCGGGCTGAAGGCCAAGGCCGAGCAGAACGGCTACCGGGAGTGTGAAATCGTCGACGCCGCAACGGTGTACGAGATGGTTCCGGCACTCGGCGATGGTGCGCTGGGTGGGCTCACCGTGCCCGACGAATCGATCATCTGCACGTGGACGGTCAACCTGGCGCTGGCCACCGACGCCGTCCGCCGAGGCGCAACGCTGCTGACCAACCACCCCGTCGAGTCAGTCGACGTCGGCGCGGACGTGACCCTGTTGCGCACCAACGCAGCCCCCGTCACCGCGCGCTGGGTCGTCAACGCCGCGGGCCTCGGGGCCGACCTGATCGACGCGATGTTCGGGCATGCTCGGTTCAACGTCACCCCGCGCCGCGGCGAACTGATCGTCTACGACAAGCTCGCGCGGCCACTGGTCGACAAGATCGTGCTTCCGGTTCCGACCGCCCGCGGGAAAGGCGTCCTCGTCAGCCCGACGATCTACGGGAATGTGATGCTCGGCCCCACGTCCGAGGATCTCGAGGACCGCACCGCGACGGCCACCTCCGAAGCGGGTCTGGAATTCCTGCTCGAGAAGGGCGGCACGCTGATGCCGCGCTTGCTCGAAGAGGAAGTCACCGCAACGTATTCGGGGCTGCGCGCCGCGATCGATCACGGCGACTACCTCATCGAGGCCGAATCCGCCAAGCGCTATCTGCTCGTCGGTGGCATCCGCTCCACCGGGCTCACTGCGGGCATGGCGATCGGGGAGTACGTTCTCGGTCGGCTCCAGGACGCGGGGCTGACGCTCGTCCCGAAGCCAGAATTGCCTGCGCCGCCGCGTATGCCGAACCTCGGCGAGGCGTTCATGCGTCCGTATCAGGACGCCACCAGGATCGCCGAGGACCCCGAGTACGGAACCGTCGTGTGTTTCTGCGAACGCGTCACCGCAGGCGAGTTGCGCGACGCGTGCCGCTCCACGATCCCGCCCGCCGGACTCGACGGACTACGTCGGCGCACCCGCGTGATGAACGGCCGCTGCCAAGGGTTCTTCTGCGGGGCAGCGGTTCAAGACTTCCTCGAGGCCGGTCCGCGATGAGCACCCTGGTGCCGGACGTCGCGATCGTCGGAGCGGGTCCGGCGGGACTGACTGCTGCCGCGGCTCTGGCTGCCGACGGGCTGAACGTGCTCGTCCTGGAACGCGAAGCGGCCGCCGGTGGCATCCCGCGGCACAGCGACCACCTCGGTTACGGGATGCGCGACATGAGGACGTTCATTTCGGGGCCGAACTATGCGCGCAGACTCGTCGACCGGGCCGTGTCCGCCGACGCCGACATCCGCACCAGGAGCATGGTCACCGGGTGGTCGGGCTCCTCGTTGGACGTCACCTCGCCGGAGGGCCGACACCGCGTCGACGCCCGCGTGGTCGTACTCGCCACCGGTGCGCGGGAACGCCCCCGGTCGGCGCGCCTCATCCCGGGCGACCGGTGCACGGGCGTGTACACCACCGGACATCTGCAGAACCTGGTCCACCTGGGCCACCGGACGGTGGGACGTACGGCGGTGGTGGTCGGCGCCGAACTCGTCAGCTACTCGGCGGTGCTCACGCTCAAACATGCGGGCTGCCACACGGAGTTGATGACGACCACGCATCCGTCGCCCGAGTCCTACGCGGTGTTCAACGTCGCGGGCCGTTCCCCGTACCTCGGCGTCGACGTGGCCACGCGCACCCGGGTCGTGCGGATCATCGGCAAGCCGCACCTGCGGGCCGTCGAGCTCGAACACCTCGACACCGGGGCGCGTCGAATCGTCGACTGCGACACGCTCGTCCTGACTGGTGACTGGGTGCCGGACAACGAACTCGCCCGCACCGCGGGACTGGACATGGATGCGCACACGCTCGGGCCCGTCGTCGATACGGCGTTGCGCACCAGCCGAACCGGCGTATTCGCCATCGGAAACCTGCTGCACCCCGTCGACACGGCGGACGTCGCGGCACTCGACGGCCACCACGTCGCCGATCCGGTGCGCGACTTCCTAAGCGGGAAGCCCAGCCCGTCCGAGGGGGTTCGGCTGTGCGCCGAGGCGCCGCTGCGGTGGATCTCCCCGGGACTCGTGCGGCCCGGCGACCCGGCTCCGGCGCGCCGCCGACTGCTGCTGTGGACGGACGTCCTCGTCCGCGTGCCGACGGTGCTCGCACGCCAGGACGGACGGATCGTCGGCCGCCGCACGCTGCCCTGGCCGGCCGCCCCGGGACGGGTATTCCGCATTCCTTCAGGCATTCTCGACGACGTCGATCCCCGCGGCGGTACGGTGACGGTCTCGCTGCGTTGAGTGGATGCCGGGGCAGGCTTGCTTTCCCCGCCTGGCTGTTCATATTGTGGAACAAAGATTTGGTGCAGACTGTGCCGATCGTGAACGAGGAGGTCGGATGTCCGGACGGCTCGAAGGCAAGGTCGCGTTCATCACGGGTGGGGCGCGCGGGCAGGGGCGGGCGCACGCGATCGCGATGGCCAAGGAGGGCGCGGACATCATCGTCGTCGACATCTGTCGGCAGATCGAGTCGAACCCGTACCCGTTGGCGACCCCCGACGACCTGGCCGAGACGGAGCGTTCGGTCAAGGAGTTGGGCCGACGTGTCTTCGCCAAGATCGCCGACGTGCGCGAGCGTCACGAACTGCGCGATGCGCTCGAGACGGCCATCGCGGACTTCGGCAAGCTCGACGTCGTCGTCGCCAACGCGGGCATCCTGCCGATGGCGATGGGCCGGCCACACGACCCGATGGCCTTCGTCGACGCCACCGACGTCGACCTGCTCGGGGTGATGAACACCGTGGCGGTCTCGCTGCCACATCTGGGGGAGGCGGCCTCGGTCATCATCACCGGATCGACCGCCGGAATGATCACGGGCACCACGGACAATCCCGACATGGGGCCGGGCGGTGCCGGATACGGGTGGAGCAAGCGCGTGCTCATCGAGTACTCCGAACAGCTGTCGCTGCAGTTGGCTCCAAAGATGATCAGGGTCAACACGATTCACCCGACGAACTGCAACACTCATCTGCTGCAGAACGACGGGATCTACAGCATGTTCCGGCCCGACCTCGTCGCCGAGGGCAAGAAGCCGACCCGCGAGGACGCGATGCTGGCGTTCAACTTCTTCCAGGCCATGCCGATTCCGTACGTCGAGCCCGAGGACATCGCCAACCTGGCGGTGTTCCTCGCCAGCGACGAGAGTCGCTACGTGACGGGTCAGCAGATCCGCGTCGACGCCGGGTCGCTACTGCGGTGGCCGAACGGCCCCGGCAAGTAGGCGGCGTCGAGCAGCTCGGGGTCCAGGCCGAGCGTCGCGTCCATCGCGGCCACCGTCTTCAACGTCGTGACGAGGGTGGCGGTGGCGAGGTCCACGAGCACGTCTGCGTCGACGTCCTGGTGCTCGATGCGGTCGATCATCATCTCGTCGAGCGCGCCGACCCAGCCCTTCATGGCGGTGCGCAGCGTCGCGGGCACGGGTTCGGTGATGCCCAAGGCCAGCAGGATGCGTTGGGCGCCAAGCCAGCGCAGGTCGTTCACGGCCGATTGCTGTTCGGGGTCGGAGCCGAGGTCGCCCCGAATGAACGCGACGAAGCTCGGCGCGTGGGAGTCGATGTAGTCGACGTGGTTGCGCAGCGCGTGGCGAAGCTGCTCGACGAGGGTGGCGTCGGGTGGTGGGGCGGTGAGGTGAACGTTCGCGATCTCGACGGCGATCTCGTTCATCGCGGCTCGGTAGATCCCACGCTTGTTCTCGAAGTGATGGGCCAGCAGGCCGTATGCGACTCCGGCGCGCTTGGAGATCGCGGTGGTGGTGACCTGGTCGTAGGGATGTTCGGCGAAGAGCGCGCGGGCGGCGTCGACGAGGCGTTGACGGCGATCGGCGCCGGGCGGGGTCATCGAGCGAGCCCGGTGTCGTGGGCGGGCTCGAGCGCCCCGCGGGTGTCGACGCGTCGACCGCCGATTCGCGCGATCAACCGGCCGATCGCCGGGACCTCGAGTGGGGCAAGGGAATAGCGAGGGTAGACCACCCTTGTGGTGCCCCTCTTGAGCGCGCGGACGACGGCCGCTGCGGTCGCTTCGGGCGGTACGGGGGCGAACGTCTTGGGCGGTGAGGTCTTCCACGGAAGCTCGTCGACGTCGCGCAGTGCGGTGTCGGTGGAGCCGGGCACGACCTCGAGCACCCGCACCGGGGTCTCCGCGAGTTCGTTGCGCAACGCGCGGGTGGCCTGCGCCAGGGCGGCCTTGGACGCCGCGTAGTAGCCGAGCAGGGGCAGCGGCACCGCCTGAACGGTCGACGTGACGTTGACGATGGTGCCGGTGCCTGCCGACAACATGGAGGGGAGCACCGCCGCGGTCAACGCCAGCGGCGACCACAGATTGACCTCGAACGCCTCGCGGGCCAGGCGGGAGTCGGCCACCACGGGCTGGGCGCCGATCAGGCTGGCGCCCGCGTTGCTGATGACGACGTCGACGCCTCCGAGCGTCTCGACGGCGCGCAGCCCCAGCGCCGCAGCGGCGCCCGGCACCGACAGATCGCTGGGCAGCACGATCGGCCGGCGGAGTCCGCGTGCGTGGATCTCGTCGGCGACCTCGTCGAGCAGGTCGGCCCGCCGAGCCGCGATCGCGAGCGCCGCCCCCTCGGCGGCAAGCTGGCCCGCAAGCGCCCGGCCGATACCGCTGGATGCCCCGGTCAACAAGATTCGCGCGCCGTCGAGCTTGGTCCCGCGGGTTCTGTTCACGATGACACTCTGACAGGCTGACTGATAATCAGTCAATAGCTCCGTTTTGGCGTCTGGGTGCACCCGTCAGGCGAGTCGTTCGAGGAGCAGTGGATCCAGGTAGAAGCCGGCGGCCAGTTGGAACACGGTGCAGCCGCAACGAACGTACTCGTGGTGGTGCTCGGCGCGGGGATCGTCGTCGTCGCAGTGGCGGCAGCCGTGGCACTGCCCGCAAATCGAGTGCTCGGGATGTCGATGTCCGCACAGGCACTGCGCGTCGACGCCTCGGCTCATCAGAGCACAGCTAACTTACTAGCCCAAGACATCGTTTCCATGATTGGAGATCCTACCCGACGGTAACAAGATGGAGCAGTTAACTTGATCACGAGGCGGCTCGCCGAGGTAATTGACGCTTTTAACTGCATATATATGTCGCTCACGAAGATAATCTGACTTATGATGGTTACCTCTGTAACCAGTTTTCAAGAATGGATATCGCCCCGGCGGAACACACGCTCGACTTTCCTTGTCGCAAACTGCGCGATCATGGGCACCACGGAGGAATTGGGCAGAAGTTGAGCCCCGGCGGTGGTGGCGGTGGGGGAGGCGGAGGAGTCTCGCCCTCGAAGATGTTCTGGGCGACGTTGCCTTGCCCGAAGTAGACGTACCAGTAGGTGTGGCAGACGTTGTTGTCCCAAATCACTGGGTTGATACGAAGATTGCCGGTCTGGACGGGAGGGTCCCCCGGGCACCAGTGGCACGGGCCGCTGGGATTGTCCTCGGGACAGCCGGGCCAAGCCCGTTCCGGCAACGGAGCTGCGGGCAAGGCCTGCGCGGGAGGCGGGCCCACCACCCCAGCGACGCCGCCCCACAACAGCACAGCGGTGGCGAACCCCACGAATAGTGCTCGCACAGTCCAGGAATCGTCTTCCTTGGCCGCGCCGCACGGATGGGATGGAACCGAAGATCGCGACATTCCGTTCATGGCGGGCTCCTCTTGTTGCTGTCGCCATTGCGGAAGTACAGGGTGTCGGAGTGGCTACCGATCCCAACAACCGTGCCGGCCTGTGCAGTCGAGGGTGAGCCGCAGATCTTGGAAGATTCTTGGAGCCATCGGAATTATCCGATGCAGGCGTGGCTGCTCAGATGTCCGAACGGGTGATCGCAGATGGGGCAGGCGGAATCGTTGTCGCCTTGCGCCGCTGCGTGTTTGCCGCGACCCCGGTGTTCGAGACGCACTGATGTAACGGCGAGGGCGAGTAGCGCGATCTTCATGTATCGAGTCTGTGTAGGACGCCTTGGAGAATTCTTGCGGCGCTCGATCGCACGGTGTTCGGCCCGCCACTCCGAGGGGTTGCGACGGGCCGAACACTGAGTGACACGCGAACGAGGGCCAATCGGTTCAATCCCGAATGCTGGCTCCATCGCGCCACCGGGGCGACCCGGTGTGGTTCATACTTTCGCCATGCCGTCACAGCGAACCTCGCCTGCGCCGATCACCGGCGTGACGACGCTCGATGGCGTCGTGGACGCGATCGACTCGGTCATCCGGTGGTCGATCGAATCATCGAGCCGCATGGGATATTTCGCCACGCTCTACAAGCGCATCACCATCGCGGTCCGCGCCGCTGTCGCCGATGGCGCGTTCGAAGACGGACCGCGCATGGAACAGTTCGACGTCGCGTTCGCCAACCGCTACTTCGACGCCGTGAACGGACACTTTCACCCGAGTCGATTCCCCAAACCGACCCGGTCGTGGCAGGTGACGTTCGACGCGCTCGCCCGGCCGGAGCCAATCATCCTGCAGCACATGCTCGCTGGCGTGAACACCCACATCGATCTCGACCTTGGAATCTCCGCGCAGCAGTTCGCCCCCGGAGTCAAGCTGCGTCAGCTGCACGAGGACTTCAACAGGATCAACGCCGTCCTCGCCAGCCAGATCAATGGTGTCGTCGAGGACATCAACGAAATCTCACCGGCGCTGGCCGACGTGTTCAAAGTGCTGGCGCAGCATGAGGTCTTCCTGATCAATCAGGTGGTGAGGACGTCTCGAGACAGCGCCTGGAGGTTCGCCACGCGTCTTTCGCTGCAACCGGGATTCACCCGCCCGGTGAGCATCTGGTTGCGCGACCGCAAGGTCGCCACTCAAACCGACCTGATCTACGACCCACCGGGGCTGGTCGGGCTGATCGAGACATTGGTCCGCGCCGTGGCCGCGCGCGAAAGCCGTGACGTCGTCAAGAACATCCGCGTGCTGGACATGATTGCGTCGAGGGCAGCGCCCATCCGCACGACTTTGTGACGTCAGGCGCTCTCGCTCGCAAGTGGTACGGGTGGTCCGGCTTGGGCGGACTTTCAACATTCGCGCGTTCCGACTAGGTCATCGCCAGGATCATTTTGGGGCCAAGAAACAGCCTTTGAACAGGAGCTATGGCACGGAGTGTCGAGTAATGTCCACGGAGGACGCTAGTGTAATCGAACACATGTTCGAGTGATGGGAGGGGCTGGTGATTCGAAATGGCTGATCGATCAGCTATCGAGTGGACCGAAGCTACGTGGAATCCGGTTACCGGATGCGACCGAGTTTCTACCGGTTGCGACCACTGCTACGCGATGACACTCGCGAAGCGACTCAAAGCGATGGGTTCCGTGAAATACCAGAACGATGGCGATCCTAGAACCTCTGGTCCGGGCTTCGGCGTGACGATGCATCCGCAAGCGCTAGACGAACCACTCAAATGGCGCATGCCACGAGTGGTGTTCGTCAACTCGATGGCCGACCTTTTCCACGCTCAAGTGTCGCTCGACTTCATACGCCGAGTATTTGATGTCATGCGCGACACGCCACACCATACCTATCAGGTGTTGACGAAGCGTAGTCTCCGCCTGGCGCGGATCGCCGATAAGCTCGACTGGCCTGACAACGTTTGGATGGGTGTATCGGTCGAGAATAGCGACGTCTTGAATCGCGTTGATCATCTTCGCAGAGTTCCGGCTGCCGTCCGCTTTCTCTCCTGTGAGCCACTACTTGGACCCTTGGACGCTATTAGTCTAGACGGCATTAGCTGGGTGATCGCCGGCGGAGAATCCGGGCCAAATTATCGGCCGATGGAGGTCAACTGGGCACGCGGGATCAGAGACGCTTGTACTGACGCCGGTGTTCCCTTCTTCTTCAAGCAGTGGGGCGGCCGCACACCCAAGGCGCTCGGCCGGGAGCTCGACGGCCGCCTTTGGGATGAAATGCCAAGTACGGCCGCCTAGTCATCGTCCAGGTCGACTTCTTGCCGTTCTATCTCGTCCGAAGCGTAGAGGCGGATCGTGGCGCCTGAGGGCCACGGCGAGTTTGTGGGGGATGTGGCGGGAGTCAGCCGAAAGGCCCGCCCTTCGTCGAAGAGAGCGTCAAGAATCGCGCGAAGGTGGGTGTCCTTGAATCCCAAAATCGATGCACGGCGACTTAGATCATCGAAAGAGTATGTGCCGCTTAGCTGTTCGAAAGCATCCTCAAGTTCGGATTTGTCCGGCTCGAACAGAGTGGCTTCGAAACCCGTGCTCGCACTGGCACCCTTTCCGGATGCGGTATCTGCTGACCATCGAGCGTCATTGAAGCACTTCAACCCTGCCTCATGATGGGTGGCGAAGATAAGGGAGTAGCGCGCCTTCCGTCCTCGTACCTCGATGTCAAATGATTGCGTGAGGCAGCCAAGATCTTTCAGCCGCTTCCGATACAGAGCAATTACGGCAGCTTTTGATTCAGCGGTCGTTAGAGACGGGGACAGGCTCTTCCATTCGTCGCCGCCCAGGGTTGCGGTCATGAGCCCGTCCATAACGGGGTTCGTGCGATACCGATGTAGTTCATCGACCATCAAGGTGATGATGACGTCGTTCTTTGGCCGCCTCGCACATTGCTCGACGGCGCTCCATGGGATTGCCTTCAACCCAAGCGGATCGATGATCCACAGAGTCTGACGACCGTTCGGCGAATGAGTTGATTGAAGCAGGCCCGTGATGTCTTCGAACTTCGACGGACTGAGCGGCGCGTGTTCAAGTCGAGGTTCGTCTGGAAGTTCAATCAGTCGTTGATTGAGTGCGGACGTCCTTCTCGGGTCGAGGTCATTCGTAACGAAGCGCAGGTGCTGAAAATTCGCGGAGTGAATGTGGTCGCGATACAACGTCGCGATCATTAGCGCGCTGCCGTCAAGGCCATCGC
This sequence comes from Mycobacterium sp. RTGN6, assembly GCF_033804605.1. Classification (NCBI taxonomy): domain Bacteria; kingdom Bacillati; phylum Actinomycetota; class Actinomycetes; order Mycobacteriales; family Mycobacteriaceae; genus Mycobacterium; species Mycobacterium sp. RTGN6. The sequence goes on from NZ_JAPZKZ010000004.1 coordinate 58,880, forward strand.
TGTACTGGCCGCTGCCAGAGAACCCTTCAACGATCGTCGCCTCGGAGCCAAACCTGCCTTGAAGAATTTTGCCCATCCAGCACGCGATGTAGCGCCGATAGAACGTGTGCTTCAAGCGCGTATGAGCATCTGACGGATAGTCGACCAGATTGCGAAGCTCGTCCTTGCGCGTCAATGGAGGCGACGCATCCGCCGCCCGACCGCATCAACTCTTAGGCACGCCGGAAATCTTCGCCCATGTCTGGCCAACTGAGCCACCCGCCTCCCGTCGGTTCAATGGAGAGCCTAAGTGACGGATGTGACGAGTCAGCGGCGAATCCTGCTAGGGCGCGTCGGCAGCGTTGCTCTAAGAAGGGAGGAGGCCCGTCGCGGAGGTGACGGTCGGCGGCAGACCCAACCGGCCAATCCGCACCAAGACGACAAACCTTTCGTGCCTGAGGTCAATTTATCGGCGTAGGCCGCACTGCCCATAGTGCCGGGCAATGGCGATCAGCCCTCGCGTACACGTTCTCATGTCAGACGAGCTGCCACTTGTCGCGCTCGATGCGCGCCACCTCGCGCGCCAGCAAGTCGGACACTGAATGCTTGCGTTGACTGAGAGGCTGCGCCTGAAGCGAGCCGACTTGTGTCCGCTTGTGGTCCTGGAGATAGGGCTCAAGCGTCACGTACCAACTCTTGGTGGTCGCGATGGCGTTGTCGGGGTTCTGGGGGATTAGCTTCGGCTGTGGTGGACGGGTGATGCTATCGCCGAGACTTTGAGACATCCTTTCCACCGGGTCGGTCCACACGATGGGTTTGTCCTTCTCGGCTTCTCGAAGCACCGCGATGCCGTCTCGCCACTCGGTGATGCGTTGTTTCTGGTCTTCGCGCATTTGCATACGGTTGTCGTAGCGCCATTTGACCCACGGTGCGAAGAAGGTGCCGAGCACTCCGGTTGCTAGACCCGCTACACCACCGATGAGTGCGGCCGCCGTTTCTGCTGATGGCACAATCCCCCCAGACGTCGTCGTTGGTCCAGATCGACGCTATAGGCGCATGCAGATCGGTGAGTGAAGGCACGCCGCGCGGGTCGCTGTTGCATGTATATTGCATGAAACTTCTAGAGCAGGGCTAGAAACCCGTCCTGAACTGCGGTAATACTGGTGCGCGATACTGGGATTGAACCAGTGACCTCTTCCGTGTCAGGGAAGCGCTCTCCCGCTGAGCTAATCGCGCCGGGGTCCTTCTTGGAGGTGGAGACGGGAATCGAACCCGTGTGCACGGCTTTGCAGGCCGTTGCCTCACCACTCGGCCACTCCACCAATGGGGTTGATGCCTTCGCACCTTCGAGCGGATGACGGGATTCGAACCCGCGACCCTCACCTTGGCAAGGTGATGCGCTACCAACTGCGCTACATCCGCGTGCCACGGGCGAGATCGTCGCCCGTCGCGAAGGGCAACAATAGTCGACCCGCGCGACGCGACACAAATCCCGTCCTGCCCGCTGGTGGGGACGCGTCAGAAGATGCGGTAGGCCTCGCGCGCGATCGTGAAGCCGTGCCCCGTCGTGGAGTCGCGGCACGTGATGCCCTCCTCGGCGCTGTCGCAACTCAGCGTGCCCGCCGCGATCGACTTGCCGTACTCCAGCGTGTCCGTGCCGCCTAGCGCAGTGTCGCCAACGCAGTTGAACTCCGGCTCTAGGCCGGCCTCCATGCTGATGCCTTGCCCGTAGTCGAATTCGCAGTCGGCGGGCCGTGGCGGCGGCGACCAGTCCCGCTCCGTGATGTCACACCGCGCGAATTGCGGATCGATGATGCAGCCCACGTTGCCGCTGGGCGAGACGAACGCGACGAGCTCGTTGATCACCTCTGACTCGGTGGTTTCGGTGGTTTCGCTTGGGGTGGTCGTGCGCTTCGAGGACGGCGAACGGCTCGACGAGTCATCTGGCTCGGTTGTCGTGATGCGCGTCAGCGTCGGCGACGACGTCGGGGAGGCGGACTCCGTCCCGCCGCACGCCGAGAGCGCAGCGGCGCCGAGGACTGCCACGATGAGGACGACTCGAAGCGACATGGCGGTGACCATACCGCCGGGGCGAGACCCTGGCTCGGTGCTCGGGATTCTCGGCCCGACGGCGCTCCGTGATAATCTTCGACGTCCACCGAGCGCGTATCGGTGTGTCTCCCAGGTCTCGTAGCTCAGTGGGAGAGCGTCCGCCTCACACGCGGAAGGTCGCTGGTTCGATACCAGCCGGGACCACCAAAAAACCCCAGATCAGACGGGGAATTCAAGCGCGACGCACGATGTCGAGGGTCACCGAGCCGACGCCGCGTGTGCGGGAATGCCGAACTCGATGAGTGGCATCAGTCTCCTGCGGTCGGTGACGAGCAGGAGCGCAACCACAGCGCCACGACCAGCTTGCGGCGTCGGACGCACCACCCCCTAGGTGTCAACGCCGGAACCGAGAACTGAGCGGATGGCTTCCGCTGCGGCGAGGAGAGCCTCCTGAGCCGGGGGACAGTTGTTCGGAACGTTGATGGCGCTATGGGCGAGGCTCGGCGTCCGTACCAGCGTGACGGGTACGCCGGCTTGTTCGAGTTTGCGTGCGTAGGCTTCGCCTTCGTCGCGCAGTACGTCGAATCCGGCCGTCGAGATGTAGGCCGGCGCGACGCCAGACAGGTCGTCGGCCAGCAGCGGAGAGATGCGCGGATCGGTAGCTGACCCGTTGTCGCCTAGGTAGGACCGCTTGTAGAGGTCCATGTGGTCTTCGGTCATGGTGAATCCCTCGCCGAACAGCCGGTATGACTCACGCTTGACCGACAGATCGGTGACCGGCTGAAAGAGCACCTGCAGCACCGGCGTCGGCGATGGTTCGCAGCGGGCAGCCCGAGCCGTTGTTTGGGCGATGACCGCGGCCAGGTTCGCGCCCGCGCTCTCGCCGCTGACACCGATGCGGGCTGGGTCGAGCCCGAACTCCTCGGCATGGGTTGCTACGTAGGCATACGCGCCGATTGTGTCGTCGAGGGCGGCCGGGAACGGGTTCTCCGGGGCCAGCCGGTAGTGGACCGAGATCACGATGATGCCCGCGTGGTGCGCCAGCCACCGGGAGACCGCGTCGGCCGCCCCGAGGTCACCGAGGGTCCATCCACCCCCGTGGAAGTGGACGAGACCGCCAGCCGGGCCGGTGAGTCCGGCCGGACGGTAGATCCTGGCGGGCAGGTCGAACTGTGCGGTGGGAATCGTGATGTCCTCGACCGACCCGATCGGCAGCTCATCGCCGAAAATCCATGCCTCAGCTGATAATTGCGCGCGGGCCTTTTCGATCGGGATGGAGTCGAAGTTGCCGGTGCCAGCGAGGTGCATCAGACGCAAGCCAATCTGGGTGTTGACGTCCAGCGTCTGGCCGTCAACCACTATTGGCCGGCCCGCGAGCATGCGCTTGACGGGAGCAGGGAGGTTGACCAGTCGACGCACGACTCGTCGTGCGGCGCGATCAGCCAGCGAGTGCTTGGCGGCCGCGTTCATCGCTTCGTGACCCCACTGTGCGAGGCGAACACGTCACCGATTCCGAACGCACGTTGCAGACGCGCGTCCACAGACGGCGCTACGAGGGCGAGCGACGCCTGGACCTTCTGCTCGAGCGGCGCGACCACGATCTCGCCGATGTTCTTATCGATGCTGCGGATCACTGCGTTCGAGACATCGTCCGGCGACACTGTCCGTACGCCCCTTGGCAACTCGACTCCGCTGTCGGCATACATCCCGGCATCGCTGACGAAGGTCGGTTCGACGATCGAGACTCCAACGCCTGTGCCATGCAGGTCCTGCCGGTGTGCAAGCGCGAACCCACGCAGGCCGAACTTGGTTGCGTTGTACATCGACGAACCCTTGCAAGCGGTACGACCGGCCATGGACCCAATGAGCACGATGTGGCCGCGCCCACGTGCGACGAATTGTGGTGTTACGGCTCGCGAAAGCAGGATCGGTGCGACCAGGTTGACGTCGACGGCGCGTGCGATCTCGGCTTCGGTGAAGTCGACCACACGGCCGACGGCCGGGAGTGCCGCGTTGTTGATCAGGACGTCGATCGGGCCAGCTTCGTCGAGCAGCCGAGTGACGTCGGCGGGGTTTGACAAGTCGGCGGCGATCGACGCCGCACCGATCTCGTCCGCGAGGCGCTCGAGCACCTCCACCCGTCGACCCGTGAGGATCAACTCAGAGTCGTTGGCGCGCAATGCTCGGGCCAGGCCTTCACCGAGGCCGCCGGTCGCGCCGGTGAGCAGGATGCGGGATCCAGTTAGTTTCATGTTCATTCTTCCGTGGGATGTCTTGACGTCGATGCTCTGCGGGATGGTCACCGCAAGGAAGGTGTCTGGCGGCGCCGGAGTTGTTAGATTCGGCGGGGGCTTGAAACGAGGCGTCGATGGTTCAGTGGGAGATTCCTAGACCGCCGACCAGCGTCTCGGTGCTGGTTGACGTGGGTGTTGAGTTCGGTGTGCCCGCAACTGCATGCCTGGCCGGCACCGGACTCACTGAAGCAGCGCTGCGGGACGCCGGTACCGAGGTGACTGCGCGGCAGGAACAGGCGGTGGTCGGCAACTTGCTGGCAGCGACGGACGGCCGGGCTCAGCTCGGACTGGAGGCCGGCAGCCGCTTCCACCTCACGTCATTCGGTTTCTGGGGTTTTGCCTTGGTGAGCAGCCCAACTGTCGGCGGCGCGCTCGATGTCGCGCTTCAGTTCCTTGACCTTACGTATGCGTGGTCGCACTTCGGCCTCCGTCGCATCGGCGATGAAGTCCAGTTGGTACTCGATGCTCCGGACGTGCCAAAGCCGTTGAGGCGCTTCGCCATCGAACGTGATCTCGCGGTCACCGCCACGCTTCAACGCGAACTCTTCTCTGCCCAGATCCTGGCCCGGCGGTTGGTGCTCTCGTTTCCGCCCGCGAATCCGGAGCGCTACGAGCAGGTCCTGGGAATTACGCCGGAGTTCGCCGGCGACGAGACATTTCTTGTCATGGATGCCGCCCTGCTTGAGCTGCCGATGCCGCAAGCCGATGCGCACACCCAAGCGCTCGTGCAACAGCAATGCCGAGAGTTGCTCGAGCGCAGTAGCTCCCGCACCGGTGTCGCGGGCCGGGTGCGCGACCTGCTGCTGGCGCGACCCGGCGACCCGCCGGCGGCTGAACACGTCGCCCGTGAACTCCTGATGAGTTCCCGTACCCTCCGCGAACGCTTGGCTGCCGAGGGGACTTCCTACCGTGAGCTGCTCGACGAAATCCGGGAGCGCCTCGCCGAGGAGATGCTCGTTGCAGGCCTAACGGTCGCCCAGGCTGCTGAACGACTCGGCTATCTCGAAGTGTCGAGCTTTTCGCACGCATTTCGACGCTGGAAGGGGATGGGACCGCGCGCGTACCGGACGGCCAAGGCGGCCTCGGCCTGACGGCCGCCGAATCTCACAAGTCTGGCGCCGACCGGCACCTGCCCCACGGCTGGACCATGGCTAAGAGTCGTGGCCATGCGCGACTACGACATCGTCATCTTCGGAGCGACCGGCTTTACCGGTCGACTCACTGCTGAATACTTGGCTGAGCAGCTGCCAGCGGATGCCCGTTGGGCCATTGCTGGCCGTAACGCCAAGAAGCTGGCGGATGTCCGCGATGCTCTGGGCCGGCCCAACTTGCCGATTCTCGTCGCGGACTCGTCCGATCCGACCGCACTGGCGAAGGCCGCTGCGTCAACCCGAGTACTGATCACGACGGTCGGCCCCTACCTGGAGCACGGCGAGGCGCTCGTGAAGGCCTGTGCAGAAGCGGGCACCGACTACCTCGACCTCGCAGGCGAGCAGGAGTTCGTCGACACCATGTTCGTGAAGTACCGCGACATTGCCACCGCTAGCGGCGCCCGGATCGTGCACTCGGCAGGCTTCGATTCGGTGCCGCACGACCTCGGCACCTACTTCACCATCAAGCACCTTCCCGAGGACGTGCCGATTACCGTCGACGGCGTCGTCCAGACCTCGGGGGAATTCTCGGGCGGCACGTTCCACACGTTCGTCAATTACCTTGCGCGGCTGCGCCAGTGGCGTGCGGCGGCCCGTGCACGGGCCGCCGTCGAGGGCCAGCCGGCGCGGCGCGTCTCGCGGAACCCGAGCGCGCGGCCGACGCGACGCTTCGGATTCTGGCTCGTGCCGTTCCCCGGCGTCGACGGTCAAAACATCGCGTACTCGGGTCGGCTACTCGACCGGTACGGACCGGACTTCACGTACCGGCACTGGGTCGGCACCCGCCACCTTGCAGTTGCGGTCGGGATCATCGGCTTGGTCGGCGCGTTGCTGGTCGGTGCGCAGTTCAAGCCGCTCCGGTCGCTAGTGCTCAAGCTGAAGGACCCGGGCGAGGGGCCGACCGATGACGTCCGCGCGAAGAGTACGTTCACCGTCACCCTCCACGGCGTCGGTGGCGGCCGACACGTGGTGAGCCGAGTGTCCGGCGGCGACCCGGGCTACACCGAAACGAGCAAGATCCTCGCCGAGGCCGCCATGAGCCTGGCATTCGACGACCTGCCGCCGACGGCCGGTCCTGTCACGCCGGCCGCCGCCATGGGCGATGCGTTGATCGACCGCTTGGTCAAGGCCGGAATCACGTTCGAACTCGTCGAGGAGGGACCGGCCAAGTGAAGGGCCTGACGGTGCGCCCAGACGACGACGAGTTGGACGCTCCGAACCTGAAGACGCTCATCCGGCTCGTCGTCGACGGCGTCTTGGCACCTCTGCGGGACCCGCGGGGCATCGTCATCGCAACCGCCCTCGTTGGACTTTGCCTGTGGGGATTCCATGGGAATCTCGAACTGCTGGGCAAGATTTGGGACGGCTGGACTGGCCCAGGAAGCGACCCGGCCGGACGGGCCAGGATCATTGCCGGAGTCCCGTGGGACCAGGAATGGCTCAGCTTCTGGGCTGGTGCGCTGTTGGTCGTCGGTCTGCCGGCGTTGGTGATCAAGTTCGTGTTCAAGCGCAAGTTGAGCGACTTCGGACTTGGCATGCCGGCCAAGGGCCGCGGAAGACTTGCGGCGGGCTCTGCCGGCGCGCTGTTCGTGCTCGCGTTCGCGTCGTTCTACCAATACGGCCACAGCGCCGACATGTCGGCGGTTTACCCGTTCTATCGTGACTTCGACAACGCCGGGCAGTTCGTGATCTACGAGCTCGGGTACCTCCCGTTCTTCCTGGCCATCGAGTTCATCTTCCGCGGCTTCTTGCTCTTTGGCATGTACGTCTTGCCCGCCCGATCAGGGGAGCACGCACCGGACCCGACGTCGCTGCGCCCGGATTGGCGGTTCCTCATTCCGATGCTCGCGTACACCGCGTGGCATCTGGGCAAGCCACTGCCCGAGCTCTGGGGCACGCTCGTGTGGGGCCCGGCCGCGAGTGCGATTGTGCTTGCGACGCGCTCGATTTGGCCGATCGTGCTCGTCCACTGGCTGCTCAACGTGTGGATGGACCTCGTCTCGTGGCAGGGCTGGTGAGTCACCGCTGGCGTCGTTGATGAGTCGGTGGATGGCCCGTCCAGCGGATGTAGGCGCGGCGGAACTCTCTGGCATCGCTGAACCCGACTTCGTGGGCAACGGCGTCCACCGTCATCGTCGACTCGACAACCAGGAAGGTTGCCCGCCGCTCGCGGACCTTGTCGCGTACGGTGCTGAAACGCTCGCCGGCGTCGGCGAGTTGGCGACGCAGGGTGCGCTCGGTGACATGCAGACGGTTCGCGGCTTCGGTCATCGTCAATGTGTTGCGCAGGTTCTGGGTCAGCAGAGCCTCGATCGCGACAGTGATGTCTGGGCGCGCGCCTTCGAGATCGAGCAGCCGTCGGCACGCCTCGACGGCAACCGCACGGGTGGGCTCGTGATGGGTCGGGGAAGGGTCGTCGAGTACCGACGATTCAAAGACCATGCGGTTGGCGTGGGCGCCGAGCTGCACCGGGCAGCCGAAGAATCGGCGGTACTCCCGTTCGTATGGCGGTGCGGGATAGGCGAACTCAACGTACTTCGGAGACATGTCGGGTCCGAATACCGAGCGAATGAATAACATTGTGCTGCAGAAGGCTTCTTCGCACAGGAACGCCACCAGATCTGGTTCCGGCGCGCGTTCGTGCACGCTCAGCACCAGGTCATTGCCGATGACCTCGGCGTCCATGTCGGTCAGGCTGCCGGATGCCTGGTGCAGTTCCAGACCGACGGCCACCGCGTCGGCGACCGTCGCGCAGGACTGCATGGCCACGCCAAGCATCCCGAAGGTCAGCAGGACGTCACGTCCGCCGACCTGCATGCCGAGCGGCCGTCCGGGCATGGCGTGCACGGCACGCCGCAGGATCGTGGCGGCCTGGCGAAAGGAAACTTTGATGCTCTCGGAGGTGACGAGCTGCACCGGAGTCACGCCGGTGCCGGAACACCACAATGCGACGGGCAAGCCTTCGCGTTGGCCGATCTCCACGACGCCGGCCAGTACCGACGGTGGGATCACGGCTTCACTTAGCCGCGGGTCGATCGACGTGACCACAACAACCACGCTTCCTGTCCGGTTTGCCCCCCATGCTAGCCGGAATTGCCCTCCCGCGATCCACAGCTTGACCGGTTGAATTCGATGCATCCGCGACACCCACGAGAGGAATCCATGACTGACAACACCGATTTCACGGGAGGGCGGGTCTGCATAGTCGGCGCCGGCCCGGCGGGACTGTCTGCGGCGCGCGCCCTGAAGCGGCTCGGCATTCCCTACGACCACTACGAGCGGCACTCCGACGTCGGCGGCATCTGGGACCTCGACAACCCCGGCACGCCGATGTACGAATCCGCACACTTCATCTCGTCGCGCAAGACGTCGGGGTTCTTCGACTTCCCGATGCCCGACACCTATCCCGACTACCCGAGTAATCGTCAGATCCTCGAGTACACAAAGGATTTTGCTGACGCCTACGGGTTACGTGAAGCGATCCGCTTCGACTGTACGGTTCAGCGGATCGAACGAGTCGACGGCGTATGGGAGGTGACTCTGCCCGACGGCTCGCAGAAGCGATATCGCGCGATCATCTGCGCGACTGGTGTCACGTGGTCGCCGCGGAGCCCAGAGCACCCCGGCGAGTTCAACGGCGAGATCCGGCATTCGTCGACCTATCGTGACCCGGCGGAGTTCCGCGGCAAGCGGGTCCTGGTCGTGGGGCTTGGCAATTCCGGTGCCGACATCGCGTGCGACGCCGCCGCCAACGCCGACGCGGCGTTCGTCAGCGTGCGTCGGGGCTATCACGTCATTCCCAAGCACATCTTCGGAATTCCGTCCGATGAGTTCGGCTCGCGCGGTCCGGATCTCCCAATCCGCGTTGAGCGGCCACTGATGCAGCTGCTGCTACGGGCGATTCTGGGCGATCTGACGAAATACGGACTGCCGAAGCCCGATCACAAGTTGTTCGAATCGCATCCGCTGTTGAACAGTCAGCTCCTGCACTACCTGCAGCACGGCGATGTCACCATCCGCCCAGACATCGCGAGTTTGGACGGTGATCAAGTCCGCTTCGCCGATGGCAGTTCTGAGGAGATCGACCTGGTCCTGTATGCCACCGGTTACGACTGGTCGATCCCCTACATGGATGACAAGTACTTCGTCTGGCGCGACGGCCGGCCGGATCTGTATCTGTCGACGTTCAACCGGGATTACCGCAACGTGATTGGGCTGGGCTACATCGAGATCAACTCGAGCGCCTACACCGTTTTCGACCACATCAGCAACCTGGTTGCCCAGTACCTTCACGACCAGGATCACGACCCGGACCGGGCCGCCACGTTTGACGGCTTGATCGCCAATGACCGTCCCAGACTCAGTGGCGGCATCCATTTCCTTGATTCGGCACGACACCGGTCGTACGTCGACGCCCGCACGTACCGCAAGTATCTGGCCGAGGTTCGCAAGCGCATGGGTTGGCAGGACCTCACTGCTGGCATGTTCGACGGCTTGCGGATGCCAGCCGACAAGGAAGCGGTGCGGGCGTGAAGACGGCGGTCGTGACGGGAGCAGCGGGAGCCATCGGCTCTGCGATCTGCGCCCAATTGCTTACCCGCGGTTACCAGGTGCTCGCGGTCGACGTAGATGCGAACGGTCTCGAGCGGCTTGGGTCGCAGGTTATTCCGGTGTGCACCGACTTGACCGCTCCAGAATTTTGCGAGCAAGTCGTGGACGCTCTTCATGGCGCCGGGGGCCGATGCGATCTACTCGTCAACAATGCCGGCGTCGTGCACGCAGGGCCGATCGAGACTTTGGATCCAGAGCTGATCCGCCGCGAGCAACAGATCAATCTCCAGGCGCCGGTCCTGCTTACTCGCGCATTGTTCCCGTTGCTGAAGCAGAACCGTGGGCAGGTTGTCTCCGTCGCCTCGCTCGCGTCGATGCTGCCCCTTGCCGAAAGTCCTGGCTATTGCGCGTCGAAGGCCGGGCTGCGCGCGTTCATGCTGGCGTTGTCGTTGCGGGAGAAGGAGACCGGCGTGCGAATCGGCTTGGTACACCCCGGCGCAGTGGACACGCCGATGTTGCGACACGAAGTGGCCAATGGCGGCTCGGCGCTCAACTTCCTCGGTACGCCGTTGAGCCCAGACACCGTCGCCACCGCGGTCGTCGGCAACCTCGACCATCCACGTCTGGAAACCAGCGTTCCTCGCCGTGACGGATTTCTGGTGAAACTGGACGGGCTGGCTCCAGGTGTTTTGCAGCGTATTCGGCCGCTTCTGGAAAGAACGGCGCAGTCCAACCTGGAGAGGTACCGGCGCGACAACGGAATTTCGGACTCGCGATGATCTTGGTGTCGGGCTAGGCAAACCGGCCATTCCCTGGCGGCCTCCGGATTGAGCGCACCAACCTGATTGTTGTACAACGAATCTCGGGTTGCGTCCGGTAGCGTCGGGCCTGTCGTCTGGTGTTCGACGGTTCGAAGTCAGGCACCGACGAAGCCCAACGGCGTTTCGACCGCTGGCGTGCGATGAGTCGTGTCCCGTGATGGCAGGTAACAATTTGCAACCTCAATGATTGCGAATCGATACGGAGGTTCAAGCACATCGGCTCGGATCATTACGGTTGCTCAGTGGACCGTCGAACCGCCCTCAAGCTGCCCCTGCTCGCGGTAGCTGGCGCGGCGCTGGCCCAAGTGCCACGAGCCGCCGCCGAACCAGTCCGGTGGACGGCTGACCGCGCCAACAGCTGGTATCAAGGGCAACGCTGGCTCGTCGGGGGGAACTACATCACCTCGAACGCCATCAATCAGATCGAGATGTTTCAGGCGGGCACCTACGACCCTCGGCGCATTAGCAATGAGCTCGGCGCGTGCCGGCTGATCGGGTTCAACACCGTGCGGGTATTCCTTCACGATCAACTGTGGGTGCAGGATCGCGCTGGCTTCTCCCGCCGGCTCGCGCAGTTCGTCGCGATCGCGGCGAGCCAAGGAATCAAGCCGCTGCTCGTCCTGTTCGACTCCTGCTGGGACCCGCGTCCCAAACTGGGGCCTCAGCGCGGGGCGATGGCCGGGGTCCACAACTCCGGCTGGGTGCAAAGCCCCGGTGCCGAGCGCCTCGGTGACCGCCGCTACGACCCGATCCTGCGCGACTACGTCACCGGAGTGTTGGGCATGTTCCGCAACGACCCTCGCGTGTTGGGGTGGGACCTGTGGAACGAACCCGACAACCCGGCGACGGTGTACCGCAAGGTGGAGCGGGCGGACAAGCTCGACTTGGTCGCAGCGCTGCTCCCGCAGGTGTTCCACTGGGCGCGTTCCGTTGATCCGATTCAACCGTTGACGAGCGGCGTCTGGCAGGGGAATTGGAGCGATCCCCGACAACGCAGCGCAATCGCGAGCATCCAACTCGACAACTCGGACGTCATCACCTTCCACTCGTATGCCAAACCATCCGAGTTCGAGGCCCGGATCGCCGAGCTCGCTCCACTGGGGCGACCGATCATGTGCACCGAGTACCTGGCCCGGGCCATGGGCAGCACGGTGGAGGGAATCCTTCCAATTGCCAAGCGGCACAACGTTGGGGCCTACAACTGGGGCTTGGTGGCTGGTAGGACTGAGACGTATCTGCCGTGGGATTCGTGGGATCACCCGTACACGGCTCCGCCCGAACCGTGGTTTAGCGACCTACTGCTCCCCGACGGACGGCCCTACCGGGCCAGCGAGATTCAAACGATTCGGGATCTCACCAGCACGCCTAGACAGACCTGAGCTTAGCCAAACCCGCAACCAGGTGATCAGTAGTTATTGCAGCTGCCCGCAACGGAGTTGATCAGCCCGGTGTATTGCACGAGTTCCGGTGCGCCTTGGATCTGTCTGATCATTTGCCGACGGCCATCCGGCGGCGACGCGACGAGCGACTGCAGCCAACCCGCTGCGAGCGGATTGCTCGTGAGCTGTTGGGCCGTGGCCGGATCCTTATCGGTCAACGCCGCGATCACCTGAGGATAGGTACACGAAGAGTTGACGATCGCCTCGACATTCGGCTCGGCAGAAGCGATTCCGCTGAAGGCGAACAGCGACAACGTCGCACTCGCAGTACCAATCATCAATTTCGTCGTCAACCGCATCGTGGCCCACCCTCCGAATAGGGCCCGCCAAGTGCGGGCCGCGTAAGCATTCTTTCGTTACGAGCGTTCTTTCGTTACTTCCCAACGTAACGATTCTAGCGCCGAAATGTGTTGGCCCAAGCGGGGCGAGCTAGTGGTGACCGCGGGGGGTCGTCGACAACGCGGTGGACGAGTCGATGGGTCAGGACGTCGACGCCCGACACGCGTTCATCACCAGCAACGCCGACGGCGTTCGCTGAATGAACGTCTCGGCGTTCACAGCGGTGGCGTGCGGTGCGCCCAGGGGCGCGCCTGCTCCAGCTGGCTGGCGACGCGAATCAGCACGTCCTCGCGACCGTAACCGGCGACGAGCTGGACGCCGACGGGCAGTCCGTCATCCGTCCATTCCAACGGGAGGCTGATGGCGGGTTGGCCGCTGCTGTTGAACGGGGGAGTGAACGGCACGAACTGGCCGGCGCGTTCCATCGCGGACATCGGGCGCTCGGGGTCGTTGACGATGGTGCCGAGCGGGATTGGCAACTCGGCGACCGTCGGCGTCAGGAGCAGATCCCAGCCGTCCTGCCACCACGACTGCAGGGCGCGGCGGTATTGGGCAACTGCAGCCAAGGCGAGCGCGTAGTCGACGGAGGTGAAGTGCTTGGCGAATTCGGCTTGGACCCGGTTCATCGGCTCGAACTCGTGATCCTCCAACGGGCGGCCGAGTAGCTCCTCGAAACGACGCCGCGATACTCCCATGTTGGTGCTCCACAACGCCCCGAACTTGGAGCCGAACGTCTTGTCCTCCAAGGCCTTCGGCCACGCCGGTTCGACGTGGTGGCCCAACGACTCGAGCAGAGTGCCGACGGAGCGCGTCGCGTCGGCCACGTCGGCGTCCACCGATCCGTCCTGCGGGTGGTGGTCCAGGATGCCGATGCGCAGCCGGCCCGGATCGGCGCCGAGCTCGTCGACATATGGACGTACCGGCGGGGGCGCGATCACCGTGTCGCCGACTCCAGGGCCAAGCGTCGCGTCGAGCAGCGCGGCGGTGTCCCGAACCGTGCGGCTGACGCAGTGCTGAACCGACAGCCCGCTTTCGTCGCGGGCCGGTCCCGCCGTGATGCGACCCTGGCTCGGCTTGAGCCCGACGAGGCCGCAACACGACGCGGGGATGCGGATCGATCCGCCGCCGTCGCTCGCGTGGGCGAACGGCACCATTCCGGACGCGACGGCGGCGGCCGCCCCGCCGCTCGATCCGCCCGGCGTGCGCGTCGTATCCCACGGGTTGTGCGTCGGCCCCCACGCAACGGGCTCGGTGGTCGGCACGCTCCCTAGCTCGGGGCTGTTGGTGCGGCCCGCGATGACGAGGCCGGCCGCGCGGTAGCGGCTGACCAGTGTCGAGTCGGCCTCGGCGACGACGTTCGCCTCCTTGAGTGCGACGTTGCCGTTGCTGAAGCGCTGACCCGCGTACTCGGCGAAGAGGTCCTTGATGAGGAACGGCACGCCGCGGAACGCGCCGTTGGGGAGCTCGGGGTCGGCGGCAACGGCTCTGGCGTGGTCGAACCAGCGGATCACCACCGCATTGAGGGCCGGGTCGACGCGTTCGATGCGCTCGATCGCCGCCTCGAGGAGTTCACTCGGCGACACCTCACCCGACGCGACGAGCGCCGCCTGATCGGTCGCATCCATCCAACGGGTCTGCTCGGCCAGGGCGCTCATGCCAGCTTGTGTAGCACCAGTCAGCGTCAGATCGGGAGCTTCTCGCGCACCAGGTCGGTGAGGAAACGGGTGGTCGACACCGGCCGGAACGCGCGCGCGGCCGCGGTGAGCGCATCGCGGGAATCGGCGGGCAGCTCCAATTCGGCTGCGGCGACGTTGAATTCGAGTTGCTCGACGCTGGAGGCACCGGGAATGGCGACCACACCGGGCAGGCTGATCAGCCACGCCAGCGCGACTTGGGCTGGCTTTGCGTCCACCTCGGCGGCGACGTCGCGCAACGTCTGCAGCAACGGCTCGATCCGCCGTAGATTCTCGGTGCCGAACAGTGAGTTGATCGCCCGCACGCCGCCGGGTCGATTGTCGAGGCCGTATTTGCCGCCGAGCAGGCCCTGCGCCAATGGGCTGTAGGCGATGACGATGCGGTTCTCGCGCTCGGCGAAGGGGACGAGGTCCTCCAGTGCGCCGGGGTGGGCGAGTGAGAAGTTCACCTGATTGCTGATGACCGGCCGTCCAAGGGCGGCGTCGGCCTTCTGCCAGCGTTCCAGCGAGTAGTTCGAGACGCCTGCCGCGCCGATGGTGCCGTCGTCGAGCAGGCTGCGCATCCCCGGCATGATCACCGAGTCGGGGACCACCGGATTGGGCTGGTGGACCTGATAGAGCGGAATCCGGTCCAGCTGCAGCCGCCGCGCACTGGCGTGAGCGCGCTGCCTGACCACCGCGGGAAACGGGGCCACCGGGAAGATCTTGCTGGCCACCGCCACCTTGGCGCGCTCGTCTCCTAGCGCCTCGCCGAGGATGCGTTCGCTCTTGCCGGTGCCGTAGATCTCCGCGGTGTCGAACAGCGTCACCCCCATGGCCAGGGCGCGTCGGACGATGTCACCTGCGGCGCCCGACGCGTACTGGTCGCCGTAGCCCCACTCGCGGGACCCGAACTGCCAGGTACCGAGACCGATTCGACTGACCTGTCCGACGCTGTCGACTTCGAGATACTTCATGTCTTTACCGTACTGATCTCGAGGGCCGGCCCGTGGCGTGACGTCACCGCCTGTACTGCGGCGCGTGGTGCAATTGACACTCGACAGTTTGACGGGCTAGATATAAGTCACGCGAAGCTTCTGGTGTGACGCGTGCGGCTTTCTTGGGCCGATTGTTGGCCTGGTCGAGGGGGCGGGCGATATGAGCGCTTCGTCGAACACGAGCACCACTACGGACCGGTCGAAGATCGCGCACTTCATTCGCGTGATGTCGGTCCCCATCCTGCTCGGCTGGCTGGTGCTGACGGTCGTCACGAGCACCGCCGTTCCGTCGCTGGAGAAGGTCGGCGAGGCCAACACCGTCGGGTTGAACGCCAACGATGCGCCGTCGATGATCTCGATGAGGAAGATCGGTAGCAACTTCCAGGAGTTCGACTCCGACAGCAACGCAATGGTCCTGCTCGAAGGGGAGCAGCCGCTCGGGCCCGAGGCCCATGCGTACTACGACGAGCTGATCAAGAAGCTCGAGGCGGATACCACCCACGTCGAACACGTCGCCGACTTCTGGGGCGACCCGCTGACCGCCTCGGGCGCGCAGAGCAACGACGGCAAGGCCGCCTACGTTCAGGTCTATCTGCGTGGCAATCAGGGCGAGACCCTGTCCAACGAGTCCGTCGCCGCCGTGCGCGAGCTCGTCGAGAAGACGCCAGCTCCGCCGGGTCTCACGGTGTACGTCACTGGCGCCGGGCCGCTCATCTCCGATCAACACCACGCCGGCGACAAGAGCATCCTGAAGGTCACGCTCATCACGATCGTCGTGATCGCCGTCATGCTGGTGTTCGTCTATCGGTCCATTGCGACGATGCTCCTGATCCTCTTCATGGTGTTCCTCGAGCTGGGAGCCGCCCGCGGGATCGTCGCGGTGCTCGGCCACTACGAGATCATCGGACTGTCGACGTTCGCGACCAGTCTGCTCACCCTGATGGTGATCGCCGCGGGAACGGACTACGCGATCTTCGCCGTGGGCAGATATCAAGAAGCTCGCGGCGCCGGTGATGACCGGGAAGCCGCCTACTACACCATGTTTCACGGCACGGCTCACGTCGTGCTGGGTTCCGGGCTCACCATCGCCGGCGCGATGCTGTGTCTGAGCTTCACGCGGCTGCCGTACTTCCAGACCATGGGCGTGCCTTGCGCGATCGGCACCTTCGTTGCCGTCATTGCTGCGCTGACGCTGGGTCCCGCGGTACTCACGATCGGTAGCCGGTTGGGCCGCTTCGAGCCGAAGCGCAAGATCGCATCCCGTGGCTGGCGGCGCATCGGCACCGTGGTGGTGCGGTGGCCCGGTCCGATCCTCGTCGGCACGTTGGCGCTGGCCTTGATCGGGTTGCTCGCGCTTCCTGGCTACAAGACGAATTACGACGCCCGCAAGTACCTCCCGGAAGACATCGCGGCCAACGTCGGCTATACCGCCGCCGAGCGGCACTTCCCGGCGTCGCGGATGAACCCCGAGTTGCTCATGGTCGAAAGCGACCACGATCTGCGCAATTCGGCCGACTTCATCGTCATCGACAAGATCGCCAAGGCCATCTTCCGCGTGCCGGGCATCTCCAGGGTGCAGACCATCACGCGGCCCGAGGGCAAGCCGATCGAACACTCGACCATTCCGTTCCTGTTGGGCATGCAGGGCACCACGCAGGATCTGAACCGCAAGTACAACCAGGACCGCCAGGCCGACATGCTCAAGCAGGCCGACGAGATGCAGAACACTATCGACACGCTGACGAAGATGTCCGCGCTCACCGAGCAGATGGCGGCCGTCACGCACGAGATGGTGCTCAAGACCAAGAACATGACGGTCGACATCGCCGAATTGCGCGACAACATCGCCAATTTCGACGACTTCTTCCGGCCGATCCGCAGCTACTTCTACTGGGAACCGCACTGCTACGACATCCCGGTCTGCTGGTCGCTGCGCTCGATCTTCGACACGCTCGACGGCATCAACACGTTGACCGACGACATCCAGCTGCTGGTGCCCGAGCTTGAGAAGCTCGACACGCTCATGCCCCAGCTGGTCGCGCTCATGCCATCGCAGATCGAGACCATGAAGTCGATGAAGACCATGATGCTGACGATGTACGCCACCCAGAAGGGACAGCAGGACCAGCAGACGGCGGCATCGGAGAACTCGTCGGCGATGGGGGACGCGTTCGACACGTCGATGAACGACGACTCCTTCTATCTGCCGCCGGAGGTCTTCGACAACAAGGACTTCAAGCGCGGGATGAAGAACTTCATCTCACCGGACGGCAAGTCGGTTCGCTTCATCATCAGCCATGAGGGCGATCCCGCGACCGTAGAAGGCATTTCGCACATCGACGGCATCAAGCTGGCGGCCAGGGAGGCCATCAAGGGCACTCCGTTGGAGGGCTCCAAGGTCTACCTTGCGGGTACGGCGGCCACCTACAAGGACATGCGCGACGGGTCGTTCTACGACCTGCTGATCGCCGGAATGGCTGCCGTCACACTGATCTTCGTGATCATGCTGATCATCACGCGCGCCATAGTGGCGGCTGCGGTGATCGTCGGCACGGTGCTGCTGTCACTCGGCGCCTCGTTCGGCCTTTCAGTGTTGGTGTGGCAATACCTCCTTGGCGCCGAACTGCACTGGATGGTGCTGGCGATGTCGGTGATCCTGCTGCTGGCGGTGGGGTCCGACTACAACCTGTTGCTGGTGTCCAGGTTCAAGGAGGAACTGCCCGGGGGCCTGAAGACCGGCATCATCCGCGCGATGGCGGGCACCGGATCCGTGGTGACGTCGGCAGGGCTCGTGTTCGCCGCCACGATGGCGACGTTCGCGTTCAGCGACCTGAAGGTCATGGCGCAAGTCGGCACCACAATCGCATTGGGGCTGTTGTTCGACACCCTGATCGTGCGCTCGTTCATGACCCCGGCAATTGCGGCCCTGCTCGGCAAGTGGTTCTGGTGGCCGCAGCTCGTCCGGACAAGCGCATCCCAGCGCCGGCTCGATGCCATCCGGCCCAACTCCGATCCCGTGACCGCGCCGATCTCAGCGCAAAGCTGACCGGTCGACGGGAGCCGCACGCGCCGACGTCACCAGGTGACGGGCAACGCCTCGACGCCGTAGATCTCCTGCTGGTTCTGAAAGCGAAGGTCCTCCTCGGCGACCGCCAACTCTAGGCCGGGCAGCCTGCGCACCAATGTGGACAACGCGATCTGGAGTTCGGCCCTTGCGAGGTTCTGTCCGATGCACTGATGCACCCCGAACCCGAAACCCAAGTGTCCGCGAGGGTTTCGGTCGATGTCGAATGCCTCGGGGTGCTCGACGAATGAGGCGTCCCAGTTTCCCGCGGGCAGATTCATGAGCACGAAGTCGCCCGCTCGGATCTGCTGGCCGGCGATGATCAGGTCTTCGATAGCGACACGCTCGACGAGGCTGTGCACGATGGTGAGGTAACGCATCAGTTCCTCGACGATGTTCGCGACGAGCGCGGGATCGTCGGTCTCGCGCAACCGGGCGAGCTGGGCGGGGTGCTGGAGCAGTGCGAGGGTGCCCAGCGAGATCATGCTGGCCGTCGTCTCGTGGCCGGCCTGCAACATGATGACCGCGTTCATGGTCGCTGTCTCACGGCTCAGCGCGCCGGTCGCGACGTGGTCGGTGACGAGCCTGCTGATCATGTCGTCGCCCGGCTCGCGTTCCTTGCGCGCGACGAGTTCGTATACGTACCCGAAGATCTCGCCGATCGCGACGGCCTTCTCCTCGACGGTCGACCGCGAGTCCAGGCCGAGCGTGCTCTTCCGTTGAAAGAACTCGTGGTCTTCGTACGGCACTCCGAGCAGCAGGCAGATCACCAACGACGGCACCGGGAGCGCGAAGTCGCGAACCAGGTCGGCGGGTGGGCCGCTCGCGACCATGTCGTCGAGGAACCCGTCGACCAGTTCCTGGATCTGCGGGCGCATCGCATCGGCGCGCCGGAACGTGAAGTCCCGCGTCATCATCCGCCGCAACCGGTTGTGTTCGGGATCGTCGATGCGCGGGAAGATCTGCGGCATCTTGTTGTCGACGCTCGTCGCCTTCATCGCGTCGGGAATCGTGTCGGCGCTCAGCCTCGGATCGACGAGTGCGGCCCTGATGTCCTCGTACCGACTGATCACCCAGGTGGGTCGGCCGTGCCACGACGCGAGTTGGAGGCCGTCGGACTTGCGCCATTCGGCGAATTCGGCGGGCGGTGCCAGCGGGCATCCCGACGTCCGCGGCAAGGGGATGAAGGGGAGGTCGGTGACGGGCGTCGACATCGGCGCGAACTCCTAACGGTGGTCAGCGGCAAGTGACAAGTAACTGCCACTTCCATGTAGCGACCGTAGGCATGAACTAAGTGACAGTCAACCGTCAGTTACGCTGATCTGGTGACCGTCACGCCGGAGCGACCGTTGCGCGCCGATGCCGCGCGCAACGCCGAACGCATATTGCGGGCCGCCCGCGACGTCTACGCGGCGTCGGGTCCGGATGCGCCCATCGACGTCATCGCCAGCCGCGCCGGAGTCGGGGAGCGAACGTTGTACCGGCGGTTTCCAAGCAAGGGGGACCTCATCAGGGCGGCGCTCGACCAGAGCATCGCCGAGAACCTTGCGCCGGCCATCGCCCGGGCCCGCCGGTGCGACGACCCGCTACGGGGCCTCACCGAGCTGCTCGAAGCGGCGATTTCGCTTGGTGCTCAAGAGCACAACCTCCTGGCGGCCGCGCGCAGGGCAGGCGCGCTGGCCGACATCTCCGTCACCCTCGACGCCGCGTTGCAGGAGTTGATGGACCGCGCGCAGCTGGCTGGGCTCCTCCGCGCCGATCTGGTCGCCGACGATCTACCCCGGATCATCGCGATGCTGTACAGCGTGCTGTGGACGATGGATCCCGCGGACCGTGGGTGGCGCCGCTACGTCGCCCTCGTACTCGATGGGATGACCACGACGAAGGGCCGTCGACTTCATCGCGCCCCGAAGCTTCGCTACGGGTCGCCGGAGACCGACTGGCCGCTATGACGATGCGCGTCGTCATGGGCTAGACGAGCGTCTAGCTCAATACCGTGATCGGCGTATACGCTTGGCGCGTGGTTTCCGCCGAACCCGACGCCGACCGACTCGGCGCTGCGCCGCGCAGTGCCGCACAAGCGCGCACGATGCACGTCGCTCTGGAGTTGTTCGCCGAGCACGGCGTCAGCGCAACGTCGTACCAGATGATCGCCGACGTCCTCGGAGTCACCAAGGCGGCCGTCTACCACCAGTTCAAGACCAAGAACGAACTCATCATCGCCGTGACGGAGATGGAACTCGCCAGGCTCGAGGATGCGATGGAAGCGGCCGAGTCCGAAAGTGATCCGGTGCGGGCACGGGAGATGTTGCTCGACAGCGTCATCGATCACGCCGTCGGCCACCGCCAGGCGGCGACCACGTTGATCTTCGATCCGATGATCGTCAAGGTGCTCTCCGATCACCTGCCGTTTCAGCGCTTCGTCGAGCGCGTCTACGGGACGTTGGTCGGCGACAGGGCGTCGCAGGCCGCGCAGGTGCGCCTGGCGATGTTGTCGTGTGCGATCGGTGGGACCGTCGCCCACCCACTCGTGGCCGGCGTGGACACGGAAACCTTGCGCGCCGAGCTCCTCGCGATGGCGCGGAAGGTCATCGACCTGCCCGGCTGACGCCACGCTCGAATGAAAGCCACTGGGCCCCATCGGGGTTCACCCATCGCAATTGACCCTTGACATCGCTAGACGATCGTCTAGTCTCAACGGCTAGACGATCGTCTAGTCGAAGGGGTCCGTTCAATGTCCTCAACGTCGTGGTGTGAGACCTTCATCGCCGTCTTCAACACCCACCAGGTCCAGCCGATGCTCGACATCTGTGCGCCCGACATCACGTGGGAGGACGTCTCGGGTCACATCGACTACGCGGGTCTCGACGGCGTCAAGAACATGGTCGAACTCACTCTGATGGCCATCCCGGATTGTACGTTCGCCTATCACGGCGGCCTCAAGGAGGCGAACCACTACATGGTGGAGTGGACGATGTCGGGGACGGCATTCGGCATCGAATTCGCCTGCCGTGGGGCGTCAGTCGGAGAACTCGACGACCAGGACCGGATCGTGCACAACCGCGACTACTGGGATTCGCGCTCATTTCCGATGATGCCAAGCGGCCCGGAGAATCCCGCCATCGAGGACCTACAGGCCCAACAGTCCTGAGCCCCGAGCGAATTCCAGAGAAGGAGGCGCCATGGTGCCCGACAAGCTGATCACGGCGGACTGCCACATCGCCCCGCCGTTCGAACTCATCGACGAACTTCCCGAGTCGTACCGGGAGTACTTCCCCCGCATGGAGAAGCAGCCCGACGGCACCACCCTCTACAAGGAGGGCCACATCGTCTCGATGTCGATGATGGCCGGCGAGGGGGCTGAGTCCGACATCACCGCCGACGCGACCGGTGCGGTGGGCAACGTCGTCGCCGAGGCCCAGCCCAGCTTCGACGCCGCCGAGCAGCTCGCGGACCTCGAGCGCGACGGCGTCTACGGTGCGGTGCTCATCGGCCGGATCACCGACATGCCCAACGCCATCCCCGCCGACGCGGACACCGCCTACTGCACGATCGTCAACGACTGGCTGGCCGACACCTGGGGGCCGTACCTGAATCGCGTCGCGCCGGGAATCCACCTGCCCTTCAAGGACGTTGCCGCCTCCGTCGCCGAGCTCGAGCGGGCGGCGGGCATGGGCTTGCGGCCCGCGCTACTGCCCGACGGAATCTTCGAGCGGCCGTACTACATGGAGGAGTGGGAGCCACTGTGGGAGGCCGCCGACAGCCTGCGGATTCCCATCACCATGCACGTCGGAGGACTGCGCAGCCCGCTTGTCGGGCCGGGTCTGATGGCCTACCCGGGCCGCCAGGACATCGGCTGGTACATGCAGAGCTGCGGTATGGGGGAGACGCTGGGCTGGCTGACCTACAGCGGCGTGTTCGAGCGCTATCCCAACCTGCACGTGGTGATGACCGAGGGGTATGCCGGTTGGCTGGCCTTCGCCATGCAGTTCTACGACCACCACTTCAGTCAGAGCCGGCTGCACCAGCTGGGCATCGACCACATCATGGGTCCGGCCAAGATCGACGCTCCGCCAAGCCATTACCTGAAGCGGCAGGCGCACGCGACGTTCATGTGGGATCCGCTGGCCATCCGGTCACGCGACCTCACCGGCCTCGACTGCCTGCTGTGGGGCAACGACTATCCGCACCACGAGGGCTCGTTTCCGTTCTCCGCGGACTGGATCGAGAAGCAGT
This sequence comes from Mycobacterium sp. RTGN6, assembly GCF_033804605.1. Classification (NCBI taxonomy): domain Bacteria; kingdom Bacillati; phylum Actinomycetota; class Actinomycetes; order Mycobacteriales; family Mycobacteriaceae; genus Mycobacterium; species Mycobacterium sp. RTGN6. Next base: position 81,477 of record NZ_JAPZKZ010000004.1, read on the forward strand.
TCGACGGCGTGCCCGCAGCGGACGTCGACCAGATCTGTCGTGGCAACGCGGCCGAGCTCTTCGGCATCACGGTCTGATCGCATGGCCGTGGATCACTACCGGCTCGACGGGAAGGTCGCGCTGGTCACCGGGGCAGGCCGAGGCATCGGGGCGGGCATCGCCGTCGCACTCGCCGAAGCGGGCGCGAACGTCGCCATCACGGCGCGCACCAAGGACGACATCGAGGGCGTTGCCGAACGCATTCGGGCCGTCGGGCGTGAAGCGCTGGCCGTGCCCGCGGACGTCACCGACCACGTGACGTTGCCCGGTCTGGTGGCCGAAACCGTCGCGGCGTGGGGACGCCTCGACGTCGTCGTCAACAACGCCGGGGGAGTGGAGGCGCTCGGACCCTTCATGGACGTCACCGTCGAACGACTCGAGAGCGCACTGCACTTCAACGTCTCGACACCGTTCGAGCTGACGAAACTGGCCGTGCCCCACATGCTGGCCAACGACGGCGGCGCGGTCGTGAACATCGGCTCGATGGCGGGCATGATGGCCGAACGCGGCTTCCTGAGCTACAGCCTGTCCAAGGCGGCCCTCGGCCAGTTGACCAGGCTCGCCGCGGTCGAGTTGTCCCCTCGCATCCGGGTCAACGCCGTGTTCCCCGGTGCCATCGAGACCGATGCGCTCAAGGGCTTCCTCGACGTCGCGCCGCCCGAGGTCCGTGGCGGGATGCAGGAGAAGACCCCGATGCGGCGCAACGGAACTCCCGCTGACATCGCCTCGGCCGTGCGGTTCCTCGCATCGCCCGCGGCATCCTGGATCACGGGCAAGCTGCTCGAAGTCGACGGGGCGGCCGGGCCCGGCATGTTCCCGACCGGGCATCCAGACCTATGACTGGGCGGGAGGGCTCATGAGTGCACAACTGCGCTTCGACGGTCAGGTCGTGATCGTCACCGGTGGGGCCGGCGGTATCGGACGGTCGCAGGTCCTCGAACTGGGGCGGCGCGGCGCACACGTCGTCGTCAACGACCTCGGTGGCAGTCCGCTTGGGGGCGGCGCGGATTCGACCATGGCTGCCGCGGTGGTGGACGAGATCGTCGCGGCCGGAGGTGTCGCGGTGGCCAGCGACGCCGACGTGTCGTCGACCGACGGACCGCAGCGCATCATCGACCTCGCACTCGACACGTGGGGGCGCATCGACGGGCTCATCCACAACGCCGCCATCCTGCGCAACGCCCATTTCGAGGACGTCACCGATGCCGACCTCGACGACCTGCTGAGCGTGAACCTCCGTGGCACGTTCCGGACCGTACAAGCCGTCTACCGGGCGATGAAGGACGGCGGGGGAGGGCGCATCGTCACCCTGACCTCGGCGTCCGGACTCGCCGGAGCCTTCGGTCAATCCGTCTATGCCGCAACGAAGATGGGCGTCGTCGGGATGACCCGGACGATCGGATGGGAGGGCATGCGGTACGGAATCAAGGCCAATTCACTTGCGCCCGCGGCGTTCGACAGCCGCATCTACGCAACCAAGTCGCCGGAGACGGACGCGGCCCTCGTCGGCAGGCCCCCCGAGCTCACCGTCTCACTAGACGCCGCTGAGTTCCTTGGGCTCTATACCGCCAGCCGGGTGACTCCGATGGCCCTGGCGCTCGTCCACGACAGCTGCCCCGTGACGGCGGAGGTGTACAGCGCGACCGGCGGATACTTCTGCCGGTTCGCCATAAGCCACACCGAAGGCGCGACCGTCGGCGCGTTCCCGACGGTGGACGACGTCGCGCGGAACTTCGACGAGATTCGCGGTCAAGGAACGGTGCCCAACGAAGTCGACGGCGAGGCGATGGTGTGGGGTGCCGGAGCGTTCGGCGCGAAGCTCGACGGCTTGGTTGCCGAGCTCAACGATACGATCGCCTCCGTGTAGAGAACAGATGTTTGGGCGCAAAGGGTGGCGGGCGCATGGCCGGTATTGCGCCCGATCACACGTTGCCAAGTTGCCGTTCGTGATCGCCTGCCAGGGGACGCGAGTCATGGTCTCGCCGTGGATGACGTCGCCCGCCCCACCGGTCGAGCCGGGTGCTGGGTTTTCATCGTTTCCTGAAAGGACGGTGGTATGAGGCTAATACGGCGCGCATACGTACATCGGTCGGAAACCTGCGGACGGTTGAGCACATCGCAGCGCGTCAATATTCGACGGTCGCGATGGCGCCTCGAGATGCCGTCTGGACGGCGACCGCAGCGCGTCGCAGTCATTGAGTGTGGCTAGCCATCGTTGACCAAACAATTGTTCTGTTCTAGTGTTCGGCAAGCGTGGCCGACAGGGGAGCCTCGGCGGCCCGTGGATCTGACGGAACGCGGAGGGTCGACCACGTTGATGTGCACCGCCGTCGACGAGGGGTTGGCCGATTGACTAGAGATAGCCGATCGGCTGTTTTGCGGCCATGGCCAGCGGCGGGCCGGCCACGATGACCCGCGCGGTAGGCGGTGTCTCCGGAAGCAGCGGTAAGAGCGGTAAGAGCGGTAAGCGGGATCGACCCCGCTACTGGCTGCGTCCGTCGCTCGGCTTGGCGACCGTGGTGGCGATCGTCGCCGTCGTCGTGGTCGCGGTCGGCCTCTTCCGCGGAAGCTTCTCCTCGACCGCTCCGGTGGTGGTGGTGTCGGAACGTGCCGGGTTGGTGATGAATCCGGACGCCAAGGTCAAGATGCGCGGCGTACTCGTCGGCAGGGTCGAGTCCATCGTGGACCGGCCCGACGGAACCGCTGAGATTCACCTCGCGATGGACCGCACGAAGCTCTCGCTGATTCCGTCCAACGTGCGGGTCGACATCGGATCGACCACCGTGTTCGGGTCCAAGTTCGTGCAATTGATTCCGCCTGCGACGCCCGATGCCGAGCGAATGCACCCGGGGCAGGTCGTGCAAGCCGAGCACGTGACGGTCGAGATCAACACGATCTTCGAACAACTCACGTCGGTGCTGTCCTCGATACAGCCGGAGAAGCTGAACCAGACGCTGGGCGCCATCGCCACCGCGCTGCACGGACGCGGGCAGAAGTTCGGCCAGGCGATCGTCGACCTGGACGCCTACCTCGCCAAGATCGAACCGAGCCTGCCGAACCTGAGCCACGACCTCGAAACGATGCCCGCGGCGCTCAACTCATTCGCCGACGCGGCGCCCGACCTGCTGCGCACCGCCGACAACGCGAACGTGCTCAGCCAGACGATCGTCGACGAGCAGGGCAACCTCGATGCACTGCTGGTCAGCGTCATCGGGCTCGGTGAGGTCGGCACCGACGTACTCAACGCGAGCCGGCAACCGCTGACCGACACGCTCCACCTCTTCGCGCCGCTGACCGACCTGACCGCCCAGTACCAAGAGGCGCTGTATTGCGGACTCGCGGGTCTGTTGCCGCTTGCGCTCAGCCCGCGCCTCAAGCATCCAGGTGTCGAGGTGATGACGGGATTCCTCTGGGCCAACGATCGTTGGCGGTACCCCGACGATCTCCCCAAGGTCGCGGCCACGGGTGGACCGCAATGCACCTACATGCCTCGGGTGCCGTTCATGGCCAGGCCGCCGTTTGTGGTCACCGACACCGGCGCCAACCCGTGGGAGCGCAACGATCCCGGGATACACCTCAATACCGCCGGACTAAAGGAAGCGCTGTACGGACCCCAGCCGGGCCCACCGCGGAACAGCGCGCAGATCGGACAGCCCGGATGAACCGAACACTCGCGAAGTTCGGATCCTTTGCGGTGATCATGGTGCTGCTCACCGCATTCCTCATCGTCGTCTTCGGTCAGTATCGCGGCGGCGCGAGCAACGACTACACGGCGGTGTTCAAGGATGCCTCCAGCTTGCGCGCCGGGGACACCGTTCGCGTGTCAGGCATCCGGGTCGGGACGGTGAAGGACGTCGAACTCCAACCAACCAAGGACGTCGTCGTGACCTTCGATGCCGACCGAAGCGTCGTCTTGACGTCGGGTACTACCGCCGCGGTCAGGTACTTGAACCTGATCGGCGACCGCTACCTCGAGCTCACCGACGGGCCTGGCCAGACCAAGCTCCTGCCGCCGGGCGCACAGATCCCGGTCGAACGAACAACCCCGGCACTGGATCTGGATCTGCTGCTGGGTGGACTCAAGCCGGTGATCCAAGGCCTGAATCCGCAAGACGTCAATGCGTTGTCGGCGTCGCTGATCCAGATCATGCAGGGCCAGGGCGGCACGGTCGAGTCGCTCTTCTCGCGGACCGCGTCGTTCACCAATGCCATTGCGGACAACGGCGAAGTGGTCCAGCGGCTTATCGAGAACCTCAACCTGGCGATGTCGACGTTGGCCAAGGACGGAGACCGGTTCTCCGCCACCATCGACGGCCTCGAGCGGATCGTCACTGGGCTTTCGCAGGACCGTGAGCCGATCGGCACCGCCATCGATTCGCTGAGCAACGGCACCGCCTCACTCGTCGACCTCCTGTCGGAAGCCAGGCCGCCGCTGGCCGAGACCGTCGACCAACTCAATCGGCTCGCGCCCAACCTCGATGTCAAGAAGGACCGGATCGATACCGCGCTGCAGAAGGCACCGGAGAACTACCGAAAGCTCGTCCGACTCGGGGCGTACGGCAGTTTCATCAACTACTACATCTGCTCCATCGCACTCCGACTGAGCGACACGCAGAGCAAGACCGCGGAGTTTGAGATCTTTCATCAACAGGGTGGAAGGTGCGCTGAGACCGCATGATCAAGTACACGGGAACGCGGCTCATGCGCGCTGGCTTCATCGGCGCGATGCTCATGCTGCTGGTCATCGCGATCGGCCTGGCGCCCGCGCGAATTGGCAACTGGGCCAGCGCCATCCGCTATCAGGCGAGCTTCGCCGAAGGCGGCGGACTGTCGGAGGGCGCCGATGTCAAGATCGCCGGCGTCAAGGTTGGCACGGTGTCGGCGGTGTCGCTGAGCCACGGTGACGCGCTCGTCGACTTCACCGTGAGAAGCGGCGTGACCCTGGGGGAACAGACCACTGCGCACATCCGCACCGGCACGCTCCTTGGCGAACGGGTGCTGACGCTGGAGTCGTTCGGCAGCGGCACCATGCGGCCGCGGGACCGCATCCCGACGTCCCGTACCTCGTCGCCCTACTCGCTAACGGAGGCGGTCAGCGAGCTGACCTCGAATACAGAGGGCACCGATCTGTCGTCGGTGAACCAGTCGTTGGACACGCTCAGCGAGACGATAGATCAGATCGCTCCGCAGCTCGGGCCCACCTTCGACGGGTTGACGCGGCTCTCCGCGTCCATCAATGGGCGCAACGAGCAGGTGAGCACATTGCTCGAGCACGCGGGGGACGTGACGGCCATTCTGGCTCAGCGCAGCCAGCAGGTGAACATGCTTCTGCTCAACGGGAACGACCTGCTCGGCGTGCTGGTCGAGCGGCGGCAGGCCATCGTCAGCCTGCTCAACGACACGTCCGCGCTGGCCAAGCAGTTGGCGGGGCTCGTCGCCGACAACGAGGCCGAGCTCGCCCCGACGCTGGAGAAGCTCAACTCGCTCACCGAGATGCTCGAAAGGAACCGCGACAACATCAACAAGGCGCTTCCGGGTTTGGCGAAATACCAGACAACCCTAGGAGAGACGGTGGCCAACGGACCCGGGTACGTCGCGCAGGTCGCCAACCTCGACCTCGCGGAGGTGTTCCAACCGTTCTTCGACTACGCCTTCGGGTTTCGCCGGGGCACCGACGCAGGCCAGCCGCCCGACAATGCTGGACCTCGTGCGGAACTGCCCATCCCGTACAACAACATACCGCCGGGACCACATTCGTGACCCGCCGTCGCATCGTCGCCATCATCGTCGCCGCCCTGGTCTGCCTGCTCGTCGCGGGCGTGGCCGTCGTCGTGCGCGCAACGTACTACGCTCCCACCACCATCACCGCCTACTTCGTCAACGCGACGGGCATCTATCCCGGGGACGAAGTGCGAGTCTCAGGTGTCAAGGTCGGCACCATCGACACGATCGAACCCGATGTGACACAGGCCCGACTGACGTTGAAGATCGACCACAACGTATTGGTACCCGCTGGCGCGAAGGCCGTGGTCGTCGCCCAGAACCTGGTGTCCTCGCGCTACGTGCAATTAACCCCGGCCTATCGCGACACCGGCCCCACGCTTCGCGACGGCGACGTCATTCCACTCGATCGGACGGCCGTCCCGGTGGAATGGGATCAGGTCAAAGATCAGCTGACCAGGCTCGCGACCGAGCTCGGTCCGAACGCCGAGGTGTCCGACACGTCGGTATCGCGGCTCATCGACAGCACGGCAAATGCGATGGGAGCCAACAACGGTGAGAAGCTGCGTCAGACATTGAGCCAGCTGGCTGGGGTGGCACGCATTCTGTCCAACGGAAGCGGCAACCTCGTCGACATCATCAAGAACCTGCAGACGTTCATCACCACCCTGCGCGACAGCAACACCCAGATCGTCCAGTTCCAGGATCGGCTGGCCACCTTGACGAGCGTGATTGACGGCAGCAAGTCCGACCTCGACGCCGCGCTGCGCAACGTCTCCGACGTGATCGGAGAAGTTCAGCGTTTCGTCAGGGGCACTCGAGCTCAGACGGTCGAGCAGGTTCAGCGGCTGAACAACGTCACCCAAAATCTGGTCGATCATCGCAAGGATCTCGAACAGCTGCTCCACGTCGCACCGACCGCCTTCGCGAACCAGTACAACATCTTCGACCCGCGCTCGGGAGGTGCCACGGGCGTCTTCACGTTCGGCAACCTCGCCAACGCGAAGATGCTGGTGTGCGGCATGTTTGGAGCAATCGAGAATGTCACCGCGCCGGAGACCAGCAAGTTGTGTTCACAGACGTTGGGGCCGGCGCTAGATGCCACCCGCCTGAACTACCTACCGTTCCCGATCAGTCCGGTGCTCACGTCGACACCGGGGCCGGAGGACCTCATCTACTCCGAACCGGGGTTGATGCCAGGCGGCGCGGGGCCGAAGCCTGAGCCGCCCGAACAGCCGCCCGCAGTGTCCGCGTTCACCGGACTCGGAGGGGATGTGCCGCCCCCGCCCGGATACGGACCGATCCCGGGCCCGCCGGCCAGCTTGCCGGAAATGATGTTGCCCGGCCTGCAACCGCCCCCCGTACTTCCGCGGCCGCTACCCGCGGAGGCGCAGGTCGCACCAACGGATCCGATGCCGGCTCCAGCGTCACCAGGGGAAGGGACGCCACCATGATCGGTCTGAGGTCCGCACGGCGACTCCTGGCGTTCGGCTGTGTCCTGGCCACTGCCGTCACGGGATGCTCGTTCGGCGGCGTGAATTCACTGCCCCTTCCGGGCACGGTCGGTCGAGGCACCGACGCGCAGACCTACGTCGTTCAGGTGGCCAATATCGGTACCCTGGAATCGAATTCACCGGTGATGATGGACGACGTCGTCATTGGGAGCGTCGGCGAGATGCGGGTGCACGATTGGCACGCCGAAGTCGAGGTCCATGTCCGCCCCGACGTTGTCGTGCCTGGCAACTCGGTGGCCACCGTCGGGCAAACCAGCCTGCTGGGGTCCATGCATCTGGCGCTGGATCCTGCGCTCGGTCAAGCCCCCCAAGGGCGATTGCGGTCCGGATCGACCATCCCACTTGGCAAGTCGTCGTCCTACCCGTCCACCGAAAAGACGCTGTCGTCACTGTCGACGATCGTGAATGCGGGTGGACTGGGTCAGCTCGGGGACATCGTGCACAATCTCAGCGTCGCCTTGTCCGGCCACGAGGGCGAGGCCCGAGATCTGCTGGGTCGGCTAGACCGGTTCATCGGCGTCTTCGATGAACAACGCGACAACGTCATCGCGTCGTTGCAGGCCCTCGATCGGCTGGCCGGTTCGTTGTCGGCTCAGAACACCGTGCTCGAGACCACCCTGCGCAAGCTGCCACCGGCGCTGGAGATACTCGAGCGTGAGCGGCCTCGGATGACGACCGCGCTGGAGCGGCTCGGCGACTTGAGCGACGTAGCCAATGCCACCATCGCCGACACCCAGGCCGATCTCGTGCGCAATCTGAAGAATCTCGGTCCGACGTTGAAGTCGCTCGCCGACGTCGGACCGCAGATCGACGAGGGACTGGCGTACGCGACGGTGTTTCCCTTCGGCCAGAGCATCATCGACCGCGGAGTGCGCGGCGACTACATAAACCTCTTCGTGACCATCGACTTGACGAAGAACAGGCTCAAGAAGACCCTTGGGTTGGGCACGCGGTGGGGTGACCCGAACCTGCCGAACGTCCCCGCGCCAGGGGACCCCGGGTACGACTGGTTCTACACCACGAACCCGCTAGCCGAACCCATCGCGAATCCACCGTCACCGCCGGTGCACGCTCCGCTGCCGACTGGGAGCGACATCGGGGTGGCCCCCGACAGTCCCGCGCGCTTGTACCCGTTCGGGCCAGGGTGGGGCTGATGCTCAGCCGCTTCGTCCGAATTCAGTTGGTGCTCTTCGCGATCGCATCGATCATCGGCGTGACCGCGATGGTGCTCACCTACGTGCAGATTCCAACCCTGCTCGGGCTGGGCCGCATCACCGTCACGATGGAACTGCACTCCACCGGCGGGCTCTATCGTTTTGCCAACGTCACCTACCGGGGCGTCACGATCGGCAAGGTGACCGCGATCGACCTGACCGCGAACGGTGCCGAGGCCACGTTGTCGCTGGACTCCGACCCGAGGATTCCGGCGGACCTGGTGGCGAACGTGCGCAGCATGTCGGCGGTCGGTGAGCAATACGTCGATCTGCTACCACGCTCGGAATCGGCTGGCTATCTCCAAGATGGTGCAGTGATTCCCATGCGCGAGACCAGCATTCCGCAACCCGTTGGTCCGATGCTGGATCGCGTGAGTGCACTCGTCGGCAGCATTCCGAAGGAAAGACTGGGCACCCTACTCGACGAGACGTTCGCGGGCTTGAACGGAGCGGGCGATGACCTTGAGGCCATCGTCGATGCAGCGTCGACGCTCTCGCGGGACGTCAACGGTGTCGTCGATCAGTCCCGCGCGCTCATCGACGACAGCGGACCGCTGCTGGACGGACAAGCACAGTCGGCCGAGGCGACGAGGACGTGGGCCCGCAGCCTGGCTGGCATCACCGACACGTTCGCCCAGGACGACGCTCAGGTACGGAACATCCTCGCGACCGGACCAGGCCTGGTGCAGGACGTGTCGCAGTTGCTGAACCAGGTGAAGCCCACTCTTCCGGTACTCCTTGCGAATCTGGCCAGCCTGGGTCAGGTAGGGGTGACGTACCGTCCGGGCCTCGAACAACTGCTCGTGCTCTTGCCGCCCTCAGCGGCGTACTACCAGGCAGAACGTCCGAACAACAATCCAACTGGGCAGGTGGTCGGCGACTTCCGGGTGGCGGTCGAGGACCCACCGACGTGCACGGTCGGCTTCCTTCCTGCCTCGCAGTGGCGTTCACCCGCCGACACGACGGAAATCGACACCCCCGATGGGCTGTACTGCAAGTTGCCGCAGGACTCGCCGATCGCGGTCCGCGGTGCGCGCAACATCCCATGCATGGGCCACCCTGGCAAGCGGGCGCCGACCGTCGAGATATGCGACAGCGACAAACCCTTCGAGCCGCTGGCTATGCGACAACACGTGTCCGGCCCGGGTCCCTTCGACCCGAACCTCGTTGCCCAGGGCCTTCCACTCGATGAAGGGGTACCCGGCGAGCGGCCGCTCTACGGACCGATCCAAGGCACGCCGATGCTCCCGGGGACGGTACCACCCGTTCCTGGTGCAGAGGCGGCGTCGACCCCGTTGCCCGGTGGAGCGCCGACGAATCCGTTGGTGCCACAGGCTTTACAGGTTCCGCAGCCTCCCGGTTCAGGTCCTGTGCCGGCACCGCCACCGGTCGATCCCATCCCGGCTCCACCACTTCCAGGTGCCGATGCGCCGGCAGCGGCCCCGAGTGCGTTTCACGACGACGCGTCGGCGGGCCCGTCAGTCGCGGTGGCCGAATACGACCCACGCACCGGTCGCTATCTCGCGCCGGGCGGGCAGATGAGCAAGCAGACGAATCTCGTCAAGACCGGACCAGAAAGCTGGAAGGATCTGGTGTTGCAATCATGACGGCTTCACCGCAGCAAATACCGTTGCAATGCAACATATTACGAACGGTCCCGGCGGTTGTCGTGATGCTGGTTGGTTTGCTCGCCGCGCCCGTCGCCGACGCCGACGCCGACGACATCGAGATCAACGGCACGTTCACCGCGTCCTCCGACGGTCAGAACGCCAGGACGAACGACCGATTCCACGACGAGGCGTCGGTCACCGCGACGTGGACGGTCTCCTCAACGTGTCAGAACTTCATGGAGTGCACCGGGCGGGTGGTCAGTGACCAGGGCTGGGTGGCAGACCTGACATATCTGGACAGTCGGTGGCGCGCCGTCCACGTGATCGACGGCTGGGAGAAGTGCGACGACGGGTCGACGGCGCCGGGGGAGCAATACTTCTCGTTCTACCGCGATGCCCTGAACCCTTCGCGGTTCATCGGTTGGGACAAGACGTTGGGACCCAGTGGCGCTTGCGGCAAGAACCAGTGGCTTGCCGTGGAGATGCCATTCACCTTGTCGCCCAAGGGCTGAGCTATCCCTCGCGGATCGCGACGCCGCGCAACACCGTGTCACGCGCGTGGATGAGTGACTGCCGGGTGCCCAATTCGCGCAGAATGTTCTCCGGGATCCATTGCACGCCAATGACACAGCGCGCCAGCATGTCAACCGTCGGCGTGTCGATCCTGATCTCGCCGGACTTCATGCCCTCCGACAGCAGCGTCTTCATCTGGCGCACCCGGGTGGAGTACGACCAGCCCGGCTCGGCGATGTCGGGCGGGGTCTGGCGCATCCACGCGAGCTGGATGCGGAACTCGTCGGGGAACCGCGCGAGCGCATTGATGTTCAGCCAGCTGAGCGCGTCGAGCTTCTCGACCCCCGTGGAGTCGGACCGCAGGATGTCGCTCCACGCGCCACCCACCTTGTGCCCGAACGACAGCATGATCGACATCAGCAGTTCGTCCTTGGAGCCGATGACCCGATAGACGGTGCCCGTGCCGAGCCCCGCCGCGGACGCGATGTCACGGATCGTCGTCATCTCGTACCCGCGGCGTCCGAACTCGGCTCGCGCCACCGCGCGGACGTGGGCCGCCTTGGCGTCGCCCTCGTCGTCGCTCCAGCCGTTGATGACGGCGTCGGCGGCCGCGAACGCCTTCGATCGATCCAGCGCGGCGTCCGTGCGTTCCGCGCTGGCGAGTCCTTGCAGGTGGATCCGGCACAGCACCGTCGCAACCTGGTCGCTCGAGGACTTGTGCCGGATCACGTCGAGCCCGACGTGCAGCATGCTCTGACACATGCGGTCGGCCAACGTGGGCAGGTCGAGGTCCGAGCGGATGTATCCGCTCCAGCGGCCGGCGCGCAGTAGCTGCAGCATCGCCGCCTGGATCGCGGCCGGTCTGCGCCGGGTGAGCTCCATCAGTTCGGGGTCCGCGCTGGGGCCCTCGAAGAAGGACATCTGTAGCGCCGCGCGGTGCGCGACCGCGCAACGCGCGATCTCGCAGCCCAATTCGGTGATCTGCTCGGATACCGGCCGTGGGTCGAGGTCGTCGATGCGCTTCAACGCGGTTTCGCCGATGCGATCCAGGTCCGCGTGATAGCGCCGGATCAGTTCGACGAGGATCGCTTCCTTCGAGTCGAAGTGGTGATAGAGGCTGCCCGCGAGAATCCCAGCGGCGTCGGCGATCTGCTGCAGCGAGGTGCGCAGACCGGATGCCGCGATGACTGAGTTCGCCGTTTGGAGGATCTCGGTCCGCCGGGTCGCGTCGTTTGACGGGTCGTCGTCGCGCGCGGTCCCGCGGCCGCCCTTGGCACTATCATTTCGACGCGCCGGCTTCGCCGTAGGCGATTTTCGCTGGCCGTCGCGGACCGCATCGTGGACGTCTGCCATCGCTACGTGTGCACCATTCCGCACGGGTCCGGGCGAAGGACTGACGTCTCCCTCACGGTCATCGGCTCCCGTCGTTTGTCGGATGTCGCTGGCGCGGTCAACGCCCTAAGGGTGCGAGTCTACCGATGCGTTGCCACCAACTGGGCGTACCGCGTGTCGTCCATGTCGTACTGGCTACTTCGCTGGCTCTGGAAAGGCGATTTCGGCGTCGTCCGGCATCGGGCTGATCCCGAGGCGGTCGCAGACGTCGAGGACTTCGTCGACGATGGACTCCGGCACCAGGTACGGATCGGTCGCCGACACCTCGCCCAGGTGTGCAGCGATGTCGTCGGCGGTGGGGTCGGCCCCGGCATCCGAGGACCACCCCCGGCCGAGCCCGACGAACACCCTGGCGTAGCGGCCCGCCGACGCCGAGTAGTTGCGGTGGGTAAAGGTGCACGCCGTGCTAGCGAGGAAGGTGACCAGCGGCACCACCAGTTCCGGTCGGATCGCCCGCATGAAGCCCGACTCGGTGAGGAACTTCTCGTCGCCTACGGTCTCGGTGACCATCCGCGAAAAACCGGTGGGCAGAACCGTATTGGAGCGTATGCCGTGCGCTGCACCCTCTATCGCGATGACATTGGACAGCCCGACCAGGCCGGTCTTGGCGGCGGCGTAGTGGGCTTCCATCGGTTGGCCGAACATTCCCGCCGACGACGAGATGAAGACGAACCTGCCGCCGCCGTTGCGCTTCATCACCCGGAATGCGGGCTGGCTCAGGTAGAAACCACCGTCGAGGTGCACGCGCAACATCTGCCGCCATTGATCGACGGAGAGTTCGTCGAAGGGGATGCTGTTGAAGATGCCGGCATTGCTCACCACCGCGTCGAGCCGGCCGAACGCCTCCACCGCGGTATCCACGATGGCCTGCCCGCCCTCGGGGTTGTCCACCGAGTCGTGCGAGGGCACCGCGGACCCGCCCGCGGCCCGGATCTCGGCGACGACGTCGTCGGCCACGCTCGGATCCGAACCGTCGCCGCGCATCGTCCCCCCGAGGTCGTTGACCACGACCGAGGCGCCGCGGCGGGCGAGTTCGAGCGCGTACAGCCGCCCAAGCCCGCGGCCGGCGCCGGTGACGACGACGACTTGGTCGGTGAAGTCGATCATGTGTCGCTCCTCGTGAGGTCCTAACTGACGACGGATTTCGTGAACCGTGCCCCAAGCTCTTCTAGGTACGGGCCGGACCCGCCCAGCAGCGCGCTCCAGGACAGCAAGCGCTTGAGGTAGAGGTGGGCATCGTGTTCCCAGGTGAAGCCGATGCCGCCCAGCACCTGAATCGCGGTGTCGCCGACGGTGGCCAGCCGCGCGGCGAAGCCCTTCAGCCTGATGGCGGCCAAGTGGCGTTCCTCGGGATCGGCATTGTCGGCGGCCCACGCCGCGTACATGACTCCGGCACGGGCCAGTTCGACGGTCTCGTACATGTCGACGCACAAGTGTGCGACCGACTGGAAGCTTCCGATCGGCTTGCCGAACTGAACGCGCGTCTTGGCGTACTCGACCGTCATGTCGAGTAGCCGCTGTGCGGCGCCCAACGCATCCGCCGCCACCGTCACGAAGACGTCGTCGACCAACGCGGCTACCGCGTCCACTTCGGCCGTGCCGAGCACCTGTGCCGGAACGTCGTCGAACGTGACCCGAAAATTCCTGCGCGTCTGGTCGATTCCGCGCAGGGGAGTGATCGATAGCCCTGGCGACGACGCCTCCACGCGGTAGAGCGTGGCGGCTTGGTCGTGTACGACGATGGCCAGGATGACGTCGGCCGCGGCGGCGTCGTGGAGCTCGGATACCTCGCCGCGCAATACGTGACCGGCCGGCCTCTCGACGGCGTGCACCGAGGAGGGGCCCAACGGTCCCGCCGTGGCGACCTGGCTGCCATCGGCGATGGCGGCCAGCAGGTCTGCGGCCGTGGCTTCGGCGCCGAACCTCGCGATCGCCCGCGGTGCCGCAACGGCGCTCGACAGCCACGGGTCGGGGAGTAGCGCCGCGCCGAGCTCCTCCGCCACGAGGGCCGCTTCGACCATCGACATGCCCGCACCGCCGAACTCGGGGGGAACGAGCACCCCCGTCGCGCCGAGTTCGGCCAGCCCCCGCCATACCTTCGCACTGGTCCCGGCCGGGTCGTTCAACATGGTCCGGACGTACTGCGAGACGGACGCGTGTTCGGCAAGGAAGCGCCGCAACGTGTCTCGCAGTGCGCACTGCTCGTCGGTGGGTTCGAGGTTCACTTGCGGGGCAGCCCCAACACTCGCTGCGCGGTGATGTTCTTGTTGATCTGCGTCGTCCCGCCTGCGATGGTCAGCGCTCGCGCTGCCAGGCGGAAGTCGGCCCACCGCTCGGCGTGTGGGCCGAGCACGTCGTACGCCAACGCCGCGATGTCCTGGCCGACTTCACCCCAGATGGACTTGGCCAGGCTGGCGGTCGAGAACGCATCGCCACCGTGCAGGATCGCCGAAATCGAGCGTTGACAAAGGACTTCCAGGAACTTGACGCGCACCGTGAGTTCGCCGATGCGTTGCAGCGTGGCGGGATCCTCGAGCGCGGGCCGGTCCCCGACGCGGGCCGAGGCGAAGTCGGAGACGAGGTCTCGCATCCGGACCTGGAGTTCGGAATACAACCGTGCGGCGGCGGCCCGTTCGTGCGACAGCGTGGTGGTCGCTACGCTCCACCCTCCGTTGAGCGGGCCCAGCAGTGCGTCAGCCGGAATTCGCACGTCGGTGAAGAACACTTCCGCGAAGTCCTCGGCACCGTTGAGCGTGACGAGCGGGCGCGCGGTGATGCCGGGTAGTGACATGTCCACGATGAAGCACGAAATGCCCTGGTGCTTGGGCACGTCGGGGTCGGTCCGCACGTAGAGCTGGCACCAATCGGCGCGGTGCCCCAGCGAGGTCCAGACCTTCTGACCGTTGACCACGTAGTGGTCGTCGTCGCGCACCGCGCGGGTGCGCAACGACGCCAGATCCGAACCAGACTCCGGCTCGGACATGCCTTGACACCAGATGTCGTCGGCGCGCAGCATCCGCGGAAGGAGTTCCTGCTTCTGCTGCTCGGTGCCGTACTGCATGATGGCCGGCGCGATGTTGTTGATACCGATGATGTTGAGTGGGTTCGGCACCCGCGCGCTCGTGGTCTCCTCGGCGTACACCAGTTGTTCGAGCACCGATGCTCCGCGGCCACCGTAGGCGGTTGGCCACGCCACGGCCGCCCACCTCGCGTCGGCCATCGTCGCGTTCCAGGTGCGGAGCAGTTCGAAGGCGTCCGAGTCGGAACCTGGATGGCGACTGGCGTCGACCACGTCATCAGTGAGGTTGGCGGCAAGCCACGCGCGTAGTTCCTTGCGGAACTGTTCTGCCTCCGGTGGGTATGAGAAGTCCACGCTCTTCCATCGATCCAGGGACATTGACTGGCTTCGAATCGGACCTTACGTTGGAACAGATATTTGGTCAACAATGACGATCGAGCGCAGGGGCCCGGAGTGAGCGACGACGAACGTGGCGTGGATCGCCTGGCCATGGTGGCCGCGGCGGTCGCCGGCCGTGCGCTCGTCGTGGCACCGACGGAGCCAGGGGAACCGGCGTGGACCGATGGCAAGACGATCTACCTCGATCCGTCCGCGACGCCACGCGAGCAGGTCGAGGCGCTGGCAGTACAAGCCTCGCTGCTCGCCACCGGCGGGCTGGAACCCGAGATTGTCACGAAGTTCGCGCGGAAGCGCGGCGCCCTGGTCGACAGGTACCTGACCATCGAAGCCAGTCGCGCGTTGGAGGCCAACGAGGAGCTCCTGCCGACGTGTGCGCGCGCCATGACCGACCGTGCGCGCGGCGGTCGAACCGCCTCACCCGCCGAGTCTTGGGAGCTGGCGGCCAGTGGCGCCGAGGTGGGTGCGCCTCCGAAGAGTTACGGCATCATCCGCGCGCGAAAGTTGTTGGCCGCACAACGCGTAGCGGCAGCGCCCGCGACTACGGGAAGGCACGTGCCGCGCAGCACGTCGGACCGCGAACTGACCGAACTCGACGACGAGGCCGACGAAGCGCCCGACGAAGACGTCGTCGATCTGTTCTCGAGCCCGGTCGGTGGCGGTGGCGGGATCGGGAAACTGCTTCAGAAGATGTTGAGCCAGGTCCGCAAGCTGGGCGGCAACGGTCCACCGGGCGCCGATGCGCCGACGCACACTCGCCGCTCGACCGTGCGAGGCGCGGGGGCCGTCGTTTCTACGGCCGATGCACGCGCGGATTCGGAGTCGAGCGAAAGCGCCCGAGGGGTGGGCGTGACGTACCCCGAGTGGGACGTCCACAACCGTCGGTATCGGCGCGATTGGTGCACCGTTCACGTCACCGAGGCACGCCAAGGTGAGGAGTCGTGGGACGCCCCGCCGGATGGACATGCGTTGCGACGGGCCCTCTCCCGGCTGGGCATGGGTCTGGACCGCTTCCATCGACAACAGCAAGGCGATGACATCGACATCGATGCCGCGGTCGAGGCACGGGTCCAGCTGATGGCTGGCTCGGCGGCAGGCGATGCGGTGTACGTCGACAGTCTCCGACGCCGTCGCGATCTGTCGGTATTGCTCCTGCTCGATGTCTCCGGGTCCGCGGCAGAGCCCGGAACTGGTGGCCAGACCGTGCACGAACAGCAGCGTTGGGTGGCCGCGGCGCTGACCGGCGCGCTGCACGAGCTCGGCGATCGCGTGGCGCTCTACGCATACCGTTCGCAGGGTCGGTCAGACGTGCAGGTCATGTCGGTCAAGCGCTTCGACGAGCGGTACGACAGTGCGGTGCTACGCCGGTTGCACGGGCTGAAACCGGCGGCCTACTCCCGGCTGGGGGCCGCCATCCGGCACGGCACCGAGGTGCTGCGGACCGAAAGCGGGACGCCGCGACGACTGCTCGTGGTGCTCTCCGATGGGCTGGCCTACGACCACGGCTACGAGCGGGTGTACGGCGCGGCAGACGCCCGCAAGGCCCTGGCCGAGGCGGGCCAGCAGGGCACCGGCTGCCTGTGTCTGACCATCGGTGCGGGCACCGACGTCGAGGAATTGCGTCGAGTCTTCGGTAGTGCCGCCCACGCGACCGTGCCACAGCCTGACCAACTGAGCCGGATCATCGCCCCCTTGTTCCGGTCGGCGCTCAATCGGGCCGACTTGCGTCGTCGCCGAGCATCGTGAAAGGAAGCGTGTCCCGTGAATCTCGAAGTTGCGCCAACCCCCGTGTGCACTGACCGCCCGTACTACGTGTCGGTGGGAACCGAAGAGGCCGTCTTCAAGGCCGCGTACCGGCAGGGCCTGTCGCTGGTGCTGAAGGGGCCCACCGGGTGCGGCAAGACCCGTTTCGTCGAAGCGATGGCGCACGATCTGGACCGGCCGTTGATCACGGTGTCCTGTCACGACGACCTCACGACCGCCGACCTCGTCGGTCGCTTCCTGTTGCGTGGCGGTGAGACCGAGTGGGTCGACGGTCCACTGACCCGCGCGGTCCGGCTCGGGGCCATCTGCTACCTCGACGAAGTGGTCGAAGCGCGCCAAGACACCACGGTGGTCCTGCATCCGCTGGCCGACCACCGACGCCAGCTACCCATCGATCGGCTGGGGGTCACGCTGGAGGCGGCGCCCGGGTTTGGCCTGGTGATGTCGTACAACCCCGGCTATCAGAGCGTGCTGAAGGACCTCAAGGACTCGACGCGCCAACGCATGGTCGCGATCGAGTTCGACTTCCCCGAACCGGACGTCGAAGAACGCATCGTGTCCCACGAAGCCGGCGTCGACCACGCGGTGGCCCAACAGTTGGTCCGCTTCGCCCAGGCGATTCGCCGGCTCGAGACCGGCGGGCTGCGTGAGGTCGCATCCACCAGGCTGCTCATCGCGGCGGGTCGGCTGATCGCGGAGGGGCTGAGCCCACGCGACGCTGGCCGGGCTGCGATCGCAGGGCCGCTGACGGATGACGCCGCGGTCACGCGCGGGCTCTTCGAGATGATCGACCTCTATCTGGTCGATCCCGATACGTGAGTCGTGATTGACGCTGGGTAGATCCCAACGCTATCGTCTGAACAAATATTAGGTTTCTGCCCAAAGGCTCGACTCGCACGATCCACGCCAACGGAGGTCGGATGTCCTACGAGAGCACCGCCGAACCCATCAAGGTCGGTTATTTGATGGACTTCACGCTCCCCCCGGGTTTTCCTGAAGAGCTCCAGGCCTCCTTCACCCAGTGCTTCGACCTCGTCTTCTCCGAAGCGGTCGAGCAGGGCCTGATGGATCGCCCCGTGCAGATGATCTACCGCGAGGTCGAGGGGTTGCCCAAGGGCTCGGTCAAGTCGGTGATCGACGCGTACGGCGAACTCGTCGACGAGGGTTGCCTGGTGGTGTTCGGCCCGCACATCACCGACAACTGCGTGCCGACGCGCGAAGCCATCGAAGAGCGCTTCAAGGTGCCGGCCATCAGCGTCACCGGCACCGACGACTGGCTCGGCGAGTGGACGTTCGCGTTTCCGCAGGGGTCCATGACCGACGAGCCGATCTTCATCGCCGACCTGGTGGCCAAGCGTGGCTTCACCGAGATCGGCGTGTTGGTCGAGCAGAACCTCATCGGCGAGAGCTACGTGAAGAACCTGCGAAGCGCGTGTCGTCGCAAGGGCATTCGGATCGTCGCCGAGGCAGCCATCGCCCAGACCGCCCAGGACATCAACGAAGCCGTGCGCTCCCTGCACGACGCGAAGGCCGAGGCGATCGTGCACCTTGGCTTCGGATTCGGCATCGTCTTCATCAACCCCGCGCTCGAGGCCGTCGAATGGGACCCGCCGCGCTTCACCACCACCGCGTTCCAGAACGCCTGGGTCAACCCGATCATGTGGAACGCGTTCATGGGCTGGGTCGGCATCGACCAGTACGACGAGGGCAACCCCATCGGACAAGACTTCCTGGACCGCTACGCGGCGAGATACGACGGCAGCCGCCCAGAGTTCTGCGTGCCCGTGGTCAACCGCGACGTCGCCGCCACCCTGGTACGTGCCTTCACCGACTCGCATCCGCTGAGCCCACGCGGCGTCAAGGAGGCGCTCGAGCGGGTGAAGATGATGCCCGCCGCGTCGGGTGCACCCGGAACCCGGGTGTCCCTTGGCAAGTGGACCCGCCGCGCCTGGATGGGCTCCGGATACCTGGTCGCACGCACGCTCGACGCCGACGGCATCAACTCACGCCTAGTCGACCGCTTCGGAGAGGAAGGCTGATCGATGACCACCCAGGAATCCACCCCACCGGATACACAGGCCGATTCACCAGCGCGCACCGGGCCGAACTGGGGGCGCGTCATCTCGCTATTCGCTTGGCTCGGCTTCCTCGGGTTGTTCGCCGCCGTCGGGCGTACGGACGTCGACCCGCGCGTGGCCAACCCGAACGTCGACGGGCGGCCCCGTCCGGTCGAGTTCCTGACGGGATTCGATCACTGGCAGGTCATCCCGCAGGTCGGCGCCTTGATCATGGTCGTGGTGCTGACCATCGTCTTCATCGTTGGCTGGCGGCGAAACCCCGGCAGCCCGGTGCTGATGATGGTCCTGGTCACGACGCTGATCGTGTGGCAGGACCCGATCATGAACTGGTCGCCATTCGCCGTGTACAACCCGATGTTGTTGCACTGGCCGGAATCCTGGCCCCTGGTCATGATGTCGCCGACGGTTGAGCCCTTCATCGTGTTCGGATACGTGACGTTCTACTTCGGCCCGTACTTCCCGGCGATCTGGATTCTGCGCAAATGGCAGGCCAATCGCGGCCCCGAGGCCTTCGTCTGGAAGCACCCGCTGATCAGCTTGGGCCTGCTGGTGCTGGTGATCGGCTTCATCTTCGACGCCATTCTGGAGATCAGCCTGGTGCGCACGGGGCTGTACATCTACTCCCAGACGATTCCATGGGGAACGTTGTTCCCTGGCACCACCTTCCAGTTTCCGCTGATCTGGGAGTCGCTGTCGGTGACCTTCGTGATGATCCCGGCGGCCATCCTCGTCTACCGCGACGACACGGGGAAGTCGGTGGCGGAGAAACTCGCCGCGAAGGCCAAGCTGTTCCCGAAGAAGCCAGTGCTCGGCACCTTCATCGTGATGTTCGCGATCATCAACGTGTCGTACTTCGCCTACGGCGGGTGGTTCTGGGCAATTAAGGCAAGTGGTCTGGCGACGTCGGTGGCGTGCCCATGGCCGTATCCCGAGGCGAAGGTGTATGACCCGCAAGGGTATTACGAGAAGGAAGGCGCCGAGGGTCCGTTCTCGGTCGGCAAGTGGGCCACGTGGCAGAGCGGCGTTCCGAACGGACGGCCCGACGTCGAAGCGCCGCCCCCTGGTGAGGGAGCCTGCGCGCCTGAGAACGCGAATGGCTGAGCCCCGCACTGTAGTCATCACCGGTGCGTCCAGGGGCCTGGGCTTCGCATCGACCGTGCGCCTTTACCGCGAGGGGTGGCGCGTGGTCGCGGCGATGCGCACGCCCGACCGTGGAATGCCGTTGTTGCGCGGGGCGACCGGGGCGGCCGAGGACGACGATCGTCTGATCGGCGTGGCGCTCGACCTCCTCGACCTCGCTTCCATCGAGGCTGCTGCAAAGACCATCGAGGAAGCCGTTGGCGCGCCCTACGCGTTGGTGAACAATGCCGGGATCTCCGCTGCCGGAATGGTGGAGGAGACGGACATGGCGTTGTGGGAGAACATGTTCGCCACACACGTGCTGGGTCCGGTCGCGCTCACCAAGGCCTTGCTGCCGTCCATGCGGGCGGCCGGAAGGGGCCGCATCGTATTGGTCTCGAGTGCCGGCGGAGTGCGCGGGCAGCCGGCCATCGCAGCCTATTCCGCGGCCAAGGGCGCCATGGAACGGTGGGGCGAGTCAATGGCAGGTGAGATCGCTCCGTTCGGATTGGGTGTCACGATCCTGGTGACCGGCACCTACGACACGGACATCATCACCGATGCCGGAACCACTGACGACCGCGACTTCGCCGGGCCCTACGCCCGGTTGCACACCACCATGAACACCCGAGGTCGGTTCGCCGTCAGTTTCGCGCGGCCACCGGAGAAGTTCACCAACGGCTTGGTGAAAGCACTCGACGATCGCGGGGCGTTTCGTCGCCATGGCGTTGGGCCGGACGCGTCGATGCTGTTGGCGTCGAACCGCTTCCTGCCGTCGAGCGGGATGCATCACATATCCCGACTTGTCATGGGAATCCCCAAGCAGGGCGCCATGCGCGACGGCGCATGGCCCTTGACTGGCGCACAGCGCGCGATGGTTCTGGCGGCCAAGGTGATTCCGAAACCGCTGATGCAGCGCCTGGCTGACCGAGCGGCGAGACGAGCGGCCGCCCGCAAGGCGTCCGAGCAAGGGAGCGAGCGCAATGGCTGAGTCCACGGCCGCCTACGAAGCACGAATGCTGATCGACGGCAAGCTCGTTGACGGCGAGGCCGGTACGTTCACCAACATCAATCCCGCGAACGAAGAGGCGCTGGGCGAGGTCGCCGACGCCTCGAAGCCGGACATGCGTCGAGCGATCGACGCGGCCCGGCGGTCGTTCGACGAGACCGACTGGTCCACCAACCACCAACTGCGCAAGCGGTGTCTCGAGCAGCTGCACGAGGCGATCACCAGTGAAGTCGAGGAACTTCGCGAGGAATTGATCCGCGAAGTGGGTGCTCCGCGCGCGGTGACACACGGTCCGCAGCTGGACGCCCCGCTCGAAGACGGGCTCAAATACCCGGCGAGGCTCATCGAAACCTTTCCGTGGGAAACGGATCTCGGCGATACCTTCGTCTCCGTCACCGGCGTGAACACCACGCGAAAGGTGTGGCACGAGCCGGTCGGCGTGGTCGGCGCCATCACGCCGTGGAACTTCCCGTTCGAGGTCACCATCAACAAGCTCGGGCAGGCCCTGGCGGCCGGCAACACCGTGGTGCTCAAACCTGCGCCCGATACACCGTTCAACGCCACGCGGCTCGGACGCCTCATCGCCGAGAAGACCGACATCCCAGCCGGTGTGGTCAACGTCGTCACCGCATCCGACCACTTCGTCGGTGAGGAACTGACGATCTCACCCAAGGTCGACATGATCTCGTTCACCGGATCGACCGTTGTCGGCAAACGGATCATGGAGAAGGGCGCCGCGACCATGAAGCGGCTGTTCCTCGAGTTGGGCGGTAAGTCTGCGACGATCGTCTTGGAGGACGCCGACTTCAGCACCGCGTGCTTGATCGGCATCGGCCCGCTCATGCATGCCGGCCAAGGGTGTGCCGCTCCCACCCGAATGCTGTTGCCCCGCTCGCGATACGACGAGGGCGTAGCGATTCTGCAAGCCATCTACGAGAACATTCCCGCCAGCGACCCGCAGGACCCCGGCACCCTATGTGGCCCGGTGATCTCCGCCAAGCAGCAGTCCCGCATCCTCGGCTACATCCAGAAGGGCGTCGACGAGGGCGCCACGATGCTCGTTGGGAGCACCGAGCCACCCAAACAGTTCGACAAGGGATTCTGGGTCAATCCAACGCTTTTCACGAATGTCGACAACGACATGACGATCGCGCAGGAGGAGATCTTCGGGCCCGTGCTGGTCGTCATTCCCTACGAGGACGAGGACGACGCGGTCCGCATCGCCAACGACAGCGTGTACGGCCTCGCCGGGAACGTGATGTCGAGCTCGCTGGACCGATCGCTCGCAGTGGCGCGCCGGCTGCGCGCCGGGTTCATCGGGCTCAATGGCACGGCGGGTTACGGCGCAGACACGCCGTTCGGCGGCTACAAGGACAGCGGCGTCGGTCGTCAGAACGGTCTAGTCGGCTTCAGCCAGTACACGGAAGTGAAATCCGTGGCCTACCCGGCCATTTGAGTTCAACAGCCTGAAGGAGTCAGCTACATGGAACAACTCTTCGACGACCTCGAGGACTTCGGGTCGTTCGACGACGCCGTCTCCGGCGACGTGCGGGACCCGTACCCGGAATTGGCCCGGCTGCGACGGGAGGAACCGATCCAGCGAATCGACATGTCCGCGATGCCGGGTGAGGAAGGCAAGCCCGTCTTCATCGTGTACCGCTACGAGGACGCCCAGCAGATGCTGCGGGACAATCTGACGTTCTCGTCGTCGGGCGTCATCGCGGCGTTCGGCCCGGTGCTCGGCGAGCGCGTGATGCTCGGCATGGACGAACCGGTGCACGGCCGGTTGCGTGGCCTGGTGTCGAAGGCGTTCTCGCAGAAGTCGTTGGCGCGCTGGCAAGACGAACTGGTCGGGCGCGTCGGACACGAACTCATCGACAAGTTCGCGGCCAACGGCAAGGCCGACTTGGTCAAGGAATTCACCTTCGACTACCCGAGCCGGATCATCGCCGGCCTTTTGGGTTTGCCGGAGAAGGACTATCCGCAGTTCCAGCGCTGGTCCATCTCGCTGCTGAGCTGGATCATGAACCCGGAGCGTGGACTTGCTGCGGCAGCGGCACTGTGCGAGTACTTCGCGCCGATCCTCGAGGCTCGCCGCGCCGCGCCCAAGGACGACCTGATCAGCTTGCTCGCCGAGGCGGAGATCGACGGTGAGAAGCTCACCGATGAGGAGATCTTCTCGTTCCTGCGATTGCTGTTGCCGGCCGGTGTGGAGACCACGTACCGGTCGTTGGGGAACCTGCTCTTCGCGTTGCTCTCGGACACCGCGCAGTTGGACGCGGTCCGCGCCGACCGCTCACTCCTGCCGCAGGCCATCGAGGAAGCGGTGCGGTGGAATCCGCCCCTGCTCACCATCACCCGCACCACCACCTGCGACACCGAACTCGGCGGCGTACAGATTCCCGAGGGGTGTTCGGTGCTCCCGATGCTCGGTTCGACGAATCGGCAGGAGGATCGGTGGGACGACCCGGACGAGTTCAACATCTTCCGGACCGCGAAGGGCAACCTCGGGTGGGGACACGGCGTCCACGTTTGTCTGGGCATGCACCTCGCGCGGCTCGAGATGCGCACTGCCATCAACCTTCTGCTCGATCGCCTGCCGAATCTGCGGATGGATCCCGAGGGAAACGACCCACACATCCGGGGCCAGGTGTTCCGCTCGCCGACCTCACTGCCCGTACTCTTCGACCCGGTGGAGGCATCGTGACCCAGCTCGACGAGGCCGGCCAGGGACAGGACTACGAGGCCGTCGACTACTTCTTCGATCAGTCGCTGGTGCCCGACCCCTACCCGTACTACGACCATCTGCGTTCACAGTGCCCGGTGCGGCCGGCGACCCCGCACGGTGTCGTCGCGATCACTGGTCACGCCGAAGCGCTTGCGGCATACAAGGATCCCGCTTTCTCGTCGTGCGTCGCCGTCGCGGGACCATTTCCGCCCCTTCCGTTCACGCCGGAGGGCGACGACATCAGCGCGCAGATCGAGGAGCACCGCGCGACGATCCCGATGGCCGAGCACGTCGTCACGATGGACTCGTTCGAACACACCAAGACCCGAGGTCTGTTGAGCAAGCTCATCACGCCAAAACGGTTGAGCGAGAACGAAGAGTTCATGTGGCGGCTGGCCGACCAGCAACTCGACACGTTCATCGACAACGGCTCTTGCGAGTTCATGGAGGACTACGCGAAGCCCTTCGCGATGCTGGTCATCGCGGACCTGCTTGGGGTTCCGTTGGCGGACCACACCGAGTTCCGCAGGGTGCTAGGCAACGAGGTGGTCGGCGACATCCGCGAGAGCGACACCGTCGCACACAATCCGTTGGTGTGGCTGGACGACAAGTTCCGTGAGTACATCAGCGACCGTCGCCGCGAACCGCGCGAGGACGTCCTGACAGCGCTTGCCGCCGCGACCTACCCCGACGGCGCCGTCCCCGAGGTGGAAGAGGTCGTCAAGCTCGCGACCTTCCTGTTCGCCGCGGGCATGGAGACCACGACCAAGCTGCTTAGCACGGCCATGCGGGTGATGGGTGAGCGTCCGGACATCCAGCAGTCGCTTCGGGACGACCGCGCGCAAATCCCCGGCTTCCTCGAGGAGGCATTGCGGACGGAGAGCCCCGTCAAGAGCCACTTCCGGTTGGCGCGCACCACGACGAGCATTGGGGGCGTGGACATTCCGGCTGGAACGATCATCATGTTGCTTCCGGGGGCGAGCAACCGAGATCCGAGTAAGTTCGAGGATCCGCACGAATTCCAGCACGACCGCCGCAACGTGCGCGAGCACGTCGCCTTCGGGCGCGGCGCGCATTCGTGTCCGGGAGCGCCGCTGGCGCGTTCGGAGGCCCGGATCTCGATCAACCGGATCCTGGACAGAATGGCCGACATCCGCATCGACGAGTCGGTGCACGGTCCGGCCGACGACCGCACCTACACCTACGACCCGACGTTCATCATGCGCGGACTGTCGGAGCTGCACGTAAAGTTCACGCCCGTCGGCGCCACCTAACCGCCATCCCGCCGAACGTGAGTTACCGGTCGGCCAGCACGTCGAAGACCGCCGCGCAGGAGGTCACGGGCCGGTCGTCGTTGCCCTCGTCGTGGATGAGCACCCGCACGCCGACCTTCCCGGGGCCGCCGTGATGGGCGGTGCCTTCGGCGCGGAACGGGCCGACCTTGCCGCGGGCCATGAACATCACGTGCCAACTGCTTACCTGAACCATTGGCGTACCGGCCAATTCGGCGGCGAGCTCGGTGGCGGCCGTCTCGAGCAACACGTGCTGCGGTCCGATGTGCAGGGCCGCGTCGGGTGAGGCCAACTCGAGCGTCAGCGGCGGAAGCACCCAGTGCCCACCTGAAGCTGCGTCGCGCTTGCTCGCGCCGAACGCCTTCCACAACGGAGGCAGGTCGGGGGAGTCCTCGACGACGAGCTCGGTGCCGGACACGTCCATCTTGTCCAACCCGTCCGGCGGGATGCCGATGACCGCGCCCTGGCCCTCGATGAAGGCGATCACGCGCTCGGGGTTTTCCGCGTCGACGATCTTGCACCGCCCGTAGCCCATGGTGCGGCCCTGGTGCATGACGCCGGATCCCACGACCTCAATGGTCTTGACGTCGAAGCCGGGATCGATGATCTGCACGGAGGCAATCACCGGATTGGGTACCGCCACCATGTCGGTCTGGCAGCCCTCCGGCGAGGAAATGGCCAACGGCGCCACCATGATTCCGCCAGCCGCGGTGCGCATGTCACGGCGAATCCGGACGGTGTTGTCGACCTCGCCGAGGTTCATGCTGTCGTGGTTGCGGCCGATGTAGCGGTAGCTCAGCAGCCCGGTCCAGCGACGCTTCAGCTCGTCGCGGTAGGCATCGGTGTCGTCCATCAACTCGCGGATGTCGCGCAATTGATCCGCCATCGCCGTCACTCCATTTCGTCGGGGACCTCCATCGCAACGTACTCGTTTGCCCGGATGCCCGGAGGCGTTGTCCGGCCCCGGGTATTCCTTGACCCCACGCCATTGTGGCTGCTAGACATAGGCGACCGCGAAAACTGAGCGACTGCCCAACATTGTGGGCCTGGCGGATTCGAGGAAACGGTGGCGGGACGGGTCGAGGGCAAGGTCGCATTCATCACCGGTGCGGCGCGAGGTCAGGGCCGCAGTCACGCAGTGCGTTTGGCCCAGGAGGGTGCCGACATCATCGCCGTCGACGTCTGTCACGGCTTCGACGGTTCGCCTGCTCCCGCGGCCACGCCCGAGGACCTCGCCGAGACCGCTGACATGGTGAAGAACCTCGACCGTCGCATCGTCACCGAGATCGTCGACGTCCGCGACTACGCAGCGCTGAAGGCCGCCGTCGACAACGGCGTCGAACAGCTCGGCAGGCTCGACGTCATCGTGGCGAACGCAGGCATCGGCTCGAAGGGCGTCAAGCTCCACAAGATGAGCGAGCCGACGTGGCAGGAGACCATCGACGTCAACCTCGGCGGGGTGTGGAAGACAGTCAAGGCCGGTGTCCCGCATCTGCTCGCAGGCGGCCGTGGGGGCTCGGTGATCATCACCAGCTCGGTCGGAGGCATCAAGGCCTACCCGCAGGTCGGTCACTACGTGACGGCCAAACACGGCGTCGTCGGCCTGATGCGCACGTTCGCCGTCGAACTGGGCCAGCACTCCATTCGCGTCAACACCGTGCACCCCACCCACGTGTCCAGCCCGCTGCTGATGAACGAACCCACCTACCGGCTCTTCCGGCCCGACCTGGAGAACCCCGGGCCCGACGACCTCGCGCCAATCTGCCAGTCGTTCCACTTCCTGCCGATCCCATGGGTGGAACCGGTCGACATCAGCAATGCCGTGCTGTTCCTCGCCTCCGACGAAGCCCGCTACATCACCGGCGTCACCTTGCCCGTCGACGCCGGCAGCCTCCTGAAATAGAGGGACTCATGACCGTTTCCAGCGACACCGACGTTTACTACGACCCGTACGACCTCGGCATCTCCTCCGACCCCTGGCCCACGTACGCACGGCTGCGAGACGAAGCGCCGATCTACCACAACGAGAAGTACCGCTTCTGGGCGATCTCGCGCCACGCCGACGTCGAGAAGGCGCTGTCGAGTTGGGAGACGTTCTCCAACTCGCGCAGCGACATCCTCGAACTGGTCAACTCCGAATTCGACATGCCCAAGGGCGTGATGATGTTCGAGGACCCGCCCGTGCACAGCATGTTGCGCGGGCTGATGGGCCGGGTGTTCACGCCGCGGCGGATGGCTGAGATCGAAGATCAGATCAGGGCATTCTGCGTCAATTGCCTTGACCCGCACGTTGGTTCCGGCGGCTTCGACATCATCACCGAACTCGCGTCGATGATGCCGATGCGGGTGATCGGCATGCTGCTGGGCATCCCGGAGTCCGACCAGATCATGGTGCGCGACGCCAACGACGCGAACCTGCGCACCAAGCCGGGCACCCCGATGAAGGTGGCCAACGCCGACAAGATCGCCGACGGGCGGATCTACGCCGACTACGTCGAATGGCGTTCCAAGAACCCCTCCGACGACCTGATGACCGCACTGCTCAACGTCGAGTTCGAAGACGAGGAGGGCGTGACGCGCAAGCTGCACCGTAAGGAGGTGCTGCACTACACGCAGGTCGTCGCTGGCGCGGGCAACGAGACCACCGGACGGCTCATCGGCTGGCTGGCGAAGGTGCTCGCGGAACACCCGGACCAGCGTCGGCAGGTCTACGAGGACCGCTCGCTGCTCAACCGCGTCGTCGACGAGACGTTGCGCTATCAACCCACGGGCCCGCACGTGGCGCGATACTCGTTGCGGGACTTCGAGATGTACGGCACCACGGTGCCGGCAGGCAGTGCGATCCTGCTGCTGTTCGGCGCCGCCAACCGCGACCCGCGGCGCTACGCCGACCCCGACGTGTTCGACATCAACCGCACACACGGAAGCCACCTCACGTTCGGCAAGGGCCTGCACTTCTGCCTTGGCGCCAACCTGGCTCGCCTCGAAGGCCGGGTGGCCGTCGACGAACTGCTCAACCGCTGGCCGGAGTGGGGAATCGACTACGACACCGCCGAAATGGCGCCGACGTCGACCGTGCGGGGCTGGGAACACTTGCGGATCGTCCTGCCCTAGATGACCGAACTCCGCTTCGACGGCCAGGTCGCCATCGTCACCGGGGCGGGCCGCGGCCTCGGTCGCGCACACGCTCTGCTGCTCGCTGAACGAGGCGCGTGCGTCGTCGTGAACGACGTCGGCTCCTCGGTCACCGGTGGCGGAACCGACGGCAGCGCAGCCGAATCCGTCGCAGCCGAGATTCGCGAGCAGGGCGGCCAGGCCATCGCCAACGTGGACAGCGTCGCTACCGCCGACGGCGGCGCGGCCATCGTGGCGGCCGCCGTCGACACCTGGGGCCGGGTCGACGTCGTAGTGAACAACGCGGGCACCGTCGACGACGCCCTCTTCGACGACATGACGGGCCAGCGTGTCGAACCGCTCATCGACGTCCACCTCAAGGGCGCCTTCTTCGTCACTCGGCCCGCGTGGAAGGTGATGCGCGAGCGCGGTTATGGCCGCGTGGTCAACACCACGTCGGCGGCGGGCATCCTCGGCTCTCCGCGGATGAGCAACTACGGCTCGGCCAAGACGGGGCTGATCGGCTTCACTCGGGTGTTGGCCGCCGAGGGTACGGAGCTCGGCATCAAGGTCAACGCGGTCGCGCCGATCGCCAATACGCGAATGCTCGAGCGGTCGATGGCCAGTGTCGCGGAACTCGCCGACCCCGCGGCACTCGCCTCCGCGCAAGCCTTGATGCAGCCGTTCTTCGAGAAGATCGACCCCGCGCTGGTAGCGCCCGTCGTGGCATTCCTGGCGCACGCCGACTGCCCGGTGACCGGCGAGCTCTACACCGCGGGTGCCGGTCAGGTCTCGCGGTTCTTCATTGGGCGCACCAAGGGTTTTCATCATCCGGCGTTGTCACTGGAGGACGTCGCGGCGAACCTGGACGTCATCCGCGACGAGACGGGCTACACCGTCCCCTCAGGACCTGCCGACGAGATGGCCGAGTTGTTCGCCGCCATCATGCCTGGCTAGCGAGATATTCGGGCAGCAGCGTGATCGGAAGCCCGTTCGCGTCGGTGAGTTGCTTGACGACGGCGACGGACGGACGGGGCGTGCGTTCCTTGGTGTCGGGATCGAATGAATACAGCCCGAAGTGGTCCTCGTAGCCGTTGGACCATTCCAGCACGTCGGTGAGCGACCAGTAGACGTAGCCGCGGATGTCCATGTGCTCGTTCGCGATCGCATCCTGCACCACGGCCAGGTGCCGCACTATGTACGAAGACCGTTGCGAGTCATCGGCGTTCGCGATGCCGTTCTCGGTGATCCAGATCGGGACGTCGTACGACGCTGCGACGTCGAGCACCTCGCGCAGACCGCCCGGATCGATGGGCTGGCCGGTGTCGGTGCTACACGCATCGGTGGGGCAATTGCCCGCGGTGTAGGTGCGGCTCGGCAACCCCTGCGCGAAGGGCAGCCCCGGTAGGAAGGGGATGCCGAACCCGCGGACCGTCCCGGTGGCGTAGTAGTTGACGCCGAGAAAGTCTGCGCTACCAGCCATTTCGGGGTGATGCTCGTCCGGGGTGATGACACCGTCGAGGTTGGCGTCCACGTCGCCGCGAATCACCGCGTCGGGGAACCACTCGTTGTAGAAGGTGGTGAATGCGGCCGCGGCCGTCTGGTCGAGCGGATTGAGCGGGTCGGCCGGGCGAAACGAGCTCATGCTGTTGGTGAACCCGACCTGGCTGCCGGGATCGCGGAGGTGAATCTCCTTCGACGCGGCGACGTAGGCGTTGGCCTCGTTGACCAAGAACGTCGACATCAGATCCGGCCGAAGCACTCCTGGAGGGAAGGCGGGTACGGGGCCGCCGGGTATGTAGAGCAACCCGCCGAACGGGTAGGCGGTCGGCTCGTTGAGCACCAGCCAGGTATCCACGTCGTCGCCGTACTTCCACGCTACGTAGGCGGCGTACTTCGTAAATTCGTCGACGGTGTCGGAGTTCAGCCAACCCGACTCCGAACCGGGTACCCCGAGTTGCAGCGCGATGCGCTGCGCGAGCGTGGGGTTGTTCAACCACGTCGGCAGCGTGAAGTGGTTGATCGTCACCATCGGTTCGAGCCCTTCGGCGCGCAGCGCGAGGAACACGTCGCGGTAGTGCTCGACGGCGTCCTGGTCGGCGAGCGCGTCGAGGGCGGCGAGGTCCTCTGCGCTGATGCCGTCCGCAGCGTCGACCGATGCCGTGGAGTTGGGGAAGATGCGGCTCCACTCGATGCCCGTGCGGAAGGTGTCGACCCCGAGCCCGTCGGCGGCCAACTCGGCATCGGTTTCGTACATGTCCCAGCCATCGGGCCCGTCCTCCGGGAGGCCGGGCGCGGCTCCGATGAGCTTGTTGATGGCGTCGTGCAGGAACACCCATTCATCGGAGTTCACGGCGTTGGGCGCGTCACCGCCCATTTCGCTTTGGAATGACCCCGTGGCCACGCCCCAGTGGAAGTCCGGGCCGAACGACAAGTCCTGTCCCGGAGTCGCCGCGACGGTGACCTCGATGGTGGTCACGACGGCGTGTTCGCCGAACGGTGCGATGAGGTCGCCGACGATCGGCAGCTTCGACAGCACCGATACGATCGCCGACACCGGCGGCCCGATCACCGGAAGTGCTTGTAGCACAGCCAGTACCGGAACTGCTATGGGTGCGAACTGAAGCAGTCCCGCCGGACCGTGCAGGTGCAGACCCGACGCTTCGTCGCTCACCACGACGGTGAACCGGTCGGTGCCGCCGACCTCGGCCATGGCGTTCGTCGGCCGGTAGACGAAGGTACCCGTTTCCGGGTTGAGCACGACGCGGCCGCCGTTGAGCGGGCTGCCCACCACCGTGTAGGTGAGCGCGTCTCCGTCGGGATCGGCCCCGCCGACCTCGCCGAAGACCAGTCCGGAGGTCTGTTCGTTGTTGCCTGGGGTGTACGTGACGGTCGGGGACTGATTGAGGCCTTCTCGGCGAACCCACGCGAGCAGCGCCCACGGTGTTGGCGAGTCGGGGAGTGCGGGCAGGCCGCCCGCGGCGGCGAACGGGTTCAGCAGGACCTGGGCGAGACTGGTGACGATGCCCGCCACGTAGCTCGTCGCCACGCTGATGGGGTTCGACGTCAGCGAGGGCGCAGGCGTCGGGGCGGCGGTCTGTACGAGCATGGCGGTCGGTGTGGCCGAAAACGCAACCGCGGGTTCGACTTCCGCGGGGGCAGCCAATGCGGCTCCGACGGATTCGTCGTTGGCCTCGGGCTCGGGGTCCGGGTCAGCGGCCGTGACTGTCGCCTGCTTGGCCGTCGCCGACGGTGCGCTCTTGGCGCTCTCGTGCGCGCTCTTCTTGTTGGGCTCATCGGGAACCGGTGCCGACTCGGTCGGCGTGGGAGCGCTGGTCGATGGGGCGGGCACCGTCGAACTTGGCGTGACTTCATCATCGGCGTCCTCGACAGCCTCGGCGTCCTCGGCAGTCACGGCGGCCTGCTCGCCGGGCTCCCGCTCGGAGGGCTTGGCCGGTGTGGAGCCGGACGTCGCCGCCGAGGGTGGCGTCGCGCCCGACTCCGATGACGACGTACTCGAATCGGACGACGAGCCGTCCGGGGTGTCGGCGTGGGCCACGCCATGCCCGGTCGCGATGGCGCCCCACACTCCCAGCGCAACGGCGAGCGCACCTACTCGACCTACGTGCGCGCCAGCACCCATGTCATGCCCCCGAATCTTGGATTCGCCTGTTCCTATCACGGGTTGGCTGGGGGCGGTCGGCAAACCGCAGCTGGCGTTCATTCGCGGAGCCAACGGGGGTGACAGACAATCGTCGCCGCCGTCAAAAGGTACAACGCTGTTGCACTGTTTTGCCGGCGCTTCATGTGGGAAGCTGAGCCTGTGAGTGGAACCCGACGCCGGCTCGGCGCTGCCGCAATAGCCCTAGCGACGCCGTGGGTGGGCGTCTACGTTGCGCCGCAAGCAGCTGCGGTCCCGGCGCCCGAAGTCGAATACGTCTACAACGTGGTGGTACGGCGTCATTACGACTTCCCGAACAACGACGCGCTCGGTTACGGCTGGGAAATCTGCGACAAGGTGACTCGCGGTGTCCCGTACGCCGCCGTCATGTCCGATGTGAAACGCGACCTCTTCCCGAATGACGAGCAAGCGGCCAACTACGTGGTTTCGTACGCGGTCGGCATCTTGTGCCCTGCGCAAATCTGGCAGCTGAGGAACTCAGCAGCTGGTTATCAACCGCCTGCCTAGCGATCGCCCGCCGCTCACGGCTCTACTGCGGTACGCCGTCGACCAGCGAGAACCAGTACTCCATGAACGGTTTCATGGCCTGGCCGACCAGCTCGATGCGCGGGCCGCCGGGGCCCTTGCAGTACGCCCATAGCAACTTGCCCGAATCGTCCGGGATGTAGGACTTGACCTCCACCTGGTATCCGTTGGCCTCGAGCTTCGCGACGTCGGCTTCGACGTCATCGGACCAGTAGCCGAGGTGGTGGACACCCGAGTCCGCCGGCTCCCAGATGGTGCCAGGGACGGTCTCGATGACCTCCAGTCGTGGTTCCGATTTCGAATAGGCCATCCGCATCGGGATGGTGATTTCGCCGTCTGGCGTAACGCCGACCTGGTCGACCGAGACCACGTCGGTCCATTCGTACCCGGCGACTTTGGTGAACCACTCAAGGGTGTTGTCGAAGTCGTCGACGATGATCCCGCTGTGGTAGAGATCCTCGGGTTTCACTGCTGCTCCTCATCGGCCTTGGCGGTGTTGAGCTCCTGCTGAAGCCACTGCACCTCGCTGTGATTCTCCCCGCCCGCGGCGGACAGTAGTTGTTGCAGTGCAGCATGTTTCACATCCGAGGCGCCCGCGTCGCCTGGCGTCTGGGACAGCACGATGTCGGTGAGGTGAAGCGCCTGCAGCGGGCGGCCTTCATCGACGTGCGCCTTGGCGCGCTCGATCAAACCCGCGGTACCACCGGCTAATTCGATCAGGTCCGGCCACACCGTCGATGGAGGAGCGTCGTAGAGCTCGGTGGTCGATTCGTAGCGGAACCAACCGACGTGCTCCTCCCAGATGGAGCGCACGATCCACGGCACCTTTCCGTGCACCTGGGGGAGCGCGAGTTCCTTGGGCAGCGTGACGTCTCGCATCAGCGCCCAGAGGTCACTGCCCGAGTTCATGCCGTCGATGGTGCGGTCGCGCAGGAACTTCGTGGCATCGCGCACCTTGGTCATGGTGGCTTCGATCTCGTCGGCGCCGGTGAACACTTCGTGGCCGTTGAAGAGGGTCTCCGGCCGGAGCGCGATGACGCGATCGACCGAGTGGATGAACGTCATTGCGCTGCGAATCTTGTCGCCGCGCAGCGTGTACAGGTTCGGTACGTGGCCGAAGAAGGGGCCCATCAGGTTCCCGACGAACGCGGTCCGGTGTTCCGGCATCCAGACGGCGAGTGCATCGGTGGTCTCGCCGCCAGGGGTCGCGTACAACTCGAATCGGCGCCCGCCCACCTCGAATGCGTGGGTGTCGATGAACGACGAGGTCAGCACCGGTTCGGGGGGTAGGTCTGCGGCCGTCGACTCGACGTCTATGAAGGCGCCCCACAGCTTCATGATGCGTCGGACGTAGAACGGGTGCAGATTGCGCCAGTACTCGCGCACGTCGCCGTGGTTGGCCTGCGCGATCGTCTCGACTCCAGGGGCGTTGAACCAATCCCACCCACCCACGTGGTCGGGATGTCCCTGGGTGAAGGTGACGACGCGCAATGGTCCGTTGCCTACCCGATCGAAGCGCGCCTTGAGCTCGGCGGCCTCGAAGTGCGTGCCGGTATTGATCATGACGTCCCCGTCGGGGGAGGTCACCAGGTAGCTGTTCGCGATGTTCTTCGACATGAAGATGCCGTTGCCGACGTCGACGGCGTCCTGGGCGCCTTCGCCCTGTTTCACGAGCGAGTCGAGCGATTGCGCCACGTTGAGCCCTCCCAAATGGATTCCGATCCAACCTAACATTTGTTCTCTATGGTCGTATAGTCTCTGCGTCCATGGCGACGGCATCGGTTGGTCAACACACGCGCAACGTCGATCAGCTCGTGACCGCAGCGTGCGAGCGCGCCAGTTTGGACGACTTCGGTGCGGACGGATGGCGCGAGGGGCTAGAGCTTCTGGTCGACTCGGTGGAGTCCGCGCCGGGCGTGAACGACGGCGGGCGCTCCTACCTCTACGGGCAGTTCGTCGACGCGATGTGGAACCGGCTGCGCATCGTCGACCACGTCAAGCACCACCCCGAAGTTCGAGCCGAACGGGTCGAACGTCCGCTTGTCGTGCTGGGTCTTCCGCGCACCGGCACGTCGTTGGCCAGTTATCTGCTCGACCAGGACCCGCGGCGGCGATCGCTTCTGACGTGGGAAGCCGAAGACTCGGTGCCGCCCTCGACTCCGGACACGCTCTACTCCGATCCGCGCTGCCTGAAGAAGAAGGCCGAACTCGACGTACTGGCCGAGGGACTCAAGGCGGCGAACATCCCGCTGGTGCACTGGGATGAGGCCGATGGTCCGACCGAGTGCCTCTTCGTGCAGAACCAGGACTTCAAGGCCTACCTGTGGGAGTCGTTCATGCCCACCGCGGCCTATGCCGACTGGCTGCTCGAAGCCGACATGTCCAGTGCTTACGCCTATGAGCGGTTGGTACTCCAGATGTTGCAGTCGCGCGCACCGGGCGTCTGGTCGCTCAAGATGCCGTCGCACGCGGTCCACGTCGAGGCGCTGCTGAACGAGTTTCCCGACGCGCGCATCGTGTGGGCGCACCGCGATCCGTTCAAGTCCACCGCGTCGTTCCTGCGCCTCAACTACCTGTCCCGCGCCGTGCTCGGCGCCGACGTGGACGTGTCCGAGATCGTGCCGAACGTGCTGCGTCAGCTCCGTGCACACGTCGACCGGCCGCTGCAAACGAGAAGGCGTGTCGGCGACGATCGGTTCTTCGACCTGCACTACGCCGAGCTGATGCGTGACCCCGTGGCCGTGCTGCGCTCGCTGTACGACTGGGCCGGTGACGAGCTGACCGGCTCGACCGAACAGGCGATCCTCGGCTGGCTAGCGCAACATCCGCAGGATCGTCATGGCGCGCAGCCATATTCGCTCGACGGATCCGGTGTCAGCCGGTCCGACCTCGAACCGATCTTCGATGACTACTTGTCGACGTTCGACATCGAACTGGAGGACGCGTGAAAGCCGTGGTGACCAACGAGCAGCACGGCTTCGACGTCGTCGAGGTGCCCGATCCGACACCTGGCGCAGCCGAACTGGTCATCCGGGTCGCTGCCTGTGGCGTGTGCGGATCCGACATCAAGGCGCAGCCGTACATGCCCGCGGGGATGGTCATGGGTCACGAGCTTGGCGGTGAGATCGTCGCCGTCGGCAGTGATGTCGCGGGCGTGACGGTGGGGACCAACGTCGCCGTGCTTCCGGTGGTTTCGTGCGGAGCGTGTGCAGCCTGCACGGCCGGGGTCGTCGCGCACTGCGGACAGACCCGGTACATCGGAATGGGTCCCGATCGCGGCGGTTTCGCCGAGTTCGCCGTCGTCCCTGCGCGCCACTCCTTCGCACTACCGGGCGGTCTCCCCGACCACTACGCCGCCCTGGTGGAGCCCTTCGCAGTTGGACTGCACGGAGTCCACACCGCCGAGCTCGGCCCCGACGACGAGGTCCTGATCGTCGGAGCGGGCGGCGTCGGGTTGACGACTGCCGCATGGGCGCGGGCCAAAGGGGCGCAGCGTATTACGGTCATCGATCCGGACCCGCAACGCAGACAGGCGGCCATCGCGATCGGAGCGACCGACGTGATTTCGTCGGCGGTGGAGGCCACTCCCGGCGACTACGACGTGGTGATCGAATGCGTTGGTCGGCCCGAACTGCTGCAGACCTGCCAGGCGGCACTGCGTGCGCAGGGCCGCATCGTCATCTCCGGTGCCTGCGACAAGCCGATGCCGATCGAACCCATCACCGCGTTGCTCAAGGAACTGACCATCAGATTCTCGGTCTGCTACCGGCCCGACGAGTTCCGCGAGACGATCACCGCTTTCGCCGACGGCACGATCGATCCGACGGCGATCATCGGACCGACGTTGGGGCTCAACAGGATTGCGGACGCGTTCGACCTCGTCCGGACTGCAGAGGCGCACGGGCGGGTGCTGGTGTCGCCGTCCATGGTCGGATAGCGGACTCGCCCTATTTGGCGGCGCGGATGCGGTCGTGCTCGGCGGCCACGCCTGCGATCACCGCGTAGAGGTAGCTCTCGAGTTGTTCGGCGGTCTCCGGACCGGACAGACCGTTGGCGAGTCGAAAGAGAAAGCCGCCGAGGAACGTGATGACGGCGAGCGCCTGCTCTTTGATCAACTGTTGATCGAGTGGCACGCCCGCTGGTTGCACTTGAGTGACGGCCTGCTCGCCGATGGTGAGGAACTGTTTCATCAGATCGTCGAATACCGAGCCGAGTTCGGGGTCGCGCGCGGCGATCATCATCAGTTCGAATCGGGCCCGCGCGCGAGACCTTTCGGGTTCGAAGCCCGTACGCATCGCCTGCACCGCGAGTTGAGCCAGCAGCACTTCGGAGTTGTCGGCGTCGGCCGACGTCGCGTACGCCATCGCTGCGGTGAAGTCGGCGAGGTCCTGGGACACCACGCGATCGGTCGTGGCACGGAGCAGCGCCGCGCGGGTCTGGTAGTAGAACGAGGTCGTTCCATCGGCCACGCCAGCACGGCGGTCCACCCTCAGGTGAGTCAGGTTGCGTGCGCCATCCTCGGCCAGGAGCTCGATTGCCGCATCGCACAGCGCGCGCCGACGCTCCTCGACGTTGGGTTTTCTTCTCGTGGCAGTCATCGCAGTCGCATGAGTCTAAGCGCTGGCTACCGGTCGTTGGCGGCACTGAGCAGCTCGTCGAATGCGAGCTGCATGCAGTCGGCGTAGTGCGCCGGGTCGGCGAGCGCGCCGCGGTCTGCGGTCGCCCCTATCGAGATGGTCCCGTTGTAACTCACCACGACGTGGAACAGGTTCATGCCCCCGATCAGTGGGCCCAGACCGGTGACGTATCGAAGTCGCGCACCCGCGAAGTAGATAGGTTCCGTCGGACCCGGCACGTTGCTCACCGTGGTACTGGCGATCGTCGGACCGCTGAACGGCATGGCGCTGGCGGCCTTGACGGTCAACCCGAGCAGCGTGGTGGGGACCATGCCCACCAAATCCATCACTCGGGCGCTGCCGGCGCCTCCCGCGTTTCGGAACTGGGAGGTCTCTTCGACGATCGCGGTTAGCCGTTCGAGTGGGTCGGCGATCGAGGTGCCCAGCGGTTGCAACTTGCCGAAGAGTCGGTTGCCGCCCCCGCCTCGCTCGTCGTCGGACCGTATCGACATCGGGCAGGCCGCGACGAGATTCTCCTCGGGAAGTTCACCGTGCCCCTGCAGGTAGTGGCGAAGCGTGCCGCCGACGTATGCCAGCGCCACGTCGTTGATCGTCGCGTCGGGCACGCACCCCTTGATGCGCTTGAAGTCCGCGAGTTCGTGAAACCGTGCCTCGAAGACCCGGTGCGGGGTCGTCGACCCGTTGAAACGCGTGCTCGGCGGGAACGGTGAACCATTTCCGGGGCCCAGTGTCGCCGCGACACCGTCCGACAGCGCGCCCGGCAGCGTGCGCAGGTGGCGCAGCGCGTTGTAGGCGTTCGGAATCACGACCTTGCCCACCCGCAGTGGATACAACGCGACGTTGATTGCGGTGCGGGCGACCAGGTTCGACGTCGACGGCAAGGCACCCGGGTCCCACGGGCGATCCGGCGGCGCGGGGCGCGGGGCGTCGGCGGCGAGGTCGTGCATGGCCGCCATCATCTCGACGCTTTCCATTCCGTCGACGACGCAATGGTGCAACTTGAGTGAGATCGCGAACGAACCCTTCGGCACTCCTGGCACGGCGTTGAGTCCCTCGATGACGGTCAGCTCCCACGGTGGGCGCCGCAGGTCGAGTTGGCGTCCGTGGATGCGCGCGACCTGGATGCACAGCTGGCGCCAGTCGCCAGGTTGAGGCAAGGCGATGTGACGAACGTGGTATTCGAGATCGAAGTCTGGATCGTCGACCCAATACGGCATGTGCAGGCTGCCAGGCAGCTCGGTCAGGCGCCGCCGGAAGGTCGGAGCGAGGTGTAGTCGTGCGTCGAGCTCCTCGAGGATGCGCTTGAAGATGACCCGGCCGTCCGGGGCCGTCGACTGGTCGTAGATGAGCAGCATTTGTATCTGCATCGGGGTTTCCGGCCGTTCGGCGCGCAGCATCATGTCGTCGGTCCAGCTCAGCTGCTCCATGTGTACTCAGTTCCCCTCACCCAGCTCACCCGCACCCCTGAACATCAGTCGACACGTTGGGCGCGGCTCGCGCAGCCGTTCCCCCGAAACCGTCACGTCGGCTGATCCGCCCGGCCGAGTGCCGTTCTGGCCGAACAGAACTGAATTACTTCGGCACCGCGATTCGCAGCGGTTAACTGGCGGGCGCGCCGTACGCTACAACGATGCTCGGATTCGCATCCACGCAGGTGACCCGCACACTGCGTTCCTGCTCCCGGTGGGTGGTCGACGCGAAGCCGGGCGACTACGTAGTTGCGCTGAGCGGCGCGGCGACTTCGCTGCCGGTCGTCGGGCGACACCTCGAGGTGCTCAGCGGCTTCGCGGCGCTCGGAGTGGGCGGCCGAGGCTACATTCCGGGTTTGCTCGCAGGCATGCTGCAGCCGCGGTGGAGCCCAGAGCGTGCAGCGCAGCGTCGCGATCGGTGGGCCTTGACACCGGGCGTATTGACAGAGGCGTTGGACGGCATCGTCGCCCCCGAACTGCTCTCCCAGCCCTGGCCGTCGCATCGGGACCGGGCGCCGGTGTGGAAGGCGGCCGGGCAGCGGCGTTACGTGTACCGCTCAGCGGTGCGCTACGGCGAACACCCGAGCCAGCTACTCGACGTGTGGCGAACCAAGGACCCACTCCAGAAGCCGGCCCCGGTGCTCGTCTTCGTGCCCGGCGGGGCCTGGGTGTTCGGCAGGCGCGAGCTGCAGGGCCACGCGCTGATGGCTCATCTGGTGCGGCGAGGGTGGGTTTGTCTGTCGGTGCAATACCGAACCAGCCCAGGGCACCGCTGGCCACGTCAGATGACCGACGTCAAGGCCGCGATCGCGTGGGCGCGGGCCAACGTTCACGAGTTCGGCGGTGACCCCAATTTCGTCGCCGTAGCCGGGTGTTCGGCAGGCGGGCATTTGGCCACCTTGGCCGGCCTGACGGCCAACGACCCTCAGTGGCAAGCCGACCTTCCCGTGGACGCCGACACCTCGGTCGATGCGGTGGTCAGCGTGTACGGCCTCTATGACTGGCACGACCGCTCCACGAAGGAGCGCGACCGCTTCATGGGATTCCTCGAACGGGTCGTCGTGAAGCGTTCGCAAACGCGCCATCCCGAAGTCTTCCGCGCGGCCTCGCCGACGGAACGCGTTCATTCGTATGCACCGCCCTTTCTGGCGGTGCATGGGAGCGACGACGGCATCATTCCCGTCGAGGAGGCGCGCGCGTTCGTCGGCCGACTGCGGATGGTGTCCGACTCGGCCGTGGGTTACATCGAATTGCCGGGCGTGGGACACGGTTTCGACCTGATCGACGGTGCGCGCACGGCACCGGTGGTGGCAGCGATCGGCCGCTTCCTGCACCAGATCCACCAGGACCGACTCGGCGGCAAGGTGATATCGGCCGTCTGACGGAGCCGCTGTCGGCTCAAGATCGGCGTGTGCCAACAATGGGTATCGTGGCCAACCGCATTCAAGCCCTGCTGGGCGTCCAATATCCCGTCGTCCAAGCCCCGATGACGTACATCGCCCGCGCGGCCCTGGCCGCAGCGGTGTCGGAGGCCGGCGGGCTGGGCATGATCGAGACCCTGACCGAAGAGGGTCGCGCGGATCTGCAGCGGGTACGCCAGCTCACCGACAAACCCGTCGCCGCCAACCTCATGATCCAGGGTTGGAAGAAGGACCCTTCGATCGTCGACGTACTGGCCGCGGCCGGCGTCCGACACGTGTTCACCTCGGCCGGGGATCCGGCCCTTTTCACTACGCGACTGCACGACGCGGGCATGACGGTCGTGCACGTCGTCGGATCGCTGAAGGGCGCACGGAAGGCGGCCGACGCCGGCGTCGACGCGCTGGTCGTCGAAGGCGTGGAGGGCGGCGGCTTCAAGTCCCTGCTTGGTGCCTCGACGATGGTGCTGCTTCCGCTCGTCGCCGAGTCCATCGACCTTCCGATCATCGCGGCAGGCGGCATGTGCGACGCCCGGTCCGCGGCCGCCGCCGTGGTGTTGGGTGCCGAAGGCGTGCAGATGGGGACGCGAATGCTGGCGAGTCGGGAGTCGGCCGTCCACACCAACTTCAAGGACGCGATCATGGCAGCGGACGACGCGGGCACGGTGATGCTGGACATCCCGGGCAATCCGACCATGCGGGTGCTGCGCACGGGCATGGCCCAGCGGGTGGCCGCCAACGACGCGAATGCGCAGCTGCTTGGCCGGATCACCGAGCTCTACTTCGACGGTGACATGGATGCCAGCGTGGCGAATACGGGTCAGGTGTCCTCCCGTATCGACGACCTGCTGCCGGTCGCCGAGATCGTGCGCCAGACATGGGGCGACATTGCGGCGGCGCTGGATGCTGCGCGACCGCGCATCTCCTGTGCTGAGTAAACCGCTGTGATTACAGTAGGAGCTTCAAGTGTAATGGTCGGGCTGACGGCGAGGTTGGGAGACCTGAGTTGATCAAGGTGATGGAGGGCGTTCGCGTCCTCGAGGTGGCGCAGTTCACGTTCGTGCCCGCGGCAGGGGCCATCCTCGCGGACTGGGGAGCCGACGTCATCAAGATCGAACACCCGGTGCGCGGCGACACCCAGCGTGGCTTCATCAACATGGGCGGATTTCAGCTCGACCCCAACCGGCACCCGCTCATCGAGCACCCGAACCGAGGCAAGCGCAGCGTCGGAATCGACGTGTCCACGCCCGGCGGTCAGGAGGTGCTCTACGAGATCGCCAAGACCGCCGACGTGTTCCTGACCAACTACATGCCCGCGCAGCGCCAGAAGAACAAGTTCGACATCGAACACATCCGTGCGGCCAACCCGAACATCATCTACGCCCGTGGCAGCGCGTACGGCGACAAGGGTGTCGAACGCGATACCGGCGGCTTCGACGGCACCGCCTTCTGGACGCGCAGCGGCGTCGGGCACGCGCTCACGCCCGAGGAGATCGGCGGCGCACTGTCGCAGGGCATTCCGGCGTTCGGCGACTCGATCGGCGGGATGAACATCGCGGGCGGCATCTCGGCGGCGTTGTTCCACCGGGAACGCACGGGCGAGGCAGTGGAACTCGACGTTTCGCTGTTGAGCACCGCATGGTGGGCGGCAGGCGCCAGCGTCACCCAGGGCATGGAGACCGGCGAGACGATGCGCTCGTTGATGCCGGATTCCATTGGCCCAACGGTGAACCCGTTCCTCGGCAACTACCTGACCTCCGACGGCGGCACCATCAACCTCTGCATCGTCAGCCCCACCGGCTACATCCGCGACGCGTTCGAGCACCTGGGTCTGCCCGAGCTGGCCGACGACCCGCGCTTCTCCGACGTCATGCCGCTCATCGAGAATGCCGCGGCGGCAGCCGAACTGATCGCGGACTCCATTCGCAGCAAGCCGTTCGACTACTGGCGTCAGCACCTGAAGACGATGAAGGGGCAGTGGGCGCCATTCCAGAGTCTGATCGACCTCGCCTCCGATGAGCAGGCGCTCGCCAACGACATGGTGGTCGAGGTCGAGGCGAACGACGGGGGAGCGCCCTTCAAGGTGGTTCGCGGCCCCGTCCAGTTCAACCACGAGGCGCTCGAAACCACCCGTGCCCCACAGGCCTCCGAGCACACCGAGCTGGTGCTGATGGAAATCGGACTGGACTGGGACCGGATCGAGGAGCTCAAGGACGCTGGCGCGATCGCCTGAGCGTCACGATTCGTTGCTGGCGATGGCGTCGGCGAGCGTCTTCGGGTCGTGTGCCGAGACGATCAACAGGTCCGGCTCCTGCCGGGCGTATAGCTCTGCGAGCCGGGCGTGGTTGTCGCGCACACGCTTTCGATCGAAGGCGCTCATCGCCTCGGAGAGCTTGAGGGCGACGGGTACCGGCGAATGGCGGTCGATGGTGCCGCCGTAGTAGAACGCGTCGCCACAGTGCAGCACCCAACGATGGCCGGCGTCGACCGCGACGCAGGCATGCCCACGGGTATGTCCGGGCAGCGAAACCAGCACGACGCCCGGTGAGATGGTGTCGAGTTCCTTGGCGGCCGCGAAGCCTCGCCACGCCTCGCCGTCCGGATCGTGCTCGACGAGCTTCGGGCCGTGCGCCCACTGCGCGGGCCGGAAGCGAATCTTCTCTCGGAACGACGGCGACGTCACGGCGCCGGCGACTTCCGCTGCGGTGACGTGGATCTGGGCGTCGGGGAAGTCGGCGAGGCCACCGATATGGTCGATGTCGAAGTGCGTCGTCACGATGTGGCGCACGTCGTCGCACCCGAATCCGAGCTGCTCCACCTGTCGGGCAGCGGTCTCGTCGAGATCGAACCTGGGCCGGAACAGGTGACGGAACGGGCCGATGCGGGTGTGGTCCGCGCAGTCGGCCAGTCCATAACCCGAGTCGACGAGCACCAGCCCGTTGTCGGTTTCGATCAGCAGCACATGGCAGACCATGGCAGCGGGGGAGTCCATGGTGCCGCAGTTGAGGTGGTGAACCTTCATGGCAGCACCCGGCTCCTCAGCACTTCTTCGACCTCGGCCCGGCAGGCATCGAGGTCGAGCTCGTCGTCGAGCATCGACTGCAGGGCCACACCACGCAACATGCCGACGACCACCGCGGCGAGCCCGCCCGGATCGATCGAACGCGCGATCTCGCCCGATGAGACACCCCGCTCGATGCGTTTGGCGAGCTCGTCACGGAACTCGCGGTCCGAGGCCACCATCGACGGCCGGACATCGGGCGAGCCAGTGGCCACGGCGTCGGCCCACAGCATCAGTCGCGCGCGGCTGGCCGGCTTCGGGTGTGACAGCGCCTGAAAGTAGGCGCTTACCAGGCCCATCGCCTCGTCGAGGGCGGAGTCCGAGACGCTTTCGGCGAACACCTCGCGGCGGAATTCGACGGTGACCGAGTCGACGAGTCGCTGCATCATCGCGCCCTTGGAACCGAAGTGGTGGGTGGCCAGACCACGGCTGTAGCCGGCGCGCTCACCGATGTTGGCGAGCGTCACGCCCGAGGGCCCGAGCTCGCCGATCAGTTCCGCGGCGGCGGCGAGCAGCCGCTGTTCGGCCTCGACGCGGCGTTCCTCCTGCGTGCGGCGAGGCTCCGTCATTCGGCGTTCTGCACGCCGGCGAGCGCGAGCAGCTCACCGCGCCCGATCTGGGTCACCAGGCTGGCCGAGTCGAAGTAGATCCGCTCGTTGACGATGCGGTCGCCCTCGAAGAAGAACACGGCGATGATCGGCACGCGGAACGCCTTGCCCGTCGGTGGAAGCCCGTAGAACTCGCCGAGATTCGTGCCAAGCAGGTCGAATTCGACGATCACCCCGTCGTCGGTCACGTGGAAGCGAGAGTTGTCATGCCGCTGGTCGGGGAACGCGGTTCTGGTGATGCGGTAGTAGTCCATCACCTCGCCGTCGCCGTCGAAGACCTGCCCGGTCGCCATGATCTCGTAGTGGGGATGGCCGTTGAACGTGGCGAGCGTCCGATCGAAGTCGTGGGTCACCTCGGTGTCCATGTGTTCGCGGATGACTGCAAGGCGGCGCTGCCGCAGTTCGTCGTCGATCATGGTGGACCTCTCGGAGAGTAACTAGCTTGTTGACCAACAAGTTAGTATCCGGGGGCCGTGGAGGTCAACCCCGCGACGGCACTAGACCGCCTTCACGTACCGCTTGCTCACGATGCGCTGCACCAGGGCCGTTACTGGTCCGGCCAGCCGGCTCCACCACGTGCCGTGACGCGAGAACGCGGTGACCTCCGCATACACCGCGTCGTCGCCCGCGTCGTAACGCACCGCGAATAGCTCCTCACCGATCTCCGCGTGGCCAGGCAACGTCCCGTAGGCGAAGCCGCGATGGTCGGGCTCGTCGAGCACGTACACGACCCGGCATGGCGCACGCACGGGGCCCAGCCGGACGATGACCTCCGAGCCGACGGCCGCGACCTCCGTCGTCGCGTCGACACGCACCCCTGCGCCGCGCAGCATGTCCCAGCGCATCACCGCATCGGCGGCTTCGTCGAAGCGTTCGCGGCCATGCCCGATGACCGCCGACTCGTGGACGTGGTGATAGCCCGCGGGCAACGGACCCGCGGTGGCGCCAACTTCGGTGTAGGTCAACGGGAGTGCGGCGAGGTCACCAAGTTTCACCCACCCACCTTGGCACCGTCGGAGTACGT
This sequence comes from Mycobacterium sp. RTGN6, assembly GCF_033804605.1. Lineage (NCBI taxonomy): Bacteria > Bacillati > Actinomycetota > Actinomycetes > Mycobacteriales > Mycobacteriaceae > Mycobacterium > Mycobacterium sp. RTGN6. The sequence continues at coordinate 126,423 of NZ_JAPZKZ010000004.1, forward strand.
TCGTTCGGGTGACCACTGAATCCATTGCACGAGAGTCGGGAACCTTCACCATCGGTGGCGACCTGACGGTCAACCGGTTGGGGTTCGGCGCGATGCGCCTAACGGGCAAGGGCGTCTGGGGCCCGCCCGTCGATCACGACGAGTGCATCCGCGTACTACGCCGCGCGGTCGAGCTCGGCGTCAACTTCATCGACACCGCAGACTCGTACGGGCCCTACGTATCGGAAGAACTCATCCAAGAGGCGTTGCACCCCTACCCGGACGACGTGGTCATCGCCACCAAGGCGGGGCTGGTCCGCACGGGGCCGGACGAATGGCCGGTGCTCGGTTTCCCGCCCTACCTCCGTCAGGAATGCGAGCTGAGCCTGCGCAGGCTGGCGGTCGATCGCATCGACCTGTTCCAGCTGCACCGCATTGACACCAAGTTCCCGCTCGAAGACCAGCTTGGCGAGCTCGTCGCACTGCAGCAGGAGGGCAAGATCCGGCACATCGGGTTGTCCGAGGTGACCGTCGAGCAGTTGGCCGCCGCTCAGAAGGTGGCGACCATCGTGTCAGTGCAGAACATGTACAACCTGACCGTGCGCTCCTCCGAGACGCTGCTCGACAAGGCCACCGAGGAGGGCATCGCGTTCATCCCGTGGTTCCCGCTGGCGGCGGGGCCATTGGCCGCATCCGACGGGCCGCTGCAGCGCATCGCCGCCGACCACCACGCCACGCCGTCGCAGCTGGCGCTGGCGTGGCTGCTGAAGCGGTCCCCAGCGGTCCTGCCAATCCCCGGGACGTCGAAGGTCGCGCACCTCGAGGAGAACGTCGGCGCCGCCTCGATCGTGCTGACCGACGAGGAGTTCGAGACGTTGAGCAAAGCCGGTGCGACCGGCTGACCGTTGGACACGAACCCGTCACCCATACGGTGGACCCGTGGAAGCCGATCATCACGAGCATGCCGGCGGAGGGTTCAACCCGCCGGTGCCCACCCGACGGGGTGGTCCCGACTACGGACGTTTCGTCGAAGCCGTCCGCACGTTGCAGGACCTCACCCGGGGCGCCGATGCACCCGACGACGTCGTCAGCGAGGCAGCCGAACTCGTCGAGGCCGCCAACCGCCTGCTCGATCCCTACGAGGCCGACGAGTGGCATTCGCCGTCCGGGCGGCGGTTCGACCTGCCCAACCGCGGCAGCATCCTGTCGATCCCCGTCGACCTGACCGTGACCGAGGACGGCCGCATCCGGGGAACGACGTCGTTCCGCCGCTTCCATCTCGGGCGCAACGGGGCCGTGCACGGCGGCTCGCTGGCGCATCTGTTCGACTCGCTGCTGGGGTTCACCGCGTTCAAGCTCAGCGACAGCAAGAAGCAGCGCACGGCGTACCTGCACGTCGACTATCGCCAGATCGTGCCGATCGACACGACCCTGCAGGTGGACGCGGGCATCGAGCGCATCGAAGGTCGCAAGATCTTCGTCGACGGCCGGCTGTTGGACGGCGACGCGGTGCTCTGCGAGGCAGAGGCGCTGTTCGTGATGCTGAAGCCGGGCCAGCCGTGAACGAGCGCAAACGCGCGTGGGCCCGCTGGCGCGACAGGGTGCGCGACCGCCCGGCCGTCGACTTCACCTATCGCATCGTCGTCGGAGTCGTGGGGCTCGCCGTGCTCTTCGTCGGCATTCTCGCCATTCCGTACCCGGGCCCCGGCTGGGCGATCGTCTTCGTGGGCCTTGCCATCCTGGCCACCGAGTTCGAATGGGCCCGACGCGCGTTGGCCTGGACACGCAGGCGGTACGACCGGGTGATGGACTGGTTCAAGGCCCAGGGCCTGTGGGTGCAGGCACTCGGATTCGTGCTGACGGCCGCGGTCGTAGTGGGCACGCTGTGGCTGCTGGGTGCGCTGTCGTGGACGGCAGGCCTCTTCGGCATCGAGTGGCCCTGGTTGAAGAGTCCCATCGGCCTGGGGTCCTGACCGCCCTCACCGATAGCATGGTCGCGTCCCAGAACGCCCATGCCCACGATGAGGAGACCGACCGATGAGCGCCGTCGCCAGCCCTGCCCCAGCAGCCCTGATCAGGGTCGCTGCCGGGACTACCGCGGGTGCGGCCGTGCGCGACGCCGAGCTGCCCAGTCGCGGGGCCCCCGACGCGATCGTCGTCGTGCGTGACGCCGAGGGCCGGCTGCGCGACCTGTCGTGGGTGCCCGACACCGACGTCGAGGTCACACCGGTCGCCGCGGACACCGAGGACGGACGCAGCGTCATCCGGCACTCGGCTGCCCACGTGCTGGCCCAGGCCGTGCAGAACCTGTTCCCCGAGGCGAAGCTTGGCATCGGCCCGCCAATCACCGACGGCTTCTACTACGACTTCGACGTGCCGCGCGCCTTCACCCCCGAAGACCTCGCCGCACTCGAGAAGCGGATGCGCCAGATCGTCAAGGACGGTCAGCTGTTCGACCGGCGGGTGTACGAGTCCAAGGATCAGGCGCGCGAAGAGCTCGCAGGCGAGCCGTTCAAGCTCGAACTGGTCGACGACAAGTCCGGCGACCCCGACGTCATGGAGGTCGGCGGGGACGAGCTGACGGCCTATGACAACCTCAATCCGCGTACCCGCGAACGGGTTTGGGGTGATCTGTGCCGGGGACCGCACATCCCCACCACCAAGTACATTCCGGCGTTCAAGCTGACCCGCAGCTCGGCGGCGTACTGGCGCGGTGACCAGGAAAATGCCAGCCTGCAACGCGTATACGGCACCGCGTGGGAGTCGCAGGAGGCGCTCGACGCTCACCTGGAGCTCCTGGAGGAAGCGCAGCGCCGCGACCACCGCAAGCTCGGCGTCGAACTCGACCTGTTCAGCTTTCCCGACGAAATCGGTTCTGGGCTACCGGTCTTCCACCCCAAGGGTGGCATCGTGCGCCGCGAGCTCGAGGACTATTCGCGCCGCAAGCACATCGAGGCGGGCTACGAGTTCGTCAACACCCCGCACATCACCAAGGCGCAGCTGTTCCACACCTCGGGCCACCTCGACTGGTACGCCGACGGCATGTTCCCCCCGATGCACATCGACGCCGAGTTCAACGAGGACGGCACGGTGCGCAAGCCCGGCCAGGACTACTACCTCAAGCCGATGAACTGCCCGATGCACTGCCTGATCTTCCGCGCACGGGGCCGCTCGTACCGAGAACTTCCGTTGCGCGCCTTCGAGTTCGGCGCCGTGTACCGGTACGAGAAGTCCGGGGTGGTGCACGGGCTGACTCGGGTGCGCGGGCTGACGATGGACGACGCCCACATCTTCTGCACCCGTGACCAGATGCGCGATGAACTGACGTCGCTGCTGCGCTTCATCATCGAGCTGCTGGGCGACTACGGTCTGGACGACTTCTACCTCGAGCTGTCCACGAAGGACCCGAAGAAATTCGTCGGCTCCGACGAGATCTGGGAAGAAGCCACCAACACGCTGGCCGAGGTGGCCGCGGAGTCCGGTTTGGAGTTGGTGCCCGATCCCGGCGGCGCGGCGTTCTACGGCCCGAAGATCTCGGTGCAGGCCCGCGACGCGTTGGGCCGCAGCTGGCAGATGTCAACCATCCAGCTGGACTTCAACTTCCCGGAGCGGTTCGAGTTGGAGTACACCGCCGCCGATGGCAGCAGACAGCGGCCCGTCATGATTCACCGCGCGCTGTTCGGGTCGATCGAACGGTTCTTCGGCATCCTCACCGAGCACTACGCGGGCGCCTTCCCGGCATGGCTGGCACCCGTCCAGGTGGTCGGCATTCCCGTCGCGGACGGTCACGTCGAGTATCTGGAAGGCGTTGCCGCGCAACTGAAGGCGCGCGGCATTCGCGCCGAGGTGGACTCCAGTGACGACCGGATGGCGAAGAAGATCGTCAACCAGACCAACCAGAAGGTGCCGTTCATGTTGCTCGCGGGGGACCGCGACGTCGAGGCCGGGGCCGTCAGCTTCCGGTTCGGCGACCGCACTCAGATCAACGGGGTGTCGCGCGACGACGCGGTCGAGCTCATCGCGAACTGGATTGCGCGGCGCGAGAATGCCGCTCCCACGGCCGATTTGATCGGGGCGGACTTTCAGCCGTGAGTAGCGACGAGCGTTCGCGCGAAGAGCGGACAATAACCGACCAGGGGGCGGGGGACGCCGACCACCTCCAACGGTTGTGGACGCCGCACCGCATGACCTACATCGCCGACGAGCTCAAGACCGGTTCGGCGAAGTCGTCCGAACCGTTCACCGACATTCCCAACATGTCCGACGAGGACGGGCTGGTGGTGGCGCGCGGCGAACTCGTCTACGCGGTGCTGAACTTGTATCCGTACAACCCTGGACACCTGATGGTGGTGCCGTACCGCAGGGTGGCCGAGCTCGAGGACCTCACCGACGAGGAGAGCGCCGAGCTGATGGCGTTCACGCAGAAGGCGATTCGCGTGATGAAGGGCGTGTCCCGGCCGCATGGCTTCAACGTCGGGCTCAACCTCGGCACTTCGGCTGGCGGATCGCTTGCCGAGCACCTGCACATGCACGTGGTGCCGCGCTGGGGCGGCGACGCGAACTTCATCACGATCATCAGCAGTGCCAAGGTCATCCCGCAGCTGCTGCGCGACACGCGTGCGCTGCTGGCCGCGGAATGGGCGAAGTTGTCGTGAGCGACTTCTACCTCTTGACGCGGGCGGCCTACGCGAAACTCAGTCGCCCCGTCGCCAAGGTCGCACTGCGCCTGGGACTGACCCCCGACAGCGTGACGATCCTGGGCACTGCGGGAACCGTGATTGCGGCGCTGACGCTGTTCCCGATCGGCCAGCTCTGGTGGGGTGCGTTCACAGTCTTTCTGTTCGTACTGGCCGACATGCTCGACGGTGCGATGGCGCGGGAACGGGGCTACGCGACGCGCTTCGGCGGCGTGCTGGATGCGACGTGCGACCGGATCGCCGACGGCGCGGTGTTCTGCGGGCTGCTGTGGTGGGCGGCGTTCGGCACGCAGAGCAACTCGTTGGTGGTGGCCACCCTGATCTGCCTGGTGACCTCGCAGGTCATCTCCTACATCAAGGCCAGGGCCGAGGCGAACGGGCTCGAGGGCGGTGGTGGCATCATCGAGCGCCCCGAACGGCTCATCATCGTGCTCGTCGGAGCGGGACTGTCGGGGGTGTGGTTCCTGCACGTGCCGTGGTTGCTCCACGCCGCGATGTGGCTGTTGGCGGTGGCGAGCCTGATCACGCTTGGTCAGCGGCTGCATGCGGTGCGCACGTCGCCCGGCGCGATGGAGCCGCTTCACACGGATGCGACGCCCCCCGGCGACGCCGAAGAACCGAGCGAACCGTGAGCACCCCCTCGGCGGGACTGCCCAGCGTCCGTGGGTTTCACCTCCCGTTCGGCGGCCAACTCACCGATCTCGGCTACGCGACGGGCTGGCGCGTCGTCCGTGCGATGCCGGAGTTCGCGGCGCGCAACGTCTTCGACGCCGGAGCGCTCTACGCCGCGCGCGGCGGAGGGCCGGATCAGCTGCGCAAGAACCTCGCCCGCGTCATCGGTGTTCCTGCTGCCGAGGTGCCGGGCAGCCTGATTCGTGCTTCGCTGGCCTCCTACGCCCGATACTGGCGGGAGGCGTTCCGGTTGCCGTCGATGGATCATCAGGTGCTCGCTCGCAAGTTGCAGGACGCCGCTCAGGGTGGGGAGCACGTCGCTGCCGCTCTCGAACGGGGCAAGGGCGCCATCGTGGCGCTCCCGCACAGCGGCAACTGGGACATGTCCGGGGTGTGGATGACCCACACGTACGGTCCCTTCGCCACCGTGGCCGAGCGGCTCAAGCCCGAATCGCTGTACAACCGCTTCCTTGAGTACCGCGAGAGCCTCGGCTTCGAGGTGATCCCGTTGACGGGCGGGGCGCGACCGCCCTTCGAGATCCTCGCCGAACGACTCCGCGGCAACGGCATCGTCTGCCTGATGTCCGACCGCGACCTGACCCGTTCGGGCGTGCAGGTCGACTTATTCGGCGAGCCGACCCGATTTCCTTCTGGCCCAGCCAAATTGGCGCTGGCGACCGGCGCGGCCCTGTTGCCGACGCACAGCTTCTTCACGCCGGACATCTCGGTGACGGCAGTCTCCCCGCCGCTGGACACGTCGTCGGGTGACGTGGGCGTCGTCACGCAGGCGCTGGCCGATCAGTTCGGGGCCAACATCGCCGCCCACCCCGCCGACTGGCACATGCTGCAACCCCAGTGGCTCGCCGACCTGTCCGACGAGCGGCGGGCCCGGCTGGAGGGCAACGGCAGGGGCGACGCGGACAACGTCGGGACGGGCTGATGCACATCGGCATGGTGTGCCCGTACTCGTTCGACGTGCCCGGCGGTGTGCAGGCGCACGTGCTGCAACTCGCCGAGGTGATGCGCGGCTACGGCCATCAGGTCAGCGTGTTGGCGCCGTCGTCGCCGCACGTCGAACTGCCCGACTACGTCGTCTCCGGCGGCAAGGCCGTGCCGATTCCGTACAACGGGTCCGTGGCGCGACTGCGCTTCGGGCCGGCCACCCACCGCAAGGTCAAGAAGTGGCTGCTCGACGGTGAGTTCGACGTGCTGCACATCCACGAGCCCAATGCCCCCAGCCTGTCGATGCTGGCGCTGATGATCGCGGAGGGACCCATCGTCGCGACGTTCCACACGTCCACCACGAAGTCGTTGACGCTCAGCATGTTTCAGGGCATCCTGCGGCCCTGGCACGAGAAGATCGTCGGCCGCATCGCGGTATCCGACCTGGCCCGCCGTTGGCAGATGGAAGCGCTCGGCTCCGATGCCGTCCAGATCCCCAACGGCGTGGACGTCGCCGCCTTCGCGTCGGCCCCGAAGCTGGACGGATACCCGCGGGCGGGCAAGTCGGTGCTCTTCCTCGGGAGGTACGACGAGCCGCGCAAGGGCATGGACGTCCTGCTGCGCGCGCTGCCCACGTTGGTCGACGCGTTCCCCGACGTCGAAGTGCTCGTCGTCGGCCGCGGCGACGAGGACGAACTTCGCGAGGAGGCCGGCGACCTCGCCGGTCACCTGAACTGCCTGGGGTCGGTGGGCGACGCGACGAAGGCGTCGGCGATGCGCAGCGCGGACGTGTACTGCGCGCCCAACACCGGGGGCGAGAGCTTCGGCATCGTGCTCGTCGAGGCGATGGCGGCAGGCACCGCGGTGGTGGCCAGTGACCTGGACGCCTTCCGCCGCGTCCTCGAGGACGGGACCGCGGGACGGCTGGTCCCCGTCGACGACGCGGCGGCGATGGCGTCGGCACTGATCGAGGTGCTGTCCGACGACGTCGCACGGGCGCGCTACGTCGATGCGGCCGCCAAGGCCGTCCGCCGATACGACTGGTCGGTGGTGGCCCGCGAGATCCTCCGGGTCTACGAGACCGTGGCTGGGGCTGGGGTCAAGGTTCAGGTGACCGGGTCAACGGCCGGGCGCGAGCCGACGCGGGGCGTTAGCTGATGCTGACCTGGCTCGCGCTGATCGCACTGGGGCTGCTGCTGGTGGCGCTCGTCGGGCTCGGCGCGTGGGCGCTGCAGACCGCCAGCAGGCTGAACCGACTCCACGTGCGGTACGACTTGTCCTGGCAGGCGCTCGACGGTGCCCTCGGTCGACGCGCGGTCGTCGCGCGGGCCGTGGCCACCGATGCCTATGGTCGGACCCCCGCAGGCAGGCAGTTGACCGCGATTGCAGGTGCTGCCGAGCGGGCGCCGAGATCGACCCGCGAGGGCGCGGAGAACGAGTTGTCGGCGGCGCTCGCGCTCGTCGATCCCGCATCGCTCCCGTTGGCGCTGGTGGCCGAGATGGCCGACGCCGAAGCACGCGTGCTGTTGGCCAGGCGCTTCCACAACGACGCCGTCCGCGACACCCTTGCACTGCGGGAGCGCCCGCTCGTGCGCTGGCTGCACCTCGGCGGAACCGCGGCGATGCCCAGCTACTTCGAGATCGCGGAAGTCGCCGCACAGCATTCCGCTGCAGGCGTCAGCAGGCGCACGTCGGCGCGCATCGTGCTGCTCGACGAGGACGGGTGCGTGCTGCTGTTCTGCGGCTCGGACCCGGCCGCCGAATCGGGCGGGGCGCCGCGGTGGTGGTTCACGGTCGGCGGCGCCGTCCAGCCCGGCGAGGCGCTGCTCGACGCCGCCGTGCGCGAACTCGCCGAGGAGACCGGGCTGCGCGTCAGCGCCGCGGACCTCGTCGGCCCCGTCTGGAGGCGCGACGCGGTGTTCGACTTCAATGGGGCGGTGATCCGTAGCGAGGAACTGTTCTTCCTCTACCGGGCGGCCCGCTTCGAGCCGTCTACCAGCGGCCACACGGCGCTCGAACGGCGGTACATCCACGGGCATCGGTGGTGTGATCAGGCGGCCATCAACGCGCTGGTCGCCAGCGGGGAAACGGTGTACCCGCTGCAACTGGGCGAACTGCTCGCGGATGCCGTGGCCATCGCGTCGCAGCGCACGGCGCGCCAAGACAGGGAGCTCCAAGCGATTCGCTGAGCTGCGGATCAAATCGATTTGGTCCGCCGATTAGACTCGATTTCGTACCAATACGGAGGAGACCACGGTGAAAAGCGCCGAGAACGGCGGTCAGACCGGAACCGCCCGCGTCAAGAGGGGCATGGCCGAAATGCTCAAGGGCGGCGTCATCATGGACGTCGTCACCCCCGAGCAGGCGCGCATCGCCGAGGGAGCCGGGGCAGTCGCGGTGATGGCGCTGGAGCGCGTCCCCGCGGACATCCGCGCGCAGGGCGGCGTCTCCCGGATGAGCGACCCCGACATGATCGAGGGGATCATCGCGGCGGTCACCATCCCCGTGATGGCGAAGGCGCGAATCGGCCACTTCGTCGAGGCGCAGATCCTGCAGAGCCTTGGCGTCGACTACGTCGACGAGTCCGAGGTGCTCACCCCCGCCGACTACGCCAACCACATCGACAAGTGGAAGTTCACCGTGCCGTTCGTCTGCGGCGCGACCAACCTGGGCGAGGCGCTACGCCGCATCACCGAGGGTGCGGCCATGATCCGCTCCAAGGGCGAGGCGGGCACCGGCGACGTGTCCAACGCCACCACGCACATGCGCGCCATCGGAGGCGAGCTTCGTCGGCTCACCACGTTGTCGGAGGACGAATTGTTCGTCGCGGCAAAGGAATTGCAGGCGCCCTACGACTTGGTCGTGGAGGTGGCCCGGGCGGGCAAGCTGCCGGTGACCATGTTCACCGCGGGTGGCATCGCCACGCCGGCCGACGCGGCGATGATGATGCAGCTCGGCGCCGAGGGCGTGTTCGTCGGCTCGGGCATCTTCAAATCCGGTGACCCCGCTGCGCGCGCCGCGGCGATCGTCAAGGCCACCACCTTCTACGACGACCCCGACGTGCTGGCCAAGGTGTCGCGCGGGCTGGGGGAGGCCATGGTCGGCATCAACGTGGAGGACATCGCACAGCCTCACCGGCTCGCCGAACGCGGCTGGTAACGCCCGCGGTGGCTATCGAGCAGATTCTCGATCTGGAGCAGATCGAGGTCAACATCTATCGCGGTGGCGTGTTCAGCCCCGAATCGGGCTTCCTGCAGCGCACCTTCGGCGGGCACGTGGCCGGCCAGTCGCTGGTTTCGGCGGTCCGGACGGTCGACCCGAAATTCCAGGTGCACTCGCTGCACGGGTACTTCCTACGCGGCGGGGATGCCAGGGCGCCGTCGGTGTACTCCGTGGAGCGGCTCCGCGACGGTGGGTCGTTCTGCACCCGGCGGGTGACCGCAATTCAGCACGGCGAGACGATCTTCTCGATGTCGGCGTCGTTCCAGACCGACCAGAGCGGCATCGAACACCAGGACGCCGTGCCCGCCGCACCGCCGCCCGACGACATCCCCGACTTCAAGTCCGCGAGCAAGGTCTTCGACGACGCCGGCTTCCGGCAGTTCGACGAATGGGACGTCCGGATCGTGCCCCGCGACCAGGTGGCTCTGCTGCCGGGCAAGGCGTCGCAGCAGCAGGTCTGGTTCCGGCACCGCGATCCGCTGCCCGACGACCCGGTGCTGCACATCTGCGCGCTGGCGTACCTGAGCGATTTGACCCTGCTGGGCTCGGCCCAGGTCAACCACCCCGACGAGCGAAATCACCTGATGATCGCGTCACTCGACCACGCGATGTGGTTCATGCGTCCGTTCCGCGCCGACGAGTGGCTGTTGTACGACCAGTCGTCGCCGTCGGCCTGCGGCGGTCGCGCGCTGACGCAGGGCAAGCTGTTCAACCAGTACGGCGAGATGGTCGCGGCGGTCATGCAGGAGGGGCTGACCCGCTACCAGCGCGACTTCACACCGCAGAGCAAGTGAGCCCGCGCGTCGGTGTCCTTGCGCTGCAAGGCGATACCCGAGAACACTTGGCCGCGCTGCGCGAGGCGGGCGCGGACGCCTGCACCGTTCGGCGCTTGGCCGAGTTGGAGTCCGTCGACGCGCTGGTGATTCCCGGTGGCGAGTCCACGACGATGAGCCACCTGCTGCGCGAGCTCGAGTTGCTCGAGCCGCTGCGCGCCAGGCTGGCCGACGGCATGCCGGCCTATGGGTCCTGTGCCGGGATGATCCTGCTGGCCAGCGAGATCAACGATGCGGGCGTTCCGGGTCGCGAGGCGCTGCCGCTCGGCGGGATCGACATGACCGTGCGGCGCAATGCCTTTGGCAGACAGGTGGACTCGTTCGAGGACGACCTGAACTTCGTCGGGCTCGACGAGCCGATGCATGCAGTCTTCATCCGCGCGCCCTGGGTGGAACGGGTTGGGCCCGACGTCGAGGTGCTGGCCAGCGCGGCGGGGCACCCGGTGGCGGTGCGACAAGGCAAGGTGCTGGCGACCGCGTTTCATCCGGAGATGACGGGCGATCGTCGCGTGCACGCGCTGTTCGTCGCCTCCCTGTAGGCAAGAATCGCTAAGGCTAAGGTGGCACCCGACATGACGATGATCGAGGTGGAGCCACAACCGCGAATCGACACGCTGGTGCGGCTGCCCGCAGGCGGCGAGGCCCGTCACACCGAGTATGTCGGGACGGTCTGGTTCGACGGCAAGCCGATGGTGAGCGGGATGGCTTTGCGGCGGGCGCCGAACGCGCCGATGGGCATTCGAATGCCGAACTTCCAAGTCGCGTTCTTCCTCCCAGACAGCCTGCCGTACGAGCGGGCGGCGCTCGGTAACGCGACGCTCAGCGTCTCCGTCGTGCTGCAAGGCTCGGGGGAGCGCAGCGCAATCGTCGGCGCAGGCGCGTCGTTCGTCGACGACCCGAAGGGCACACCCACCTGGATCCAGGTGGGTGTCCATGGTCACCTCGGCTGGCCGGCGGGCATCGGCTACCGGATCGTTGCGCTGACGCCACCCGATGCAGTGCGATAGCGACTTCGGCGTGTTTACCGTCGCTGGGCGAACGAATTCACGCCCAAATCGCTGGGGTGAGTAGGCCACGTAGACTCGGCCCTTGGACTTTGTGTAACTGAAAGAGGTTGTACCTGCATGAGCGGCCATTCCAAGTGGGCCACCACCAAGCATCAGAAGGCCGTCAAGGACGCGCGTCGTGGCAAGGAGTTCGCCCGGCTGATCAAGAACATCGAGGTCGCGGCCAGAACCGGTGGCGGTGACCCGGGCGGCAATCCGACGCTGTACGACGCCATTCAGAAGGCCAAGAAGACCTCGGTGCCCAACGACAACATTGAACGCGCACGCAAGCGCGGCGCCGGTGAAGAGGCCGGCGGCGCCGACTGGCAGACCATCACCTACGAGGGTTACGGACCCAACGGTGTCGCGGTGCTGATCGAATGCCTCACCGACAACCGCAACCGCGCCGCCAGTGAGGTCCGCATCGCGATGACCCGCAACGGCGGCAACATGGCCGACCCCGGCTCGGTGGCGTACCTCTTCACCCGCAAGGGCGTCGTGACGCTCGAGAAGAACGGCCTCTCCGAGGACGACGTGCTGACCGCCGTCCTCGAGGCGGGTGCCGAGGACGTCAACGACCTTGGCGACAGCTTCGAGGTCATCTCCGAGCCGACCGATCTGGTCGCCGTGCGAACGGCGTTGCAGGACGCCGGAATCGACTACGAATCGGCCGAGGCCAGCTTCCAGCCGTCAGTCACGGTGCCGGTCGATCTCGACGGAGCCCGCAAGGTACTCAAGCTGATCGACGCCCTCGAGGACAGCGACGACGTGCAGGACGTCTACTCCAACGTCGACATTCCAGACGATGTCGTGGCTGCCCTCGACGAGGACTGACCCGTCGCGTTAGCGATGTCCACCCATTCCGCCGTGGTGATCGAGGATCACGACGCCGCCGAAGTAGGGATATTGCTGCAGGTAGTTCACGTAGGGCGGGGTGGCGGTGAGCTGGACGTTGCCCGGCGTCTGACACTGCGTGCTCGAGCTGCTCAGGGTCGTGCAGTTCGGCGGTTGACCCGTGCCCTCCGCCAGCGCCGATGGCGCGAGTGCAATCGATCCTGCCGCAGCGGCCGCGATGAACAGCGGCGCGATGAAGCCCTTTGTGATGCTCATGATGTTTCTCCTAATTAGAAACTGTACGTTCAGTTTCTAATGGGTTGCAGCGTTGTTACGACCTGGGTTTGTTCCCGGCGGTTGTGATGGCGTCAGTCACACCGAGAGTCCCGACAATGCTGCGTCGACGATCGCGTCGGCGGCCGCGGCATCGAGTGGACCGCTTCCGGTAACCAGGCGATACATCGCCGGCCCGAAAACCAGATCGATGGCGACTTCGGCGTCCACATCGGCACGTAGTTCGCCGCGAGCGACACCACGCTCCCAGATCGCCCTGCCCACTCGGCGCCGGGACTGTATGAGCCCGTCCCGCAACTCCGCGTGGACCACGGGGTCGGATTGAGCTTCGCCGACGAGCTGAGCGAAGACCCGTCCGCTGGTCGTCGTGTAGAAGTGCATCACTCCTCGCAGCACGATGCGGAAGTCGTCGTGGGCCGATCCGGTGTCGGGATCCGCTGCCTCGGCCAACATCTCCGATAGGAACGCCTCGACGGCGACGCTGTACTTGTTCGGCCACCACTTGTAGATCGTCGCCTTGCTCGCCCCGCTGCGGGCGGCGATCAGTTCGGTGGTCATCGCCCGGAGCCCGACCTCCTGCATGAGCTCCGACGCCGCACGCACGACAGCGGCCCTGGACTGCTCGCTGCGAGGTCGGCCGGGCCGGGCCCGGGGTCGCCCGTCGACGAGGTCATCGCTCATCGGTCGTCGGTGAGCATCGATGCTGAACGCATCGTTCAGTATCGGTTGTCGGGGTCAGTCCCGCAGCGTGTTCAGCGGCGCAGGAAGGCTCCGATCTCTCGGGCGGTGTGCTCGGGCTGATCGAGCATGATCAGCACGTTCGCGTCGTCGACGTACCGCAGCGACCCCTTGGTCAGGTCGGCCAGCCGTGCCGCGTGGTCGTCGGGCATCACCGGGTTGTGACTCCACAGCACCAGCACGTCGCCGTCGAACGCGGCCAGCCGCTCGGTGCTGCGCACCAGATCGGGTTTGACGAACTTGGTGCGGCAGTACTTCACCAGATCGCGCCGGACCCGTTTGTCCTTGAGCCCGGCGTCGAACCATGCGTCGACGATGTGTTGCGGGATCGGCTTCTTCGCCATCATCCCGAACATCAACCACTGCTTACGCAACCAGCCGACGCGAAGCTGGCGCATCGCGAGCGACACAGTCAGCGGGCTGCGACTGGCCAGCCAGGCGACCTTGCCGGGGAGGCCGGGAGGGAAGTTCCCGAACGCCTCGGACGGGCAGATCACCAAGCTCCCAACCCGCTTGTCGCGCCCGAGGTCGGTGAGGAAGATCGGACCGCCCCAGTCGGTGACGACCAAGGTCACGTCGGTGAGGTCAAGCGCGTCGAGGAAGTCCGCGACGATGCCGACCATGCCGGGCATCGTGAGGTCTGCGTCGTCGCGCATCGGTACTCGGTGCCCACCCATCGGGAGGATCGGCAGCAGGTAGCGGAAGCCGCGGGGCAGTAGCGGGAGCGTCAGGTTCCATTGCGCGTCGTTCATCAGCAGTCCGTGCAACAAGACGACGGGCGGACCGTTCGGGTCGCCCTCCTCGCGGAATTCGAGCGTGCCTGCCGTGACGTCCACCGACTTCATCCGAAACTCCTTTAGAACGATGGTTCTAGAACGTATGCTCTAGTCTGTCCGGAGGAGGCGACGTTGGCAAGGTCAACCAAGGAATCGATCCTGACCGCGATGGCAGAGCTGATGCGGCGCAAGGGCTACGCCGCGGTCGGCATGAAAGACGTCGTCGCCGCGTCCGGGGCGACCATCGGTTCGCTCTACCACCACTTCCCGGGCGGCAAGGCGGCGCTCGCTCGGGACGCCCTCGTCAACGCGGGCGAGGCCTACGGCTTGCTGATCCCCACCATCGTCGATCCGCACGACGACCTCGGCGAGGCCATCGACGCCGTCTTCACCCAGGCCGCCGTCGACATGGCCGAAACCGGCTTCGCCAACATGTGCCCGGTGGCCAGCGTCGCCGCCGAGGTCGCCGACACCGTCGACGAACTCCGCGCGACGACGGCCGACATATTCGCAGGCTGGCTCGACGCCGGCACCGCGTACTTCCGTGCCAGGGGATTACCGGCCGCGACGGCGCGCGACGTCACGGTCGTCCTCGTCGGCGCACTCGAGGGCGCGTTCGTGCTCGCACGGACGCTGCGCAGCACGGAACCCCTTCTGGCGACGGGCCGCGTGCTCGCGCCGCAGTACCGCGGAATCGCGCTGACAGCCCGATCTTCGGCCACAATTGGCGCGTGACGGCGGTAACCGATCCCAACGGCGTCCAGTGGAACGTGCACCGGCGGTGGTGGCCGTTCCCCGACCTCGCCGACTTCGTCGACTTCGACTTCATCAGTTGGATCTTCGCGCTGCCCTTCTTGTTCCTCTGGCCGTTCTGGTTCGCGATGAAGGGGCTCGGCGTCAAGTGGCGGATCGTCGTCGAGCGCAATCACTCCGAGGTCGGCAGTGAACTCGTCCGCGGGTATCGACGGTCGGGACATCGCATCGACGAGATCGCCCAGCAGCTCGCCCAGGGCCGCCGCTCCGGATACTCCGGATACTCCGGACACTTCGTGCTCTGATGCCGACCTTCCACGACTCGCACGGCGTGCAGTGGTCGGTGTCCCGACGCTGGTGGCCGTTCCGCTTCGGGCTGCTGCGCGGGCCGACGATGAGCGGCGACAGCATGTACGGACTGGTCCAACTCGCCATCGCACTGCCGTTCCTGCTGGTCTGGCCGGTTTGGCTGCTCACCCGGCTGTTCGGTGCGCCGTGGACGATCGTCGTGGGCCGGGCCGGAAGACAGGAGCACGCCGAACGGGTCGCGGGGTGGGCGGCATCTCGCCGGCGCATCACCGAAATCGTCGCGAGCGTGCAGGGCGGCGGTGGCGTGTCCCTGCCCGGTCCCGTCGCCGACGCCGGTTAAGCTCTCGAACAGCTGTTCTACTCGACAACCGAGGAGTGTTCGTGCGCGTGATGGGCGTCGACCCTGGGCTGACGCGTTGTGGGTTGTCCGTCATCGAGAGCGGAGGCGGCCGCAAGGTCACCGCGCTGGACGTCGACGTGGTCCGCACGCCCGCCAGCGATCCGTTGGGGCTTCGGCTGCTGGCGATCAGCGACACCGTCGAGCACTGGATGGACACCCACCTACCCGACGTCATCGCGATCGAGCGGGTGTTCGCCCACCAGAACGCGTCGACCGCGATGGGCACGGCGCAGGCCGGTGGCGTCATCGCGCTGGCCGCGGCCAGGCGCCACATCGACGTGCACTTCCACACCCCCAGCGAAGTAAAGGCGGCCGTCACCGGCAACGGGCGCGCCGACAAGGCTCAAGTCACGGCGATGGTGACGAGAATCCTTGCGCTGCAGACCAAACCGACTCCCGCCGATGCGGCCGATGCGCTGGCACTGGCCATCTGCCACTGCTGGCGCGCCCCGATGATCGCGCGGATGGCCGCGGCGGAGGCCATGGCCGCCGAACAGAAGCGGCTGTATCAGGCCAAGCTCAAGGCGGCGCGATGATCGCCTCGGTACGCGGCGAGGTCATCGACATCGCACTCGACCATGTCGTCATCGAGGCCGCCGGGGTCGGATACAAGGTGTTGACCACGCCAACGACGCTGTCGACGCTGCGGCGAGGCGCGGAGGCCCGGCTCATCACCGCGATGATCGTCCGCGAGGACTCGATGACGTTGTACGGCTTCGCCGATGCCGACTCTCGCGACTTGTTCACCACGCTGCTCGGGGTGTCCGGCGTTGGGCCCAAGATCGCGTTGGCGACGTTGGCCGTCTACGACCCGCAGACCCTTCGCCAGGCGTTGGGCGACGGTGACGTCACCGCGCTGACCCGCGTGCCCGGCATCGGCAAGCGCGGGGCCGAGCGAATGGTGCTGGAACTGCGCGACAAGATCGGCGCCGTGACTCCAGGTGGGCTGGCCTCGGCCAGCGGCCACGCGATCCGCGGACCTGTGGTGGAAGCGCTTGTCGGACTTGGCTTTGCGGCCAAGCAGGCCGAAGAGGCCACCGACAAGGTGCTCGCCGGTGAGCCCGATGCCACGACGCAGAGCGCGCTACGCGCCGCGTTGTCGATGCTGGGTAGGAAATGATGGGGCGGTTCGACGAGGACGACCACGAGGACACCACCGACCGTGAGGTGTCCTCCGCCCTGACCGTCGGCGAGAGTGACGTCGACGCCAGCCTGCGGCCGCGGTCGTTGGGCGAATTCATCGGTCAGCCCCGAGTCCGCGAGCAGCTGTCCCTCGTCCTGGAAGGCGCCAAGAACCGCGGCGGCACCCCCGATCACATCCTGTTGTCCGGTCCGCCCGGGCTGGGCAAGACGTCACTCGCGATGATCATCGCGGCCGAGCTAGGGTCGTCGCTGCGCGTCACATCCGGGCCTGCGCTCGAACGCGCGGGTGACCTGGCCGCGATGCTGTCGAACCTCGTCGAACACGACGTGCTGTTCATCGACGAGATCCATCGCATCGCCCGGCCCGCCGAGGAGATGCTGTACCTGGCCATGGAGGACTTCCGCGTCGACGTCGTCGTCGGCAAGGGGCCGGGGGCCACGTCGATCCCGCTCGAGGTCGCGCCGTTCACCCTCGTCGGCGCCACCACCCGGTCCGGTGCGCTCACCGGACCGCTGCGTGACCGGTTCGGCTTCACGGCGCACATGGACTTCTACGAGCCGAACGAGTTGGAGCGCGTGCTGTCCCGCTCGGCGGGCATCCTTGGAATCGAACTGGGCGCGGAGGCGGGCACCGAGATCGCGCGGCGTTCACGAGGTACCCCACGCATCGCCAACCGGCTGCTGCGCCGCGTGCGCGACTACGCGGAGGTGCGCGCCGACGGGGTCATCACCGTTGACATCGCCAAGTCCGCGCTCGCGGTCTACGACGTCGACGAGCTTGGCCTCGACCGCCTCGACCGGGCGGTGTTGTCGGCGCTCACCCGCAGTTTCGGTGGCGGTCCCGTGGGTGTTTCGACACTTGCCGTCGCGGTGGGTGAAGAGGCCACGACGGTGGAGGAGGTGTGCGAGCCTTTCCTGGTGCGGGCGGGCATGCTTGCCCGCACGCCACGCGGTCGGGTCGCCACCCCGCTTGCGTGGACGCACCTGGGCTTGTCGCCTCCTAGTGGCGTGAGCGGGTTGGGGCAGTCCGGCCTGTTCGATTAGCGGAGGATGCGAAATGATCACTGCTGCATTGGTTTTCGCGGCACTGGCCGCGGTACTGCACGTATACATCTTCGTGCTCGAGTCGCTGCAGTGGACCGCGCCGCGCACGCGCGCAACGTTCGGGACCACTCTGGAGGAGGCGGAGGCCACCAAACTGCTGGCCTTCAACCAGGGGTTCTACAACCTCTTCTTGGCGATCGTGACCGTCGTCGGCGTCGCCTGGATGAGCTCGGGGGGCACCGCGGTAGGTGCGGCCCTGATCTTCGCCGGAGTGGGCTCGATGCTGGCCGCCGCCATCGTGTTGGTGGCGTCGGCGCCGGAGAAGGCGCGGTCGGCCGTGATCCAGGGTGCGTTGCCGTTGGTGGCCGTTGTATTGCTCGCCGCCGGATTGAGCATGGGGTAGCGGATCGGGGCCCGTCCAACCACGTAGACCTGGTCGCCGCCGGAGCGCTTGGCCTGGTACATCGCCTGGTCGGCGGAATCCACCAGGTCATCGGCGAACGAGCGCATCTCGGGTTCGGGCAACCGGGCGAACGGTGCGCTCGCGACGCCAATGCTCGCGGTGACGCGACCTGGCAGGCGGGCGATGTCGGTGCGCAGGCGCTCGGCGAGTCCGACGGCGTTCTGCTCGCTGCCGACGACCGCCACGATGAACTCCTCACCACCGAACCGGGCGATGACGGAATCGGCGAGGCGGGTCTGGCGGAGGATGTCTCCGATGCCGACGAGTATGCGGTCGCCGGCTGCGTGACCCGCCGTGTCGTTGACCCGTTTGAAATCGTCGAGGTCGATCATGACGATCGCGAGTCGGGCAGGCGCCGTGTCGAACGACCCCGCGATCAACGTGTGTACCGAGCGCTGGAAGCTCCGCCGGTTCGGCAGATGGGTGAGTGGGTCGATGTGCGAGTTGAGTGCGTCGATGCCGAGGATGCGCACCAGGACCTGCGCGGAGAACGGCACCGCGAGCACGCTCACGCACAGCACGATGAGCTTGCTCGACGCCAGCGCGTAGTCCACGTACGGACTCGGGCGCAACGTGCAGATGGCCGCCGTGACGGCGGCGATGGCAAGGGTCAGTACGAGCAGTCTGCTGCTGTGAAAGAACGCGACGTAACCGGCCAGGGCAGCGAACGCGGCGCACGTTTGAATCCCAGCCCCTGGATGGGTCTGCGCGACGCAGATGGCAGCGATGCATGCGTTGGCCACCACCGCGAAGACGATCGACTGCCGCTGCGTCGGCCACCGGTTCAACCACATCACGGCCATACCGAGGCAACAGGTGGACACGGCGATCGCCGTGGCGCGAAAGGCGGATCCCTCGGGGCCCGACGTGCTCAGCAATATCAGAATCGGTACCGCGGCGAGTGCCGCGACGACGGCGGCCATCATGTATCGGGTGAATCGTTGCAGGTCGTGTGCGGAGAGGTATGCGGACAGCCATCGGTAGTGATCGGGCTGTTGCCACCACGGGCGAATCCAGTCCACTATCGAGCGCTCACCTTGTGATCCTTGGCCCTGACCCGGGGCGGTTTGGGTGCGTCGTGCGGACGCCGGTGCTATCCGATGTCCAGGAAATGAATAGTACAGACATTGACGAGGGTTTGCTGCACCAATTTTTCGTCGGGGTCAGCGAAACGCGGAAAGGGCGTCGCCTGGCGAACGTCATCCCGTCAGCGGCTCAAAGGCGGCGATCGGTTCGGCGAGGGCAATCAGCAGTTCGCGGAATGGCGGCCAATTCGGGGGGCGACGGCTGAATCCGCCGCCGGCATCGGCGAAATCGAGCAGGTGGGTGGTCGCTCCATCGGCGCGAACTCCGTCGCCGCCGCCAACGTCGCGGTGTTCACGGTTGATTGGCGCATGACGGCGTGGCCGGGCACCCCCACCGCGCGGGCCGCGGCGGCGCCCCGACGAACCCGGCGACAGCGTCCTCGGCGGTGCACGTTGGCCCAGCCACAAGCACGTCAGGCGCGGTGTCGTCGGTCAGGCGGACGGCTACGGGTTTCCGCCCCGCGGTCGCCGATCACGGGGCGAGGTTAGACGCGCCGGATTCGTGGGTATGACCATCGTTGACTCTAGGAGGCTGTTGTGAACGACTTCGAAACCCGCGAGCGCGTGCGAGGTGGACGTCTTCGAATGCCGCGCAGCCGCGGCGCCGCGAGCGGTTTCATTCTGATTCTGCTTGGTATCTGGGGTGCGGCCGCACCGTTCGTCGGGCCGTATCTCGACTTTGCGTTCAACCCCAGCCAGGAATGGTCGGCCGCCCGGGGTTGGCTCGAGGTGTTGCCAGGGGTGGCGACGATCGTCGGCGGAAGTTTGCTGCTGGTGTCTAGGAACCGTGTGACGGCGATGCTCGGCGGCTGGTTGACCGTGGTGGCGGGAGCCTGGTTCGTCGTCGGTCGTGCCGTCAGCGGCCCACTCGCGCTCGGAGACGTCGGCGCGCCCGTCGCGCCCACCGACGGTCAGCGGCTGTGGCTCGAGTTGTCGTACTTCCACGGACTCGGAGCGCTGATCGTGTTCCTCGCGGCCTTCGCGCTGGGGCGGCTATCGGTGCGGACGCTGCGGGACGTCGAGTACGCGCGGCGGCCCGTGGCGGCCGTGGACCGCACGCCCGAGGAGCTGTCGGCCACCGAGCCGGTTTCGGCGTCGGCGGCTCCGTCGCGTTGGTGGTCGAGGTCGTGGGGCAGGCACCACACCCACGCCCACTAGCTGCGGGCTTGGAAGTGCACGTCGCGGACGTCGGCGTAGCCAGAATCACCTACCGGCGCGGAGAGGGTCGTCGCTCGCGCAGGAGAGTCAGCCCGTGTAGGCCATCACGTGCTTGATGCGGGTGTAGTCCTCGAGCCCGTACATCGACAGGTCCTTACCGTGCCCCGACGACTTGTAACCGCCGTGCGGCATCTCGGCGACCAGCGGAATGTGCGTGTTGATCCACACGCACCCGAAGTCGAGAGCGGCCGACATCCGCAACGCGCGCGACACGTCCTTGGTCCACACCGACGACGCCAACCCGTACTCGACACCGTTGGCCCAGGCGAGCGCTTCGTCCTCGTCGCCGAAGGACTGAACGGTGATGACGGGTCCGAAGATCTCGTTCTGCACCATCCGGTCGCCCTGCAGTAGGCCGCCCACCACCGTCGGTTCGACGTAGAAACCCTTGTCGCCCTGTCGATTTCCGCCCACGACGACCTCGGCGTGGCTCGGCACGTCGGTGAAGAAGCTCAGCACCCGCTCCATTTGGTTGGCGTTGTTCACCGGCGGTACCCACGCATCCTCGTCGTCGGCGGCCCTGCCGAACGTCGTCGTGGCGCCCTTGGCCTGCTCGGCGAGCGCCGCGGTGAGCTCGGCCGCCACCGACGCCGATGCCAGGACGCGGGTGGCCGCCGTGCAGTCCTGGCCCGCGTTGAAGTAGCCCGCGGTGGCGATTCCCTCTGCGGCAGCAGCGATGTCGGCGTCGTCGAACACGATCACCGGGGCCTTGCCTCCGAGTTCCAGGTGGGTGCGCTTGAGGTGTCCGCCGGCACTGACGGCGACGGCCCGACCGGCGGCCACCGAGCCCGTGATCGACACCATCTCGGGGGTGGGGTGCGCGACGACGGCGGCGCCCGTCACGCGGTCACCCGTGACGACGTTGAGCACACCGGGCGGAAAGTGCTTGGCGGCCAACTCCGCCAGCATCACGGTGGTCACCGGGGTGGTGTCGCTCGGC
Organism: Mycobacterium sp. RTGN6; assembly: GCF_033804605.1. Lineage (NCBI taxonomy): Bacteria > Bacillati > Actinomycetota > Actinomycetes > Mycobacteriales > Mycobacteriaceae > Mycobacterium > Mycobacterium sp. RTGN6. The sequence goes on from NZ_JAPZKZ010000004.1 coordinate 147,811, forward strand.
TTGATCACGACGGCGTTGCCCGCGGCGAGGGCGGGACAGAACTTCCAGATCGCCATCATCATCGGGTAGTTCCACGGCGCGACCTGACCGATGACGCCGACGGGCTCGCGGCGGATCCACGACGTGTGGTTCTCCATGTACTCGCCGGCCGACTTGCCCTCCAGCACGCGTGCGGCGCCCGCGAAGAAGCGGATCTGGTCGAGCATCGGCGGGATCTCCTCGGCCATGGTCACGTGGTTGGGCTTGCCCGTGTTGCGGCCCTCTGCTGCCACCAGGTCCTCGGCGGCATGCTCAACCTCGTCGGCGAAGTCGAGCAGCGCCTTCTGGCGCACCGACGGCGTCGACCGCTTCCAGCCCGTGAACGCCGCGGCGGCCGCGGCGTACGCATTGTCGACGTCCTCCGCGTTGGAAACCGGAGCGGTGCCGTACCGCTCGCCGGTGGTCGGGTCGATCAGCGGCATCGTCGCGCCGCTGACCGAGTCGACCAACTCGCCGCCGATGAAGTTCTGCACCGTAGTCATGAAGAACCAACTCCGATCCGGGTCGAAGGGTGGAACTAGAGGTCCGCCAGGACCAGGGCGAGGACGTCGAGGCCTTCGTTGATGAGGTCGTCGCTGATGGTCAGCGGCGGAAGGAAGCGAAGCACGTTGCCGAACGTGCCGCAGGACAACACGATGACGCCCGCCGCGTGCGCGCCGGCGCACAGCGCCTTGGTGAGCTCGGCGTCGGGTTCGGTGGTGCCCGCCTTGACGAGTTCGACCGCGATCATCGCCCCGCGGCCGCGTACCTCGCCGATGCGGTCGTCGTCGGCCTGCATCCGGCCCAGCCGCTCCTTCATCAGCGTCTCGATCTCGCGGGCCCGCGCGACCAGCCCGTCGGACTCGATGGTCTCGATGGTGGCCAACGCCGCCGCGCAGGCAACCGGATTGCCGCCGTACGTGCCCCCGAGTCCGCTGACGTGCGGCGCGTCCATGATCTCCGCGCGCCCCGTCACCGCTGAGAGCGGCAGCCCGTCGGCGATGCCCTTGGCGGTGACGATCAGATCGGGGTCGATGCCCTCGTGCTCGCAGGCGAACATCGCTCCGGTACGGGCGAATCCGGTCTGCACTTCGTCGGCGATGAAGACCACTTCGTTGCGCCTGCACCACTCCAGCAGCGCCGGCAGGAAGCCTTCGGCGGGAACGATGAAGCCGCCCTCGCCCTGAATCGGTTCGATGATCACCGCGGCGAGGTTGTCGGCGCCGACCTGCTTGTCCATGACGCTGATGGCCCGCTTGGCCGCCAACTCGCCGTCGGTGGCGAGTTCCTTGCCGAACTCGGCGTCGCGGAACGGGTAGGACAGTGGCGCCCGGTAGATCTCGGGCGCAAACGGGCCGAAGCCGTGCTTGTAGGGCATGGACTTGGCGGTCAACGCCATCGTGAGGTTGGTGCGGCCGTGGTAGGCGTGGTCGAACGCGACGACGGCCTGCTTGCGCGTGTAGGTGCGGGCGATCTTGACCGCGTTCTCGACGGCTTCCGACCCCGAGTTGAACAGCGCCGAGCGCTTCTCGCCCTTCACCGGGGTGAGCCGGTTGAGCTGTTCGCACACGGCGACGTACTCCTCGTACGGCGTGATCATGAAGCAGGTGTGGGTGAAGTCGGCGGCCTGCGCGGCGACTGCGTCGACGACGCGTGGGGACGCGTTGCCGATGGTGGTCACGGCGATACCCGACCCGAGGTCGATCAGCCTGTTGCCGTCGACGTCCTCGACGATGCCGCCGCCCGCCCTCGCCGCGTACACCGGCATGGTGGTGCCGACCCCCCGAGAGACCGCCGCACCCTTGCGGTCGATGAGGGCCTGCGACTTCGGGCCGGGTAGGGCGGTGGCCAGGAAACGACTCTGTTCCAACTTTTCTTGGGTGCTCACTTCGGGACTCCTGCGAGACGGACGACACGGCGGCGTAGGGGGATTCACGGCGATGATCGAGGCTGTGTCAGAGCCTAGTCGGCACGTCGGTCAGTCGCGGTCGTAGTGGCAGACCGCTTCCAGCATGAAGCCCCACGGGTCGAGCCAGAAGGTCGCGTAGTACGGCGGTGGGTATTCGGGGAACTCCCGCGGCGCATGCACCACGGCACCGCCGAACCGGGCGGCGAGCCCGCTGACCGCGCGATGGACGTCGTCGACCAGGCCGCGGCGCTTGCACATGAATGCCAAGTGCTGCAGCCCCGTCTGGTGCCGCGAGTACGCGGACGGCTCCGCCGCCGGATAGAAGAACAGATAGGTGCCCGGCTTGCCGCCCGCGGGCCGGTAGGCGAACTCATCCTCCGAGGAGACGAACTCGGTGAATCCGAGTAGCGGCATCAGTTCGTCGTAGTAACGCTTGGCCGCGGACAGATCGGCTACGTTGACGCCAAGGTGTCCAAGCATGCCCAAGTCTGTCAGGGTTTTGGGACGCCAACGGCACCGACCGGCCAAGGGCGCACTCGGCTGCCAGCTGCCGTGATGGCACACTGGACGCCGAAGAGGCCGCCGCGTGACCCAGCCGTCCGGGCGCCGTGACTGTATGACCGACGAGAAGGACAGTGCTCTCCATGGGTGAATTGACCCTATTCGTTCCACTGATCATCGGCCTGGGCGTCGTGATGTACCTGTCGTCCCGACGCCAGAAGAAGGCCATGCAGGCCACCGTCGACTTGCACGAGTCGTTGTCCATCGGCGACCGCGTGCACACGACGTCGGGTCTCGAGGGCACGATCACCGACATCAGCCAGGACAGCGTCGACCTCGAGATCGCGCCCGGCGTCATCACGACGTGGATGAAGCTCGCGGTCCGCGACCGGGTCCCTTCGGACGACGAGCTCGACGACGATGACGACGAGTCAGTCGATGACGTCACGGACGTGGCCGAGGAGCCGGCGAAGGCCGACCCGGCCCCGTCGCCGAAGACTGACAGCTGAGCCCCCAGCACGACCACGTACCCTTTGCGGGGCCTGACGTACTGACCTGAGGAGACTCAAGAAACGTGGCATCGTCTTCGGCACCGGTGCACCCCTACCGCTACCTGACGCTTTTTCTGGTTCTGCTCATCGGGGCGTATCTGCTGGTGTTCCTGACCGGGGACAAGCAAGCGAGCCCGAAACTCGGCATTGACCTGCAGGGCGGGACGCGGGTCACGCTGACCGCACGTACCCCGGATGGTTCGAAACCCACCCCCGAGGCGTTGGCGCAGGCGCAGGACATCATCAGCGCGCGCGTCAACGGACTCGGCGTGTCCGGGTCAGAAGTCATCATCGACGGCGACAACCTCGTCATCACCGTTCCGGGCAACGACAGCAGCGAGGCCCGCAACCTCGGCCAGACTGCGCGGCTCTACATCCGACCGGTCATCCACGTCATCCCCGCGCAGGGGCAAGGTCCCCCGCCAGGGCAGGCCCCGCCGGGTCAGGTGCCTCCCGGCCAGGCGCCTCCGGGCATGCCTCCGATCGGCATCGCTCCCGCCGAGCCCGATGCTCCGATCGTCCCTCCGAACCCGGGCCAACCGCCGCGTCCGGGCGGCGCGCCCGCAGAGCCAGCGGCCCCTGCGCCGCCTCAGCCTCGCCCGTACCCCGAGGAGCCGCCGCCACCCGGTCCGTCGACTCCGGCGCCGCCACCCGGCGCCCCACCGGCTCCGGCGCCGCCACCCGGCTCGCCGCCGGCACCCGGCACCCCGAACCCGAAGGCCGATCTCGCCCAGCGCATTGCGGATGAGAAGGCGTTGCGCCAGAGCGCCGACCAGAACATCCAGATCCTGGCGTTGCAGTTCCAGGCCACTCGCTGCAACGACGAGGACGTGCTCGCGGGCAACGACGACCCGAACCTGCCGCTGGTCACTTGCTCGCAGGACCACACCCAGGTCTATCTGCTCGACAAGTCGATCATCAGCGGCGAGCAGATCAAGGACGCGAGCTCCGGGCTCGATCAGACCCGCGGCGAGAACATCGTCACCGTGGAGTTCAAGCCGGACGCCGCCAGCATCTGGGCCGACTTCACCGCCGCCAATGTCGGCACGCAGACCGCGTTCGTGCTCGACTCGCAGGTGGTCAGCGCGCCGGAGATCCAGGAGGCCATCCCGGGCGGCAACACGCAGATCACCGGCCGGTTCACCGTCGACGAGGCGAAGAACCTGGCCAACGTGCTCAAGTACGGCTCACTGCCACTGTCGTTCGAGTCGTCAGAAGCTGAAACCGTCTCGGCGACACTGGGTTTGACGTCCCTACGAGCCGGCTTGATCGCGGGTGGCATCGGGCTGGTGCTGGTGCTGGTGTATTCACTGCTGTACTACCGGGTGCTTGGCCTGCTCACGGCGCTATCGCTGATCGCGTCGGGTGCCATGGTCTTCGCGATCTTGGTGCTGCTCGGCAGGTACATCAACTACACGCTGGACCTGGCGGGCATCGCGGGTCTGATCATCGGCATCGGAACCACAGCAGATTCGTTCGTGGTGTTCTTCGAACGCATCAAGGACGAGATCCGAGAAGGGCGCTCGTTCCGGTCGGCGGTACCGCGCGGTTGGGCACGCGCCCGCAAGACGATCTTGTCCGGCAGCGCGGTCGGCTTCATCGCCGCCGCAGTGCTGTACGCGCTGGCCGTCGGCCAGGTGAAGGGCTTCGCCTTCACGCTGGGCCTGACCACCATCCTGGACGTCGTGGTGGCGTTCCTGGTGACCTGGCCGCTGGTCTACCTGGCGTCGAAGTCCACGGTGTTTGCGAAACCGGCCCTCAACGGCCTTGGCGCGGTCCAGCAGATCGCGCGCGAACGTCGGGCCGCCTCGGCCCTGACGACGGGAGGGAGGTAGCGACATGGGCAAGCACGAGAGTGACGTCGACGCCGCCGACCTCGAATCGGGCGCCGACGAGCTGACCGCGACGACGGCCGCTCCGCAGCACGGGTTCTTCGTCCGGCTCTACACCGGCACCGGTGCGTTCGACGTCATCGGCAAGCGCAAGATGTGGTTCCTGATCAGCGGCATCATCGTCGCCATCGCGCTGATCAGCATCCTGCTGCGCGGGTTCACGTTCGGCATCGACTTCGACGGCGGCACCAAGGTGTCGATGCCTGCCGTCGGGGTCAACGGGCCGGCCTCGACCGAGCGGGTCGAAGCGGTGTTCACCGAGGCGATCGGCCGGGCGCCAGAAACCGTCGTGGTCGTGGGCAGCGGCGACTCGGCGACGGTGCAGATCCGCACGGAGACGCTCGACAACACCGAGATCGAGAAGCTGCGTAACGCGCTGTTCGAGTCGTTCTCGCCAAAGGGCCCCGACGGCACGGCGAGCAAGCAGGCCATCAGCGACTCGGCGGTGTCGGAGACGTGGGGCGGTCAGATCACCGAAAAGGCGCTGATCGCGCTGGTGGTCTTCCTCGTCCTCATCGGGATCTACATCACCGTCCGCTACGAGCGCTACATGGCGATGTCCGCACTGGCGACGCTGGTGTTCGACCTGGTCACCACGGCGGGTGTCTACTCGCTCGTCGGTTTCGAGGTCACCCCCGCCACCGTCATCGGCATGCTCGCCATCCTGGGCTTCTCGCTCTACGACACCGTCATCGTCTTCGACAAGGTCGAGGAGAACACCAAGGGCTTCGAGCACACCACCCGGCGCACGTTCGGCGAACAGGCGAACCTGGCGATCAACCAGACGTTCATGCGGTCGATCAACACCAGCCTGATCTCGGTACTACCGATCGTCGCGCTGATGGTGATCGCGGTGTGGCTGCTCGGTGTCGGCACGCTCAAGGACCTGGCCCTGGTGCAGCTGGTCGGCGTGATCGTAGGTGCCTACTCGTCGATCTTCTTCGCCACGCCGCTGCTCGTCACGCTGCGCGAACGCACCGAATTCGTCCGCGCTCACACCCGGCGCGTGCTCAACCGGCGCAAGGCCGCGGCGAGCAAGGCAGGCGGCGAGCTCGGGCAGTCGGAGTCCGACGCCGAGGCCGATGCCGAGGTAGTTACGGCGTCCGCGTCGAAAGTGCCCGCCGTGGCGCCGGACAAGCCGGCGCCGGGAGCACGGCCGATCCGGCCGACCGGTCGACCGTCGGGTAAGCGAAATCCCCGGCGGTAGCCCCTCGTGACGGCCCGATCCCGGCCGGTCGCGATCGTGGCGGCCATGCTGGCGCTGGTGGGTGCAGCTGGGCTCGTCGCGTGTGCGGGCGGTCCCGCCGACTCGGTGGACTACGCCGTCGACGGCGCCCTCGTCACCTACAACACCAACACCGTCGTGGGCGCCGCGTCGGGCGGCCCGCAGGCCTTCGCCCGCGTGCTCACCGGGTTCAACTACCACGGGCCCGACGGGCAGGTCGTCGGTGACCGCGACTTCGGCACCGTCTCGGTGGCCGGTCGGGCCCCGCTGGTGCTCGACTATCAGATCAACGACAGCGCCGTGTACTCCGACGGCAAGCCCATTACGTGCGACGACATGGTGTTGGCCTGGGCCGCTCAGTCCGGTCGGTTTCCCGGCTTCGACGCCGCGAACAGGGCCGGCTACGGCGATGTCGCGTCGGTGGACTGCGCGCCGGGGCAGAAGAAGGCCCGCGTGACGTTCGCGCAGGATCGCCCCTTCGTGGACTTCGGCCAGCTGTTCGCAGCGACGTCGATGATGCCCGCCCACGTGATCGCCGACGAGCTCGGCGTCGGCGACGGCGGGGTCACCACCGCCCTGCTGGCGGGCGACGGGCCGACGATCGATCGCATAGCGGCGGCTTGGAACACCACCTGGAACCTCAGTACGGACCTCGAGCTGAAGCGCTTCCCGTCCTCGGGGCCGTACAAGCTCGACTCGGTGACCGCCGATGGCGCCGTCGTGCTCGTCGCCAACGACAAGTGGTGGGGCGCCAAACCCGTCACCGCCCGCATCACCGTGTGGCCGCGCGGCGCCGACATTCAGGAGCGCGTCAACACCGGTTCCTACGACGTCGTCGACGTGGCGACCGGATCCTCGGGCACCTTGAACTTGCCCGACGACTATGTGCGTACCGACAGCCCGTCGGCGGGCGTCGAACAGCTCATCTTCGCCCCTTCGGGGCCGCTGGCCGATCCGGCCGCGCGCCGCGCGGTGGCGCTGTGCACCCCCCGCGATTTGATCGCCCGCAACGCCGAGGTGCCGATCGCGAACACCCGGCTGAATCCCGCTGCGGAGGACTCGATCACGGCTACCGAGTCGCTGGCCGATGGCGGGCAGTTCAGCGTCGCCAACCCGCAGGCGGCACGGGATGCCATCGGTGGACGACCGCTGAACGTGCGCATCGGATATCAGCGCCCGAACGCGCGGCTGGCCGCCACGGTGGGCACCATCGCGAAGTCCTGTGCCGTCGCGGGCATCACGATCGACGACGCCTCGACGGAGTCGGTCGGCCCGCAGGCGTTGCGGGACAATCAGATCGACGTGCTGCTGGCCAGTACCGGCGGCGCAACGGGCAGCGGATCGAGCGGTTCGTCGTCCGTCGACGCGTACGACCTGCACACCGGCAACGGCAACAATCTGTCGGGCTACTCCAACGAACAGGTCGATGGGGTCATCGGGGCGTTGGCGGTCACGTCCGACCCGAAGGAGCTGGCGCGGCTGCTGGGGGAGAGCGCCCCGGTGCTTTGGGGCGACATGCCCACGCTTCCGCTCTATCGTCAGCAGCGCACCTTGTTGACGTCGAAGACGATGTTCGCGGTCAGCAGCAATCCCACGCGATGGGGCGCGGGCTGGAACATGGACCGGTGGGAGTTGAGGCAGTGAGCGGACCCAGCCGGAAGGCCGCCGCCGCGGCCGTGATCGAGGCGCTGATGCGCGAGGTGCCCGACTTCCCCGAGCCCGGCATCCAGTTCAAGGACCTCACCCCGGTGCTCGCCGACGCCAACGGCCTCGCAACGGTGACCGACGCGCTCGCCGAGGTCGCCGAGGGCGCCGACCTGATCGCAGGGATCGATGCGCGTGGCTTCCTGCTCGGCGCCGCCGTCGCCACCCGGCTCGGCACCGGTGTGCTCGCCGTCCGCAAGGGCGGCAAGCTGCCCCCGCCCGTACACAGCGAGACCTACGTGCTCGAGTACGGCACCGCAACGCTGGAGATCCCCGCCGACGGCCTCGACCTCGCCGGGCGCTCCATCGTCGTCATCGACGACGTGCTCGCCACCGGCGGCACCGTGGCTGCGACGGTGAAGCTGCTCGAGACGTGCGGAGCTGACGTCACCGCCGCCGCCGTCGTGCTGGAACTCGCCGCGCTCGACGGCCGGGCGCGGCTGCAATCGCTGCCGGTCACCAGTCTCTACGTGGTGCATTGAGCGCTTGCCCTAGGTGCCAGGGATATCCTCGACTAACGGGGCGAATGGGCAGGAGGTGGTGGTGATGGCCGACGATCAGGCGTTGACGCAGACCCAGCCCATGCCCGTCGTCGTCCCGGACGCCACGCCCGCCGAACAGTCGAAGTCGGCGTCGAGCGCGTCGCGCCGCGTGCGGGCCCGGCTCGCGCGGCGGATGACCGCGCAGCGCAGTGCCGTCAACCCGGTGCTCGAGCCGCTCGTCGCGGTGCACAAGGAGTTCTTCCCGAAGGCCAACCTGACCCTGCTTCAGCGTGCGTACGACGTCGCCGAGCAGCGGCACGCCGACCAGTTGCGCCGGTCCGGCGACCCGTACATCACCCATCCGCTCGCGGTCGCCAACATCCTCGCCGAACTCGGCATGGACACCACCACGCTGATCGCGGCGCTGCTGCACGACACGGTCGAGGACACCGGCTACACGCTGGGGGCCTTGACCGAGGACTTCGGCACCGAGGTCGGTCATCTCGTCGACGGCGTCACCAAGCTCGACAAGGTCGAGCTTGGCACCGCGGCCGAGGGCGAGACCATCCGCAAGATGATCATCGCGATGGCCCGCGACCATCGGGTGCTGGTGATCAAGGTGGCCGACCGGTTGCACAACATGCGCACCATGCGCTTCCTGCCGCCGGAGAAGCAGGCGCGCAAGGCCCGCGAGACGCTGGAAGTCATTGCCCCGCTGGCACATCGGCTGGGTATGGCGAACGTCAAGTGGGAGCTCGAGGACCTGTCGTTTGCGATCCTGCACCCCAAGAAGTACGAGGAGATCGTGCGGCTGGTCGCCGATCGGGCGCCGTCTCGCGATACCTACCTGGCCAAGGTGCGTGCCGAGATCAACGCCACCCTGTCCGCGTCGAAGATCGACGCGGTCGTGGAGAGCAGGCCCAAGCACTACTGGTCGATCTACCAGAAGATGATCGTGAAGGGCCGCGACTTCGACGACATCCACGACCTCGTCGGCGTGCGGATCCTGTGCGACGAGATCCGCGACTGTTACGCGGCCGTCGGCGTGGTGCACTCACTCTGGCAGCCGATCGCCGGGCGGTTCAAGGACTACATCGCCCAGCCCCGCTACGGGGTGTACCAGTCGCTGCACACCACCGTCGTAGGCCCCGAGGGCAAGCCGCTCGAGGTGCAGATCCGCACCCGCGACATGCACAAGACGGCCGAGTACGGCATCGCTGCGCACTGGCACTACAAGGAAGCCAAGGGCCGCAACGGGGTTCCGGCAGGGTACGCCGCGGCAGAGATCGATGACATGGCGTGGATGCGTCAATTGCTCGACTGGCAGCGGGAGGCCGCCGACCCCGGTGAGTTCCTCGAGTCGCTGCGCTACGACCTTGCGGTGCAAGAGATCTTCGTGTTCACGCCGAAGGGCGACGTCATCACGCTGCCCACCGGATCCACGCCCGTCGACTTCGCGTATGCGGTGCACACCGAGGTCGGCCACCGCTGCATCGGTGCCCGGGTGAACGGCCGCCTGGTGGCACTCGAGCGCAAGCTGGAGAACGGCGAAGTGGTCGAGGTGTTCACGTCGAAGGCGCCCAATGCGGGTCCGTCGCGGGATTGGCAGAAGTTCGTGGTGTCGCCGCGGGCGAAGGCGAAGATCCGGCAGTGGTTCGCCAAGGAGCGCCGCGAGGAGGCGCTGGATGCCGGCAAGGACGCGATCGCCCGCGAGGTACGTCGCGGTGGACTTCCCTTGCAGCGCTTGATGAATGCCGAGTCGATGGGTGCGCTGGCCCGCGAGCTGCGCTACCTCGACGTGTCGGCCCTGTACACCGCGGTCGGAGAGGGGCACGTCTCCGCTCGCCACGTGGTGCAGCGGTTGGTGGCCCAGCTAGGCGGCGACGAGGAGGCCGAAGACGAGATCGCCGAGCGGTCCACGCCGACCACCATGCTGGTGCGGCAACGCACCAGCGACGACGTCGGAATCGCAGTGCCGGGCGCTCCGGGCGTGCTGACCAAGCTCGCCAAGTGCTGCACTCCGGTGCCAGGCGACAACATCATGGGCTTCGTCACCCGCGGCGGTGGCGTGAGCGTGCACCGCACCGACTGCACCAACGCGACGTCGCTGCAGGACCAGGCCGAGCGGATCATCGACGTGACGTGGGCGCCGTCGCCGTCGTCGGTGTTCCTGGTGGCCATTCAGGTGGAGGCGCTCGACCGGCATCGGCTGCTCTCCGACGTGACGCGGGTGCTGGCCGACGAGCGGGTCAACATCCTGTCGGCGTCGGTGACGACATCCAATGACCGAGTGGCGATCAGCCGCTTCACCTTCGAGATGGGCGACCCGAAGCATCTGGGTCACGTGCTGAACGTGGTGCGCAACGTCGAGGGCGTCTACGACGTCTATCGCGTGACGTCGGCGGCCTGACGCGTCCGCGTGGTGAAGGCGCCGACTGCGGCAGCGATCAGGCATGCGACGGCGACAGCGCCCGCAAACCAGGGAAAGACAGTCGCAAGCGACCACCTGGTGGCGGCCCAGCCCGCCGCGATCGTGGGGATGGCCATGGCGCTGTACGCGAGCAGGTAGAACGCCGACATCGTCTCGCCACGGCGGTCGGCGGGCACGACGTCGGAGAGGTGCCGAAGGGACCCGCCGAACCCGAGTCCGAACGTTGCGCCGAGCAGCGCCGCGGCGGCGAGCACCAGCGGCCAACTGTGCGTGGCGAGGATCGGCACGGTGACGACCAACGCGACGGCCATGCCCGCATCACCGATGATCGCGGCCCGCGGGGCAGGCACGCGGGTGGCCAGCAGCTGTGCGATCGCGGCGGCGAACGCCGTGGTGCCCACGACCGCGCCGCCGAACACCAGGTTGTGGATGTGCGTCTGCTGAGCGGCCAGCGACGGGTACAGCGACAGCAGCACGCCGAGCACCGACCAGGACGCCATCGCCCCGAGTGCCGAGAACCAAAAGTCGCCGCGAATGTGCTCTGGCACAGCGGGTCTCGCAATTCTAATGGGGCCACGCACGGGGGCCGAGTGCGGTTCTCGCAGCGCGACGATGCCGACCCCGACGATCGCGCACACCACGGCGACCACCGCATACGGGGTGCGCAGCGGGTGCGGCGCGTATTGCGCAAGCAGGGACGAACCGACGATGGCGACGGTCATGCCGATGTTGAAGGCGACGCCGCTGAGTTGACCCGACCGCGCGCCGTGATTGGGACGCAGATCGAGGAGTGCGGCGGCGCCCGCCACCACGATCGAGCCGACTGCCGCGCCGTGAATGGTCCGGGCCACCAGGAGCAGCACGATGTCGTCGGCGATCAGGAACACGCCGAGTCCGACGATCATCGCCAGCAGCGCGGCCAGCAGCACCGGCTTGCGGCCGACCACGTCGGAGATGCGGCCCGAGATCAGGACGGCTCCGAGTGCGGCGACGGCGTACACGGCGAACACCACGGTGGTGGCCAGCGGCGACAGATGCCAGGCGTCCTCGTACATCCCGTACAGCGGCGCGGGCAGTCCAGACACGCCGAGCGCGACGCCGCTGAGCACGAGCAGAAGCGAGTAGGCCCACCGCTGCGTGACGATCGCACCGTCTGCTTCGGCCATCGCCACGGGGGCTCCTACCCGGTAAGTTTGATGTTCGTCGAACCAGGTCGAGCGTACGGTAAGGTTTGACGATCATCAAACCTATTACGGGTGACGGGGGACACGGATGAGCGCACCGCTCACGGGCGAGGTGCTGGCGCACCCGGTCGGCAGCGTGCAACAGCTCTTGTCGGCGCTGGCCGACCCGGTTCGCCTGGAGATGGTCCGCAGGCTCGTCAACGCGGGGGCGTCCATGCCGTGTGCGGCGCTCTACGACGGCATCAACAAGTCGACCGCGACTCACCACTTCAAGATCCTCCGGGAAGCGGGAGTCACCGAGCGGCTCGTCGTCGACGGCCACACCCACCAGCGGCTTCGACTCGACGCTGTCGACGCCGTCGCCCCTGGCTTGCTGGATGCCGTCGTGCGCAGCGCCAACCGCCAGCGGCGCTAGCCCAGCCGGACCGAATCGATGGTCACGGCCAGCACCGGCTTGCCGTCGTCGCTACCGCCCGCGACGCCACCGGCCGCGACCTGGTCCACGGTGGCCAGGCCTTGGCTGTCGACGGTGCCGAAGACGGTGTAGCTCGGCGGCAGCGCAGAGTCCTCGTAGACGAGGAAGAACTGGCTGCCGTTGGTGCCGGGGCCCGCGTTGGCCATCGCCAGCGTGCCGCGTGGGTACACCACCGGCTGCTCGAGCGCGGGATCGGTGATCCGGAATTGGTTGGTCGGGTACTCGTTGGGGAAGCGGTACCCGGGACCTCCGGTGCCATCACCCGTCGGATCGCCGCACTGGAGCACGCCCATCGACGGCGACGTGGTGAGCCGGTGGCACGTCGTGCCGTTGAAGAAGCCTTGTTGCACGAGGCTGGTGAAGTTGTTCACCGTGCACGGCGCCTTCGCGTTGTCGAGCGTGAGGCCGATGGGTCCGCGGTTGGTGGTGATGCTCGCGGCGATCGTCGGCGGTGTAGTGGGTATCTTGCCGGTCTTGGGTGGGGCGACGGGCTTGCTCGCCGGTTCAGTGGTGGCCGGGTACTGGCAGTTGGACCCGAGTGTGGCCGGTGGCTTGAACGGCGGCAAGGTGTCGCCCGGCGACGGGAACGCCGGCGCGCTGGGCATCGCGGTCAAGTTGTTGTTGAACTCGTCGGCGAACTGGTCGGCGTAGCGGACCACCATGGCGGTGAAGAGGATTGCGCCGACGATCGCGATCACCGTCAGTGCGGTCAGTGTGTAGCCGATCACCAGCCCAGCGACGGCTAGGCCCTTCCCGTCCTCGCCCGATTTCTTGAGCTGCGACAGCGAGATGTGGCCGAACACGATCCCCAGCGGCGCCACCAGAAACGCAGCGATCAGTGACGCGATCGCCATGGAGTTCGTGCCCCGCGCCTGCGGGTAACCAGACTGGCCCGGATAGCCGGGGTAGCCCGGCTGGCCACCGTACCCGGCGTAGGGGGTCGGCGGATATTCTCCGTAACCCGTTGGCGTTGGCTGGTTTTCGCCGTACGGCGGGGGAGTGGTCACAACGCGTGCACCTGGATGTCAGTCCAGCTGAATCGACTTGATCTGGACGGGCAGTTTGGGCTTGCCGTCGTCGGGGCCGTTGAGCGGATCCAGCCCGCCGGCGGCGATCTTGTCGAGCGTCGCCAACCCGGTCTCGTCGATGGTGCCGAACGCGGTGTAGTTCGGCGGCAGCTGCGAGTCCTTGTAGACCAGGAAGAACTGGCTGCCGTTGGTACCGGGACCGGCGTTGGCCATCGCCAGGGTGCCGCGCGGGTAGATCACCGGCTCGGAAAGCGCCGGATCGTCCGGCTGGTACTGGTCGGTCGGGTACTCGTTGGCGAACTGGTAGCCGGGCCCGCCGCTGCCGTCCCCCTTGGGATCGCCGCACTGCAGCACGGCAAGGCCCGCTGACGCGGTCAGCCGGTGACAGGGGGTGTCGTTGAAGTAGCCCTGCTGGGCGAGGCTGGCGAAGCTGTTCACCGTGCACGGCGCCTTCGCATTGTCGAGTTGCAGGCCGATGTTGCCCTCGCTGGTGGCCATGCTGACACTGACCTGCGCGGGATCCGTCGGCACCTTGCCGGTGCGGGGCGCGTTGGCCTGCTTGGCGGCCGGTTCGTTCGGCGTCGCCGCGTACTGGCAGTTCTCACCGAGACCCGCGGGCGCCGCAAAGGGCGGAAGCGGCTTGCTGTTCGGGGGTGGCGGCGGCGTGTCGAGGGCCGACGTGCTGGGGGTGCTCGACGCCGCCGTGTCGGTGGTGCCGGAGTCCTTGTTGACGAACATGACGGTCGCGACGATCGCCGCGATCACCAAGACGACACCCGCAGCGCCGCCGATGATCGCGATGAGTCGCTGCCTGCGTGCCTGGGCCGCTCTGCGCTCGAGCTGCCGTTCGAGCTTGCGCTTGGCCGTCGCTCGGCGTTGTTCGTTGGTCGGCACCGCCGCGTCCTCCTCGTCGTCGTCGACGCCGTCTGGACGGCGGCGTCGCTCAGTCGGGACCGAGTGTGCCAGTAATCGCTGAGCGTGGGCGCTGCGACCCACGTCAATCGCGGATGGGAAACTGGTCAGCGTGTTGCTCACGGGATTCCCAGCAGGCATGTTGCAGTGCAACTGCTACGTGCTTGCCTCGAGGGCGGGCGCCGACGCCATCATCGTCGACCCAGGTCAGCGCGCTTTTGCGCCACTTCGACGAATTCTCGACGAGAACCGGCTGACGCCCGCCGCCGTGCTGCTGACCCACGGGCACATCGACCACATGTGGTCGGCGCAGAAGGTGGCCGACACCTACGGCTGCCCGGTCTACATCCATTCCGAGGACAGGTTCATGCTCACCGACCCGATCGCGGGCCTCGGTCCGCGGCTGGCTCAGGTCGCGTTGGGGGCGTTCTTCCGGGAGCCCCGCCAAGTCGTCGAACTCGACCGTGACGGCGACAAGATCGAACTCGGGGGCATGACCGTCGCCGTGGACCACACCCCAGGGCACACCCGTGGGTCCGTCGTCTTCCGCGTTGCCGATGGACCGTCCGAGCTCGCCTTCACCGGCGACACGCTGTTCAAGCAGTCGATCGGCCGCACCGATCTGCAGGGTGGCAGCGGCCGCGACCTGTACACCTCGATCGTCGAAAAACTGTTGGTCCTCGACGACGACACCGTGGTACTACCGGGGCATGGCCCGAAGTCCACGATCGGCGCCGAACGCCGTACCAATCCGTTCCTCGAAGGCCTGTCGTGAAAATGTGCACCGCGTGACCGAATTCAAGGCGCCGAAGGGCGTCCCGGACTACCTGCCGCCCGAGTCCGCGCAGTTCGTTGCGGTGCGCGACGGGCTGCTCGACGCTGCCCGGCGAGCAGGCTACGGGTACGTCGAGCTTCCGATCTTCGAGGAGACCGCGCTGTTCGCGCGCGGCGTCGGAGAGTCGACCGACGTGGTGTCCAAGGAGATGTACACGTTCGCCGACCGCGGCGACCGGTCGGTCACGTTGCGGCCCGAGGGCACCGCCGGGGTGATGCGCGCCGTCATCGAGCACGGCGTCGACCGCGGCGCACTGCCCGCCAAGCTGTGCTACTCGGGTCCGTTCTTCCGCTACGAGCGGCCGCAGTCCGGACGGTATCGCCAGCTTCAGCAGGTGGGCGTGGAGGCCATCGGCGTCGACGACCCCGCACTGGACGCCGAGGTGATCGCGATCGCCGACGCCGGGTTCCGGTCACTCGGCCTCGACGGTTTCCGCCTGGAAATCACGTCGCTCGGCGACGACACGTGCCGACCGCAGTATCGGGAGTTGTTGCAGGAGTTCCTCTTTGGGCTCGACCTCGACGAGGACACCCGGCGTCGCGCGGAAATCAACCCCTTGCGCGTGCTCGACGACAAGCGGCCACACGTGCGGGAGCTGACCGCCAACGCGCCCCTGATGCTCGACCACCTGTCCGATGTCGCCAAGCAGCACTTCGACACCGTGCTCGCGCACCTGGACGCGCTGGGCGTGCCGTACGCGATCAACCCGCGGATGGTGCGTGGGCTCGACTACTACACCAAGACGACGTTCGAGTTCGTCCACGACGGGCTGGGCGCCCAGTCCGGCATCGGTGGCGGCGGCCGCTACGACGGGCTGATGCGCGAGTTGGGCGGGCAGGATCTCTCGGGCATCGGCTTCGGGCTCGGTGTCGACCGAACGATGCTGGCGTTGAAGGCCGAGGGCAAGACCGTCGGCGAAACCGCACTCGTCGACGTATTCGGCGTTCCGCTGGGTGACGAGGCCAAGCTGGTCCTGGCCAAGCTGGCCGGAGCCCTGCGCGCCGCAGGGGTCCGCGTCGACCTGGCCTACGGCGATCGCGGGATGAAGGGCGCGATGCGCGCGGCGGACCGGTCGGGAGCACGCATCGCGCTCGTCGTGGGCGACCGCGACGTCGAAGCGGGCACCGTCGGCGTCAAGGATCTGACGTCGGGGGAGCAGGTCGACGTCGCGGTGGGCGACGTCGTCTCCGACGTCACGTCACGGTTGGCGTGACTCCAAGTGGCTCCGGCACGCGGCCGTCAGCACCTCATCGACGTTGCCGATCCCGCCGTCGAATGGGTTGCCGCGTTTGAGCACTCGGGTCCCGCCGGGCGTCACGGCGACGAGCTTGGGTGAGCTCGACCCGAGTTGCATCTTGCGCTGGAACCGGACCTGGTCCAGCGGCACTATCGCGCCACCCGCGTAGCTGAAGATTCCGAGCTTGCGGTCGATGACCGCCACCGGACGGCAGGCGTGCAGTGGTTGGGCGCGGCGCCGCCGGATGGTGCGGAACGCGAAGGCGGCGCCCACCGCTGCCACGGCGCCCACCCCCAAGAACGCGGCACCGAGCCAGGCAGACATGGTGAACAGGGCGACCACGCCGAAGCCGCCGACGACGATGGCCAGCACGCCGAGCACGAAGACGGTCACCGCCAGTGCGCCGGTACGGCGGTCGATGACCAGGACACGCCTGCCGTCGTCGGTCACCAGGAGGCCGCCGGTGTCGACGAGGACTCGCGGCTCGGTTGCTGACGTCATCCGGGCAGCTTGTCACGCTCGAGTCCGGTGGACAGGCGGTTCGGCAGTTCGGCTCGACGGTCATGGCAACATCGAGACGATGCGAGTCCTCGTGCAGCGCGTCACCTCGGCGCGGGTGGTCGTCGACGGAGCCGTCGTCGGAGCGATCACACCGGACGGGCAGGGGCTGGTGGCCCTGGTCGGCGTCACGCACGACGACGACACCGGGTTGGTTCGCAAGATGGCCGAAAAGCTCTGGCGGCTGCGCATTCTCGACGACGAGGCCAGCGCCGCCGACGTCGGCGCGCCGATTCTGGTGGTCAGCCAGTTCACGCTGTACGCCGATACGAAGAAGGGGCGCCGCCCGTCGTGGAACGCAGCCGCGCCCGGTGAAGTGGCAGAGCCACTCGTCGGAGAGTTCGCGACCGCCCTGCGGGAACTGGGCGCCCACGTAGAGACGGGGGTCTTCGGGGCGGACATGCAGGTCGAGTTGGTCAACGATGGCCCGGTGACGATCCTGCTGGAACTCTGAGTTTGCCGAAGTAGGGTGTGCGACAGACCGATATCGGAGGTGTCATGGGGTTAATCGCGCTCGAAGAGCATTTCGCCTGGGACCCGGCCAGCGCCGGAAACCCCGTGGCCACCTGGCTGCAATCGAACAATCCCGTCGGCTACCAGCGACTGTACGACCGGGGACCGTTGCGTCTCGAGCAGATGGATGCGGCAGGCATCGACTTCCAGATCCTTTCGCTGTTCGACCCCGGCGTTCAGGAAGAGCCAGACGTTGCACGCGCCATCGACCTGGCTCAGCGGGCCAACGACGAACTGGCGGAGACGGTGCGCGGAACTCCCGGGCGATTCGGTGGATTCGCGACGTTGGCGACTCAAGATCCCGACGCCGCTGCCGTCGAACTGGAGCGTGCCGTCACCGAACTCGGCCTCGTCGGTGGGCTGATCAACGGGCATTGTCAGGGGCGGTATCTCGACGATCCGGCGTACGAGCGGCTGTTCGCGTGCGCCGAGTCGCTCGGCGCGCCGATCTATCTGCATCCCACCACGCCGCATCCCGCCGTCATGGAGGCTTGGTTCGCGCCCTACGTCTCCGACGGATTGCACCTCGCGTCTTGGGGATTCGCCGTCGAGGCGGGCACCCACGTGTTGCGGCTCATCTACTCCGGGTTGTTCGACAAGTTTCCCCGACTGCAGATGATCATCGGACACCTCGGCGAAATGCTGCCGTTCGCGGCGTACCGGATCGACCGCTACTTCGGACTCGGGGGCGATGGTTCGAGTCGCAGCTTGCAACGGCTCCCGTCCGAATACCTGCGCAGCAACTTCCACGTCACGACGAGTGGAAACTTCTGCACGCCTGCATTTGCGTGCACGCTCGACGTGATGGGATCCGATCGGGTGATGTTCTCGGTCGACTATCCGATGGACGACAACCAGACCGGTGCCGAGTTCATGCGGTCCTACCCGATGGACGACGCGACGCGGTTGAAGGTCGGTTCGGGCAACGCGTTGCGGCTCTTCGGTGCGCGCCTACCGTCCCAGCTGGGCGACGGTCCGGCTTAGAGCGCGAACACCTGGCCGTCACGGGCGACGGTGACCTTGCCGGAGTAGTGCTTGCCGATCGCGTCGAGCCATTGGGCATCGGGCAGGTCGGTCGGTGAATAGTGGCTCAGGACGACGTGTTTGGCGCCGGCTGCGGCGGCGACCTCGCCGACCTGCTCCGCGGAGGTATGCGAGTTCACCAGGTAGTCCGGGGGGAACCTGTTGTCGTAATACGCATCGTCGAGGCTGAACTGCGCCTCGTGCACCAGGATGTCGGTGTTCGCGGCCAGCCTGATCAGGTTGTCGGACTTGGTGGTGTCGCCCGAGAAGGTCACGGAGACACCGGAGCGCTTCAGGTCGAAGCGGAAGCCGAACGCCGGGTAGACGTCGTAGTGGGACACCAGGGTGGCCGTGACGTCCACGTTGTCGTCGGACATCACCGGGAACGGGTCCACCCGCGGTGCCCTGTTCAGCGCGTCCGAACCCGGAGGCACGACGATCTCGTTGACGTCGATCAGGGACTGGATGTCGTCGGTGCCCATGTCGCGGATGAAGATGTTGCTGGTGTATGCGAACGCGCGGAGTAGGGCGTCGCTGGTCGCCGCGAGGCCGGGTGTGGGATTGCCTGGGTCGACGGTGCTGGGATCAGGATTTCCGACGCGGCTTGGCGGTAAGCCTCCAGCAGGCCCGGGACCGTAGACCGTCACCGGCGCCTTGCCCGGCGAGGCGGTGTAGCCGCCGGAGAGGAAGAAGCTGTAGTAGTCGACGATGTGGTCGGTGTGCAGATGGGTGATGAACAGACTCTTCAAGTCGTCGAATCGAAAGCCTGCATTGGCGAAGGCGTTGAGCGAGCCTAGGCCGCAGTCGATTTGGTAGACGTCGCGGCCGACCTTCAGTGTCGACGACACTCCGGTCTTGTTCGGGACGGGCGGTGGTCCGGCTTGCACTCCCAGGGTGACCAGCGCGTTCTGGGGTAGCGCGGGTGCGTTCGGTGCCGGCGCCGCCGAACCGCGGGCCGACGTGCCGAGCGCGGCCCCCGCGACGACCGCGGAGATCGAGGCGGCGAGCGCGGTACGCCTCGAGATCGAGACCCCCGCCGGTCCATGTGCGGCGTCGCAACCGCAGGGGCTCTTCACGGCGATCACGTTAGCCGAGCGCACGGCCGCTGTGCGTAGATCCGAGTGACGGGTGGTGCGCGATGTAACGATCCGGTACCGTCCGCCGATGTGACGGTCATGCGAAAGAGAACAGCCGTGGTCGGGGCCGCGTTCGCGCTGGCAGCCGCATCGATTGCAGTAGGACAGCCGACGGCGAACGCCGATCCGGCCACACATCAGGTCCACTACACGCTGACGGCCGCGGGACCGGGCGACTTCAACCTCTACTATTCGTTCGCCTCACCCCCGAGCTTGGAGGCGTACCACGCCAACTCGGGCGCATACGTCAGGAGCGAGAAGGTCAACCTGGCGCCGGGTGCGTCGTGGGAGTTCGACGCCACGCTAACCGATTCGCAATGGGCCTTCCTGTCCGCGAGCGGTGCCGCGCACGCCATGCAGGCCGACCCCAACGTGCACTGCGTGATCACCGTCGACGGTCAGGTGGTCGCCGACCAGACCGGTCCCTTCACGACACAGTGCCAGTTGCGTTCGTGGAACTGATGCCGCAGTAGTGCTGTTCGATTGACTTTTGATCGAACATGCGTTCGAATGAATGAATGCGGTGGGACGGCCAAGGCGTAGACGTCGACGACGGCGCGTTGCCGGGGCTTCAGCGGCTCGGACTGGTGCGTTCGGTGCGCACGCCGCAGTTCGACGGCATCACGTTCCACGAAGTGTTGTGCAAGTCCGCACTCAACAAGGTGCCTGAGGCATCCAAACTGCCGTTCCGCTTCACCGTCAACGCTTTTCGCGGATGCAGTCACGCCTGCCGGTACTGCTTCGCACGACCCACGCACGAGTACCTCGACTTCGACTGCGGCAACGACTTCGACACCCAGGTGGTGGTCAAGATCAACGTCGCCGACGTACTGCGGCGAGAGTTGGCCCGTCGGTCGTGGACGCGGGAGACCGTGGCGCTCGGGACCAACACGGATCCGTATCAACGCGCCGAGGGTCGCTACGCGCTGATGCCGGGAATCATTGGTGCGCTGGCCGATTCGGCTACCCCGTTCTCGATCCTGACGAAGGGCACGCTGCTGCGGCGGGACCTGCCGCTCATCGTGGCGGCCGCCGAACGAGTCGACGTCAGCGTTGCGGTCTCGCTGGCCATCGGAGACGCTGAACTTCACCGGTTGGTCGAGCCCGGTACCCCGACGCCGGAAGCCCGGCTCGCGCTGATCCGCTCGATCCGCGACGCGGGATTGGACTGTCACGTCATGGTGGCGCCGGTGCTGCCGCTGCTGACGGACTCGGTAAGCCACCTCGACGAGCTGCTGGGCCGAATCGCCGAAGCCGGCGCGACGGGGGTGACGGTGTTCGGCCTGCACCTGCGCGGTTCGACGCGGGGCTGGTTCATGGGGTGGCTGACGCGCGAGCGTCCGGAGTTGGTGGGGGAGTACCGAGAGTTGTACCGGCGCGGTGCGTATCTGCCCGAGAGCTACCGCGACATGCTTCGCGCCCGGGTTGCACCGTTGGTCGCCAGGCACGGCCTCGAGCCCGACAATCGTCCATTTGCGATGCGCGGCGCCCCGGCGGTTCAGTCCGCCGGGGCGTTGCTGCAACCAACCCTGTTCTAGCGTGCGTCGTCAGCTCACGCGCTGCCGCACCTGCTGCTGCGACCCGACCTGCTCGACGGGTAGCGCCGTGAAGGTCACGTCGTCGTCGATCGGGCCTCGACGCAGCAGGGCGACGTCGCGCACGTAGTTCTGGTGAAGTCGCCACGGCAGGCGGTCGCCCTGCTTCGGCAGCAAATCCATGCTGCGCCGGACGTAGCCAGACGTCAGATCGAGGAACGCATGGTGCGCCGACACCCGACTCGCGTCCGGGGTCACCGAGGCGTACCCGTGGCGATCCATGTGCGCGAGGAGGCGGCACACGTATTGCGCCACCAGGTCGGCCTTGAGCGTCCACGAGGCGTTGGTGTATCCGATGGTCCACGCGAAGTTCGGGACGTCGGACAGCATCATTCCCTTGTAGGACACCGTCTTCGAGAGGTCGACCGGGCGGCCGTCGACGACGAGTTCCATGCCGCCGATGGCGAGCATGTTCAGCCCGGTGGCGCTGATCACGACGTCGGCGGGCAGTTCGGCGCCGGAGGCCAGCTTGATGCCGGTCTCGGTGAACTCCTCGACCTGGTCGGTCACCACCGAGGCGCTGCCCTCGCGGATCGCGGTGAACAAGTCGCCGTCGGGCACCAGGCACATGCGCTGATCCCACGGGTTGTAGGACGGGGCGAAGTGGGTGTCCACGTCGTAGCCGTCCGGTAGTTGTGCGACGGCGGCCTTTCGCAGCATGGACTTCACGTATTCGGGGCGGCGGCGACTGAGCTGGAAGATCGCCATTGACTGAAGCGTGTTCTTCCACCGCACGATCGCGTATGCCAGCTTCTGGGGTAGCCGCGCGCGCAACCGGTCGGCCAACGGATCGCGGCCGGGCCGGGACGCGACGTACGTCGGCGAACGCTGCAGCATCGTCACGTGGGCAGCGGTGGCGGCCAACGTCGGCACCAGGGTCACGGCCGTTGCGCCACTGCCGATCACGACGATCCGCTTGTCCCGGTAGTCCAGCCCCTCGGGCCAGTGCTGCGGATGGATCACGGGTCCTTGGAAGCGTTCCACTCCCGGGAACGTCGGGCTGAATCCCTCGTCGTAGCGGTAGTAGCCCGAGCAGACGTAGAGGAACGCGCACTGCATCGTGACGGTCTCGCCGGTGTCGGTGCGCGCAACGTCGACGGTCCACCGCGCCTCGGCGCTACTCCAACTCGCGGTCGTCACACGGTGATTGACGCGGATCAGCCGTTGCACGTCGAACTCGCGCGCGGTGTCGTGGATGTAGCGCAGGATGCTCGGGCCGTCGGCGATGGACTTGGCCTCGGTCCAGGGCCGGAATCGATAGCCGAGCGTGAACATGTCCGAGTCCGACCGAATGCCGGGGTAGCGGAACAGATCCCAGGTACCGCCGATCGAGTCCCTTGCCTCGAGTACGACGACCGACTTCTCCGGCCGGTCTTGGCGCAACTGGCATGCAGCGCCAACGCCCGACAGGCCGGCGCCGACGATGAGTACGTCGGTGTACTCGATGGCTTCGTTCGTCGACATGGGCACACCTCTCGTCGGGAGCGTCCGGTACGCACGCGTACCGTCGTCGGTACATGACCGTACCACTATTGAACGTGTGTGGAAAGAAGCCTTGCCCCGTTCGGTACTGCGGCGTACCGTGTCCGTAGCCATCACGTGCCGACAGCGAGGAGACGACATGGGCGAGGCCACGACCGACCCGGTGCGACTGCCACCTGCGCCGCGCATCCCGAAGGCCCTGCAGGCCCTCGGCTTCGTCATCAATCGCGACAAGGCCGTCGCCGCGGTGAGCAGGCGCTACGGCTCGGCGTTCACGCTGAACCTGCCGATCTTCGGGCACGCTGTGGTGATCAGCGATCCGGCACTGGTCAAGGATCTCTTCACGACGAGTAGTGACCTGATCGCCCGCGGGGGCACGCTCGGGGAGGTGCTGGGCCCCGGGTCGACGTTCAGCCTCGAAGGTACCGCGCATCGGCAACGCCGCAAGCTGTTGGTACCGCCGTTTCACGGCAAGCGGATGGCTGGCTACGAGGACATCGTCGAGCAAGAGGTGATGCGCGAGATCGCGACATGGCCCGAGGGCGAGGAGTTCGCCACGCTGCCGTCGATGATGCGGATAACGCTCAACGCGATCCTGCGCACGGTGTTCGGCGCCGAGGGCGCCGCATTCGAGGAGCTGCGGGAGTTGTTGCCGCCGATGGTCTTGCGCGCGTCCCACCTGGCGGTGCTGCCGCCGTTCGCCCGCCGTGACTACGGTCGGTGGAGCCCGTGGGGGCGAGTGGACGCGATGCGCCGCCGCTACGACGCGATCATCGCGCAGCTGATCGCCGACGCGCGCAATGACCCACACTTCGAGGAGCGCAACGACGTGCTGGCGTTGATGCTCCAGGCACGCTACGAGGACGGTTCGCCGATCACCGACGATCACGTCGCCGACGAACTGCTGACCCTGCTCGCGGCCGGCCATGAGACCACGGCCACCACGCTGGCGTGGGCGGTGGAACGGTTGCGCAGGCATCCGCGCATGCTCAACCGGCTGACCGCCGAGCTCGACGCTGGCGAGTCCGAGCTGCTGCAGGCCACGATCTTCGAGGTGCAGCGCAACCGACCGGTCATCAACGCCACCGCGCGCATCACCAAGGAGCGGATCAGGTTGGGGGAGTGGGTCATTCCCGAGCGCCACGCCGTGCTGGTCAGCATCTCGCTCGCGCACGCATCCGAGCGGAGCTTTCCCGACGCCGCTGCGTTCAACCCCGACCGGTTCGTCGGCAACCCGCCGGACAGCCATGCCTGGGTCCCCTTCGGAGGTGGAATCCGGCGCTGCATCGGCGCCGCATTCGCCAACATGGAGCTGATGGTCACGCTGCGTACACTGTTGCGCGAGTTCGAGTTCGGCACCACGTACGCCCCCGGTGAGCCGATGCACTCCCGCGGGGTGGCCACCGCCCCGGGTCGCGGCGGCCTGGCGGTCGTGCACCGTCGGGCGCGCGTCGCGGACGCCGTGCGCGAAGGCGCCGCACAGGTGTCGGCGTGACGGCGGACGAGTCGGTCGCCAGCGTCGGACGTGGAATCACGCTGTGCCACGACGGTTTCGGTGACCCCGCGGACCCACCGATCGTGCTCGTCGCGGGCCTCGGTCAGCAGCTGCACTCTTGGCCGTCGGACTTCGCCGCCGCGCTCGCGGCCCGCGGGTTCCGGGTCATCCGCTTCGACAACCGGGACGTCGGGCGGTCGACGCACATGGACTACCGCGCGCCGAACCCGATCGCGGTGCTGCGTGGCGGCAACCACCCGCGCCAGTACCACCTCGGCGACATGGCGCGTGACACCGTCGGCCTGCTCGATGCGCTCGGCTACCGCGACGCGCACCTCGTAGGCATCTCGATGGGTGGGATGATCGCCCAGACCGTCGCCGCGCACCATCCCGGCCGGGTACGGACGTTGACGTCGATCATGTCGAATACCGGTGCCGCGCGCATCGGTCGGCCTGCGGCCTCCACGTGGCGGCGGATGGCGACGGCGCGCCCGGCGCGGAACCGCGCCGAGGCGATCGACGGAGCGCTGCGGATGTTCCGGCACATCGGATCTCACGGTTACCCGTTCGACGAGGAGTGGGTGCGCGAGCGCGCCGGGGTGGCGTGGGATCGCGATCCGACGTCCGACGGTGTGACGCGGCAGCTCGCCGGGATCTTCGCATCCGGCGACCGGACTGCCGAGCTCCACGAGATCGACGTACCGACGTTGGTGATCCACGGCGACCGCGACCGCATGGTCCATCCGACGGGCGGCGCGGCCACCGCCCGCGCGATCCCGGGGTCGCGCCTGGTCACCATCACTGGCATGGGCCACGACCTGCCGTTCGGTGCTTGGGGGCGGCTACTCGACCTGATCACCGACCACACCGCAGGGGCTTCCGTCCAAGCGTCCACCACCGAGGAGCGAGCATGAGCAGATCCGCCCGACACGTCATCAGCGGCCGAACCGTCGTCATCACGGGCGCTGCGTCCGGGATCGGACGTTCACTCGCGCAACGGCTTTCCGCTCACGGATGCGCGGTCGCGATCGCCGACGTCGACGAGCGGGGCCTGAAGGAGACCGAAGCAACCCTGGGTGGGCCGACGTTGACCCGCGTGCTCGACGTACGCGACGCGGACGCTCAGCACGATTTCGCCGGCGAGGTGGCCGGTTGGGCGCCCACGCCGTTGGGTGCGGTGTTCAACAACGCGGGCGTAGCGGTTTCGTCCCGCGTGCTCGACGCCGTCCCAGAAGACGATCAATGGCTGTGGGACATCAACTTCCACGGCGTCGTCAACGGCAGTCGGGCGTTCCTCCCGATCCTCGTCGCGCAGGACTTCGGGTCCATCGTCAACACCTCGAGCGTGTTCGGTCTCGTCGGCATGCCGAACCAAAGCGCTTACTGCTCCGCGAAGTTCGCGGTACGCGGCTTCACCGACTCACTGCGTCAGGAGCTGCGCGGCACCGGCGTTCGTGCGGTGAACGTGCACCCCGGCGGGATCAACACCAACATCGTGCGCAACGCTCGCTTCCGGACGGATCCCAACGGGCTGGGCCGCAGCCACGAGCAGATGGTGCAGGAGTTCGCAGCCATCACGATGACCCAGCCGGACAAGGCCGCCGAGGTCATCCACCGCGGGGTCGAGCAGGGCAAGGCGCGCATCCTGGTCGGTCCCGATGCGTACCTGTTCGACACCCTGTCGCGGCTGGCGCCAACCCACTACTACGACATTCTCAGCCGGTTCGAGTCGCGACTGCGCGGCAAGGCACGCGCTGGCGAACCCGCTCAGGTCGTATGACCTCGTTGACGTAGCGCTGGCGTGACGAAAGTGCGAGTAGCCGTCGCCGTGAGCGCTACCTCAACGTGATTAGTCGCGCTTGCGCTTCACCTGGTTGAACGGCACGCCTCGGTCGGCGGCGTATTCGCGGGGGAAGCCAAGCACGCGTTCGCCGATGATGTTGCGCGCGATCTCGTTGGTTCCGCCGCCCAGCGAGGCGGCCTGCCGGGAGAGGAACCGCCGGCCGACCTTGAACAACCCGCTGCCGTCGTCGACGACGGCGCCTGCGCCGGTCATTGCCAGCACGGTGTCAATCTCGAACTGCACGTTCTCCGCGTGCGAAATCCGGATGATCGATCCCGCCGCCGGGGGCAGCGATCCGTCTAGCACGCCGTTGTAGACGTGACCGACGAGCTGTTCGTGAATAGCGCGGCGCACCAAGGCACGACCGGCCATTTCCCGAATGCGTTCGTTGTCCGCTAGGCCGAGTTCGTCGACCAGTTCTACGTAGTCGACGGGTTGGTCGGTCTTACCCTCTGCACCTATCCCGCTGGCGAACTCGGAGCCGCCGCCGACCGCGCGGCGTTCGTGGTACATCTGGCGCGACGCGACGTTCCATCCGTCGTTGACCTCGCCCACGACGGCGTCGGCGGGCAGTTCGAGATCGTCGAAGAACTCTTCGCAGAACTCGTCGCCACCATCGACCTGCTTGATCCGACGCATCGTGATGCCGGGGCTCTTGATTGGCACCAGGAACATCGTCAGGCCCTCGTGCTTGGGCACGTCCCAGTCGGTGCGGGCCAGCAACAGTCCATAGTCGGCGGCGAACGCGCTGGTGCTCCACGTCTTGGCGCCGTTGACGATCCACTTGTCGCCACGCCGGTCGGCACGCGTGATCACGCCCGCCAGATCGGATCCACCGCTCGGTTCGCTGAGCAGCTGGACGAGGATCTCGTCGCCACGGATCGCCGCGGAGATGCGGTCCCGCTTCTGTTGTTCGGAGCCCGTGTCCAGAATGGTCGCGGCGCAGATCGTGAACGTCGGTACGTTGAGGATGATCGGCAGCTCATACCGGCGAGACACCTCGTCGAACGCCCGCTGATACTCGATGGGCAGCCCGAGGCCGCCGTACTCGCGTGGGAAGCAGATCCCGGCGAAACCACCCTCGTAAAGCTTCTTCTGCAATTCGCGAGCGCGCAGCCACGGCTGCTCCGCGCCGCGGTCCGCGTCGGGCGGGTTCGCGGGGTCGGTCGTCGGCATGTTCGCCGCCAGCCATGCCTTGGCGCGCTGTGCGAACTCCTCGACGGTCTCCGTGGTGGCTTCCACCGACGTCGTCTCGGTCATGATGCTGCCTTCTGTGCCTCGGCGTGCGCGTACACGCGCAAGTTGTGGTCCTCGGGGGTGCCGAACATGGAGCGGTACAAGGTAACTCGGCGCACGAACAGATGCAGGTCATGCTCCCACGTCACGCCGATGCCGCCGTGCAACTGAACGCAGTGCTGCAACATGGGCGCCGCGTGCTCGCCTACATAGGACTTCGCCACGCTGGCCAGCAGGTCGGCGTCGGCGGCCCGGGTACCAACCGCTGCGATGGCGGCACGAGTGGTCGCCCGGCAAGCCTCTAGCCAGATCTTCATGTCGGCGAAGCGATGCTTGAGCGCCTGATACGAGGCCAACGGCCGCCCGAAGGAGTGCCGGTCCAACGCCCACTGGGTGGTGAAGTCGAACACGGTGTCGAGAATGCCGACGACCTCGGCGCACTGCAACACCTGCGCGACCTGAGCTTGTCTCGCGATGAGCGCCGCCGTCTGAGCGGACGTGCCTACCACGGCTTCGGCGCCGACGCTGACGCCGTCGAAAGTCACTCGCGCGTAACGCTTTACCAGGTCGAGCGACTCCTGCGGTTCGATCGTGACGCCCGCCGCGTTGGCAGGTACGAGGAACTGCTGCAGGGCGTCATCGACGCGGGCGACCAGGAGGAAGACGTCACTGTCGGTGCCAGCCTCGACGCGGTCCTTGACCCCGTCGATCCGATAGCCGTCGGGGGTCGCCGTGGCCGTCACCGTCGTCTGCAACGGCGCCCAGCCCCGGCGCGGCTCGTAGACCGCCCACGACGCGATGAGTTCGCCGGCAACCAAGGCCTCGATGGTCGCCGCGTGCGCTTCGGCGTTCTCGGCGTCGACGAGCCCGGCAAGCACGGTGTTGACGGGATGAAGGGGTCCTGGGGCGACGGTGTGACCGACCTGTTCAGCGACGAGCGCGAGATCCGCGACACCGTCACCCGAGACGCTGCCGCCGCCGAGTTCCTCGGGCACCAGCATGCTGGCCCAGCCGAGTTCGGCGGCCCGCTGCCACCAGCCCCTGTCGAATGACGTTCCGGCCGCATGCAGTTCGCGTACTCGGCTGAGCGAGGCTTCCTTCTCGAGGAAGGCCGCAGCGGTGGACACGAATAGCAGACGTTCGGGGGAGGCGACTTCACTCACGGCGCCAACTTCCTTTCCATAGCCCGCGAACGTGCGTGCCGGCGGGGCCGACACGCACGTTCGCGATGAGCCTGGGATCAGACGAATTCCATTGCGGGCACGTCGGGCTTGTGGACGACCTTGTTGGGCACCTTGAAGAGGTCGATCATGTTGCCGCCCATGATCTTCCGCTGTCCTTCTTCGTCGAGCCCTTGGAGGTCCTCGATCAGGTTGATCGGGTCGGCCAGGCCCTCGGGGTGCGGCCAGTCGGAGCCGAAGATGACCCGGTCGACGCCGCACAGCTCGGCCATCTGCGCGAAGTCGTCCTCCCAGAACGGGGCGACGTACACGCCGCGCTTGAACGCCACGACCGGATCCTCGAGGAACCCCTGCGGCATCTTCGAGTACACGTCCTTGAACTGCTTCAATAGCGTCGGCACCCAGGATGCGCCGTTTTCGACGGACAGGACGCGCAGGTCGGGGTTGCGGGTCAGTGCGCCGTGGCAGACCATCGCGGCCATGGTGTCCTCGATGGGCCGCTTGCCCATCGCGACCATGCGGAACGAGGTCGGCGAGAACGGCTTGAACTCGCTCGCGGGCTCCCAGTCGTTGAGGTACTCGGAGTATCCCGAATCCGACGCGTGCATCGAGACGGGGATACCGGCCTTGACGCAGGCGTCCCAGAACGGGTCGAACTCTTCGGTGCCCATGGAACGGCTGCCACGGTAACCGGGCACCGGTGCGGGGCGGACCAGGACGGTCTTGGCGCCGCGCTCGAGGCACCACTCCAGTTCTTCGAGAGCGCGGTCGACATTGCCCAGGTTGATGACCGGGGTGGAGAAGATGCGGTCCTCGTAGTTGAACTGCCAGGTCTCGTACATCCACTGGTTAAGCGCGTGGACGATGTCGAGGATCAGGTCGGGGTCGTCCTTGAGGCGCTCTTCGACGAGGCTGGCGAGCGTCGGAAACATCAGCGTGTAGTCCAGGCCGAGCGAATCCAACACCTCGAGGCGGGCGGCGGGGTCGCGGAAGGCGGGGATCGCCTTCATCGGCTTGCCCATGACCTCGCGGAAGCTCTTGCCGCCGCTGCCGTGCCGGAAGTACTCCTCCTGCGCGCCGGGTCGGGCGACGACCTCGAACGTCGGGTTCGGGATGTAGTCGCTGACCTGGTTGCGAACCATGATCTTGGTGCGTCCGCGGACGTCGATGTAGTCGATGACGCCCTTGCGGTGATCCGGAAGGAACTGGGTCAGCGCTTCCTTGGGCTCGTAGAAGTGGTTGTCGGCGTCGAACACCGGAAAGGGAAGCTCGCGGCTGGGCATTTCCGCCTCCTGAAAGGCTCGTTGTGCTTGGGTGGTAATGACGTTACCACTTCGGGAACACAAGCAACACCACCGCTGGAGAAATCCGAGATGGAATCGCATTCGATGCAGGTCAGCGGCCGTGTCGGCCGGCCGCGAGGTTACTTGCGCAGGACGCGTATGCAGAAGTCGAAGATGTGGTGAGGCTCGAGTGGTGCGTCGTTGAGTTCGGCCCCGAGCACCCGAAGCCGCATCGCGCCCATGGCCGACTGCATGATCAGCGTGGCGGTCGGGTCGACGTCGAGGTCGGGATCGAAGACGCCCTCGGCGATGCCGCGGTCGATGATGTCCTTGATGAGCACGTGCACCGGCGAGAGCACCCGCGCATACTCGCGGGGCAAGGTTTCCGCGAGGTGGTCGTTGTAGAACGTCAGCCCCCGGTTGATGCTGTCCTGGGTGGTTGACGGAGCCGGGGCGCTGACCCGGTCGATCAGCTTGCGCAGCGCCGCAACGGCGTCGAGGTCATCGGTCTCCTGTCGCCACTTCAGCGTCGACTCGGTCATGATCCGGTCGATGAGCGCCAGCAGGAGCTCGTCCTTGGTGGAGAAGTGCTGGTAGAAGGACCGCAGCGACGTCTTCGAACGTTCGACGACCTCGAGCACGGTGAAGTCGGCCTTGCCGGTCTCGCCGAGGATGGCCAGCGCAGACCGCATGAACCGATTCGCCCGGGACTCTTCTTCGCCTGCGCCGGCCTCTGCGGTGCCGGTCGACGGTCGTGCGCTCGACTTGGCCATGAGAATGACGTTACCGTCTCTGGGAAGCCCACGGTGTGGTTGCGGCTAAGGTGTCGCACCGCTGGGCAGTTCGCAACCTACGAGAGGCCGGATGCACATGACCACCGAAGCGACTACGGGCGAGTGGACCGTCGAGGGCTTGTTGGAGCTGTTCGACGCCCAAGAAGTCGGGACCGACAAATTCGTCGGACAGACCGGCATCGCTGGCGTCGACGAGCGACAGGTGGTCGAGGGCACCCAGGTGCTCGCTCAGGCGATTGTCGCCGTGGCCAAGCGCTTCCCGGAGAAGTCGGTGCGGTCGGTGTCCGCGGTGTTCGCGCGCGCAGTCGTCGTCGGCCCGCCCGTCGAACTCACCATCGACGTGGTCGCCGAGGGCCGCTCGACGGCGACGGCCGTGGTCAACGTGACGCAGAACGGCAAGCGCTGCATCACGATCACCGCGTTCACCGACGTCCCATCGGGCGACGTCATCCGCCACCACATCCCCCGCCCGAACGTGGCGGCGCCCGCGGACTCGAACGTGTCCGAGATGCCGATGGTCGGCCGCCAGTTGCGCCTCGTCGACGTCGTGGACGTCAACAGTCCCGACGAGGTGGGCCCTCCGGAGCTCTTCGCGTGGCTGCACTACGACCCGATCCCGACACGTGACGACCTCGCGAAGGCCCTCGTCGCGTATTTCACTGGCCACCTTGGTATCTCGACGACGATGCGCGCCCACGAGGGCATCGGCACCGCGCAGGCGCACCTGACGGTGTCCACGGCACCGATGACGATCTCCGTGAGCTTTCACGAGCCGTTCGCCTGGGGCGGATGGCTGCTGTACACGCACGAGAGCAATCAGGTGGGCGCGGGCATGTCCCACGTGCGCGGCGCCGTGCACACCGAAGAGGGCGCGCTCATCGCCTCCTTCGCTCAGGACGCGTTGATCCGCCCGCTGCGGACCACCGACACGTCGATCGGCGCGGAATCCCGGCTCTAGCAGGTCCGGCGCACTAGATCTTCAGATAGCCCTTGTCGGCGGGAATCTGTGCGGCGGTAACCAGGGAGGACCCGTCGCCGGCCAGCCAGACGACGATGTCGGAGATGAGGTCGGGCGCGGCCAGCGAGTCGGTCGGCAGCGCGCCGGGGGAGAAGCTGTGGATGTAGGTCTGGTGGTCGGCGAACAGTTGGTACATCGACAGGTCGTTGCCCATCGGCGTGTCGGTGCCGTACGGATGAACCGAGTTGACCCGAATCCCGAACTCGCCCAACTCGACTGCCAATGAGTTGGTCAGCGCCACGACGCCGAACTTGGTGGCGCAGTAGTGCCCGCAGCCCGGGACGGCCTTGATGCCCGCCGCCGAGCTGATGTTGATGATCGACCCGCCGTTGCCTGCCTCGATCATCGGCGGGACTACGGCCCGGATGGTGTTCCAGACCCCGGTCAGATTGATGTCGATCGTCTCCTGCCACTGCTGGGGCGTGAGCTCCCACAGCCGGCCCCAGTTCATGACGCCGGCATTCGCCACCACGATGTCGAGCCGCCCGAATTGTTCGACGGCGTCGGCGATCACCCGCTGCTGGCCCTCGGCGTCGCGAACGTCGACCTCCTTGGCCAGGATCTTGCGACCTTCCCCCTCGACGAGGCTCACCGTCTCGGCGAGGTCGGCCGGGGTGGAGGCCGCGTAGCCGTTGTGGGCGGCGACCGGACCGCAGGCGTCGATGGCGACCACGTCGGCGCCGGCCCTGGCCAGCCGGACGCAGTGCGACCGGCCCTGCCCGCGGGCGGCCCCCGTGACGTAGGCGACGCGTCCGGCCAGTGGCTTGTCGGTGTCGGTCATGCCGGTTGCTCCTCGGGTAGTTGGCGTGCGGCGGTGCGCGCCGACCGTCGGGTGAATTGGTAGTCGGTCAGCGGACCTCGGCGCGCGAACCACCTTGAGGCGGTGATGGTTTGGGGGCGGTGGTAAACGGTGTCGCGTTGGGAGTTGACGAAGTAGGTGTTGAGCTCGGGGTTGCAGTCGGTGAAGTAGACGTGGGCCGTCTTCCCGCGGCGCGTCATGGTGCGATTCCACCGGTTGAACGCGTCCGGACCGACCGCGGCGACCTGTAGCCCGCGCCTGCGGGTCTCGGCGATGACGCGCACCGCGTGGGCGGCCATCGTCTCGACGAAATCGCACCACGCGAAGCCAACGAATCCGAGCGGGCCCACGATCTCCCACCTGTTTGGCAGGTGCGGATGCGCCGTACCCGCGTAACTCTGCATGCCGTGAGCGCGGTAGTACTCGGCGAGATCGAACCCGTTGGCGCCGAGGATCGTTCCCGAGCGGTAGGTTTCGGGATCGGTCCACAGTTCGTAGCCAGTGGCCAACACCAACAGGTCGGCAGGATGCTCGACACCGTCGACGGTGCGCACGCCGTCGCGGGTGATCCGCTCGATGGGGGTGGTGATCAGCGAGGTGTTCGGATCGTTGAGCGCGGGCA
Source organism: Mycobacterium sp. RTGN6 (assembly GCF_033804605.1). Classification (NCBI taxonomy): domain Bacteria; kingdom Bacillati; phylum Actinomycetota; class Actinomycetes; order Mycobacteriales; family Mycobacteriaceae; genus Mycobacterium; species Mycobacterium sp. RTGN6. The sequence continues at coordinate 180,773 of NZ_JAPZKZ010000004.1, forward strand.
GGAAGGTGCTGGAGATGACGGGCCGTTTCGCCATGATTCCGTAGCGCGGCACCAGCGCGGCGCGCGTCGCGGGGTCGCGCACCGTCGCGCGTAGCAGCAGCCGGTAGAGCGCACGGCAGTACGTGTCGTACAGAGGAATCAGGCGGACCAGCAGCCGGTCGGGCAAGCGCGAGAAGACGTGCACGATCGGCGCGATCATGGCGACGTCCATGAGCAACCGACCCGCCGCGTTGACGGCGGGAAAGACGCCGGGCACCTTGAGGATTCGGCGCATCTGCGGGGGGATGTCGAAGTCGACCTTGGGGAGCACCCAGGCCGGCGTGCGCTGGTAGACGTCGACGCTGGCGGCCTTACCGGACAGTGCGGCGGTGATCTGCACGCCGCTGGAGCCGGTACCGATCACCGCGATGCGCTTGCCCACGGGGTCGTACGAGTCGTCCCACGCGTTGGGCCGCAACGTCGTACCCGCGAAGTCCTCGGCGCCCGCGATGCTGACCGTCTGCTTCGCGTTGACGTAGCCGCCGACGGAGCTGATCACGAACCGCGCCGTGATGGTCCGCCCGTCTCGAATCCTCAGATGCCACAGCCCTGCATCTTCGTCCCACTGCTGTTGGACCACTTCGGCGTTGGGCATCAGGTGCTCGTAGAGCCCCAACGAGGCAGCGGTGTCGCGCAGATACTGGTAGAGCTCGGGACCCGGCGCGAACAGCCGGGACCACTTCGGATTGGGTGCGAACGACAGCTGATACCACAGGCTGGGGATGTCGACGGCCAGCCCGGGGTAGTGGTTGTCGCGCCAGGTGCCGCCGAAGTCGGCTGCCCGCTCGACGATGACGAAGTCGTCGATTCCGTTCTGCCGCAGCAGGTGTGCCGAGGCGATGCCGCCCGGCCCCGCGCCGATGATCGCGACTTCGTGGTCGGGTTCGGTCATGCAGCTCCTCCGGTCAGTCCGTCGACGACGTGGTTCTTCACGAATTTGCGCACCGCGCGCGGGTTGTCGAGGTTCACACCCATCGGCGGAAGCAATTCGAAGCTGAAGAGGATGCGCACGATCCACTCGGCGGCCCGCGCCTCCTCGACGCCCGGGTGGACCTCACCGCTACTCTGTGCGGCCTTCACCAGCGGCTTCCAGAGCTCGACGGCACGCTTCACCAGATCGTCTCCGCTGTTGCGCAGCAGTAGCACCACGATGCTCTCGTTGATGCCACGCGAAGTGACGGAATCGGAGCGCTGTCGGTGCACGCAGACGAAGACCGCTGCGGCCGAGACCTTTTCGGCCAGTGTCTCGGCTTTGTCGACCTCCTCGGCCATCGACTCGACGAATGCCGAAGCCAGGTGGTCGAGCGCCGTCTTGATGGCGTGCTCGCGGCTGCCCAGCGCGTTGTGGACGGTGCCGCGAGAGACTCCTGCCGCCTCGGCGACGGCGGTGAGGCTGAACTGGCGGGGGCCGAGCCTGCGGAGCGTGTCGGTGGTGGCGGCCAGGAGCGCAGCGGACACCGCCTTGGTCCTGGTCGGTTGATCCGGTCCCTGGCTCATCTTGAACACATTAGCGATATGTGTTCAAAGTGGTCAATGGCTAGGGCGTGACGTCCCAGGCATGGTGAACGATGTCGTGCAGGTGGTAGCGCGCGATCGACGCGATGGTGAACTCACTGCCATTGCTGCGCAGTCCACGCCGCGACCACGCGTCGGCGGGCACCGAGCCGTAGGTGTCGGCGACGGCGGTGGCGGCCTCGACGAGTTCGCGCGCGACCACGACGGGGTCCTGCGCGCCGTAGTTCTCCGACACCGCCGTCTCGTCCTGATCCCAGTTGGGAAACCGTGGCTCGTCCTCGTTCAGCATCAACTGGACGCGGTGATCGAAGATGCGGTGCACGTCGCGAACGTGGCAGCCGTACTCCAGATGTGACCAGACGCCGGGTGCGGGACGGGTCGTCGCGCCGGGCTCGGTGAGTCGGGCGATCCAATCGTTCGCATCGCGGCGCACGTGAGCGCCGACGTCGGTGGGATGTACGAGCGCGGCGTCGAAGCCGCACTGCGGACACGGGCGGCCGAGCACCCACGTCCAGTCCTTGGCGTCGGGCGTGATGGGATCGCCCGGCGTCATCGGTCGTGGAGGTCCTGCGCCGAGAACGTGTCGCACTTGTTGGGGTCGCCGGTCCGGTAGCCCTCGGTGAACCAGTACTGGCGTGCCGCCGCTGAGCCGTGAGTCCAGGACTCCGGATTCACGCGACCCGTCGACGCCTGCTGGATCCGGTCGTCGCCCACCGATGCGGCCGCTGACATCGCGTCCGCAATGTCGTTGTCCGTCAACGGTTCCAGGAAGGTGACGTTCGTACCCTCTTGCTTCGTGATCGCGGCGTAGTGCGCCCACACCCCGGCGTAGCAGTCGGCCTGGAGCTCGGTCCGTACGCCGTTGCCCTGTGAGCCGGTGGCACCCTGCTGCGCACGGCCGAGCACGCCGAGCAGGTCCTGCACGTGGTGGCCGAACTCGTGAGCAACGACGTACTCCTGCGCCAGCTTGCCTCCGCTGGAACCCAACTGCTTCTCCAAGACGTCCTCGAAGAAGGTGGTGTCGAAATACGCAGTCTTGTCGACCGGGCAGTAGAACGGGCCGACATCGGTGGTGGCCGGGCCGCAGCCGGTTTGCACCGAATCGCTGAAGAGGCGGACCTTCGGCCGGGTGTATCCCTTCAGCAGTTGGGACCACACACCGTCGACCGAGTTGCCCGTGGCGATGATGCGACACGCGAGGATGTCGTTGGCGTCCTTGCCCGTCTTGCACTGGCTGACATCGAATCCGGGCGCCTCGACGCCTTGGGTGTCGTATTGATTAACGCCGCCCTGGGGGAGCACCGAACCCGGATCGACGCCCAAGAACAGGGCCACGACGACGATCAGCAACCCGCCGAGCCCTCCGCCAATCGCGATGCGGCCGCCGCCACCGCCGCCTCCGCCGCTCGACGACGTGGTGCTCGTGTCGATCTGCATACCCTCGTTGAAGGTCATCGCGCGGGGTCCTTTCGCGGCGGTCCGCCGCCTAACGACACTCGTCCCGGAAGGCTGGGCGCCAGCCGTGTTCAGCTTCCCACACTACGATTCAGGCGTGGCCGCCCGGAACGATACTGCGGAACTTTCGACGGTGGTCCAGACCGCCGCCGGACTGCTGCGCGGCACGACGGACGGCGGGGTCAACGTCTGGCGCGGCGTCGCCTACGCCGAGCAGCCCGTTGGGGAGCGCCGGTTCCTGGCGCCCGCACCGCTGGAGCCGTGGACGGGTGTCCGCGATGCCGTCGAGCACGGACCACTACCGCCGCAGGGCCGGTCGTTCGTCGGTGGCGGACACGACGATCCCAAGATCCGCGACGAGGCGTGTCTCACCGTCACGGTGTGGTCTCCTGCCCACGAACCCTCCACCCCATTGCCGGTCATGGTCTGGATTCCTGGCGGTGCGTTCGTCTACGGGGCCGGTCAGCTGCAGCTGTACAACGGTTCGAAGCTGGCCGCCAACGGAAACGTCGTCGTCGTCAACGTGACGTATCGGCTCGGGGTATTCGGCGGATTCGAGCTCGGCGATCTCGGAGCGGGGTTCGACGACAACCTGTGCCTGCGAGACCAACTCGCCGCGCTGGCGTGGGTGCGCGAGAACATCGCAGCCTTCGGCGGTGACCCCGAAGCGGTGACGGTCTTCGGCGAGTCGGCGGGTGCGACGTCGGTACTCGCATTGCTGGCCAGCCCGGCCGCCGAGGGGTTGTTCGGCCGCGCGATCGCACAGAGCCCCGCGCTGCCGCTGATCGCCGACCGGGCCACGCGGGCGCGTCAGGCGCGGCGCTTCCTCGACCGGCTCGGCGTCGGCGTCGATGACGTGAAGTCGCTGCCGCAGAAGACGCTGCGTCGCGCCGCGGGCGAGCTTCAGGCCGAAAGTGCGGCAAACACCCCCATGCTGGCGTTCGGGCTCACCTACGGCGTGGACCTGCTGCCACACCACCCGATCGAGGCAGCCCGGATCGGGGCGGTGTCACGCGTGCCGCTCATCATCGGAACCAACAGCCACGAGGCGTCGATGTTCGCCTGGGTCAAGCCACCGATGTTGCCGACGACGCCACCGACCGTCGACGCCTACTTCGAACGCACGGCACCCGAAGCCAAGACGCGGGTGCTGGCGGCGTATCCGGCGTACCCGCGCCGGCGCGCCCTGGTGGCCGTCGGCTCGGACGCGATGTTCTGCGCGCCGGCATGGGCGTTCGCCGACGCATACAGTGCGCACGCCCCGACCTTCGCCTACCGCTTCGACCACACCACCTGGACGCTGCGCGTGCTCGGCCTCGGCGCCACCCACGGCAGCGAAATCGTGCACATTCAACACAGTTACGCGTCGTATCTGGGGCGCAAGCTGCACCCGCTCGGGCGTCGCGTGCAACCGTCGGTGGGCAGGCGCATGCAACGCACGTGGCTGGCGTTCGCCACGGGGGAGTTCGGCGCGGAAGACGGGGCGTGGCCGCGCTACGACACCGAACGCAGGCGCACGCGGGTCATTCGGTCGACGCGCGACGACACCGTCGCCGATCCCGACGGCGTCAGGCGGTCGGCGTGGGAGGGTCTGTACTGACCGGGTCGGTGAACCGCGCGTCGGTGTAGCGGCGCAGGTTGTGCAGGAACCGCTGGAACAGCCACGCCATCACGGGTTGTCCCACCGTCAGGCCGAGCTTGCCCGCCAGCCCGTTGGGCTTCATGACCATCACCCACGTCAGGTGGCAGCCGTCGGGCGTTTCCACCACCCGGTAGTCCTCGGCGAAGGCCGAGATGGCGTTCGACGTGCTCTGGTTGAACCGGAAGGCCATGTGGGAGAACGGCTCCCACGCAAGGAACTCCTCATCGCCGACGATGCCGCCGCGCATACTCACCGTTCTGGTGGTTCCGACGCCGCGCGGCTCGGGGCTGGTCCACTCGACGTTGGTGATCACGCTCGCCCAGTGCGGCCACGACTCGGCGTCGGCCAGCACCTCGAACAGTTGCTCGGGCGTGATCGCGAGGTCGACCTTGCTGACGAACCGGAACGGTGCGGAGTCGACGAAGTCCAGTTCGACTCGTTCGCATTCGTAGGTCTTGGCCATGGGTAGACACTCTAGGCGTTGGTGTCTACCCCGGTCCGTCGCTGGCCGCCGCAAGCAGTGACACCAGGACGTGGCTGATCGGGGTGGACAGGTGGTGGTCGGCGGCCTTGCGGTTGATGACGCCGTTTCGGACGTCCCACTCCAGCGCTCGGCCCTGTTCGCGGTCGGTCAGGATCGAGGTCGTCATATCCTCGGGCAACGCGGTGAACATGGCGATGATCTGGTCGACGACCTCGTCGCCGAGGTTGGCGCCCTCGGCCGCCGCTACCTCGAGGCACTCGGCAAGGTAAGCGCGTGCCAGCCGGACGACGTCGGGCCGTCGGAACATGCCCATCTTCCGTCCGGTCGGCACCATGAGGCCCATCACGGCGTTGACGAGCAACTTGTGCCACGCCGCGGTGAGGAAGTCGGGATCGGTGTCGATCGAGAGTCGCGGGCCACGCAACAGGGCGATCAGCCGATCCGCCGCGGGCACGTCGGGCAGCACCAGTCGTACGGGCGTACGGAGCCGAACCCAACCCTCGGGTTGCGTGTCCGCAGAGAACCACACGACGCAGGGCACCACCGTCGACTCCGGGCAGTACCTGCCGACCCGTTCGACCTGCTCGACGCCGTTCTGCAGAGCCAGGACCACGGTGTTCGCATCGCACAGCCGGGCCAACCAGCCTGCGGAGGCCTCGTTCTGGGTGTCCTTGACGGCCAGCAGCACGACGTCGACGGGCCCCTCCACGGTCGCCGGGTCGGTGTGCACGGGGCCAGGCACCACGATGGGATCGCCGTCGTCTGGCCGCAGTTCGATGAACTTCCGCGGCGTGCGCCCGCACAGCAGCACCGGGTGTCCGGCGGCGTGCACCAAAGCGGCGATGGTCGAGCCGATGGCGCCGGGCCCAACGAGCGCAATCCTGCTGGCATCCACATGGCCAAATTACCGGTGGACCGTCCCCACTAGACTCGTCAGTCGGTCCATCCCCACTTTGCGAGGAGTTTTCGTGCTGCGCAGCCATGCCGCCGGTTCGTTGCGGTCCACCGACGCCGGTCAGACGGTGACCTTGGCCGGCTGGGTGGCGCGAAGGCGTGACCACGGCGGCGTCATCTTCATCGACCTGCGCGACGCCTCGGGGGTGTCGCAGGTGGTCTTCCGAGACGCCGGCGTGCTCGAACAGGCGCACCGGCTGCGCGCCGAGTTCTGCATCGCCGTGGAAGGTGTCGTCGAGGTCAGGCCCGAGGGCAACGCCAACACGGACATCCCCACCGGCGACATCGAGGTCAACGCCACCACGCTGACGGTGCTGAGCGAAAGCGCTCCGTTGCCCTTCCAACTCGACGAGACCGCGGGCGAGGAAGCGCGGCTGAAGTACCGCTACCTCGACCTGCGTCGGGAGGGTCCGGGTCACGCAATTCGGTTGCGTTCCAAGGTGAATGCGGCGGCCCGCGGCGTGCTCGCCGAGCACGACTTCGTGGAGATCGAGACGCCGACGCTGACGCGCTCGACTCCCGAGGGGGCGCGCGACTTCCTGGTCCCGGCCCGGCTGCAGCCCGGCTCGTTCTACGCGCTGCCGCAGAGCCCGCAGCTGTTCAAGCAGCTGCTGATGGTCGCGGGCATGGAGCGCTACTACCAGATCGCACGCTGCTACCGCGACGAGGACTTCCGCGCCGACCGTCAGCCCGAGTTCACGCAGCTCGACATGGAATTGAGCTTCGTTGACGCCGATGACGTCATCGCCATCTCCGAGCAGGTGCTCAAGGCGCTGTGGGCGCTGATCGGATACGACCTGCCGTTACCCCTCCCACGGATCGACTACGCCGAGGCGATGCGACGGTTCGGCTCGGACAAGCCCGACCTCCGGTTCGGCGTCGAACTCGTCGAGTGCACGGAGTACTTCTCCGACACCACGTTTCGGGTGTTTCAAGCGCCGTACGTCGGCGCGGTCGTCATGCCGGGCGGGGCGTCGCAGCCGCGGCGCACGCTGGACGGCTGGCAGGAGTTCGCCAAGCAGCGCGGGCACAAGGGGCTGGCCTACGTGCTCGTCGCGGAGGACGGAACGCTCGGCGGTCCGGTCGCGAAGAACCTGACCGACGCCGAGCGCGACGGGCTCACCGCGCACGTTGGCGCGAAGCCGGGGGACTGCATCTTCTTCGCCGCGGGAACGCCCAAGGCAGGGCGTGCGCTGCTGGGCGCCACCCGCATCGAGATCGCCAAGCGACTCGACATGATCGACCCCGCTGCGTGGGCGTTTACGTGGGTAGTGGACTGGCCGCTGTTCGAGGCCACGGACGAGGTCACCGCCGCCGGTGACGTGGTGCTGGGCTCCGGGGCCTGGACGGCGGTGCACCACGCGTTCACCTCGCCGAAGCCGGAGTCGGAGGACAGCTTCGACACCGATCCGGGCTCGGCGCTGGCCAACGCGTACGACATCGTCTGCAACGGCAACGAGATCGGCGGCGGATCCATCCGCATCCATCGCCGCGACGTTCAGGAGCGCGTCTTCGCGATGATGGGCATCGATCACGACGAGGCACAGGACAAGTTCGGATTCCTGTTGGACGCCTTCACTTTCGGCGCCCCGCCGCATGGGGGCATCGCGTTCGGGTGGGATCGCATCACGGCCCTGTTGGCGGGGGTGGACTCCATCCGCGAGGTGATCGCGTTCCCGAAGTCGGGCGGCGGCGTGGATCCGCTGACCGATGCGCCTGCCCCGATCACCGCGCAGCAGCGCAAGGAGTCGGGCATCGACGCCAAGCCCAAGCAGCCCGACTCCTAAGCGATTTCGGCGCGCTTTTGCCGTGGTGACGGCCGAAAAGCGCGCCGAAATCGCTACGGAGACCAGTCGCAGCCGGTCAGTTCGGCCGACAGTTCCCACAGCTGGCGGGCCACGACCGGGTCGACGGCTTTCGCACGCAGCTTCGCCACCTTCGGTTTGCCCCATTGGTTGAACCGCGGCGCGAGATACGTGCCGCTGGGCAGCGACGTCGTCACGGCCTGGACGCTCGCGCGCGCGCCCTCGGCGGCCGTCTGAAGGTAGGGCCGGGGCAGCGGCAGCGAGTTCATCCAACCCATCAGGCCCGTGCCGTACCGCGCGATGTCGGTGTCCGTCGCCCCTGGATCCGTCGCGTAGGCGCGCACGCCGCGCCGGGCCAACTCGGAGGTGAACAGCAGGATCGCGAGCTTGGACTCCTCGTAGGCCGTCCACTTCGAGTACCGGCGGGTGTGCCAGTTCAGGTCGTCGAGGTGCATGTCGCACAGGGCGTGCATCGCGCTGGTCACCGAGATCACGCGGTCGGTGATCCGATCCCCGAGTAGGCACGTCAGCGCGAAGTGGCCGAGATGGTTGGTGCCCATGTGCGCCTCGAAGCCGGCGGCCGTGCGGGTTAGCGGCAGCCCCATCACCCCTGCGTTGTTGATCAAAACGTCGACTTCCGAAACCGACTCGGCGAACTCGCGCACGCTGGCGAGGTCCGCCAGGTCGAGGTGCGCGACGTCGACGTCGCCACTCATCTCGGCTGCGGCCTCGCGTCCCTTCGCCACGGTTCGGCAGGCGATCACCACGCTGTGCCCCGAGGCGGCGAGCGCGGCCGCCGTCGCCTTGCCGACCCCGCTGTTGCCGCCCGTGACTATCACCTTCACGGATTGATTGTCGCGCGCCGGGAATACCCGCCCACCACCGCGCCTTGTCCAAGGACATGACCGAAATCGACAAGGACAAGCTCGTTACCGACGCGAACGCGCTCGACGACTTCAACCGCGGCGTCACCGAGGAGTTCCGGGCCAACGGCGGCAAGGTCGGCGGGCCGTTCGAGGGTGGCGATCTGCTGCTGTTGCACACCACTGGCGCGAAGTCAGGCAAGCCGCGGCTGTCGCCGTTGGCCTACCTGACGATCGACGGCAAGACGATCGTCAACGGGTCGTACGCGGGCGGGCCGAAGGATCCGGCGTGGGTGCACAACCTTCGTGCCAACCCGCGGGCGCACATCGAGGTCGGCACCGAGTCCTATGACGTCACGGCTCGCGAGCTAGCCGCCGACGAGCGTGACGCGATGTTCTCGAAGGTCACCGAGATTGCGCCGGTGTTCGCCGAGTACCAGTCGAAGACCACGCGAACCATTCCGCTCTTTGAGCTCGTTCGCGTTTGATCGCTACAGCCGCTCGATGATGGTGGCGTTGGCCATGCCGCCGCCCTCACACATCGTCTGCAGGGCGTAGCGGCCGCCACGCTGCTCGAGCGCGTTGACCAGCGTCGTCATGATGCGGGCACCGCTCGCGCCCAACGGGTGCCCGATGGCGATCGCACCGCCGTTGACGTTCGTCTTGGCAAGCAAATCGGAAGCGGCCGCTCCTCCCAATTCCTGGGCCCAACTCAGCACCACGGGGGCGAACGCCTCATTGACCTCGAACAGGTCGATGTCGGACAACTTCAGACCCGCCCGCGCCAACACCTTCTCGGTCGCCGGGATGACACCGGTCAACATGTAGAGCGGGTCGGACCCCACCACTGTCATCGTGTGGATCCGCGCCAGCGGACGCAGCCCGAGCTTGCGGGCCACCGCACCGCTGGTGATCATCACCGCGGCGCTGCCGTCCGACAGCGGCGACGAGTTGCCCGGCGTGATCTCCCAGTTGATCTGCGGGAAGCGCGCCGCGTACGCCTCGTTGAAGAACGCGGGCCGAAGGCCGGCCAGCGTCTCGACCGTGGTGCCGGGGCGGATGATCTCGTCGGTCGACAGCCCCGCGATCGGCACTAGCTCGTTGTCGAACAACCCCTCCTTGGTGGCGCGGGCCGCCTTCTCGTGGCTGCCCGCCGAGAACTCGTCGAGTTGCTGGCGCGACAGGCCCCACTTGGCCGCGATGAGCTCGGCGCTGATGCCTTGTGGGACAAGCCCTTCGGAATAGCGTTCCGCGAACGCGTGGCCGAAGGGGTCGCTGCCGGGCAGCACGCTGGAGCCCATCGGCACCCGCGACATCGACTCAACGCCCGAGGCGATCACGATGTCGTACGACCCGGCGAGCACGCCCTGGGCCGCGAAGGAGATGGCCTGCTGGCTGCTTCCGCACTGGCGGTCGACGGTGGTGCCAGGGACGCTCTCGGGGAACCCGGCACCCAGCAGCGCATTGCGGGCAATGTTGACGGACTGATCGCCGACCTGAGTCACCGCTCCAGCGATGACGTCGTCGACGGTGGCGGGATCGACGCCGGTCCGGTCGACCAGTTCGCGCAGGCTGTGCGCCAACAGGTCCGCAGGCAATACGTCGTGTAAGGCGCCGCTGGCCTTGCCCTTGCCGACGGGGGTGCGTACGGCACCCACGATCACGGCGTCGCGGTCCGAATATTCGGCCATGTGGTCCTCCTGGAAACTCGTCGCTGAGTACTGCTCTCTATACTTAGATGTAACACCTAGGTCTAGTTGCAACAACCCAGCTGTGGAGTGATGTACATGACAGTCCTGCAGGGCTCCCTCGCCGACCGCGACGCCTGGTCGGCAATCGGGCATTGCCCGGTCGAACACACGATGGCGCTCGTCGGCACCAAGTCGGGGATGCTGATCATGCGCGAGGCGTACTACGGCACCACGCGATTCGACGACTTCGCCCGTCGCGTCGGCATCACCAAGGCGGCGACGTCGACCAGGCTGGCCGAACTCGTCGACGCGGGCCTGCTGGAGAAGCGGCCCTACCGTGAGCCAGGGCAGCGCAGCCGCGACGAGTACGTGCTCACCGCATCCGGGACGGCCTTCATGCCGGTGGTGTGGGCCATGTTCGAGTGGGGCCGCACCTATCTCAGCGACAGTCGGTTACGGCTCACTCACGTCGACTGCGGTGCCGAAGCGACCGTGGAGGTGCGGTGTGCGGCCGGCCACGACGTGCCCCCCGACGAGCTCGGCGTGCGCCTGGTCAGGCGTGGAACCGCGTGAGGCCCACCGCGAACGGCTAGCGTCCAAGGGTGCTGCACTTACGGGTGATCGCCCCCGAGGACATGCGCGACGACGTACTCGCCGTGCTCCGGCGCGAGGTCGGCGTCGCCAACCTGCTGCTCTATCCGGGCGTGGCTCTCGAGCCCGTTGGCGACGAGATCACCGCCGACATCGCGCGGGAGTGCGCCAACGACGTCATCAAGGAACTCAAGGCACTCGACGTCCAGCACCGCGGTGCCATCACCCTGGAACTGCTCGACACCGTGCTGTCGACCCGCGCGCACACCGCCGAACAGGAGGCCGACGGCGACCCCGCCGACGCGCTCGTCTGGGACGAACTGATCTCGCGAACGCGCGAAGAGGCCACGCTGTCGTTCACCTTCGTGATCTTCCTGACAGTGGCCTGCCTGCTGGCGGCCATCGGAGCCGTCACCGACTCGACGGTCACCGTGGTCGGCGCGATGGTGCTTGGACCCGAATTCGGTCCGTTGGCCGCCCTGAGCGTCGCGATCGTGCGGCGGCGTGCCGACCTGGCCAGGCGTGCGGCACTCGCCCTGCTGGTCGGATTTCCGGTGGCGATGGGCATCACGGCGTTAGCCACGCTCGCGGGCCAGGCGGTGGGCTGGCTGAGCCTGGATACGGTGCGCAACGTCACCGACGTCGACTTCATCTTCCAGGTCGGTCCGATCTCGTTCGTCGTTGCGCTGCTCGCGGGCGCCGCGGGGATGCTGTCGCTCATGTCGTCGAAGTCCGCGGCCCTGGTCGGCGTCTTCATCTCCGTGACGACGGTGCCCGCGGCCGGGTTCGCCGTCGTGGCAGCGATTCTCGGCGACTGGCACGTCGCGGCCCAGTCCGCCGCCCAACTCGCGGTCAACCTCGTCGGCATCGTGATCGCGGGCGTACTCGTCCTGATCGCCCGCCCCCACGGGTCGCTGATCCCGCGGGCGGCCCAGAACTGAGTAGCCGCACCGGGTACGCGTTCTGCGCGGGCGTGCCGCGTGTGGTGGGATCAACCCCTATGGGTATCAAGGTGGCGCTGGAGCATCGCACCAGCTACACGTTCGACCGGCTGGTGGAGGTGTTCCCTCACGTCGTCCGGCTGCGGCCGGCGCCGCACTCGCGTACCCCGATCGAGGCCTACTCCCTGCAGGTCGAGCCGGCCGACCACTTCGTCAACTGGCAACAGGACGCCTTCGGAAACTTCCTCGCCCGCCTGGTGTTTCCCACCCGCACGCGCAGTCTGAGCATCACCGTCGGGCTGATCGCTGACATGAAGGTCATCAATCCGTTCGACTTCTTCATCGAGGAGTACGCCGAGACCTTCCCGTTCGACTACACCAAGGACCTGCTCGACGACCTCAAGCCCTACCTGCGGCCCGTCGACGAAGACGACACGGACTCCGGACCCGGTGAACTGGCCCAGGCCTGGGTGAAGAACTTCGTCATCAACCCCGGCATGCGCACCATCGACTTCCTCGTCGCCGTCAACCACGGGGTCAACGCCGACGTCGGGTACAGCGTGCGCATGGAGCCGGGTGTGCAGACACCGGATTTCACCCTGCGGACCGGCATCGGGTCCTGCCGCGACTCGGCCTGGCTGTTGGTGTCTGTGTTGCGCCAGATGGGGTTGGCCGCCCGGTTCGTGTCGGGCTATCTGGTCCAGCTGAGCTCCGACGTCGAGGCGCTCGACGGGCCGTCCGGGCCTGCCACCGACTTCACCGACCTGCACGCCTGGGCCGAGGTGTACATCCCCGGCGCGGGCTGGATCGGGCTCGACGCCACCTCGGGACTGTTCGCCGGCGAAGGCCACATCCCACTTTCGGCGACCCCGCACCCGGCGTCGTCGGCGCCGATCACCGGCGCGACGGAACCCTGCGAGACGACGCTCGACTTCTCCAACGTGGTCACGCGAGTGCACGAGGACCCGCGAGTCACGCTGCCGTACACCGAGTCGGCGTGGGACGCCATCTGCGCGTTGGGTGCCCGGGTAGACGCGCGCCTGGCCGCGGGCGACGTGCGGCTGACGATGGGTGGCGAACCGACGTTCGTCTCCATCGATAGCCAGGTCGACCCGGAGTGGACCACCGACGCCGACGGGCCGCACAAGCGTGAGCGGGCGTCCGCGCTGGCCGCGCTGATCAAGGCGAAGTGGGCACCTCACGGGCTGGTACAGCGCAGCCAGGGCAAGTGGTACCCGGGAGAGCCGTTGCCGCGCTGGCAGATTGGGTTGATGTGGCGCGCCGACGGCGAGCCGCTGTGGACCGACGGCGCACTCCTGGCCGACCCGTGGTCACCAGAACAGGCGCGCGACGTCGTGCCCGACGCAGGCAAACGGGTGCTCGGCGCCGTCGCGGCGAGCCTGAGCCTGCCCGCCTCACAGGTGCGGCCCGCCTACGAGGATGCGCTGAGTCGCCTGGCGGCCGCGGTGCGCCAGCCGGCCGGTGACCCCGTCGCAGGCGAGGATGACCTGGAACAGGACGCCCCCGACGCGAGGGCCGGGCTGCTGGAGCGGCTCGACGAGTCCGTCGGCGAGCCGTCGGCTTACGTACTCCCGCTGCACCGCCGCGACGACGACGCCGGCTGGGCAAGTGCGGACTGGAAGCTGCGCCGCGGCCGGATCGTGCTACTCGAAGGCGACTCGCCGGCCGGGCTGCGGCTGCCCTTGAACTCCATCAGCTGGCTTCCGCCCCGTCAGTCGCACACCGGGGATCCATTGACCCATCGCGGTGCGCTGCGCAGCAGTCCGGCACCCGAGGACGCCGAAGTCGAGGAAGCCGAAGGTGCACCCGTCACCGCGATGGTCGCGGAGGTGCGCGACGGCATCCTCTACGTCTTCATGCCGCCGACCGAGGAACTCGACCACTTCGTCGACCTCGTCACCCGCCTCGAGGCCGCCGCCGCCAAGGCTGCCTGCCCGCTGGTGGTGGAGGGCTACGGGCCTCCGGCGGATGCGCGGCTGACGTCGATGAGCGTCACCCCCGATCCCGGCGTCATCGAGGTCAACGTCGCCCCCACGGCCAGCTTCGCCGAGCAGAAGGCCCAGCTCGAGACGCTGTACGAGCAGGCCCGGCTGGCACGGCTGTCCACCGAGTCGTTCGACGTCGACGGCACCCACGGCGGCACCGGCGGGGGCAACCACATCACCCTCGGCGGTGTCAGCCCCGCGGAATCGCCGATGCTGCGGCGGCCCGACCTGCTGGTCTCGATGCTGACCTACTGGCAGCGCCATCCCGCGTTGTCGTATCTGTTCTCCGGCCGCTTCATCGGGACCACCTCACAGGCCCCGCGCGTCGACGAGGGGCGCGCAGAAGCGCTGTACGAGTTGGAGATCGCGTTCGCGGAGATCGACCGACTGACGATGGAGGAGGACGCCAAGCTCGGACATGGTCGCTCCGCAAGCTTCGCTCCGTGGGTCACCGACCGCGCACTGCGGCACCTGCTCACCGACATCACCGGAAACACCCACCGCGCGGAGTTCTGCATCGACAAGCTCTACAGCCCCGACAGCGAGCGTGGCCGGTTGGGGCTGCTCGAGCTGCGCGGCTTCGAGATGCCACCACACTTCCAGATGGCCATGGTGCAGTCGCTGCTGGTGCGCTCGTTGGTGGCATGGTTCTGGGACGAGCCGCTACGTGCCCCGCTGATTCGGCACGGCGCCAACCTCCACGGTCGATACCTGTTGCCGCACTTCCTCATTCACGACATCGCCAACGTCGCGTCCGACTTGAGGGCGCACGGGGTCGACTTCGACACCAGCTGGCTTGATCCGTTCACCGAGTTCCGCTTCCCGCGCGTCGGCACCGCGGTGTTCGACGGTGTCGAGATCGAACTGCGCGGCGCCATCGAGCCGTGGAACGTGCTCGGCGAGGAATCCACCGCAGGCGGTACCGCACGCTACGTCGACTCGTCGGTCGAGCGGCTCCAGGTTCGGCTCATCGGCGCCGACCGGCACCGCTACGTCGTCACCGCGAACGGCTTCCCGATCCCGTTGCTCGCCACCGACAACCCCGACGTCCAGGTCGGCGGGGTCCGCTACCGGGCCTGGCAGCCACCCAGTGCGCTGCACCCCACCATCACCGTCGACGGGCCGCTGCGGTTCGAATTGATCGACACCGCCAGCGACATGTCGCGCGGCGGATGCACCTACCACGTGTCACACCCCGGCGGCCGGGCCTACGACAACCCGCCCGTCAACGCGGTGGAGGCCGAGTCCCGCCGTGGGAGACGCTTCGAGGCGACCGGATTCACGCCAGGCAAGGTCGACATGTCCGACATTCGCGAGAAGCAAGCGCGTCAGTCGACGGACGTGGGCGCGCCGGGCATCCTGGACCTGCGCCGGGTGCGTACCGTTCTTCGGTAATGGTTCTTCGCGCAAGCGGCTCACCTGAGCCCTTTCCTGCCATTGGGCGTGACAGCGACAACGTGCTGGCCCATTACCGCACCTCGCGGGCCCAAGAAGCGCTCTTCGACCTGCGCGGCGGGTCGGGCTCCGGCTACGACGAGTTCGTCGACGCTGCCGGAAACGTCCGCCCGGCCTGGCAGGAACTCGCCGAGTGCGTCGCAGAGCGCGGGCACGGTGGACTGCAACAGCTGCGCGCCGTGGTCCGCGAACTCGTCGACAACGACGGCATCACCTACGTCCAGGTCGATCCGCACGGAGATGCGGTCACCAACGGCGACGGCACCGCGGTGCCGGGTCCCTGGCACCTCGACGCGCTGCCACTCGTGCTGTCGGCCGCGGATTGGGACGTGCTGGAATCCGGCCTGGTACAACGCTCCCGGCTGCTCGACGCCGTGCTCACCGACCTCTACGGGGAACGCAGGTCGATCACCAGCGGGGTGCTGCCTGCGCAACTGCTCTTCGCCCACCCCGGCTACGTGCGCGCGGCGCGCGGCATCGAGGTGCCCGGCCGCCACCAGCTGTTCCTGCACGGCTGCGACCTCAGCCGCAACGGGGCGGGCGAGTTCGTGGTCAACGCCGACTGGACGCAGGCCCCCTCGGGCGCGGGCTACGCGCTGGCCGACCGACGCGTGATCGCCCACTCGATCCCTGACCTGTACGAGCGGATCGGTCCCCGGCCCGCGTCACCGTGGGCGCAGGCATTGCGCCTGGCGCTCATCGACGCGGCTCCGGAGTCCGCCGAGGAACCCGTCGTCGTCGTGCTCAGTCCTGGTATCCACTCCGAGACCGCGTTCGACCAGGCGTACCTGGCGAGCGTGCTCGGCTTCCCGTTGGTGGAGAGCGCCGACTTGGTGGTCCGCGACGGCAAGCTGTGGATGCGTTCGCTCGGCACGCTCAAGCGGGTGGACGTGGTGTTGCGCCGCGTCGACGCCGAGTACGCCGACCCGCTCGACTTGCGCGCCGACTCCCGGCTCGGCGTCGTAGGGCTCGTCGAGGTGTTGCGCCGAGGGGCGGTCACCGTGGTCAACACGTTGGGCAGCGGTGTGTTGGAGAGCCCAGGGCTGCTTCGGTTCCTGCCCGAACTCGCCGAACTGCTGCTCGACGAAGAACCGCTGCTGCACACCGCCCCGGTGTACTGGGGTGGCGTCGACGTCGAACGCTCGCACCTGCTGACGCACCTGTCCTCGCTGCTGATCAGGCCCGTCACGGGCGGCGACGCGATCGTGGGGCCCGCCCTGTCGGCGGCGGATCGTCAGGAGTTGGCTGCCCGCATTGGCGCCTCGCCCGCCGAATGGGTGGGCCAGGAGCTGCCCGAGTTCTCTTCGGCTCCAACGGATTATCACCCAGGCGGAATGACGGCGGGCAACGTCGGCATGCGGCTGTTCACGGTCGCCCAGCGCAGCGGCTACGCGCCAATGATCGGCGGGCTCGCTTACCTGCTGGCTCCGGGAAACGCCGCGTACAAGATGAACACCATTGCAGCGAAGGACATCTGGGTCCGCACGCCGAGCCGGGTGACGGCCACCCCGACCCCGACGCTCGACCTCACCGTGAGCCTGCCCGCTCCGATGACGCCGAGTCCCACCCGCGCCGTCAGCTCGCCGCGCGTGCTGTCCGACCTGTTCTGGCTGGGCCGCTACACCGAACGTGCGGAGAGCACCGCGCGACTGCTCAACGTCACCCGCGAGCGTTACCACGAATTCCGTTATCGGCGTGAGCTTCCCGGCAGCGAGTGTGTTCCCGTGCTGTTGTCCGCGCTCGGCCGGATCACCGGTACCGACACGGGCGACCACGGCGACGACGCGGAGCTGGTCGCGATCGCCCCGACCACTTTGTGGTCGCTGACGGCCGATCGGCAGCGGCCCGGTGCGCTGGCGCAGTCCGTCGAACGGCTCGGGCTCGCCGCGCGCGCCGTGCGCGACCAGATGTCGAACGACACGTGGATGGTGCTCGCGGCCGTCGAGCGGGCGGTGCTCCATCCGCGAGGGGTGCCACCGGATTCGCACGCCGAAGGGGAGGCGTACTTGGCGGCCGCGCACAGCCAGACGCTCGCCGGAATGCTGGCGCTGTCGGGGGTGGCCGCCGAGTCGATGGTGCAGGACGTCGGCTGGACGATGATGGACATCGGCAAGCGCATCGAGCGCGGCATCTGGCTCACGGCGTTGCTGCGCGCGACGCTGACCACGGCGCGCAGTCCCGGTGCCGAACAGACGATTACGGAGTCGACGCTGGTGGCGTGTGAGTCGTCGGTCATCTACCGCAGGCGCATGCTGGGCAAGGTCAGCGTGGCGGCCGTGGCCGACCTGGTGCTGTTCGACGAGGAGAATCCGCGGTCGCTGGCCTACCAGTTCGAGCGGTTGCGAGCCGATCTGCGGGCGCTGCCGTCGTCGTCGGGTTCGTCGCGGCCCGAACGGTTGGTCGACGAGATCTCGGCCCGCCTGCGCAGGCTCGACCCAGCCGACCTCGAGGACGTCGACTCGGATGGAATCCGTGCCGACCTCGCCGACCTTCTGGACGGCATGCACGCCAACCTGCGCGACCTGTCGAAGCTGATCACGGCGACGCACCTGTCGCTTCCCGGCGGCATGCAGCCGCTATGGGGTCCGGATGAACGGAGGGTCGTGCCGTGATTCGGCGGGCAGGAGCGCAGCGACATGGGGAGTAGCTCAGACGGCCCGACCTTCGCCCCATCCGGCCGCAGCTACGAGGTCACCCACCGCACGGTGTACCGGTACTCCGACGAGGTCACCAGCTCCTACGGCCGGGGCTTTCTGACGCCTCGCGACTCCGCCCGGCAACGCTGCCTCTTGCACGAACTCGTCATCGAACCCGAGGCGGCCGACAGTTCCACCAGCCGCGACGGGTACGGCAACATCAGTTCGTACTTTCACGTGACCGAGCGTCATCGCACGCTGACCATCACCAGTCACTCGATCGTCGAAGTCGATGCCCCGCCCCCGGAGCTCTACGCCAGCGGCTCGGCGCTGGCGCCGTGGGAGATCGCCCGCCCGGTGGGTCCGGACGGCGCACTGGCTACCGAGTTCGTGCTCGACCTGCAACCTCCCGAGCTCACCGACGAGTTACGCGCTTACGCCGCACCGAGTTTCGAACCCGAGCGCCCCCTGATCGACGTGCTGCGAGACCTCAATTCGCGCATCCACTCCGACTTCACCTACCGATCGGGGTCGACGACGGTGTCGACCAAGGTCAGCGAGGTGCTGGCAGATGGCGAAGGTGTCTGCCAGGACTTCGCACGTTTGGCGATCGCCTGTCTGCGCGCGAACGGCCTTGCCGCAAGCTATGTTTCGGGCTATCTGGCGACCGATCCGCCGCCGGGCCGGGAGCGGATGGTGGGCGTCGACGCAACGCATGCGTGGGCCTCGGTGTGGACGCCGCAGAACCAGTGGCTCGGGCTGGATCCGACCAATGATCAGCTGGTCGACGATCGCTACGTGGTCGTCGGCTTCGGGCGTGACTACGCCGATGTGCCACCGCTGCGCGGAATCATCTACACCGACTCGGAGAGTAGCGTCATCGACGTGGCAGTCGACGTGGCGCCATTCGACGGAGGTGTCCTGCGTGCGTGACTTCAACTGCCCCAACTGTGGTCAGCGGCTGTCATTCGAGAACTCGGTGTGCCTCTCCTGCCGGAGCAGGCTTGGTTTCTCGCTCGCCGACACCGCGCTTCTCGTCATCGCCCCAGGCGACGAAAGCGAACACGCGGGCGCGGTGGACGAGAGCGCGTACCGACTTTGCGCGAATCTGCACATCGCCGAGTGCAACTGGCTCGTCGAGAGGGGTCCGGTCGTGCGGCTGTGCGCCTCGTGTGCCTTGACCCGCACCCGCCCGAGCGACACCGATCCGAAGGCCATGGCCGCCTTCGCCGCCGCGGAGAAGGCCAAGCGCCGGTTGATCGCCGAGCTCCAAGAGCTCAAGTTGCCGATCGTCGGTCGCGACGTCGACACGCAGTACGGCTTGGCATTCGACTTGCTCTCCAGCGATCGCGAAAAGGTCCTCACCGGGCACCACAACGGTGTCATCACACTGGATCTCGCCGAGGGCGACGACGTGCACCGCGAGCAGCTACGCATCGCCATGGCCGAGCCGTACCGCACGCTGCTCGGCCACTTCCGCCACGAGATCGGGCACTACTACTTCTATCGGCTGATAGACCCGTCGCCCGACTACACGCAACGCTTCACCGAGCTCTTCGGCTATCCCAACGCGGACTATCAGGCCGCGCTGAACCGCCACTACAACGAAGGCGCGCCCGCGGGCTGGGAGAAAACCTTCGTCTCCTCGTATGCCAGCATGCATCCCGCCGAGGACTGGGCGGAGACGTTCGCGCACTACCTGCACATCCGCGACACGCTCGACACCTCAGCGGCATTCGGGTTCGCGCCGGCGGGTGCCACGTTCGACCGCCGCTCGCTCGGGCCCAGCGGCTTCGACACCATCATCGAGCTATGGCTGCCACTCGCATGGGGGCTGAACATGGTCAATCGGTCGATGGGCAAAGACGACATCTACCCGTTCGTGTTGCCGCCCGCGGTGCTCGAGAAGATGCGTTTCGTGCACACGATCATCGACGAATTGGCCCAGCACTTGACCTTTAGCAAACCGTAGAGCACCATCTCGGCTTGTGATGCGAACTCGAGTTGTCCGTGTTGGTGTGGCTGTGTTCATCGCCCTGGTCGGTCTGCAGCTCGCAGCTTGCGGCTCGACGATCAAGCCCGACGGAGCCGCGCAGGCCGTCGTCGACCTGGTGTCGGAGAAGACCGATTTCAAGCCCGAGGACGTCAAGTGCCCGGAGGGCATCGACGCGAAGGTCGGCGTGACGTTCGACTGCAACTTCACCGGGCCGGACGGCGACTACGTCGCTCACATGAAGATCGAGAAGATCGAGGGTGAGCAGGTGCTGTTCGACATCAACACCGAGCTCGCCAAGTAGCGCTTCAGCTCAGTTGTCCAGGTCGGGGGCCCAGGCCACGCCGTTGATGTGGCCGCCGCCGTCGACGAACAGTGTGTTGCCCGTCAGGTAGCGCGAGCCTTCACCGGCCAGGAACACTGCCACCGGTGCGATGTCGTCGTACGGATCGCCCATGCGGCCCATCGGGTTTGCCGCATCGGCCATTGCCTCGAGTTCGGGGTACTCGCCGATCGCCCGAAAGAACGCCTGGCTCTTCGCCGCTGGGCACATCGCGTTGACGGTCACCCCCGTGGGCGCCCATTCGCGCGCCGCGGTCCGGGTCAGCGCCCGCAGCGCCTCCTTGGCGGCGTTGTACTCGAGCGAACCCACGTGGGCGTTGACGCCGTTGAGGCTGCACATGTTGATCACCCGCCCCCAGCCGCGCTGCTTCATGTGGGGAAAGGCCGCCCGCATCGCCCAGAACGGCCCGTAGTACCCGACGGCGACGCCGGCGGCCACCTGCTCGTCGGTCTTGTGCTCCACCCGGCCGAGCCCGCCGCCGCCCCACGCGTTGTTCACCAGGACGTCGAGCGACCCGTATTCGGAAATGGCCGCCGCGACGGCCGACTCGACCTGCTGGCGCTCGGCGACGTTGGTGGAGACGAACATTCCCGACACCTCGTCGGCGACGGCGCGACCGGCGGCCTCGTCCAATTCGGCCACCACCACCCGGGCGCCCTCGTCGGCGAACCGTCGCGCGATGCCCGCACCGATGCCGGCGCCTGCGCCGGTCACCAGGGCGACCTTGCCGTCCAGCGCTCCGTTCATCGGGCCAGCCCCGCGACGCCCTCGGACAGCAGCTGCCGCGCCTCGACGCCACCGTCGAGGGCGCGGGTAGTGCGGTGGACGATCTGCCATCGCCCGTCTCGGCGCTGCAGCCGGAAGTGGTTCGCTCCGGCCCGCCATACGTGAAAACCCTTGGTCGCCTTGACGAACAGTGCGGATTCGCACACCGCGACGGCGTCGTCCCCGTCGACGGTCACCACGACCGGACCGAGGAAGTGACTGCACCCGCGGCCGATCAAGCTCTGATGGGCATCCGAGTGGACCATCGCCGCGACGTCGTCGCGACTGCGCATCGGCCAGCCCTCCACGTCGTAGGTGCCGTCGACGGCCCAGAGGTCGGCGGTCGCGTCGGCCTCACCGGCATCCACAAGGGGCCCGTAGGAGGCGATCATCCGCTCGATCGCGCGCTCGTCCTCGATCTTGCGCAGCCGTTCCTCGAGCTCGGCGATCCTGTCGTCGGTCGTCATCCCGGCTCCCCTTCGTCGTCGGCCAGGGCACGCAGGGCGCCCAATTGTTCGCAGTAGTGGGCGGGGGAGTCCGCGGCGACGGCACAGGTGGCCAACGTCGCCCCGACGTTGGCTAGCGAGTCGAGGCGGCGGCGCGTCTCGTCGGGCGCACCGGTCGGGTCGAGCGGACCGCAGGGTAGCACCACGTCGAAACCCGGTGGAATATCAACGGCAGCAAGCATTCTCGCGAGCTCCGAGGCGGCCAATCCAAACGGGATCCAGCCGTGCGCGAGTTCGACGGCGCGCCGCAGTGACCGCATGGTGCGCCCGCCCACCCAGATCGGCACCGGATCTTGGACGGCGCAGGGTTCCATCACCACGTCGTCGTAGGAGTAGTACTCGCCGGAGTAGGCGGGCCGGTTCGTCGAGAACGACGCCCGCAGCGCGCGCAGCGCGTCGTCGGCCCGCGCCCCCCGATCGGAGAAGGGCGCGCCGAGCAGCTCGAACTCGGCCTCAAGAGAGCCGACGCCGACGCCGAGCACCAGGCGCCCGCCGCTGACCCGGTCGAGGGTGCCGTACCGCTTGGCGAGCTCCAGTGGATGGTGATAGCCGAGCACCACCACGGCGGTGGCGAGCCGGATGCGCGTCGTCCGGGCGGCCAGAAACGCCAGTGTCGCAACGGGATCCCAGTAGGTGGCGCCGCGCCCAGCCGCGTCGGCGACGGGGACGACGACGTGTTCGGGGCACGTCAGGTAGTCGAATCCGAGCTCGTCGGCGGTCCTGGCGATGCGGGCGACGTCCTCGATGTCACCTCCGCGTTCCCAGTCCGACATGGCACCTGGCAGTTGCATGACCACGGGCGTGGACAGTCCGATCCGCACGCCGCGGTTATAGCGCGGGCGACGGCGCCGTGGGTCTTGCGTCCCGATGATCGGGACCGGTAGCTTGGTAGAACCAATTCTCGTTGAGTGGGGTGCGCGGTGACGATGGTCGACAGGTTCACCTCGATCATCGACGTGTTCGACGACACCACGACGGGGCTGAGCCTCGATCAGGTCGCCACGCGTGCCGAGCTCCCGCGGTCGACCACCCATCGGATCCTCGATCACCTGGTGCGGCTGCACTGGTTGCGGCACTCCGAAGGCGGTTATGGCCTTGGTGCGCGGGCGATTTCGTGGGGTGCGGGTGACGCCGCAGACCTGCGACTGCGCGAGGCCGCGGCTCCCGTACTCCATCAGCTGTACGTCCAGACCGGAGCCGTCGCGCACCTCGGCGTGCTCGCAGGCGCGGCAGGCGGATACGAGCTCGTTCACCTCGACAAACTCGGCGGGCCCTCGGCGGACCGCGTGCCGACGGCGGTCGGGACGCGTGCGCCCGCGCATCGGCTGGCATTGGGGCTGGCCGTGCTCGCGGTGCTTCCGCCGGAGGCCGTGGTGGGCGTGCCGGACGTCGAGCTACACCGTGTGCGCAGGGCCGGGGGGCTGGTGCGGCGCGGGGATTACGCCCGCGGGCTGGCGTCGGTGGCGGCGGCGATCGATACGCGCGCGGCGGTGGGAATCGTCATGCCCGACAACGGCTCCGGCGAGCGGTACCTGCCATTGGTGATCGACGCGGCCAAGCGGATTCGTCGCGAACTCGGTTGATCACGTAGCTGGCGGTCGACTACGCTCGCGGCCATGGGGCGGGCATACGAGCGAACGTACGAGGCGCCGCATTACCGAGTGTGGGATGCGCTGATGGCGACGATCACCGACCTCGGCTACCTGGACGTGACCCCGAATCTCCCTGCCGAGAGCATCACGTACCGCACCGGCGCGTCCCTCTCGACGTGGCGTGGACAGCAGATGACCGCGATCGTGCGCGACCAGGGCGGGTCAACCCTCGTCTCGTTGAGCGGACACGCGGCCGGCTCGCAGCTGGTCTCGTGGGGTGAGACGACGCGGCTCGCCAACAAGGTGCTCAACCGCCTCGACCAACGGATGGCCGGCTAGCGGTCTCTCAATCTGGACCGATCAGCTGCTGCATGAAGCGGTGCGTGCCGAGCACGACCTTGGCCCGGTCGGGGTCGTTGCGCCGCACCACGTCACCGATGTTTCCGCCCGCGACGTACACAGGGCCGTTGGGCAGCTGCTCGAGACCCTCGCGGGCGACGTCGGCCGGTTCGGCCACCCGAAGCCCCGGCACGTCGAAGTTGAGTCCGACCCGTTCCATCGCGGGCGTGCGGGTGACGCCGAGCACCAACTCGAGCACGTGGACGTCGTAGTCACGCAGTTCCAGCCACAGGCTCTCGGCGAATATCCGCCCGAATGCCTTGACGCCCCCGTACACGGTGTGTCGCATCGAGCCGAGGTAGCCCGCCATCGAGCCGACCAGCAGGATGCCGCCGCGGCGCCGGTCGCGCATCGGCCGACCGAAGTGCTGGACCAGCGCCATCATCGCCGTCACGTTGAGCTCGACCACCCGACCGAAGTCCGTGAGCGCGCCGTCGAGGAAGCGCTCGCTGCAGGTGTTGGCGCCCGCGTTGTATATCAGCAGCCCGACCTCGAGCTCCGCGGTCGCCGCGGCGATGGCGGACACGCTGTCGGCCTCGACGAGATCGATTGTGAGAGTGCGTACTTCGACACCGAGTGCACGACACGACTCGGCGGTCTCGGCCAGCGGCCCGGACTTGCGGGCGACGAGCACCAGGTTCAGCCCGGCGTGCGCGAGCTGCCGAGCGAACTCCGCGCCGACGCCCTCCGACCCGCCCGCGACGACCGCCCAGGGTCCGTAGGAATCGAGCTTCGTCACCGGCCGATCGTGGCGCACCGCCATCCCGGGCGCTGGGTCCGTCCCGCTCATCGGTACAACACCTGCGTCGCGCGCTCTGGTGCCGATACTCGTGTGATGGCGCGAATCGGTGAGCGGCGGCCTCCTGCGCTGCCGTCGACCAGCGACCAGCACGCTCGCCGGGCGGCCATCCTCGCCGCCGCCGCGCGGCTGGGGCGCGTCAAGCAGCTCGACAGGATCGGGGCGCAGGAGATCGCCGCGGAGGCGGGTGTCGCGCTGCGCACGTTGTACCGCTACTACCCGTCGAAGTACCACGTCTTCGCCGCCGTGCTCGGCGCGCAGATCGAACACCTCGAGGCTCCGGAAGGGCGGCCGGGCGACCCGGCGGGGGCGGTGGCCGAGCTCATGGCCGACGCGTGTCGTAACATGCTGCGCCACAATCATCTTGCGCATGCCATGATCACCTCGACGCAGGTGGTGCGGGCGCAATCGGCGGCCACCGGTGACCACGCCGTGCGCGACCTGATCCTCGCCACCGCGGGCGTCGCACGGCCCACCGACCAACAGGTCCGGATCGCCCGGTTGGTCGAGCAGGTGACCTTCGGCGTGCTGACGTGGACGGTGGGCGGCGAGCTCGACGTCGACCAGGCCGTCGCCGACGTCACCGTGGCCTGTCGATCACTGATCGGTCACGGGTTCGGCGCGGCGAGCGACTAGGTCCGTCGATCGTTCCTAGGATTCCCGGCGTGACTGATCGATACGGCTCCGACGTGCTGGCCCGAGATCCACACGGCGCCAGGCGCCCCCGATCCACCGAGCGTCCCGTCGAACTCGGCCTGGTGGTCGAGGACGCGCAGACCGGCTACGTGGGAGCGGTGGTCCGCGTCGAGTACGGCCGCATGGAGCTCGAGGACCGCAACGGGCGCCGCCGCCCGTTCCCGGTCGGCCCCGGCTACCTCATCGACGGAAAGCCGGTGATCCTCACCCCGCCAAGAGGGCCTGCCCCGGCCGCGCCGACGAGGACCGCATCGGGATCGGTGGCCGTCACGGGGGCGAAGGCCCGCGTGGCCTTGCCGAGCCGCATCTACGTTGAAGGCCGTCACGACGCCGAGCTCGTGGAGCAGGTCTGGGGCCACGATCTGCGCATCGAGGGCGTCGTCGTCGAATACCTCGGTGGCGTCGACGATCTCGCCGACGTCGTCGCCGACTTCCGCCCGGACGGCAAGCGGCGCCTCGGTGTGCTCGTCGATCACCTGGTCAAGGGTTCCAAGGAGGCGCGCATCGCCGAGGCCGTGCGCCGCGGACCCGGCGGCGCCCACACGCTGGTGGTGGGGCACCCGTTCGTCGACATCTGGGCCGCGGTCAAACCCGGTCGGCTCGGGCTGGCGAAGTGGCCGGTCGTGCCGCGCAGCGTCGAATGGAAGCACGGCGTATGCGAGGCGTTGCGCTGGCCGCACGGGAGCCAGGCCGACATCGCGGCGGCGTGGCGGCGCATTCGCTCGACTGTGCGGGACTGGAACGATCTGGAGCCCGCGCTCATCGGACGAGTCGAGGAGCTCATCGACTTCGTGACGACGCCGGACGGATAGCGGCCTTCAGCTGTCCAGGAAGGCCGTGCCTCGCGGCGAGATCCGGTATCCCACATCGAGACTGATCGTTAGGCCGAGCCCCTTGAGTTGACGGACGCGGCGCTTGAACCGCGCGGTCTCCTGGCCCTCGGCGGCAGCCAGATCTGGGGCGCGCACCCCCTCGTTGGCGGCGATCAGGTCCAGGTATCGCCTTGTCCATGGTCCGTCGGAACTCGCGGCGTCCCAACGGTTCAGGCTGGCCGAGATCGCCGCGAGCTCGGCGGCCGTCAATCGATCCGCGGCCGCAAGGGCATGCCGTTCGTCTGGCGCGACGTACGAGACGGCGATGATGTACGTGTGTGCGGCGGGTCGTCGATCCAGTTCGGCCTGCGCCGATTTGGCGTCCGGGTAGCCGGCCGCGATCGCCTGTGCGTGGGTGACCCGGTAGTCGGCCGGGTGCTCGGTCACGCGGTCGATGCGGATGGTGCCCGCGGGAGTGCGTTGCGTGCCACCGGCCGTCGCCCGCGGCGCATCCCATCGACGCAACACCGTCGTGACGTGGCCCGCCGCGATGCCCGCCGAGGTGATCTGGTTGATCAGCACGCCTCCATCGTGGCCGATGTCGGGTGAAATCCTGTGAATTCTGACCACGCCGGTCGCCGGGGGTGGACTCCGACGTCGGAATAGGCAACCATCCCTGGCATGACAGAGCCTCAATCCGGTGCGGAGCAGCCGCCAACCTACGGCACGGAACAGCCGCCTGCGTTCGGCGCAGACCAACCGTTGCCACCGCCAGTCGACCCGTACGGCGCCCCGCCGGCGAATTACGGGCCCCCGCCGAACTACGAGCCGGCTCCCGGCTACGGTGGCCCGCCGCCCGGGTACGGCCCGCCGCCACCGTCGTACGGCATGCCGCCGCAGTACGCCGGTAGCCCCTACCCGCAGCCAGGAGCGCCGTTCGGCGTCGACGCCTACGGGCGCCCGCTGTCGGACAAGAGCAAGCTGACGGCCGGCCTGCTGCAGCTGTTCGTCGGCGGCTTCGGCGTCGGCAGGTTCTACTTGGGCTACACCAACATCGGTGTTGCGCAGCTGATCGTGACGCTCGTGACGTGCGGCATCGGCTCGATCTGGGGGTTGATCGACGCCATCATGATCCTCACCAACAAGGTGCCGGACTCGGATGGGCGCACGCTGCGCGAGTGACGTCGGCGCGGCGTGGTAAGCCTGAACCGTGTCTGACAGCCTGTTCGACTTCGACGGGGACTCCGGCCGGGGCGAGCCAAGCGCTCCACCTGCGGGGGCACCGCTGGCCGTCAAGATGCGGCCGGCCAGCCTCGACGAGGTAGTCGGACAGGACCACCTGCTGCGCCCCGGTTCGCCGTTGCGCCGGCTCGTCGACGGCTCGGGAGCGGCCTCCGTCATCCTGTACGGCCCGCCGGGCACCGGCAAGACCACGCTCGCGTCGTTGATCTCAAATGCGACGGGCCGACGCTTCGAGGCGTTGTCGGCGCTGTCGGCCGGGGTCAAGGAGGTGCGCGCCGTCATCGACCTGGCCCGTCGCTCGGCCGCGCACGGACAGCAGACGGTGCTGTTCATCGACGAGGTGCATCGGTTCTCCAAGACCCAGCAGGATGCGCTGCTTGCGGCCGTCGAGAACCGCATCGTGCTGTTGGTGGCCGCGACCACCGAGAACCCGTCGTTCTCCGTCGTCGCTCCGCTGCTGTCGCGCTCGCTGATCCTGCAACTGCAGCCGTTGGCGCCTGAGGACATCCGCGCAGTCGTCGAGCGCGCCGTCGCCGACCCGCGCGGCTTGGGCGGCGCCGTCCACGTCGACTCCGAGGCCGTCGACCTCTTGGTTCAGCTCGCCGCGGGCGATGCGCGTCGCGCGTTGACGGCGCTCGAGGTCGCCAGTGAGGCCACCGACGCCGTGACGGTCGAGGCGGTCGAGCAATCGCTCGACAAGGCGGCGGTCCGCTACGACCGCGACGGCGATCAGCACTACGACGTCATCAGCGCGTTCATCAAGTCGGTGCGCGGCTCCGACGTCGATGCCGCGCTGCACTACTTGGCGCGCATGTTGACGGCGGGGGAGGACCCCCGGTTCGTCGCGCGGCGGCTGGTCATCCTCGCCAGCGAAGACGTGGGCATGGCCGACCCCATGGCGCTGCCGACCGCGGTCGCCGCCGCCCAGACGGTGGCCCTCATCGGGATGCCCGAGGCACAGCTGACGTTGGCGCACGCCACGGTGCACCTCGCCACTGCGCCCAAGTCGAATGCGGTGACCGCCGCGCTGTCGGCCGCGATGGCCGACATCAAGGCGGGCAAGGCCGGGCTGGTGCCGGCACATCTGAGGGACGGCCACTACTCGGGTGCGGCCGCCCTCGGCAACGCGCAAGGCTACAAGTATCCCCACGACGACATCGATGGTGTTGTGCCGCAACAGTATTCGCCAGACGACCTCGTCGGCGTCGACTACTATCGGCCGACCGGTCACGGAGCCGAACGCGAGCTCGCCACGCGGCTGGACAAGTTGCGCGCCATCATTCGACGCAAGTCCTGACACCCCGCCCCGATTCGTCGGGTCGGAGGCAGCTCTTGACACCCGCGACGACTGCTCCTACCTTGGTAGTCAATCAATTGGTTGATCAAAGAGGAGATTGACAATTGAGAAGTGATGACGATGTGGCGACTGGGCTGGACCGCGCCTTCCTGGCGCTGGCCGACCCGGTTCGGCGAGCGATCGTGGCGCGGTTGTCACGGGGCCCGGCGACGGTCAACGAGTTGGCTGAGCCGTTCGCCATCACGAAGCAAGCGGTGTCCAAGCACATTTCGGTGCTCGAGCAGGCGGGGTTGGTGACGCGTAGCCGCGACGCTCAACGCAGGCCCGTGCACCTCGACGCGGCGGCCCTGGAGAAGCTCACCTCCTGGATCGACCGGTACCGGTTGGACGCCGAACGCAACTACCGCCGGCTCGATGACCTGCTGGCGGCGATGACCGAGAAAAAGGGGAAGACAGAATGACGAACGCACTGCACCTGACCGCGCCTGTCGACACGCTGGCGATGGAGTTCACCCGCGAGTTCGCGGCACCGAGGGACGCGCTGTTCCGCGCGCATGCCGAGCCGGACCTCGTCAAGCAGTGGCTGGGGCCCGCTCGCAACGAGATGTCCATCGAGCGTTGGGACTTCCGCACCGGCGGCGGCTACCGCTACCTGCATCTGGGTCCCGACGGCGACGAGTACTGGTTCAACGGTGTCTTTCACCGGGTGCGGGAGAACGACTTCATCATCCAGACCTTCGAATTCGAAGGTGCGCCCGACATGGTGAACATCGAGTACATGTGGTTCGAGGACCTCGGCTCTGGCCGGAGTCGGCTGCGGGGCCGCTCCATCTGCCCGAACACCGAAGCACGCGACGGCCTGCTCGAGTCCGGCATGGAAGGTGGCATGACGGAGGGTTACGAGCGGCTCGACGCGTTGCTGGTGTCCGTCTGATGGATTGGACGCTCGAGGTGGTCGTGGTCCCGGTCGCGGACGTCGACCGGGCCATCGCCTTCTACCGCGACCAGGTCGGCTTCCGCCTCGATCACGACACCCGCGGCGGGCCGATGAGGTTCGCGCAACTGACGCCGCGCGGTTCGGGTTGTTCCATCGTGCTGTCGGACCCACCACCGATGCCTGCAGGCTCGCTGCGCGGGCTGCAACTCGTCGTCTCCGACGCCCACGCCGCCCGCGATCACCTCGTCGCACATGGCGTTGCCGTCGGTGACGTCAACGTCCTCGACGACCGCGATGGGGGCACGATGCTCGAGTTCGCCGATCCCGACGGCAACGCATGGGTGGTGCAGCAAATCGCGGCGCGGGGCGGAACGCCGTTGCTGCCCAGCTGATTTGGGTTAGCGGAAGAGCCCCGACCGGCGGCGGCCGCCCATAACACCGGTGCGACGACGGCCCATTGTCCCGGACACCAGGGCGACGCCCACCGCGGCCACCGCGATCTGCACGAAGAGTTCTAGCCAGTCGATCCCGTTGGTGGCGGTCGGGATTCCGAGCGCGCGGGAGAGCACGGTACCCAGGAAGGCCCCGACGATGCCGACCAGAACGGTGAGCAGCATTGAAATGTTCTGCTTGCCGGGCAGGACGAGTCGGGCGAGCACGCCGACTATTGCGCCGACGATGATGGCAATGATGATGCCCGTAAACGTGATGGTCATGTCTTCCTCCAGGGATGTGTAGTGGGAGAGCAATACCCTGGGTGGACCGATATAAACGTGGCCGTCAACGTACGGGCGCGCCGTAAGTCACCACTGCGCGGCGACCTAGCGGCGCAGCAGTTCCGGAGCAAGGAACAATCGCTGTGGTCAGGCCATCTCGGGTACGCGTAGGTGGGCCAGCACCAGGTCGAATTCGCCTTCGTCGACCTCGCTGGCACCCGCCTTGCGGATGGACTCGACCTTGAGTGCGGTCGCCTGGGACCGGTTGTTCTCCATGGCGTCGCGGTTCCGGAACGACACCGAGGACACTCCGCGTCCCGATGCAGGGTCGATCAGCAGGCTGGCGCTGCAGAATCCGTCCAAGTGCTCGACCTGTGGCAGCACCGCGGTGCGGAAGTACTCGACGCCCGCCTCCATCTCGTCGGCTGGCAGCGTTACCCACGTGGCCCGCACGCATGCACCGTTGTCGGAGCTGCGCTGACGGTGCAGAACGGCGATCTCCCACGCTTCAACCGTCGCGCTGCCGCCGAACGTAGCCGCGGCCTGATCGCGAACCGGTCCAATACTCTCGGCGCTCGCACGCTGGGCCTCGTCGGACTCCCACGCGCTGGTGGCAATGCAGCGGCCGGTTTGCCGGTTGACCATCAGCGAAAGGCCCACGTAGCCAGGCATGTCCTGGAGCGCTGGCATTACCTCATCGCGAACGTACGCAATTCCGGCGTCGATGGACGACGGTTGCGCGGAAATAGTGGTAGTTCGTGCGTACACGATCCACCCCCTGTCGGGTTCGGGGCGGCGCCCCGGTGGCGCCACCGGCATCCCTTACTGTCCTCCGCCGGGTTTGCCGAGGCAATGCCTCGTAGGCTTGGAAATCATGGACACCGAACTAGTCGACGTCGACACCGCGCGACGTCGGACCGTCGACCTGACCGATGCGGTCAGGGCGTTCTGTGCCGATCGCGGCGACGGGTTGTGCAACGTGTTCGTCCCGCACGCGACGGCGGGCGTGGCCATCCTCGAGACTGGCGCCGGTTCGGATCACGACCTCGTCGACGCGCTCGAGCGGCTGCTGCCCCGCGACGACCGCTATCGCCATGCGCACGGTTCCCCGGGCCACGGAGCTGATCACGTCCTGCCCGCGCTCGTCGCGCCGTCGGTGACGGTGCCGGTGCAGGGCGGCGCCCCGCTGCTGGGCACGTGGCAGAGCGTCGTCCTCGTCGATCTCAACGGCGACAATCCCCGGCGGTCGGTGCGGCTGAGCTTCCTCGGCGGCTGAACCGCGCCCTGTCGGACCCGCCACTACCGACCGGTACTGTAAACCGGTCGAGAAACTCCCAGCATTGAAGGACGAACAGCACGTGCAGACACACGAGATCAGGAAGCGCTTCCTCGATCACTACGTGAAGGCAGGACACACCGAAGTGCCCAGCGCATCGGTGATCCTCGACGACCCAAATCTGCTGTTCGTCAACGCCGGCATGGTGCAGTTCGTCCCGTTCTTCCTCGGCCAGCGCACTCCGCCCTGGGACCGCGCGGTGAGCATCCAGAAGTGCATCCGGACGCCAGACATCGACGAGGTCGGCATCACCACCCGACACAACACCTTCTTTCAGATGGCGGGCAACTTCTCGTTCGGTGACTACTTCAAGAAGGGCGCCATCGAGTTCGCCTGGACCCTGCTGACCAATCCGCAGGACCAGGGCGGCTACGGATTCGACCCCGAGAAGCTCTGGGCCACCGTGTATCTCGACGATGACGAGGCCATCGCGCTGTGGCGGGAAGTTGCGGGACTGCCGCTCGAGCGCATCCAGCGCCGCGGCATGGCCGACAACTACTGGTCGATGGGCATCCCCGGCCCGTGCGGACCGTCGTCGGAGATCTACGTCGACCGCGGGCCCGAGTATGGCGTCGACGGCGGCCCGGAGGCCAACGAGGACCGCTACATCGAGATCTGGAATCTCGTCTTCATGCAGAACGAGCGCGGCCAGGGGACCAGCAAGTCCGACTTCGAGATCCTTGGGCCGCTGCCGCGCAAGAACATCGACACCGGCATGGGTGTCGAGCGGGTGGCGTGCCTCCTGCAGGACGTGGACAACGTCTACGAGACGGACCTAATGCGGCCCGTCATCGACCTCGTCGCAGGCATCGCGCCGCGCGGATACGGCGTGGGCAATCACGAGGACGACGTGCGTTACCGCGTCATCGCCGACCACATCCGGACGGCGGCCATCATCATCGGCGACGGCGTCAGCCCCGGCAACGACGGGCGCGGCTACGTGCTGCGCCGCCTGCTCCGGCGCGTCATCCGGTCGGCCAAGCTGCTCGGCATCGACACCCCGATCGTCGGCGAGCTCATGGTGTGCGTGCGCGATGCGATGGGCCCGTCGTACCCCGAACTCGTCACCGACTTCGACCGCATCCAGCGCATCGCCGTCGCGGAGGAGACCGCGTTCAACCGCACCCTGGCTTCGGGCTCGCGGCTGTTCGAGGACGCCGCCGAGGCGACCAGATCGTCTGGTACAACGGTGCTTTCGGGCACCGACGCGTTCACGCTGCACGATACCTACGGCTTTCCCATCGAACTGACGCTTGAGATGGCGG
The DNA here is from genome assembly GCF_033804605.1 of Mycobacterium sp. RTGN6. NCBI lineage: Bacteria > Bacillati > Actinomycetota > Actinomycetes > Mycobacteriales > Mycobacteriaceae > Mycobacterium > Mycobacterium sp. RTGN6. The sequence continues at coordinate 213,548 of NZ_JAPZKZ010000004.1, forward strand.
CCGAGGCCGGCCTGTCCGTCGACGAAGAGGGCTTCCGCGGTCTGATGACCGAGCAGCGGCAACGGGCCAAGGCCGACGCCGCCGCACGCAAGCACGCCCACGCCGACCTCACCGCGTACCGCGACCTCGTCGACGCGGGGCCAACCGAGTTCACCGGCTTCGACGAACTCACCACCGAGGCACGGATTCTCGGCATCTTCGTGGATGGCAAGCGGGTGCCCGTCGTTGCACACGGTGGCGAGGCCGCGGAGGCGGACCGCGTCGAGTTGGTGCTCGACCGCACGCCGCTCTACGCCGAGTCCGGTGGCCAGATCGCCGATGTCGGCACGATCAGCGGCACCGGTTCCAGCATGGCGGCCAAGGCTGCCGTGACCGACGTGCAGAAGATCGCCAAGACCCTGTTCGTGCATCGCGTCAACGTCGAATCCGGAGAGTTCGTGGAGGGCGACACCGTGACCGCGGCCGTCGACCCGAAGTGGCGGCGCGGGGCGACGCAGGGCCACTCGGGTACGCACATGGTGCACGCGGCGCTGCGACAGATATTGGGGCCCAACGCCGTTCAGGCAGGTTCGCTGAACCGTCCAGGGTATCTGCGGTTCGACTTCAACTGGCAGGGCGCGCTCAGCGAAGAGCAGCGCAACGAGATCGAAGTCGTCAGCAATGAAGCGGTCGAGGCCGACTTCGCGGTCAACACGTTCAACACGAAGCTCGACAAGGCCAAGGCCATGGGCGCCATGGCGCTGTTCGGCGAGGCCTATCCCGACGAGGTGCGGGTCGTCGAGATCGGCGGACCATTCTCGCTCGAGCTGTGCGGCGGTACGCACGTGCACAACTCGGCCCAGATAGGCCCGATCACCATTCTCGGCGAGGCGTCGGTGGGCTCGGGCGTGCGACGCGTCGAGGCGTACGTCGGACTGGACTCCTTCAAACACCTGGCCAAGGAGCGCGCGCTCATGGCGGGCCTGGCCTCGTCGCTGAAGGTCCCGTCCGAGGAGGTGCCGGCCCGCGTGGCCAATCTGGTGGAGCGCCTGCGCACCGCCGAGAAGGAACTCGATCGCGTCCGACTGGCTAACGCGCGGGCGGCCGCAACGAATGCGGCCGCAGGTGCCGAGCTGGTGGGTAGGGTTCGTCTGGTGGCACAGCGGATGGCCGGCGGCATCACGGCGGCGGATCTCCGTAGCCTCGTCGGTGACGTCCGCGGCAAGCTCGGCGCCGACCCGGCCGTCGTCGCTCTGATCGCCGAAGGGGAGGGCGATACGGTGCCGTTCGTGGTGGCCGTCAACGACGCCGCTCGTGAGCTCGGGCTCTCGGCCAACGACCTGGTGAAGGCGCTCGGCGCACCGGTGAACGGACGAGGCGGGGGCAAGGCCGAACTCGCGCAGGGCTCGGGTAGCGACGCTGGCGGCATCGACGCCGCGTTGGCCGCGGTACGCGCAGAGGTTCAACGGAGCTGACTTCATTGACCGTTGATCGTCAGCCGGATCGACCCGGTACCGGTGACCCCGGACGTGGACGAAGACTCGGCATCGACGTGGGAACCGTGCGCATCGGAGTGGCCACCTGCGACCCCGACGGGCTACTCGCAACCCCCGTCGAGACGGTCCGTCGCGAACGCACGGACAAGCACCTGCGGCGGTTGGCACAGCTGGCCGACGAGCTCGGCGTCGTCGAGGTCGTCGTCGGCCTACCGCGTACGCTCGCCAATCGAACCGGGCCATCGGCGCTCGACGCGATCGCGGTCGCCGATGCACTCGCCGAACGCATCGCTCCGACGCCCGTGCGGCTGGCCGACGAACGACTGACCACCGTGACCGCGCAGCGCTCGTTGCGCGACGCCGGAGTAAGGGCCAAGGGACAAAAGGCGATGATCGATCAGGTTGCCGCAGTTGGCATTCTGCAATTCTGGCTGGACCAGCGGCGCTCGGTGCTGGCGGACGACGATGGAGTGACGCGTGGCTGACGACGACTGGGGTCGCGAGCGCACGGGACCGGTGGCCGTCGGCCGACCGCGACGTGCGATGAGCCGCACGGAGCGGGCGAGGGCCACGCGCAACAAGCGGCGGCGCCGCACGGTGACCGGCTTCTCGCTCGCGGTGTTGGTCGTCGTGGTCGTCGGCGCGGTGTTCCTTGGCTCCCGGCTGTGGCACGGGGTCTTCGGTTCCGAGGACGACTACGCCGGGGCCGGCGTGAAGGACGTCGTCATCGAGGTGCACGGCGGTGACTCGACGACGGCGATCGCGCAGACCCTGAAAGACCACGAGGTGGTGGGGACGGTGAAGGCGTTCGTGGACGCCGCATCGGGCAGTGCGGCGATCTCTGCCATCCAACCGGGCTTCTACAAGGTGCGCACCGAGATTCCCGCCGCGGATGCCGTTGCGCGACTTGCCGATCCGCAGAACCGGGTGGGCAGGCTGGTGATCCCCGAAGGCCGCCAGCTCGATGACGTCACGGACGTCAAGACCAACGCCGTGACCAAGGGCATCTTCTCCCTGATCTCCGACTCCACCTGCGTCAACCTCGACGGAACGGTGCAGTGCGCGAAGGCCGATGAGTTGAAGTCCGCGGCAGGCTCCGCCGATCCCAAGGCGCTGGCGATCCCGGACTGGGCGCTCGATCCGGTCAAGGCGCTCGGGTCCGACCACCGGCGCATCGAAGGGCTCATCGCTCCTGGCACGTGGAACGTCGACCCGTCGGCGTCGAGCGATCAGATCCTCGCTTCGCTCATCGGCGCGAGCGCCGCGCAGTACGAGCAGGAGGGACTACTCGAGGCGGGCACGGCCCAGAATCTGTCGCCGTACCAGGTCCTGATCGTCGCGTCGCTCGTGCAACGGGAGTCCAAGCCGCAGGACTTCGCGAAGGTGGCCCGCGTCATCTACAACAGGCTGGTGGCACCGGATCACCGCAGACTCGAATTCGACTCGACGGTGAACTACTCGCTGGACCGTCAAGAAGTGGCCACCACCGACGGCGACCGAGCGCGCCAAACACCGTGGAATACCTATGCGCGCGACGGGCTTCCGGCCACTCCCATATGTTCGCCGGGCCAGCCCGCGCTTGACGCGGCCGAACACCCCGCGCCGGGCGACTGGCTGTACTTCGTCACGGTGGACCTGCAGGGAACCACGCTCTTCACCCGCGACTACGACCAGCACCTGGCGAACATCGAGCTGGCCCGCCACAACGGCGTCCTCGACAGCGCACGGTAGCCGGACCGGCGATGTCCGTACGCAGGGCCGCGGTGTTGGGTTCCCCGATCGCGCATTCACGCTCCCCGCAGCTGCACCTGGCCGCGTACCGCGCGCTCGGATTGTCCGACTGGACGTACCAGCGCATCGAGTGCGGCGCAGCCGAACTGCCTTCGGTGGTCGGCGGATTCGGGCCTGAATGGGTCGGTGTCTCGGTGACGATGCCGGGCAAGTTCGCCGCATTGCAGTTCGCCGACGAACGTACCCCGCGGGCCGAACTCGTCGGCTCGGCGAACACGCTGGTTCGGACGTCGTCCGGTTGGCGGGCCGACAACACCGACGTCGACGGGGTGTCCGGCGCGCTCGGCGCCTTCTCGGGCCGCGCGGCGGTGGTGGGATCCGGCGGTACCGCGCCCGCCGTCGTGGTCGCGCTCGCCGAACTGGGGGCCAGCCACATCGCCGTCGTGTCTCGCGACCGCGGCAAGGCCGCACCACTGCTCGATCTCGGACCGCGCGTCGGGGTGGATGTCGAGTGGCTCGCGCTCGGCACGCCGCTGACGGGTTTCGACGCCGCGGTGAGCACGATTCCGGCGAACGCGGCGGCGGCCCACATCGGTTCCATCGCGATGGTCCCGCTGCTGCTCGACGCGATCTACGAGCCGTGGCCGACCCCGCTAGCACGGGCGGTCACCGCCGCTGGTGGCACGGTGATCAGCGGATTTCAGATGCTGCTCAATCAGGCGTTCGCCCAGGTCGAGCTCTTCACCGGGCGGCCGGCCCCCAAAGAGGCGATGAGGGCGGCCCTGGACGGCGGTTAGCCTGCTGAAGATGGGGGCGGGGGTCGCCGGCGCATGCGTGCTGTGCTGGCTGGTTGCACTGACTGGCTACGACGTTCGCGAGCGTCGCTTGCCGAATGCGCTCACGCTGCCCGGTGCCGCGGTGATCCTGGCCGCGGCTGCGCTGTTGGGGCGCGGGGTGCCCGCGTTGGTCGGAGCCGGCGCCCTGGCGGCGCTGTATCTGGCGGTGCACCTGGTCGCCCCCGCGGGCATGGGCGCTGGTGACGTCAAACTCGCGATCGGCATCGGCGCGCTCACCGGGGCCTTCGGGGTCGACGTCTGGGCGCTGTCGACGGTGGCCGCCCCGCTGCTCACCGGACTGTGGGCGATCGTCGCGGCCGCGTGCCGCGGTGAGCGCACCGTGCCGCACGGCCCGTCGATGTGCATCGCCGCCGCGGCTGCCGTCGCCGTGGTGCTTGCGTAGTCGGGGAGTCGGTTACGTTCATGTGATGGAGGAGATTGGCTCGCGTCGACGAAGCCAGCCTGCGCCACCGTGGGTGATCTTCGACGACCTCTGCGATCCGAATCGCCAACCGTGCCGCCCCTGGCTAAATCTTCTCGCCGACGAAACCGCCCCGCTAGTACTCGAATCCGAAAGACCCGGCCACGTGGTTTGGTCATCGCTGTGGGTCAAGCGACCCGACGCGCGTGTCCATTTCGACCTCGCGGCAATAGGCGGTGGCATCGGCGGCACCGAGCTGCGCTGGACGCTCTATGTCGACGAACCGCTGCCAGACCCGAGCCTCACCGGACATATGCGAAAGCGAGTCGGCGAATTGATCAACGCCAACCTGCGATTCACCTACGGCCAGTAGGGACTGCCATGTCGACTCGCCCCGCGACCCCCGACGACCTCGCCGCCGTCGCGGTGATCTACGCCCACTACGTCGCCACCAGCGTCGCCACGTTCGAACTCGACCCGCCGGACGGCGACGAGTGGCGGCGGCGCTACGACGCGATCGTCGGGGCTGGACTGCCGTTCCTGGTCACCGAGCGCGACGACGCCATTGCCGGATACGCGTACTGCGCGCCGTGGAAGACCAGACCGGCCTATCGCGCCACCGTGGAGGACTCGGTGTACGTCTCGCCTGATGCCGTCGGCCGGGGTTGCGGGACGGAACTGCTCCGTGACCTGCTCGGAGCCTGCCGCGACGCGGAGATCAGGGAGGTGATCGCGGTGATCGCCGACAGTGGCGACCCCGCATCCGTCGAACTGCACCACCGCCTCGGATTCGTGGACGCAGGTCGGCTTGCCAATGTCGGCTACAAGTTCGACCGATACGTCGACACCGTCCTGCTGCAGTGGAGCGCGGGTTAACGGATTGCGTCGTGCAATGCCCGTCATGGGAAGATGGGACGCGTGTTGCGATGGACAACTGCTGGTGAATCCCACGGCCGCGCCCTGGTGGCCGTCGTCGAAGGCATGGTTGCCGGCGTCCACGTCACCTCGGGAGACATCGCCGACGAGCTGAGCAGGCGCAGGCTCGGCTACGGACGCGGCGCCCGCATGAAGTTCGAGGCCGACGAGGTGACCATCCTCGCCGGGGTCCGGCACGGCGTCACGCTCGGCGGGCCGATCGCGATCCAGATCGCCAACACCGAATGGCCCAAGTGGGAGACCGTGATGGCCCCCGATCCGGTCGCTGAGGACGAACTGGACGTGGCGCGCAACGCCCCGCTGACGCGGCCCCGGCCCGGGCACGCCGACTACGCAGGCATGCTCAAGTACGGCTTCGACGACGCCCGGCCGGTGCTCGAGCGGGCCAGTGCGCGCGAGACCGCGGCCCGCGTCGCCGCCGGAACCATCGCCCGCGCCTTCCTGCGGCAGGCACTCGGCGTCGAGGTGCTGTCGCACGTCATCTCGATCGGTGCATCGAAGCCCTACGACGGGCCGCCGCCAGCCCCCGCCGACCTGCCCGCGATCGACGACAGCCCGGTGCGGGCCTACGACAAGACCGCCGAAGAGGCGATGATCGCCGAGATCGAGGCGGCGAAGAAGGACGGGGACACGCTCGGCGGCGTCGTCGAGGCGGTCGCCGACGGGCTGCCGATCGGGCTGGGCTCCTTCACCAGCGGGGACAACCGGCTCGACAGCCAGCTCGCCGCCGCGGTGATGGGCATTCAGGCCATCAAGGGCGTCGAGATCGGGGACGGCTTCGAAACCGCCCGCCGCCGCGGCAGCGTCGCTCACGACGAGATCTATCCCGGCCCCGACGGCGTGATGCGCTCCACCAACCGCGCGGGCGGGCTCGAGGGCGGCATGACGAACGGTCAGGCCGTTCGGGTGCGGGCCGCCATGAAACCCATCTCGACGGTGCCTCGGGCATTGGCGACGGTCGACATGACCACCGGCGAAGAGGCGGTCGCCATCCACCAGCGCTCCGACGTGTGCGCGGTCCCTGCCGCGGGCGTCGTCGTCGAGACCATGGTGGCCCTCGTGTTGGCCAGGGCGACGCTCGAGAAGTTCGGCGGCGACTCGCTGACCGAGACCCGGTCCAACGTGGATGGTTACCTGCGAAGTGTTGCGGCTCGCGATCCGTCGATGCAGCCAACGGCTCGGGCGTCGGGCTGATGGCGCCAAAGGCGGTGCTGGTGGGCATGCCCGGGTCGGGCAAGTCCACCATCGGACGCCGCCTGGCCAAGGCGCTTGGCGTACCCCTGCTCGACACCGACGTCAAGATCGTCGAGACCACCGGGCGGACGATCGCCGACATCTTCGTCGACGGTGAGCCCGAGTTCCGGCGCATCGAGGCCGACGTGGTGCGCGCGGCGCTGGCCGAACACACCGGGGTGGTGTCGCTGGGCGGCGGCGCCGTCACCACGCCGGAGGTTCGCGAGGCGCTTGCCGGTCATACCGTCGTATACCTGGAAATCACTGCAGCCGAAGGCATTCGGCGTACCTCGGGCGGCGCCACCCGCCCGCTGCTCGCCGACGCCGACCCCGCCGAGAAGTACCGCCGCCTGATGTCGCAACGCGTGCCGCTGTACCGCAAGGTCGCGACCATCAGGATCAACACCAATCGCCGCAATCCTGGCGCGGTGGTGCGGCACATCGTGCACAAGCTGGAGGCCGCGGATTCGGACCGCCAGCGCCCGCGCCGCCGCAGGCCGGCCTGGCGTCGCCTGCCCACCGTCCTGAATCCAGCACCCACCACCGAGGCCCCGCCGAGTCCCGCGGCACTGGCCCGCCGAGCGGAAGCACGCAATGACTGAACCAGTGACCGTCGACGTGTTGGTCGACCGGCCGTACCCGGTGATCATCGGGATGGGCCTGCTCGACGAGCTCGCCAGGACGCTCGACGGCCGCCACAAGGTGGCCATCCTGCACCAGCCTTCGCTAGGCCGGACCGCCGAAGCCGTCCGAAGTCACTTGGCCGACAAGGGCATCGACGCTCATCGCATTGAAATCCCGGACGCCGAGGCGGGCAAGGAGCTGCCCGTCCTCGGCTTCATCTGGGAGGTGCTGGGCCGTATCGGGGTGGGTCGCAAGGACGCGATCGTCAGCCTTGGCGGGGGAGCGGCCACCGACGTCGCGGGCTTCGCCGCCGCGACGTGGTTGCGCGGAATCGACATCGTCCACGTGCCCACGACGTTGCTCGCCATGGTGGACGCGGCGGTGGGCGGCAAGACCGGAATCAACACCGATGCGGGCAAGAACCTGGTGGGCGCATTCCACCAGCCGCTCGCGGTGCTGGTTGACCTGGCCACGCTGGAAACGTTGCCGCGCAACGAGATCGTCGCGGGCATGGCCGAGATCGTCAAGGCCGGCTTCATCGCCGACCCGGTGATACTGGACACGATCGAGGCCGACCCCGAGGCCGCGCTCGCCCCAACCGGCACGGTCTTGCCCGAGTTGATCCGGCGGGCCGTGGCGGTCAAGGCCGAGGTGGTGGCGGCCGACGAAAAGGAGTCGCAGCTGCGCGAGATCCTCAACTACGGCCACACGTTGGCGCACGCGATCGAGCGCCGCGAGCAGTACCGCTGGCGGCACGGGGCCGCGGTGTCCGTCGGGCTGGTGTTCGCTGCCGAACTCGGACGGCTGGCGGGTCGGCTCGACGACCAGACCGCCGACCGGCACAAGGCGATCCTGACCTCGCTCGGGCTGCCCGTGACCTACGACGCCGACGCGTTGCCGCGGCTGCTCGAATACATGGCCGGGGACAAGAAGAGTCGCTCGGGCGTGTTGCGCTTCGTGGTGCTCGACGGGCTGGCCAAACCCGGCCGGCTGGAAGGTCCGGACCCAGCCCTGCTGGCCGCCGCCTACTCGGAAATCGGGGCGTCCTCGTGAAGGTGTACGTACTGAACGGGCCGAACCTGGGTCGGCTGGGCAAGCGAGAGCCGGAGGTGTACGGCAGCACCACCCACGACGACCTGGTGGCGCTCATCGAGCGCGAGGCCACCGAACTGGGGCTCGACGTTGACGTGCGCCAGTCGGACAGCGAGGCGCAGCTGCTGCAGTGGGTTCACGACGCCGCCGACGAGAAGGCTGCCGTCGTGCTCAACGCGGGCGCATTGACTCATACGTCCGTCGCACTGCGCGACGCCTGCTCCGAACTGACCGCCCCGCTGATCGAGGTGCACATCTCGAACGTCCACGCGCGCGAGGAGTTCCGGCACCTGTCGTACCTGAGCGCCATCGCGACGGGCGTGATCGTGGGACTCGGCGTGCAGGGGTACCTGCTGGCCCTGCGTTACCTGGCCACGCTGGACTAGGAACGCTCCGTCGACACCGGAGCCGTCGCCTCGACGTCGCCGGGACGAACGGCTTCGAACACGTCGGTGTCCGCGCGCTCGCCGTCGGCGCCGTGGCGCTGGACGGGCGGGGCGTTGCGGTCCACCAGGTAGCGGCCGAGCGCCACCCCGGCGATGGCGGCCAGGAACACCAGCAGCGCGGTGAACGCCGCGAAGGTCGTCACCTCGTTGAGCAGTGCCTCGGCGTAGAGGTTGTCGTAGAACAGCGAGATGAACCACGCGACCACGCCACTCACGATGCCGGCGAACAGCCCCGCCAGGAGCCACGTCATGGCCAGATCGCCGCGTCGGTCGGGATCGGGGTTCGCTCGTGCGTCGGCGCGGCCGTCGGCAGTGCCCCAAATGAACACGGCGATCGCGAACAGGACGACGAGCGTGACACTGATGGTCAGGGCCCAGGTATCCATGGCGTTGATCAGCACGCCCTGAAGCAATCGGACGAACACCATCAAGGCCGCGAACACCAGTCCGCGCAACAACCACTTAGTCATGGGGCCACAGCGTAGCGAGTAGCGTCAACGACTGTGACGATTTCTCAGCGCAGGGACCGTTTGCGTCGCCGATTGGCCAACGCCGAATTGGACGCGATGTTGGTAACGGACCTGGTCAACGTGCGTTATCTGTCGGGATTCACGGGATCCAACGCGGCGCTGCTGGTGCGCGCTGACGACGAAACGGCGGTGCTGGCCACCGACGGGCGCTACGTCACGCAGGCCGCGCAGCAGGCGCCCGACGCCGAGGTCGTCATCGAACGCGCCTGCGCGCCCCATTTGGCCGCCCGCGCGGCCGCCGACGGCGTGCGACGGCTGGGCTTCGAGAGCCACGTGGTGACGTGCGACGGATACCGATTGCTGGAGCACGCCGCCCCCGAGCTGGAGTTCGTTCGGGCGGCGGGCACCGTCGAGTCGCTGCGTGAGGTGAAGGACGCGGGGGAGCTCGCGCTGCTGCGGCTCGCCTGCGAGGCCGCCGACGCGGCGCTGCACGAGCTGGTGGATGCCGGAGGGCTGCGCCCGGGCCGCACCGAGAAGGAGGTCGGCCGCGAGCTCGAGGCGCGGATGCTCGACAACGGTGCCGACGGCGTGTCGTTCGAGACCATCGTCGCGGCCGGCCCGAATTCGGCGATTCCGCATCATCGGCCGACCGACGCCGTGCTCGCGGCGGGCGACTTCGTGAAGATCGACTTCGGTGCTTTGATCGCCGGCTATCACTCCGACATGACCCGCACGTTCGTGCTTGCCCCCGTCGCGCAGTGGCAGCTTGACGTATATCGGCTGGTGGAGACCGCGCAGCGGGTCGGGCGCGAGGCGCTGGCGCCCGGGGTGTGCCTCAAGGACGTGGACGGCGCATCCCGGCAGGTCATCGCCGACGCAGGCTACGCGGAGAACTTCGGTCACGGACTCGGACACGGCGTCGGACTGCAGATCCACGAAGCGCCGGGAATCAGCGCGTCAGCCGCCGGTACACTGCTTGCTGGCTCCACGGTCACCGTGGAGCCCGGAGTTTATCTGCCGGGCCGCGGCGGCGTCCGCATCGAGGACACGCTGGTCGTCGGCAGAGCAGATTCCCCCACACCCGAGTTGCTTACCCGGTTCCCCAAGGAACTGGCTGTCATTGATTGAGACCTAGGAGATACACCAACCGTGGCTTCGACCGCAGACTTCAAGAACGGGCTCGTCCTGCAGATCGATGGCCAGTTGTGGCAGATCATCGAGTTCCAGCACGTCAAGCCGGGCAAGGGCCCCGCGTTCGTGCGCACCAAGCTCAAGAACGTGCTGACCGGCAAGGTCGTCGATAAGACCTACAACGCGGGCGTCAAGGTCGAGACGGCCACCGTCGACCGCCGCGATGCCACGTATCTCTACCGCGATGGCACCGACTTCGTGTTCATGGACTCCCAGGACTATGAGCAGCACCCGTTGTCCGAGACGTTGGTCGGCAACGCCGCGAACTTCCTGCTCGAGAGCCTGCCGGTGCAGATCGCGTTCCACGACGGCGCGCCGCTGTACCTCGAGCTTCCCGTGACGATCGAGTTGGTCGTCACGCACACCGAGCCTGGTCTTCAGGGCGACCGTTCGAGCGCCGGCACCAAGCCAGCCACCGTCGAGACGGGCGCGGAACTCCAGGTGCCGCTGTTCATCAACACCGGGGACAAGCTGAAGGTCGATTCGCGCGACGGCAGTTACTTGGGCCGCGTCAATGCCTGACGGCTTCGGCTCCGGGACAAGCGCCCGGCGCCATGTCTGATCGCCGACCCGACAAGGGGCGCCACCAGGCCCGCAAGCGCGCCGTCGACCTGCTGTTCGAGGCGGAGGCCCGCGGGCTCACCCCCGCCGAGGTAGCCGACTCGCGAAACACGTTGGCGGAAGCGGACTCCGAGGTTTTCGCGCTCAACCCCTACACCGTCACGGTGGCCCGCGGAGTCACCGAGCACGCCGCTCACGTCGACGAGCTGATCTCCGCGCACCTGCAGGGCTGGACGTTGGAACGGTTGCCTGCGGTGGACCGCGCGATCCTGAGGGTGGCGATCTGGGAGCTGCTGCACGCCGACGACGTGCCAGCTCCGGTTGCCGTCGACGAGGCCGTCGAGTTGGCCAAGAAGCTGTCCACCGACGACTCGCCCGCGTTCGTCAACGGGGTACTCGGCCAAGTGATGCTGGTGACCCCGCAGCTCCGAGCGGCGGCGCAAGCGGTTCAGGACGCCGTGCGCGGTGCGGGCGCCGAGGGCTCGTAGTGGCTGCGCCGCAGGATTGGGCTCCCTACTCGAGCCTCGAGGATGCGGCCCGGGTGTACCTGCGCGATCCGGAGTTGGCGCTGGATCAGCTGCGCTCCGTGGTCGACTTTCCTGCGGTCAAGTCGTTCATCATGTCGCGGGGTGCTACCGACGAGCCGTGGGGCGACGCCCTGTGGCAAGAGGTGGTACTCACCGACGGGCGCCGGTTGATCATCTGGCGGGCCGACGACGAATCCTCGACGGCCGAGGATCGCGAGCCGCGTCAGGTACTCGACGCCGCGGTGCGGACCATCGTGCTGTCGACCATCACCGACCACATCCTCACCACCGAGTTCGAAGTGCTCGACGACGGGACGCGGCGCCTCTCCGAGGTCCGGCTGCGGATGTACACGCAGCTGTTGACGCGGACCAGGCAGAAGTCGGCCGTCGACACCGACCTGTTCTGTGAGTCGTTCCGGTACGTCAAGACGGTCGACAACGGCGGGTTGGCTCAGATGGAGCGGCTGTTGCAGTTCGGTCGGGTGCTGTCGCGCTCGATGTGAGCCGGCCCGGTTCACTTCCGACCAGACGTAGTGAGGTCGTGTGACTGGGTCGTTCTGGTGGCATGTCGCAGTCGGTATCGCCGCGGCGCTCGTCCTGACTTGGGTGGCGCTCGTCGTCGTACTCGCGATCCTGCGGCCGCCCGGCGGACTATTGCGCGAGGCCGTGCGAATCCTCCCCGACGTGCTTCGCCTCATCCGCCGCCTGGCCGCCGACAAGACGCTGCCCTCGGGTGTGCGCACTTGGCTCTGGGTGTTGTTGGCTTACCTGGCGTTACCGTTCGATCTGATTCCCGACTTCATCCCCGTGCTCGGGTACGCGGACGACGCCATCATCGTCACCGCGGTCCTGCGCATCGTCGTTCGTCGAGCCGGAATCGATGCGGTGCGAGGCCACTGGCCCGGCACCCTCGACGGCTTCGCTGCGCTGTGCCGCCTCACTGGCCTGAACGAATCAAAGCGGGAGTCGGACGGCTGAAGTCGAGTAGTCCACTACTCACGCCGCACGCCATTTCGCGCCACAGGATTCATGTGCGCACGCTGACGCAGGGTCGGGATCGACGGGGACTGCAGTGCGCCGGGGGGGACTGGCACCGGTGGCGAGGGGTCGCCGGTGTCAGCCCTCCCGCCAGTAGGCCGGCAGTTCAATCGAATCCGCCGTCCCGAAGAACTTCTTCGCCGCGTACGAGCGGAACGGCCAGCGCTGCATCCACTTCATCACCAGAGCGGTGACCGCGATGTCGGTCGTTGACATCGGGGCATAGCCGTCGATGCCCGCGGGCAGCTCCTGGCACTTGTCGACGTAGGGCCGCATCAGTGACGCGTACCGATCCTGTGCGCCGCGAACGCGTGTGACCGCCAACCCGTCGCCCGCCTGCCCGAGTTCGCCCGCCAGCACGTAGCCGCCGACCAACGCGAGGGCGGTGCCCATGCCGCTCAGCGGCGACGCGCAGTATCCGGCGTCACCGACGAGGGTGACTCGGCCCGACGACCACTCGTCCATGTGTACTTGAGCGAAAGCGTCGAAGTAGAAGTCGTCGGCAACGCCAGCGGCACTGACCAATTCGGGGGCATGCCAGCCGACATCAGTAAACCGATCGGCAAGAAGCTTGCGCTGCTGATCGAGATCGCGCCGGTCGTAGGCCAGCGGTTCCGAGCGGAATGCCAAGCCCGCCTTGGCAACCGAGGGATCGTGCGACGGCCGCATCGATGCGTTGAGCCCGCCGGGCGCCTGGTGCATGAGATACCAGCCGTCGAGTCCCGCGGTGTCGGGTGCGGTGAACCACGCGTGATAGCCGCCGAGCGGCTTGACGAATCCTTCCTCGGGTCCGAAGACCAGTCGCCGCACCGCGGAGTGCGGGCCGTCGGCGCCGACGACGAGGTCCACCCTTAGTCGGGAGCCGTCGCTCAGCGTCACGTCGACGCCGTCGTCGTCCTGTTCCAGCGCGCTCACCCGGGTGCCGAACCGATACTCGACGCGCTCCTTGGTGGCCTCGTAGAGCACGTCGACGAGGTCGCCGCGCAGGATCTCCAGCTCGGACACCACCCCGTTGCCGCCGAACGCCTCTACGGGCATCTCCGCTCGCCTGGTGCCGTCGGACCGCACCCACGCGATGCCGCGCTGGTCCATCGACCGCTCGACCATCTGGTCGAGCAGACCCATGCGCGCCACGACGTCACGTCCGGCGCCGCGGAGGTCGACCGTCTGGCCGCCGGGGCGGATGCCGTCGGCGACTTCGACGACCACGACGCGATAGCCGTTGTCGCTGAGCCAATGCGCGAGTGCCGGGCCTGCCACGCCTGCGCCGCTGATCAGAATGGTGGGCTGCGCCATGCCCGAAAGCGTATGCCATACGCATTCGGTTGGACAACGCCGCGGCCGGCGCGCTAGGCCTCGAGCGCCTCATACGTGCGACGGACGAACTTCGGTTGCGCCGACTGCAGTTTGGCCAGCGACGTGTTGCCCGCGATCGCCGCCGCGACGTCGGCGCTGAGGTCGGGCATGTTCTGGATGAGGTAGAGCACGATCAAGTCGGCCGACGGATCGGCGATCCACCACGTCCCGTACGCCCCCGGCCAGCTGAACGCGCCGACCCCGCCCGGCCCGTACAGCTGCCGGGACTTCGCCGGGTCGGTCACCACGGCCAGGTTCAGCCCGAAGCCGCGCCCGAGCCAATACGGCATCCCGAGAAACGGCTGACGCTTCTGCTCATCGGTCAGCCGGTCGGTGCGCATCAGTCGCACGGAGTCCTCCGACAGCACGCGCACACCGTCGACGGTTCCGAATCCGAGCAGCATGCGCGCGAACGCGAGGTAGTCGTCGGCCGTCGACCACAGGCCCGCGCCGCCCGCACAGAACGGCGGGAGCGTCACCTGAGGGGGACCCATTGCGTCGTCGCGCAGCTGATGGTTCTGGTCGATCTTGTACATCGTGGCGGCGCGTCTGCGGCCCTCCGGGGTGACGGCGAAGCCCGTGTCGGTCATCCCGAGCGGGTCGAAGATCCGGCTCGCGAGCACCTCCGCGAGGGGCTTGCCCTCGATGCGCGACAGCGCGATGCCGAGCACGTCCGTCGCGTGGCTGTACGTCATCCGCTCGCCCGGCTGATGAGCGAGCGGCAGCGCCGCCAGCTCGGCCAGCCAGCGGTCTTGGTCCTGGCGGAACATCAACTTCCCGTACGCCCGTCCCAAAGGCGGGCCGACCGAGAACGCGTACGCCAGGCCGCTGCGGTGGGTCATCAGATCGTCGAACGTGATGGGTCTGCGCAAGGGCACCGTCTTGTCGAGGGGGCCGTGCGGGTCGGCCATCACCCGCACCTCGGCGAGCTCGGGGAGCCACGGCGTCACGGGATCGCTCAGGGCGAACTTGCCCTCTTCGAGGAGCGTCATCGCGGCGGCCACGGTGATGGGCTTGGTCATCGACGCGATCCGGAACACGGTGTCGCGCTGCATCGGCAGCCCGGCATGAACGTCCCGATGTCCAAGCTCGTTGACCTGGAGCACCTTGCCGGCCTGCCAGACGAGGGTGACCGCACCGGCCAGCAGGCCCGCGTCGATCACCTCGCGGATGGAGGCCTGATTGCCGTCGAGATTCATTGGGCCAGCGTAGTCAGCGGGCGCGGCGCTGGCCGTTGCGCCCACTCCGCCGCACCGATGGTAGAGTCCCCGCAGTTTGACATCCTTTAACGATCCGTCCAGAGAGGCGGAGAAGGAGGTCCAGGTCACACGTGGCTGCGCCTAGCCCCGACCGGGAATTGATGTCCGCCGCCGACGTAGGCCGGACCATCTCGCGCATCGCGCATCAAATCATCGAGAAGACGGCGCTGGACGGCCCCGACGCGCCGCACGTGGTACTGCTCGGCATCCCGACCCGCGGAGTCACGCTGGCCACCCGGCTCGCCGTCAAGATCCACGAGTTCTCGGGAGTCACCGTCCCGCGCGGCGCCCTCGACATCACGCTCTACCGCGACGACCTGGCCACCAAGCCACCTCGGCCGCTCGAGGACACGTCGATTCCGCAGGGCGGCGTCGACGGTGCGCTCGTGGTGCTGGTCGACGACGTGCTCTACACCGGGCGTTCGGTGCGCTCCGCGCTGGACGCGCTGCGAGACATCGGCCGCCCGAGGTCGGTCCAGCTGGCGGTGCTCGTTGACCGCGGTCATCGCGAGCTGCCGGTGCGTGCCGACTACGTCGGCAAGAACGTACCCACGTCCCGCAACGAGAACGTCAAGGTGCGGCTTGCGGAGAATGACGGAGGCGACGACGGCGTGTCCATCGCACCCCACGGAGGGCCTGCCAGATGAAGCACCTACTTTCCGCAGCCGACCTGACCCGCGACGAGGCGACCGCGATCCTCGATGACGCCGACCGCTTCCGCGCTTCGCTGCTGGGCCGCGAGGTCAAGAAGTTGCCGACGTTGCGCGGGCGCACGGTGATCACGATGTTCTACGAGAACTCGACGCGCACCAGGGTGTCGTTCGAGGTCGCTGGCAAGTGGATGAGCGCCGACGTGATCAACGTCAGCGCGTCGGGTTCGTCGGTGGCCAAGGGAGAGTCGCTGCGCGACACGGCGCTCACCCTGCGGGCGGCCGGCGCCGACGCCCTGATCATCCGGCATCCGGCTTCCGGTGCGGCGCAACAGCTTGCGGAGTGGACGGCGGAGGCTGACGGAGCAGGACCTTGCGTGATCAACGCAGGCGACGGTACCCACGAGCATCCGACTCAGGCGCTGCTCGACGCCCTCACCATCCGGCAGCGACTCGGGGGCATCGAGGGCAAGCGCGTGGTGATCGTCGGCGACGTGCTGCACAGCAGGGTCGCCCGCAGCAACGTGCTGCTGCTCGCGACCCTTGGCGCCGAAGTGGTGCTAGTGGCGCCGCCGACGCTGCTGCCCCTCGGGGTGGCCGGTTGGCCGGTCACCGTGTCATACGACCTCGACGCCGAGTTGCCCGGCGCCGACGCGGTATTGATGCTGCGGGTCCAGGCCGAGCGCATGAACGGCGGGTTCTTCCCGTCCGCCAGGGAGTACTCGGTGCGCTACGGGCTCTCGGAGAAGCGGTCGGCGATGCTGTCGGGCAACGCCGTGGTGCTGCACCCGGGGCCGATGCTGCGCGGCATGGAGATTTCGTCGTCGGTGGCGGATTCCTCGCAATCGGCAGTGCTGCAACAGGTTTCCAACGGAGTACACGTGAGGATGGCGGTGCTGTTTCACTTGTTGGTCGGGTCGGAGCAGGAGGCGATCAGCGCATGACGCAGCCGGTACTCATCCGCGGCGTGCGCCGCTACGGCGAAGGCGACCCGGTCGACGTGCTCGTCGCCGACGGTCAGCTCACCGACATCGGTACCGACCTGACGGCGCCCGACGACGCCGAGGTGATCGACGCCAGCGGTCAGGTCCTGCTGCCAGGTTTCGTTGACTTGCACACCCACCTGCGCGAACCCGGCCGCGAGTACGCCGAGGACATCGAAACCGGTTCGGCCGCAGCGGCGCTCGGCGGATACACGGCGGTGTTTGCGATGGCCAACACCACCCCCGTCGCGGACAGTCCGGTCGTCACCGACCACGTGTGGCATCGCGGCCAGCAGGTCGGCCTCGTGGACGTCCACCCCGTCGGCGCGGTCACCGTCGGGCTGGAGGGCAAACAGCTCACCGAGATGGGCATGATGGCCGCGGGCGCAGGCCAGGTGCGGATGTTCTCCGATGACGGCATCTGCGTGCACGATCCGCTGCTCATGCGCCGGGCGCTCGAGTACGCCACCGGATTGGGCGTGCTTATCGCCCAGCACGCCGAGGAACCCCGGCTGACGGTCGGCGCCGTCGCCCACGAGGGTCCGAACGCGGCGCGACTCGGCCTGGCCGGCTGGCCGCGGGCCGCGGAGGAGTCGATCGTGGCCCGTGATGCGCTGCTGGCCCGTGACGCGGGGGCGCGGGTACACATCTGCCATGCGTCCACCGCGGGCACCGTGGAGCTCGTCAAATGGGCCAAGGAACAAGGCATTTCGATCACGGCCGAGGTGACGCCGCATCACCTGCTGCTCGACGACACCAGGCTGGATACCTACGACGGCCGAAACCGCGTGAACCCGCCACTTCGCGAGTCCAGTGACGCGTTGGCGCTGCGCCAGGCACTGGCCGACGGCATCATCGACTGCGTCGCGACCGACCACGCCCCGCACGCCGAACACGAGAAGATGTGCGAGTTCGCCTCGGCCAGGCCGGGAATGCTGGGGCTGCAGACCGCGCTGTCCGTGGTGGTCGAGACCATGTTGCACACGGACTTGCTGACGTGGCGCGACGTCGCCCGGGTGATGAGTGAAGCGCCAGCACGCATCGTCGGCCTCCCGGACCAGGGCCGCCCGCTGGAGATCGGTGAACCCGCCAATCTGACCGTCGTCGACCCGGACGCGACGTGGACCGTCGACGGTGGCGCCCTTGCCAGCCGATCGGACAACACGCCGTACGAGTCGATGACGCTGCCGGCCGTCGTGACCTTGACGATGTTGCGCGGCAAGATCACCGCGCGCGACGGGAAGAGTCCGGCGTGAACACCGGCACGCTCGTCACCTCGCTGATCATCGCGGCGCTGCTTGCCGTGCTGATCGCGTTCTTCATTCGGCAGATGATGCGTGGCTGGCTCAATCGCGCCCGACGTCAGGTCGAGGCCATCGGCAAGCTGCCCGCGCTACCGGAAACCGTTGGAACCGCCATCATTCCGGCGACCAAGGGACTCTACGTCGGCAGCACGATCGCACCCAGCTGGCAGGACAGGATCGTCGTCGGCGACCTCGGCTTCCGCAGCAAGGCCGTCCTCACCCGCTATCCCGAGGGGATCATGGTGCAGCGCAGCGGTGCGACACCGATCTGGATTCCCGACGAGTCGATCACCGCGATACGGACCGAACGCGGGATCGCAGGCAAGGCGCTGACGCACGACGGGATTCTGGCGATCCGCTGGAAACTGCCGTCGGGCACCGAGATCGACACCGGATTCCGCGGGGACGACCGGCGGGAACTGGCCAATTGGGTTGAGGAGGACGTCGCGTGAGCAGCAGCGACAAGGCCGTGCTGGTGCTGGAGGACGGACGCGTGTTCACCGGCACCACGTTCGGGGCGGTCGGCCAGACCCTGGGCGAGGCGGTGTTCTCCACCGGCATGTCCGGGTATCAGGAGACGCTCACCGATCCGAGCTACCACGGGCAGATCGTCGTGGCCACGGCGCCGCAGATCGGCAACACCGGCTGGAATCACGAGGACGCCGAGAGTCGCGGCGACAAGATCTGGGTGGCCGGCTACGCGGTGCGCGACCCGTCGCCGCGCGCGTCGAACTGGCGGGCCACCGGAACGCTCGACGATGAACTGGTCCACCAGGGCGTGGTCGGCATCGCGGGCATCGACACCAGGGCCGTCGTGCGGCACCTGCGGTCCGCGGGTTCCATGAAGGCCGGACTGTTCTCGGGCGACGCGCTGGGCGGCGTCACCGAGCTCGTCGACCGGGTGCGCAGCCAGCCGTCGATGCTCGGCGCCGACCTGGCCGGGGCCGTCAGCACCGACGCCGCCTACGTCGTGGAACCGAAGGGGGCGCAACGCTTCACCGTCGCGGCGCTCGACCTCGGCATCAAGACCAACACCCCGCGGAACTTCGCCAACCGCGGCATCCGCACCCACGTGCTGCCGTCGTCGGCCACGTTCGACCAGCTCGCCGAATTGAAGCCCGACGGCGTGTTCCTGTCCAACGGCCCCGGCGACCCCGCCACCGCCGACCACGTCGTCGCGGTCACCCGGGACGTGCTCGGCGCGGGAATTCCGTTGTTCGGCATCTGCTTCGGCAACCAACTGCTCGGGCGAGCGCTCGGCCGATCCACCTACAAGATGGTGTTCGGCCACCGCGGGATCAACGTGCCCGTGATCGATCATGCAACCGGCCGGGTCGCCATCACCGCGCAGAACCACGGGTTCGCGCTCGAAGGCGAGGCGGGCGAGGAGTTCGACACGCCATTCGGGCGCGCCGTCGTCAGCCACACCTGCGCCAACGACGGAGTCGTCGAGGGCATCAAACTCGTTGACGGGAGGGCCTTCTCGGTGCAGTACCACCCGGAGGCGGCCGCGGGGCCGCACGACGCGGAATACCTGTTCGACCAGTTCGTCGACCTGATGGCAGGAAACAAGTGATGTCCCTTTCTTCCGCGAGCGCGCGTGTCTGCGGGCGACACGCCGACAATTCATCGGAGTTTGCGCGCGCTCGCGCAGGAACGGGGGAGCGCTAGATGCCGCGTCGTACCGACCTCAACCACGTCCTGGTCATCGGCTCCGGCCCGATCGTCATCGGGCAGGCCTGCGAATTCGACTACTCGGGCACCCAGGCGTGCCGAGTGTTGCGCGCCGAGGGTCTCCAGGTCAGCCTCATCAACTCGAATCCGGCGACGATCATGACCGATCCGGAGTACGCCGACAACACCTACGTGGAACCGATCACCCCGGAGTTCGTCGAGAAGGTGCTGGCCCAGCAGGCGGAGCGCGGCAACAAGATCGACGCCGTGCTGGCGACGCTCGGTGGCCAGACCGCGCTCAACACCGCGGTGGGGCTTCACGATCGAGGGATCCTGGAGAAGTACGACGTCGAGCTCATCGGCGCCGACTTCGAGGCCATCCAGCGCGGCGAGGACCGGCAGCGGTTCAAGGACATCGTCGCCAAGGTCGGCGGCGAGTCGGCGAAGTCGCGGGTGTGCTTCACCATGGACGAGGTCCGCGAAACCGTCGCCGAGCTCGGGCTCCCCGTCGTCGTGCGCCCGTCCTTCACGATGGGTGGGCTCGGCTCGGGCATGGCGTACTCGGCCGCTGACGTCGAACGCATGGCAGGTGACGGACTGACCGCGTCGCCGAGCGCCAACGTGCTGATCGAGGAATCCATCTACGGCTGGAAGGAATTCGAGCTCGAGCTGATGCGCGACAGCAAGGACAACGTCGTCGTCGTCTGCTCGATCGAGAACTTCGACCCGATGGGCGTGCACACCGGCGACTCGGTGACCGTCGCGCCGGCGATGACGTTGACCGACCGCGAATACCAGAAGATGCGCGATCTCGGGATCGCGATCCTGCGCGAGGTCGGGGTGGACACGGGTGGCTGCAACATCCAGTTCGCCGTTGACCCGCGCGACGGGCGGCTCATCGTCATCGAGATGAATCCGCGGGTGTCGCGGTCCAGTGCGCTGGCCTCCAAGGCGACCGGCTTCCCGATCGCCAAGATCGCGGCGAAGCTGGCCATCGGCTACACGCTCGACGAGATCATCAACGACATCACCAAGGAGACGCCGGCCTGTTTCGAGCCGACGCTCGACTACGTCGTGGTGAAGGCGCCGCGGTTCGCGTTCGAGAAGTTTCCCGGCGCCGACCCAACGCTGACGACCACGATGAAGTCGGTGGGCGAGGCGATGTCGT
The DNA here is from genome assembly GCF_033804605.1 of Mycobacterium sp. RTGN6. Taxonomy (NCBI): domain Bacteria; kingdom Bacillati; phylum Actinomycetota; class Actinomycetes; order Mycobacteriales; family Mycobacteriaceae; genus Mycobacterium; species Mycobacterium sp. RTGN6. The sequence goes on from NZ_JAPZKZ010000004.1 coordinate 234,523, forward strand.
TGGGCCGCAACTTCATCGAGGCCCTCGGCAAGGTGATGAGATCGCTGGAGACGGGGCGGGCCGGGTTCTGGACGGGTGCGGATCCCGACGTGTCGGTCGACGACCTGCTGACGCGCCTGCGGACGCCGACGGACGGCCGGCTCTACGACATCGAACTTGCGTTGCGACTCGGCGCAAAGGTCGACGACGTCGCGGCGGCATCGGGGGTCGACCCCTGGTTCGTCGAGCAGATCGCGGGCCTGGTCGCGCTGCGGGCGGACCTGTTCGACGCCCCGGTGCTCGACGAGGGGTTGCTGCGGCGCGCCAAGAACAGCGGGCTGTCGGACCGCCAGATCGCCGCGCTGCGACCGGAACTGGCCGGCGAGGTCGGCGTGCGGGCGTTGCGGCAGCGACTGCACATCCACCCCGTCTACAAGACCGTCGACACCTGCGCCGCCGAGTTCGAGGCCAAGACTCCGTACCACTACAGCAGCTACGAGCTCGACCCCGCGGCGGAGACCGAGGTGGCCCCGCAGGCCGAGCGCCCCAAGGTGCTGATCCTGGGCTCGGGTCCCAACCGCATCGGTCAGGGCATCGAGTTCGACTACAGCTGTGTGCACGCCGCCACCACGCTCAGCGAAGCCGGTTTCGAGACGGTGATGGTGAACTGCAACCCCGAGACGGTGTCCACGGACTACGACACCGCCGACCGGCTGTACTTCGAGCCGCTGACGCTGGAGGACGTGCTCGAGGTCTACCACGCCGAATCTGCCTCGGGCGCAGGCGGTCCCGGCGTGGTCGGCGTCATCGTGCAGCTCGGTGGGCAGACTCCGCTCGGCCTGGCGCAGCGGCTCTACGACGAAGGCGTCCCCATCGTGGGCACCAGCCCGAAGGCGATCGACCTCGCCGAGGACCGCGGCGAGTTCGGTGAGGTGCTCAGAAAGGCCGGGCTGCCTGCCCCCCGCTTCGGGATGGCGACCAGTTTCGATCAGGCCCGCCGCATCGCCGCAGACATCGGATATCCGGTGCTGGTGCGGCCGTCGTACGTGCTCGGTGGACGCGGCATGGAGATCGTCTACGACGAGGAGACGCTTCAGGGCTACATCGAGCGCGCGACCGAGCTCTCGCCTGAACACCCGGTGCTCGTCGACCGGTTCCTCGAGGACGCCATCGAGATCGACGTCGACGCGCTGTGCGACGGCGCCGAGGTGTACATCGGCGGAGTGATGGAGCACATCGAGGAGGCCGGCATCCACTCCGGCGACTCGGCCTGCGCGCTGCCGCCCGTGACGCTGGGGCGCCAGGACATCGAGTCGGTCCGGCACGCCACGGAGGCGATTGCCCACGGCATCGGCGTGGTCGGGCTGCTCAACGTCCAGTACGCGCTCAAGGACGACGTGCTCTACGTGCTGGAGGCCAACCCGCGCGCCAGTCGCACCGTTCCGTTCGTCTCGAAGGCCACCGCAGTGCCGCTGGCCAAGGCGTGCGCGCGGATCATGTTGGGGGCCACCATCGCCCAGCTTCGCGAGGAAGGCGTGCTGGTGGCCACCGGCGACGGGGCGAGCGTCTCACCGAACGCGCCCATCGCCGTGAAGGAGGCCGTGCTGCCGTTCCACCGCTTCCGCAAGGCCGACGGCTCGCAGGTGGATTCGTTGCTCGGCCCGGAGATGAAGTCGACGGGCGAGGTCATGGGTATCGACCGCGACTTCGGCACCGCGTTCGCCAAGAGTCAGACGGCGGCGTACGGATCGCTGCCGTCGGAGGGCACGGTGTTCGTCTCGGTGGCCAACCGGGACAAGCGGTCGCTGGTATTCCCGGTCAAGCGGCTCGCTGATCTGGGTTTCCGCGTGCTGGCTACCGAGGGCACGGCGGAGATGCTGCGCCGCAACGGAATTCCGTGCGAAGTAGTGCGCAAGCATTTTGAACAGCCTAGCCCCGACCGGCCCGCGCTTACGGCTGTCGACGCGATCCGCGCCGGTGAGGTCCATATGGTGATCAACACCCCGTATGGCAATTCGGGCCCACGCATCGACGGCTACGAGATCCGCTCGGCGGCGGTGGCGATGAACATTCCGTGCGTGACGACGGTGCAGGGAGCGTCGGCCGCGGTACAGGGGATCGAGGCGGGCATCCGCGGCGACATCGGGGTGCGTTCGCTGCAGGAACTGCACAGTTCGCTCGGCACTCCGCAGTGACTGGCTTCGGGGCGCGGTTGGCCGACGCGGTGTCGGCCAGAGGCCCACTGTGCCTGGGCATCGACCCGCACCCCGAACTTCTGACCGCGTGGGGGCTCTCCGTCGACGCGGACGGGCTGAGCGCGTTCTGCGACGTGTGCGTCGAGGCCTACGCGGGTTTCGCCGTGGTCAAGCCTCAGGTCGCATTCTTCGAAACCTACGGAGCGGCTGGCTACTCCGTGTTGGAGCGCACCATCGCCGCACTTCGGGAGTCGGGTGTGCTGGTGCTGGCCGACGCCAAGCGCGGCGACATCGGCACCACGATGGCGGCGTACGCAGAAGCGTGGGTGGGCGAGTCGCCCCTGGCGAGTGATGCGGTCACTGCGTCGCCCTATCTGGGCTTCGGCTCGTTGCGCCCGTTGCTCGACACCGCGGCACGGCACGGCCGCGGCGTGTTCGTGCTCGCGGCGACGTCGAACCCGGAGGGCGCCAGCATTCAGCGCGCGACCGTGGACGGGCGAACCGTGGCCCAATCGATCGTCGACGCCGTCGCAGCCGAAAACCGCTCCAGCGGTGCGGGTTCCATCGGCGTCGTCGTCGGTGCGACCCTGTCGGAGGTGCCCGAGCTCAGTGCGCTTGGCGGCCCCGTACTCGTGCCTGGCGTTGGCGCGCAGGGCGGTCGGCCCGACGCGCTCAAGGGGCTTGGGGGAGCGGCCCCCGGAACGCTGCTGCCGGCGGTGTCGCGCGAGGTGCTGCGGGCCGGACCCGATACCGCGGCGGTGCGTGCGGCCGCGGATCGGATGCGAGACGTGGTCGCCTATCTGGCCCGCTAGCAACACCTCTTACAGCGGGATCCACATGCCGAGGAACCAGAAGCCCCAGCCGCCCCCGTTGCCCGCCGGCATCGGGGTGACCTGCTGGCCGTTCCAGTTGAACGGCTGGTGGTCGAAGCGACCCTGGTCGACGCCACGGTCGTGCCAGTCTGCAGGGGCCCCTCCACGGTCGTCGCGCCCGAAGTCGCCGCGCCCGCGGTCGTCGTGACCGCACGGCGGGGCTCCGGGGCGGTCGCAAGGCTGCCACGGATCGGCACTCGCAGTTCCAAGACCCACTCCGAGCAGGCCGGCGACGCCGATTCCGGCGGCCAGGGTGGAAGCGCACAGGACTCGCTTGAAAGCCATTAATTCACTCCATATCTCGCTTGTGCGGCGTGAATTCGCCTCACCGCCAATGACGTTAAGTGCGAGAAATGGGTTTGCTCTGTGGTGGCGTTGGGTGTGCGCTGTGGAGTCGATAACGGTTCGAAAACCACCTGTGCACAACGCGATTACGACGTTCAGCGTACGTGCGCGCCACGCCGTCTGACCAGCACGATGACCAGCGTCAACACACTGAGCCCGGCCAGCGCGAGCAGGATCAGCCCGGTAACGTCGCCGTGATAGCGGGTGACGTAGCGGACCTGCTGGTAGGGCGTGTCCGCCTCGGCGCGCGTGAACGCGTAGTCACCGTCGATGGATTGCGGTTCGCGGATGAAGTCGTTCCAGCGGGTCAGGTACGTGCCCTTGGCCAGGTACGGCTCGAGTTCGGAACCCGCGGTGGTGTGGTCCAGTTGGCCCGCGAACTCCAGGGTCGGCACTGATCCGGCGACGGGGACGGAGGTCGGATCCATCCGGTGGTCGGCCAGCACGTAGATATCGACCGTTTGCGGCACCTTCGCCGACCGTGACAGTCGCATCGGGTAGACGAGCGCGTCGGACGCGAACGACAACCGAAGGGGTTGCAGGTCGCCCGTGAGCGCTTCGCCGGCATTCGCGGAGGCCAACTTGATGGCGACCAGTTCCCAGTGCTCCGCGACGTACGCCGACAGGTTCTCGTCCAGGCCGTCGGGGCTCGGAAAGCCGTTGTCGGCCAACCACTTCGCGAGGGCCGTGGAATCACCCGCCGACAGTCGTGTCACGTCGAACGGGCCGATCCGTTGCCGGTCGAGCACGTTGACGGCGGCTCCGCCAGGGGCCCCCGCAGTGTCGAGAGTGCTTCCCGAACCCGACGCGAGCCAATCGAGCGTGGGCCACCAGTCGTCGCGGTACTCGACGCGCGGCGCGGTGAGCCGGCCGAGTTCGGAGAAGACCTTGGCGTCGCCGAGTGACACCTTGGCGGCGGACGGCACCGGCATGACCCATGCGGCCCGCTCCGAGCTGCCGCTCACGTTGAAGGACATCAGGATGTCCTCGACGGCACCGTCCCATGCGATCAACGCTCGTTCGGTGGCGATGGAGGGCCCCGAGCGGTCGGGGATGTAGGCCCCGCATCCGCAGGCCCACGCGGGCGACGCGAGGCTGACCGTCAGCCCGGAGCCGACGAGCACCAACACCGCACAGGCCCAACGCAATAGGCGTGCCACGTCGCGACTCCCTCGCTGTGGCGGGCTCTTCTGCGCGGAGGCGCGACGCCACGATGTCGATCATCGTAGGTCGCCGACCGTCACGGCGGACGGCCCTTTCGAGCCGCCGCCGCGCTAGTCCTACAGCGGAATCCAGATGCCGAAGAACCAGAAGCCCCAGTTGTTGAAGTCGGGGTTGAAGATCGGCGACACCCAGCTGCCGTTGTAGTTGAACGGCTGGTGGTCGAACCGACCCTGATCGATGCCGCGCCAGCCGAGGTCCGGCGGCGGCGGGGGAGGCGGGCCACCCGGGTCGCCCCAGTGACCGCGACCGGGTTCGTTGCCCCACGGTCCGTCTGGTCCGCCGGGCCCACCGAATCCTCCGGGTCCACCGGGTCCACCGGGTCCGCCAGGGCCGTCGTGCCTACCAGGGTCGCCGGGTCCGCCCTGGCCCGGGGGCGGACCGCCAGGCCCGCCGGGTCCGCCAGGACCACCGTCGTGTGGCGGCTGTCCGCCAGGACCACCGTCGTGTGGCGGCTGGCCACCGGGACCGCCCGGTCCACCGGGACCGCCCGGTCCACCGGGTCCACCCGGTCCTTGGCAGTTGCCGAACTGGCCGCACGGCGGTCCCGGTTGTGCGGCCGCGACGCCGACCCCCGCTGTCAGCGTGGCGACACCTAGGCCAACGGCGATCGCGGAGGCACAGGTCAGGCGCTTGAGCTCCATGGCCATCATTTCCTTTCGCCCCCACAGGGGGGCCGTGATCATCCCGACTGCCGCACGCTATGGAGCCAAGCTGTGTGTGAGCTTTTTCCTGGTTATGAGTGCCCCCACAGGTTGCTGATGTGACGGGTGTTAACTCGTGTGACGGATGTGACAAGGAGCGCGGCCGATCTTGGCGTCCCGACACGCCCGACACGCCGTGACCAGCAGAAATTTCTAATTCTTTGCCTCGGCCGGGCTGCCCGGTGGCGCTGCTGGACCCGCGCGCCGTCCGGAGCTGCGCCGCCGAGGCGGTCAAAACCCTTGATACGCAGGCACATCGACGGGACGAAGCCGACTTGGGGCGGCGTTGCGCGCGGAATATGGGCCTGTCAGGGGCGTGGCGCGGCGCAATACACGCTGGACTTTTGGCCCCGTAACCAGGGGGTGGGGTTAGCTTTCGTCAGCCAGCGTGGGTACGGTCGTCGTCGCTGGCTGGTTCTCTACCAGTCAAGACACGAGATACGGAGGAAACCGTGGCCCTTCCCCAGTTGACCGACGAACAGCGCGCGGCAGCGTTGGAGAAGGCTGCTGCCGCACGTCGACTGCGTGCCGAACTCAAGGATCGGCTCAAGCGCGGCGGCACCAACCTCAAGCAGGTACTGAAGGACGCCGAGACCAACGAAGTCTTGGGCAAGATGAAGGTTTCCGCATTGCTGGAAGCCCTGCCCAAGGTCGGCAAGGTCAAGGCACAGGAGATCATGACCGAGCTGGAGATCGCCCCGACCCGCCGCCTGCGCGGCCTCGGAGATCGTCAGCGCAAGGCCTTGCTGGAGAAGTTCGACTTCACGGCTGATTAAGCCGGCCTAGGGACCGGACGGCGCTTGCGATGAGTCAGGTCGTAGTGCTGTCTGGTCCCTCTGCCGTCGGGAAGTCGACCGTGGTGCGTTGCCTCCGCGAGCGTGTTCCCGACCTGTACTTCAGCGTCTCCGCCACCACCAGGGCGCCCCGACCGGGCGAGGTCGACGGCGTCGACTACTCATTCGTCACCCCCGAGCGGTTCCAGCAGTTGATCGACGACGGCGAACTGCTCGAGTGGGCGGAGATCCACGGTGGCCTGCACAAATCCGGTACCCCCGCGGGACCGGTGCGCGAGGCCGCTCGCCTCGGTCGTCCCGTGCTCGTCGAGGTCGATCTGGCTGGCGCGCGCGCCGTAAAACAGGCCATGCCCGAGGCACTCACGGTGTTCCTGGCTCCGCCCAGTTGGGCGGCCTTGGAGAGCCGACTCGCAGGCCGAGGCACTGAGAGCCCCGAGGTAATGGCTCGCAGGCTTGCCACCGCAAGGGCAGAACTGGCCGCTCAGGACACGTTCGACACGGTGGTCGTCAACAGCCAATTGGAATCTGCCTGCTCAGAATTGGTATCCTTGCTGGTGGGCCGTTGACCGTTGCTGCACCTCGACGTGGTGCGACCCAGTCCGACAGCCATTTGACATCCAAGCGAAAACGCCAGGAGATTTCTTCGTGAGCAACCCTGTCGAGAGCATCGACTCCGACGCCGCCAACGCCTACGACACCCCGCTGGGCATCACAAACCCGCCCATCGACGAGCTGCTCGATCGCGCGTCGAGCAAGTATGCGCTGGTCATCTATGCCGCGAAGCGTGCGCGTCAGATCAACGACTACTACAACCAACTCGGTGACGGCATCCTCGAGTACGTCGGCCCGCTAGTCGAGCCGGGCCTTCAGGAGAAGCCGCTGTCGATCGCGATGCGCGAGATTCACGCCGACCTGCTCGAGCACACCGAGGGCGGCGAGGGCTAGGCCCTCCGGCGCTGGCCGCGGCGATGAGCCTCTCGGGCGAAGAGCAGACATGAGCGAGCGCAAGCGCGTCGTCGTTGGCGTGGCGGGAGGCATCGCCGCCTACAAGGCGTGCACCGTCATCCGTCAGCTCGCCGAAGCCGGGCACTCCGTCCGCGTCGTGCCCACCGAATCGGCGCTGAAGTTCGTCGGCGCCGCGACCTTCGAGGCGCTGTCCGGCCAGCCCGTGCGCACCGGAGTGTTCTCCGACGTCGACGAGGTGCCGCACGTGCGCATCGGCCAGGAGGCCGATCTCGTCGTCATCGCCCCCGCGACCGCCGACCTGCTGGCACGGGCCGTCGCAGGACGCGCCGACGACCTGCTGACCGCCACGCTGCTGACCGCCCGATGCCCCGTGATGTTCGCCCCCGCGATGCACACCGAGATGTGGTTCCACCCGGCCACCGTCGACAACGTCGCCACGCTGCGCCGTCGTGGGGCGATCGTGCTTGAACCGGCGTCCGGGCGGCTCACCGGGGCCGACACGGGCGCGGGCCGGCTCCCCGAGGCCGAAGAGATCACCACGCTGGCCCACCTGCTGCTCGAGCGGTCCGACGCGCTGCCCCACGACCTGTCCGGGGTGAAGGTGCTCGTCACCGCGGGCGGTACCCGCGAACCCATCGACCCGGTGCGGTTCATCGGCAATCGGAGCTCGGGCAAGCAGGGCTATGCAATGGCCCGCGTGGCCGCGCAGCGAGGCGCCGACGTGACGCTGATCGCGGGCAACACGGCCGGCCTGGTGGATCCCGCGGGTGTCGAGGTCGTTCACATAGGTTCGGCCAGCCAGTTGCAAGATGCGGTGTCCAAACACGCTCCCGACGCGAACGTGCTCGTCATGGCAGCGGCCGTCGCCGACTTCCGTCCGACGCACGTCGCCACCACCAAGATCAAGAAGTCCCACGAACCTGGGACCACCACCGACGCTCCCGTGATCGAACTCACCCGCACCGACGACGTGCTCGCGGGCGCGGTCCGGGCCCGCCGCGACGGCCAACTGCCCAACATGCGTGCCATCGTGGGCTTTGCCGCGGAGACCGGCGACGCCAACGGCGACGTGCTGTTCCACGCGCGCGCGAAGCTGCAGCGCAAGGACTGCGATCTGCTCGTCGTCAATGCCGTCGGTGAGGGCAAGGCGTTCGAGGTGGACAACAACGACGGATGGCTGCTGGCGGCCGACGGCAACGAGGTCGCGCTGGAGCACGGCTCGAAGACTTTGATGGCCAGCCGTATCGTGGACGCGATCGTGGCCTTCTTGGACAACGGTGACGGGCAATGAGGGTTTGCCCGAGGAGCATCGATGGGTGACGCGAAGCACCCGACACGCTGCGCGTAAGGGTTGCGCGTAGCGGAGGCGCAGGGTTGGCTGCATCGAAATACAGATATGATTCGCTTAACTAACCATTGGAGAGGGATTACACCGTGAGCAAAGGTCGGCTGTTTACCAGTGAGTCGGTAACCGAGGGACACCCCGACAAGATCTGTGATGCCATCAGCGACTCGGTGCTCGACGCGCTGCTCGCGCAGGATCCCAAGTCCCGCGTCGCGGTGGAGACACTCGTCACCACCGGTCAGGTGCACGTCGTCGGCGAGGTCACCACCACGGCCAAGGAGGCCTTCGCCGACATTCCGAAGACCGTGCGTGAGCGCATCCTCGAGATCGGCTACGACTCGTCGGAGAAGGGCTTCGACGGCGAGACGTGCGGCGTCAACATCGGCATCGGAGCGCAGTCGCCCGACATCGCGCAGGGCGTGGACACCGCGCACGAGGCGCGCGTCGAGGGGGCCGGCGACCCGCTGGACGCCCAGGGCGCGGGCGATCAGGGGTTGATGTTCGGCTACGCCATCAGGGACACCCCCGAACTCATGCCACTGCCGATCGCGATCGCCCACCGGCTGGCCAGGCGGCTGACCGAGGTGCGCAAGAACGGTGTGCTGGACTACCTGCGGCCCGACGGCAAGACCCAGGTCACGGTGCAGTACGACGGCACAACCCCGGTGCGCCTCGACACGGTGGTGCTCTCGACGCAGCACGCCGCGGGCGTCGACCTGGACGCGACGCTGACCCCCGACATCCGGGAGAAGGTCGTCAACACGGTGCTGGCTGACCTGAACCACGACACGATGGACACCTCGGACTTCCGGCTGCTGGTCAACCCCACCGGCAAGTTCGTGCTCGGCGGCCCGATGGGCGACGCCGGCCTGACCGGCCGCAAGATCATCGTCGATACCTATGGCGGCTGGGCCCGCCACGGCGGCGGCGCGTTCTCCGGCAAGGATCCGTCGAAGGTGGACCGTTCGGCCGCGTACGCGATGCGCTGGGTGGCCAAGAACGTGGTCGCAGCCGGGCTGGCGGAGCGAGTCGAGGTCCAGGTGGCCTACGCCATCGGCAAGGCGGCACCCGTCGGACTGTTCGTCGAGACGTTCGGTAGCGAGACCGTCGACCCCGCGCGCATCGAGAAGGCCATCACGTCGGTCTTCGACCTGCGGCCCGGTGCGATCGTCCGCGACCTGGACCTGCTGCGCCCGATCTACGCTCCGACCGCCGCGTACGGCCACTTCGGCCGCACCGACGTGGACCTGCCGTGGGAGCGGACCGACAAGGCCGACGAACTGAAGGCCTCGGTCTAGTTCTCTCGCGCTAGGAACTGAACTCGTAGTCCTCCAGCGGGAAGCGGCGGCTACGCCAGTACGCCTCGGCGGTGGTGGTCGGCCGCAGCGGCACATCGCCGTTCTTGTCGAAGTAGTAGCTGTTGGCCTGGCTGCAGCTGTCCTGCCAGAAGATCTGGCGATGCCGCTTGCGCATCATCTCGGCGAAGTAGCGGTCGTTGGCCTCCTGCGACACCTCGACCCGCGTCGCGGCCTCCTGCGCCGCCCGTTCGAGGCACCGCACGATGTGGTGGGTCTGTGTCTCGATGAGCGCGAAGTAGGACGAGCCGACGTAGCCGTACGGGCCGCACACCGAGAAGAAATTCGGAAACCCGGGGACGCTGACGCCTTCGTAGGCTTGCATGCGGTTCTCGTTCCAGAAGTCGGCCAGCGACCTCCCGCCCGTACCGGTCAACCCGAAGGTCCCGGAATCGATGTCCATCACCTTGAACCCGGTGGCCAGGATCAGCACGTCGACGTCGCGGGTGGCGCCGTCGGTGGTGGCCACCCCGGATCCGGTGACCTTGTCGATGGGCTCGGTGACCAACTCGACGTTGTCGCGGTTGTAGGTCGACAAGTACGTGTTGTGGAATCCCGGCCGTTTGCACCCGACCGCGTAGCGCGGCGTGAGTTTGTCGCGCACCTCGGGATCGTGGACCTCGCGCTTCAGGTATGCCCTGCCCATTCGCTCGGCTCGGTCGGCCAGTGGGAACACGGAGTAGTACTGGGCGGAGATCGTGAAGGTCAGTTCGACGTAGGCCTGGCTGAGCCACCGCTGGAGCACCTTGCCGCCGGGGATGCGCATCGCCCACCGGGCCGGGGCGGGCAGTGGTACGTCGAGCTTCGGCATGCACCAGATCGGGGTGCGCTGAAACACGGTGAGCTGCTCGACGATCGGCGCGAGCTCCGGGATCACCTGCACCGCGGAAGCGCCCGTGCCGATGATCGCGACCCGCTTGCCCGACAGGTCCTGTGAGTGGTCCCACCGTGCGGTGTGCATCGTGATGCCTGCGAAGCTGTCGACGCCGTCGATATCGGGCAGGTTCGGCACCGTCAGCACGCCCGCTGCGTTGACGAGGAACCGGGCGCTCAGCGACTCATGGGAATCGAGTTCTATTCGCCAGCAATCGGATTCGTCGTCGAACGTCGCTCCCGTCACCAAGGTGTTGAAACGGATCTTGCGGCGCAATTCGTACTTGTCGACGCAGCGCTCGGCGTACGCCTTGAGCTCGCCGCCCTTGGCGTAGGTGCGCGACCAGTCCGCGCTCTGCTCGAAGGAGAACTGGTACGAGAACGACGGAATGTCCACGGCGATACCTGGATACGTGTTCCAGTACCAGGTGCCACCGGGCTCGTCGCCGGCCTCGACGATCAGGTAGTCGCTCAACCCGGCCTTGTCGAGTTCGATGGCCGCGCCGATACCGGAGAACCCGGCGCCGACGATGAGGGTGTGGAAGTCGGGTGAATCCGTCACACGACTCAAGCTACGCCGCCGACGCAGAAAACGGTACCGCCGGTACCGGCTAATGGCCCAAACGAATCCGAACCCCCTGATGCAGCAGCTGGCTGAACGAATAGCTGAAGTCGCCGCGATGGCCCACCGAGACCACGTACCGCCCCTGGCCCTCCGTCACCGGAAAGGTGAACGGGAAAGTGCACGTCGAGCGGTCGCCGTTGCCGGGACCGAGCGTCGTCGTGCTCAGGATCTCGCCCTTGCCGTTCTTCACGATGACCTGAGTTTGCGGTCCCACGTCGGAGTAGCCGTCGGTTCCGACACAGGACGACCCGTCCGTCCCGATGGATCGGGTGTATTCGTTCGACCCCGAGTCGGTCAGCACGAAGGCGCCGGACACGGTGGCCGTTTCCAGGACGTGGAAGCCCTCCGAGAACCGCGGACAGAAGGCGTCGACGGCGAGCTTGTCCGCAGGCAGCCCCTGCTGGGGTCCGCCGTCGTCCAGCGTTCGGCAGACCTGCCTGCCGTGCGCCACTGCGTTGGCGTCGGAGTTGAACTGGTCGGCCAACCCTGCGTCCCTCAACGCCGCGAGATAGTGCGCGTCGGGTGGCTCCGGTGCGGGGTCCGACAGCAGCAGTACCCACACCACTAGTGCAAGCAGGACGATGACCGCCACGGCACCGCCGGTGCCCATCCACGTCGACCGCGCGCTGGTCCTGCTGGATCGGGGAAGGGCGACGAACCGCGGAAGCATCCGACCGCCGTCGTGGTCGGATGCTTCGGTCCTACCGTCGCGGACGCGATCGGTCGGACGGCCCGCCGTGTAGTAGCGGCCCTCGTGCCGCGCCGTCGGGTCGGGCCGCCAACCCGTCGGGACCGGGGAGCCGCGTGGCGAACCGCACCGGGCGCACGCGTCGGCCTCGCCGAGCTCGAGACCGCAGTACGGGCAGAACATGGCCGTCAGTCGGTCGGCCAGCGGCTGTCGGCCTTCGCGGCGTCCACCTCGCGCTGGCCTGCCGGTCGCATCCGGCCCGCGTCCACCAGCCGTTCCACCCGTTCGACGTTCGACTTCGACCAACCGCTCTTCGGCTTGCGGGGACTGAATCGCTGGATGCGCGACACGTCGTCGTGGCCGCGGGCGAGGCTGTCGATCCAGCCGAAGCACAGCGCGATCTCGACCGCCTCGCCGTACGACAGCGGAACCGCGCCCGCTGCCTTGTTGAACAGTCGCAGCCATACCTCGGCGGTGTCGTCGTGGTGCTGCTCGAGCCAGTCCTCCCACTGCAAGGGCGATCCGACGTCGAGCACGAACCGCTCGGTCATGGGGTGGGGTGCAGCGCCGCCTTCAACGCTGCCAGTCCGCGGTCGGTGGCCTCCGCTGCGGCGGGAACCGCGAGCGCCAGGCTGATGAACCCGTGCGCCATCGTTGGCTCGTTGCTCAACACGACCGAAACACCAGCGGCCGCAAGCAGTTCCGCGTACTTGCCGCCGTCGTCGCGAAGCGGATCGTGCTCGGCGGTGCCGATGTACGCCGGGGGCAGTCCGGCCAGTGACTCTGCGTTGCCCGGTGCCAGGTCCGTCGGAAGGGTGGTGGAGTCGCTCATGTCGACGTCCGGCAAGTACCACGCCAGGAACGCGGCGATGACGTCGGGACTGAGGATCGGCGCGTCGGCGTTCTCGGTGAACGACGGCGCTGACTGATCACCCACCACCGACGGGTACCAGAGCAGCTGGAACACCAACGGTGGCCCGCCGGCGTCGCGGGCCCGCAACGCCATCACGGCGGCCAGGTTGCCGCCAGCCGAATCGCCGGCCACCGCGACGCGAGCGGGATCCCCGCCGAGTTCGGCCGCGTGCTCGCCGACCCACTGCAGGGCCGCCCATGCGTCCTCGACGCCCTGGGGGAAGGGATGTTCCGGAGCCAGCCGGTAGTCGACCGACACCACGATCGCCTCGGCGCCGACGGCGTGGGCGCGGGCCACGTGATCGTGGGTGTCCAGATCACCGATCGACCAGCCGCCGCCGTGGTAGAAGACGACGACCGGAAGGTTGTCGTGAGCGTCGATCGGCGGCCAGTAGACGCGGACCGGAACGTCGGCGAGTTCCCCGAAGCCAACGGTCCGTTCCTCGATCCGCATGTCCGGCAACAGCTCCGCGGGCGGCTTGATGGCGCGGAGTTTCTCGCGGGCCACCTCGATGCCGTCTTCGATGGTGAACTCGAGGGGCATCGCATCCAGCAGCATCTTGAGGATCGGGTCGATGTCGGGCCGCGTGGCCGAGGTGTCCGTCATGAGCTCAAACTAGCGCGACGCGAAGCGCGGCGAGTCCGCGTTCGACGGCTTCGGTGGCCGCAGGCACGACACCGGCGTAGCCGAGGTAGCCGTGTACCAGGCTGGCGGCGTTGTGGGCCTCGACGGGCACTCCGGCGGCGGCCAGCAGCTCGCCGTAGCGCAGGCCGTCGTCGCGCAGTGGGTCGTGGCCCGCAACGGCGATGTACGCCGGCGGAAGGTCGGCCAGTGACTCGGCGCGGGCGGGTATCAACGTGGCGGGCGCGTGCGCGAGCTCGACGTGGCCTGCGTACCAGCGGGAGAACCCGCCGACCGAATCTCGGTTGAGCACCGGTGCGTCGGCGTTCTCGGTGAACGACGGCAACGAGGTGTCCCACGTGGTCGCCGGATACCACAGCAGCTGAAACCGGATCGGCGGCCCACCAGCGTCGCGCGCCAGCTGCGCCACCACGGCGGCCAGGTTGCCTCCAGCGGAGTCACCCACGACGGCAAGGCGTTTCGGGTCGGCACCGAGCTCGGCGGCGTGCTCGTAGGCCCATTGCGTTGCGGCCCACACGTCGTCGACGGCGGCGGGGTACGGGTGTTCGGGTGCGAGTCGGTAGTCCACCGACACCACCAGCGCGCCGGTGGCTGCGGCGTGCAGTCGCGCGGTGCCGTCATACGTGTCGAGGTCCCCGACGACCCATCCGCCGCCGTGGAAGAACATCACCACCGGCGGCGGCGTGTCCGCGGCCTCCGGCGGCCAGTACAACCTGACTGGGATCGGGCCCGCCGGACCGGCGACGGTGCGGTCCTCGACGCGCACTTCGGGGTGTACGGGCCGACGCGGCAGGTCGCGGAATCGTTGCCGGGCCGCCTCGGCGCCTCCGTCGGTTGTCAATTGGAACGGCACCGCTTCCAGTACCTTCTCCAGGATGGCGTCGAGAGCGGGTTTGTCGTCGGCGACCGGCATGGGCACACCGTACGCACCGCGGCGAACGCGCTCGCTGTGGGTCGCGGCTGCCGTCGTCGGGGTGGGCTACGGGCTGTTTCTGATCGCCACCGCGGTACGACTGCCCTCGGGTGCCGAGCTCACCGGCCAGTTCGCCCTGCAGCCAGCCGTCAAGGCGCTCCCCGCGGTACTGCTTGCCGTGGCGGCGGCGAGCCACCCCATCAGGCGGGAACGCCGTTGGCTGGTGCTCGCGCTGGGGTTCTCGGCCGCCGGTGACTTCCTGCTCGCGATGCCGTGGTGGGAGCCGTCGTTCGTGTTGGGTCTCGGCGCGTTCCTGGTTGCCCACCTCTGCTTCCTGGCCGCGCTACTCCCGCTGGTCGCCCGCACACCTGGCCGGATGACGGCCGCGGGCGTGCTGGTCTGCGTGTGCGTGGCGCTGCTGGTGTGGTTCTGGCCCCGGCTGGCCGCCGAGGGGATGGCGGTGCCGGTGACGCTGTACATCGCGGTGCTGGGCGCGATGGCGTGCGCCGCGCTGCTGGCCCGGCTTCCGACGCCGTGGACGGCGCTTGGCGCGGTGTGCTTCGCCTGCTCGGACGGCATGATCGGAATCGGCAAGTTCGTGCTGGGCTCCGAGGCGCTGGCCGTGCCGATCTGGTGGGCGTACGCCGCGTCCCTGCTGTTGATCACCGCCGGTTTCCTGTTCGGTCGGGGTGGCGTCGCGTCGGACGGCTCTGCTACACCGGCTGCGTGACCACCACCAGGCAGGCGGCCGAGCTCGAGCCCATCGCTCGCGTGCTCCCGATGCTGTCGGTGCCTCACCTCGATCGCGATTTCGACTACCTGGTCTCCGCCGAGCAGTCCGACGACGCCCAACCGGGCGTTCGGGTCAGGGTCCGCTTCCACGGCCGGCTCGTCGACGGGTTCGTACTCGAACGACGTTGGGACACAGACCATGTCGGAAAACTCGGCTGGCTCGACAGAGTGGTGTCCGCGGAACGGGTGCTGACCCCCGACGTGCGCAGGCTCGCCGACGCCGTCGCCGCACGCTACGCGGGCACCCGGGCCGACGTTCTGCGGCTGGCCATCCCGCCGCGCCACGCAAACGTCGAGAAGCAGAGCGTCCCCGAACTGGCGCTGCCGGTGACACCAGACGTCGACCGCGCCGGCTGGGACGTCTACGGCAGTGGTAGCGGGTTCCTCGACGCGCTGCGGGAGGGCCGAGCGGCACGTGCGGTGTGGCAGGCCCTGCCGGGGGAGGCCTGGGCCGACCGGCTCGCGGAGACGGCGGCCACGGTCGTGGGCTCTGGAAGGGCCGCGCTGGCCATTCTCCCCGATCAACGCGACGTGGACGTGCTCGCCGGTGCCGCGGGCCGTCACGTCGACCCGGCTCGGGTGGTCGCCCTGTCCGCGGGCCTTGGACCTGCCGAGCGGTACCGGCGTTGGCTGGCCACGCTGCGGGGCGACGCTCGGTTCGTGATCGGGACCCGCAGCGCGGTCTTCGCACCGGTCGCCGCGCTCGGCCTGGTGATCGTCTGGGACGACGGCGACGACAGCCTCGCCGAACCACGGTCGCCGTATCCGCACGCGCGCGAGGTCGCGATGCTGCGCGCCCACCAATTGCGCTGTGCGGCACTGATCGGCGGCTACGCGCGCACCGCGGAGGCCCACGCCCTGGTGCGCAGCGGATGGGCACACGACCTGGTCGCGAACCGCGCGGTGGTGCGGGCCAGGGCCCCGCGGGTCACGGCGCTGGAAGACAGCGCATTCGCGCAGGAACGCGACGCCGCCGCGTACACCGCGAGACTGCCGTCGATGGCGCTGGCAACCGCGCGCACGGCGCTCGCGGCCGAGCGCGCGGTGCTCGTTCAGGTGCCGCGACGGGGATACGTGCCCGCACTCGCCTGCGGCAAGTGCCGGACCATCGCCCGCTGTCGCCACTGCACCGGGCCGATGTCGCTGCCCGACCGCGACACCACCGGCGCGGTGTGCCGTTGGTGTGGTCGCGCCGAGTCTGCGCTGCGCTGCGTGCGGTGCGGCTCCGACGCCGTGCGCGCGGTGGTGGTGGGTGCCCGACGCACCGCCGAGGAGCTGGGCCGGGCATTTCCCGGCACCACCGTGATCACGTCGGGCGGCGACGCCGTGATGACGGAAGTGCCCGCCGAGCCTGCGCTCGTCGTCGCCACTCCCGGCGCCGAACCGCGGGTGCCCGGTGGATACGGTGCTGCGCTCCTGCTCGACGGCTGGGCGCTGCTCGGACGACAGGACCTGCGGGCGTCAGAGGACGCGCTGCGCCGCTGGATGGCGGCGGCCGCGTTGGTGCGCCAGGGGGACGACGGTGGCTTGGTTGCGGTGGTTGCCGAGTCGGCGATCCCGACGGTGCAGGCGCTGATCCGCTGGGATCCGGTGGCGCACGCCGAGTCCGAGCTCGAGTCGAGGGCCGAAGTCGGGCTGCCGCCCGCCGTGCATCTGGCCGCAGTCGACGGCACTCCCGTCGCGGTGGCGGCGTTCCTGGAGGTGGCGCAGTTGCCCGATGGCGCGGACGTGCTCGGTCCCGTCGACCTGCCGTCGGGGGCCCGGCGCCCGTCGGCCAACACCGGCGACGACGTCGTGAGCCGGATGCTGGTGCGGGTGCCGCGAAACGAGGGGCTCGCCTTGGCGGCGGCGTTACGCCGGGCGACCGGGGTGCTCAGCGCGCGACGCGACCAGCAGCCCGTTCGCATTCAGATCGATCCCTTGCACATAGGGTAGGGCGGACGACTTGGCGAGGAGGTGGGTGTGCGGCGGATTTTCGGGTGGTTGATCCTCTTGGGGCTCATCGCCGTTGGGTTGTTGTGGCCGTTGGTCCTCAGTAGCGGCACCACCAACTCGCCGGCCAGTGATCCGGTGGTGTTCAGCGACTTCGACGCCGACTTCACCGTGCGCGACGACGGCACGCTCGACGTCGTCGAGACCATCACAGGTGAGTTTCCGTCCGGTCGCCACGGCATCTTCCAGTACTGGGACACCGCCAACCAGAACGACCCCCGGGTGCGCCAGACGCCTGAGTTCAGCTCGATCCTGATGGACGGCGAACCCGCCCCGTACCGAATGCTGTGGGAGCAGGACGACCGCTTGCGCGTCGCCAAGATCGGCTCCCCGGACAGCACGCTGTCGTCGGGCACTCACGTCTACGAGATCCGCTACACCATTCCTGGGGTGCTCGACCCGGGCAGCACCGGCGAGCACCGGCGCTTCGCGCGCTCCGTCGGCGAGCCCAACTCGACGTCGACGTTCTTCTGGAACGTCGTCGCAGGATCCTGGAACAACCACATTCGGCGGGTCCACATCACGGTGCATCTGCCCGGGGACGCGACCGGCGCCCAGTGCTCGGTCGGCTTCGGTGTCGGAAAACCGTGCACCGACCTCGCCACGTCTGGTGACACGGTCGAACTCATCGCCACCGACCTTCCGCCCCGCACCCCCGTGACGCTGCGCGCGGGCGTGGACGTCCCGACCCCGCCCCGCGAAAGCCGTCCGTGGCCGTACACGTGGGATCGCATCCTCGGTCAATCGGTCACGGGCGCCGCATGGGTGTTGGGGCTGGCGGTCGTCGCGGGCTTGGGCGCGTTCCTCTGGTACCGCACCACCGTCGAGCCCGACCCCGGTTTCCCCGTGCAATACTCGCCGCCAGCCGGGCTCGGCCCGGTTCAGCTCGAATACATCCGCACGGAGAGCGTGCCCCGCGAAGGATTGACTGCCACGCTGTTCTACCTCGCCGAGCGCGGGCTCATCGCACTGCAGCAGGTCAATGACAAGCAGTGGACCATCCGCAGCATCGCCGACCGCGGCGCCTGGGCCGACGTCGATTCGGTCAGCGTTGCGGTCGGGCACGCGCTCGCGATCAACACTCCGGGTGCCGTATTCGAGGCGAAGCACACGGCGACGTCCGGAAAGAAACTGAGCAGGGCCAAGACCGACATGGCCGCCGCTGTCCAGAAGTGGGCCATCGACGACGGCCTGATGGTCAAGCGCAAGAAGGAACTCTGGGTTCGCACCGTCAATGCGCTGGCCGTTATCCTCGCCGTCTGCGGCTTCTTCCGGTGGGGCTTCCCAATCACTCTGTGGGGGCTTCCGTTCGCCGCCTTCTTCCTGTTCTCTAGGCGGGCGTGGTCCGACGGCGTCGGCACTCGACGGACCGAGGCGGGTCGTCAGCTGTGGTCGCAGGCAGGTGGCTTCCACCGGCTACTGGCTACCGACTCGGCGGAGACCAGGTTCGACTTCGCCGCGCGCAAGGACCTCTACACCGCGTACATCCCGTTCGCCGTGGCGGGCGGCGCCGCCGCACTGTGGGCCAAGAAGTACCAGGAGACGACGGGAGCGGTTGCCCCGCAACCGGATTGGTACTCCTCGTCATCCACGACCGGCTGGGGGTTCTCGTCCGGTTCCTCCGGTGGCCCGAATTTCGATAGCTTCGAGTCGGCGTTGTCGTCGTCGATCGGCGCCTACACCGCATCGCAGTCGTCGTCCTCGTCCAGTGGTGGGGGAGGTGGCGGCTCCAGCAGCAGTGGCGGCGGCGGTGGTGGTGGCGGCGGAGGAGGAGGTGGATCGTGGTGAGATTTCTGCTCATCCTGGTTCTGGCCATTGCGGTGCTGGTGCTCGTCGTCTTCGTGATGGGCTACAACAAGATTCGCACTGCGGACGTGCGCGTCGGCGAAGCACTGGCCGGTATCGACGTCGAGTTGACGCGACGGGCGTCGCTGATCCCCAGCCTGGTGCAGACCGTGCAGACGTTCGCCGTTCACGAACGAGGCATCCTCGACCACGTCACCAACGCGCGCGCCGCGCTGACGTCGGCCACCGGCGGCAAATCGGTGGCACAGCGCAGTTCGGCCGAACGGGAACTGGACACCGCGCTGGGGCCGGTGTTGGCGCTCGGCCAGAGCTACCCGCAGTTGAACTCGTCGAACAACTTCCTTCAGCTGCAGGAGAACCTGACCGACACCGAGGACAAACTGGCGTTCGCCCGGCAGTACTACAACGATGCGGTAGCCACCCTCAACCGGCTCATCGCCACCATCCCCTGGATGTTCGTCGCGCCGCTCACCGGCGTGTCGGAGCGCGAGTACTACCAGATTCCGCAGTAGCGATGCGGATCGTCTTCGCAGGCACGCCCGAACCCGCACTTCCCTCGCTGCAGCGGCTGATCGACTCACCCCACCACGAGGTGGTCGCCGTGCTGACCCGTCCCGACGCGGCTTCGGGACGCCGAGGCAAGCCGGCCCCGTCGCCGGTGGCTGCGCTCGCGCTCGAGCACGGTCTGCCGGTGCTGCGGCCCGAGCGTCCCAACGGTGACGAGTTCGTCACCGAGCTCGCCGCACTCGCACCGGAATGCTGCGCGGTCGTCGCGTACGGCGCGCTGCTGCGCGACGGCCTGCTCGCGGTGCCGCCGCTGGGCTGGGTCAACCTTCACTTCTCCCTGCTACCCGCATGGCGGGGGGCGGCGCCCGTACAGGCCGCGATCGCGGCGGGCGACGCCGTGACCGGGGCGACGACGTTTCAGATCGAGTCCAGTCTGGACTCCGGGCCGGTCTTCGGCGTGGTGACCGAAGCCATCCGCCCCTCTGATACGGCAGGCGAACTCCTGGAACGGCTTTCGGTGTCCGGGGCGGCGCTGCTCGAAGCGACGCTGGACGGCATCGCGGACGGGTCGCTGAACGCCGTGGCGCAGCCGGCCGACGGGGTGACGATCGCGCCGAAGATCACCGTGGACGAGGCCAGGGTCCGCTGGGAGCTGCCCGCCCACGTGGTCGACAGGCGCATCCGCGCGGTAACGCCGAACCCCGGGGCGTGGACCTCGGTCGGCGACGTGCGGGTAAAGCTCGGACCCGTCGCGGTGTCCGACCGGGAAGCGTTGCCGCCAGGCGTGATTCATGTCGAACGCAACGCCGTCCTGGTCGGGACGGCGACACATCCGGTGCTGCTGGGGCTGGTGCAGCCCCCTGGGAAGAAGCCGATGGCCGCCGCGGACTGGGCGCGTGGCGCGCGGTTGGACGAGAGCGTGCGCGCCCAATGACCCGACCCCAAAACCGCCGCCCGCCGCGCCGCAAGCCGCTCGATCCCGCCCGACAGGCGGCCTTCGACGTGCTGCGCGCGGTGTCGGCACGCGACGCCTATGCAAACCTGACTTTGCCCGCACTGCTGCGCGAACGCGGCATCACCGGTCGCGACGCCGCGTTCGCCACCGAACTCACCTACGGCACCTGCCGCTGCCTCGGACTGCTCGACGCGATCATCGCCGAGGCGGCGGGCCGGGCCACCGACCTCATCGATCCAGTGCTGCTGGACCTTTTGCGGCTCGGCGCTTACCAACTGTTGCGCACCCGCGTCGAGCCGCACGCCGCCGTAGACACCACCGTCGAGCAGGCAGGCATCGAATTCGACTCGCCGCGTGCGGGTTTCGTCAACGGTGTGCTTCGTACCATCGGCAGGCGCGACGAAGCGTCCTGGGTGGCCGAGCTCGCGCCGTCCTCGGCCACCGACCCCATCGGCCACCTCGCCTTCACGCACGCGCACCCCCGGTGGATCGCACAGGCCTTCGCCGACGCGCTCGGGGCGAATGCCGGGGAGCTCGGTGCGCTGCTGGCCAGCGACGACGAGCGGCCGTTGGTGCACCTCGCCGCGCGGCCCGGCGCCATGACCGCGGACGACCTCGCCGCCGCCGTCGGTGGCACGGTCGGCCGCTATTCGCCCTACGCCGTGTACCTCACCGGCGGCGACCCCGGTTCCCTCGACGCGGTGCGGGACGGCTCCGCACAGGTGCAGGACGAAGGCAGCCAGCTGGTCGCGCGGGCGCTGACCCTCGAGCCCCTCGACGGCGGTGACGGTCGCTGGCTCGACCTGTGCGCCGGTCCCGGTGGCAAGACGGCACTCTTGGCGGCCATCGGGGCGGCGTCGGGAGCGCGCGTGACGGCCATCGAACCCACGGCGCATCGGGCCGAGCTCGTCGAGCACAACGTCCGCGGGTTCGACGTCGAGGTGCTGCGGGTCGACGGCCGTGACTCCGGGCTGGCTCCGGCGTCGTTCGATCGGGTGCTCGTCGACGCGCCGTGCACCGGGCTCGGAGCCCTGCGCCGAAGGCCGGAAGCCCGGTGGCGTCGCCAGCCCGGCGACGTACCGACTCTGGCCAAGCTGCAGCGCGAATTGCTGGCAGCGGCCATCGCGCTGACCCGTCCCGGCGGAATGGTGCTGTACGCGACCTGTTCGCCGCACCTTTCCGAAACGGTCGGCGTGGTCGCGGATGCCGTGCGCCGCCATCCCGTTCGAGCCATCGACACCCGGCCCTTGTTCGCGCCCGTTGACGAGCTCGGCGCGGGACCGCACGTGCAGCTATGGCCCCATCGGCACGGCACGGACGCCATGTTCGCGGCGGCCCTGCAGGTGACCTGACTGTTCCCGTTACGCTGACCGCCATGGCAGGACCGCTGATTGCTCCGTCGATTCTGGCCGCCGACTTCGCGAGGTTGGCCGACGAGACCGCCGCCGTGACTGGCGCCGACTGGCTGCACGTCGACGTGATGGATAACCACTTCGTGCCGAACCTCACACTCGGGCTGCCCGTGGTGGAGAGCTTGCTGAAGGTCACCGACATCCCGATGGACTGCCACTTGATGATCGACGACCCGCACCGCTGGGCGCCGCCGTACGCCGAAGCCGGGGCGTTCAACGTCACGTTTCACGCGGAGGCCGCCGACGACCCGCTCGCCGTCGCCCGGGACATCCACGCCGCGGGCGCCAGGGCCGGGCTGAGCGTCAAGCCGGGCACGCCCATCGAGCCGTACCTGGAATTGCTCCCTCACTTCGACACGCTGCTGATCATGTCGGTCGAACCCGGCTTCGGCGGCCAGAAGTTTATCCCGGAGGTGTTGACGAAGGTGGCCATCGTCCGCCGGTTGGTCGACGCGGGCGAGCTCACCATCGTGGTGGAGATCGACGGCGGCATCAACGCCGACACCATCGAGGCCGCTGCCGAGGCGGGCGTCGACTGCTTCGTCGCGGGGTCCGCGGTGTACAGCGCAGCCGACCCGGCCGTCGCCGTGGAGTCGCTGCGCCGTCAGGCCGCCGCGGCGTCCAAGCACCTGACGTCGTGAGCCCAGAGGCCGCCGAATGAACCTAGACGCCGCGATGCGGTTGGCCATCGTTCAAGGCGAACAGGTCAAGGGCACGACGTATCCGAATCCGCCCGTCGGCGCAGTGATCCTCGACCGGGACGGCGACGTCGCCGGGGTCGGCGGCACGCAACCTCCTGGCGGTCCGCACGCCGAGATCATTGCGTTGCGCAGGGCGGGGGAGCGGGCCAGAGGCGGCACCGCGGTCGTCACGCTGGAACCGTGCAACCATCATGGGCGCACCCCACCGTGCGTGGATGCCCTTGTCGCGGCGGGTGTTTCGTCAGTGGTCTTCGCGGTGAACGACCCCAACCCGGTCGCCGCCGACGGGGCCGCCCGGTTGGCCGAGGTTGGCCTCTGTGTCACCCCAGGGGTGTTGGCTCAAGAGGTCGCCGGCGGTGCGCTGCGGGAGTGGTTGCACAAACAGCGCACCGGGAGGCCGCACTTCACCTGGAAGTTCGCGACGAGCGTTGACGGGCGCAGTGCGGCCGCGGACGGAAGCAGTCAGTGGATCACCAGCGAGGCGGCCAGGGCCGACGTGCACCGACGGCGGGCGGTGGCCGACGCGATCGTGGTCGGCACCGGCACCGTGTTCGTCGATGATCCCACCTTGACCGCCCGGTTGCCCGACGGGAGCCTCGCGGAGCGGCAGCCGTTGCGCGTCGTCGTCGGGGAACGCGAAATATCTTCGGAGGCAAGGGTCCTCAACGACGACTCGCGCACCATGGTGATCCGTACCCGCGACCCCAACGAAGTGGTGCAGGCGATGGCCGACCGCACCGACGTGCTCGTCGAGGGCGGGCCGACGTTGGCTGGGGCATTCCTGCGGGCCGGGGTGATCGACCGGATCGTGGCCTACGTCGCACCCATCCTGTTGGGCGGGCCGATCACTGCGGTCGACGACGTCGGCGTGCTGAGCATCGCCCAAGCGCAGCGGTGGACGTTCGACGGCGTCGAGCAGGTGGGGCCAGACGTGCGGTTGAGCTTGATTCCCGGATAACGGGTGAGATCGGGAATTCCTTTGGCCCACAATGTGACTGCCGTCACGTCGATTTGGTCATCGTTGGGTGACTCGTTACCGGTTCGAGACACGCGCAGGAGGCTTGGGACCGGGATGGGACCGGCGGTCCCGGTAAAATCGAGGGAGCCGACCGGGCTACCTGGTCCGGTCGCCAATCGAAAAGGACGACAGAGCGTGACTGCATTGCAGGACTGGCTCAGTTTTCGCCCAGTCGATCAGAACGTCATCAGGGACCTGGTGTGCCGCCCGCTTCGCGCGGTGCTGAGCACGCCCGACTCCCGGGAGCGCAACGAGTTCAAGACGATGGGCGCCGGCGTCGAACGCTGCTGAGCCGCACTACTGAGCGGCGCCGACGACCTCGGCTTGCGGGTCGGGGTCCTCGGCGTGCTCGTGTCGGCCGGCAATCAGTAGTCCGAGCACGGCGCCGGCGACGCATACGCACGCCGTGACGGCCAATATGTCGCCGAACTGCATCACATACGCCGCGCGGTATCTGCACCCGACCATGGCGAGCGGGGACTCGCCGATGCATTCCTGGGGTACGCCCATGGTCTGCATGTATTGGGTGAGTCGGTAGAGGCCCCACGCGCTCAGCGCCGAGATGCCGACCAACATGCCGATCATCCGGGATACCACCACGGCGGCCGAGGCGATGCCGTGCTGCGCGGCGGGCACCACGCGCAGGGTCGCAGACGTCAGCGGTGCGATGACCAGCCCGAGACCGACACCCGCCAGCAACAGGTCGGTGGCGAGGGTGGGCACGGTGAAGAGGCCGAGGTCGTGATGCGCCGTCAGCACGTCCACCGTCCAGTGCGAAATCAGCCAGTACGCGGCGCCAGCGATCAAGAGGCCTACGAACGTGACGATCCGATCGCCGATCTTGGTGGCGATGAATCCGCCGACAAGTGCACCGATCGGGAGCGCGATGAGGAACCACAACAGCAGGAATGCCGCCTCGTTCTGATCCTTTCCAAGCACGCCGCGCCCGAACAATTCAACGTTGACCAGCGTGACCATCAGTGCCGCGCCAGTGCACAGGGATGAACCGAGCGCGGCCAGGAACGGCCGGAAGCGCACGCCGGCCGGTTCGATCAACCGAGTGCGGGCGAACTTCTCCCATACGAAGAAGGCGATGGCGACGGCCAGCGCTCCACCCAGCAGCGGCAGCCCCCAACTCGGAAACACTTGCTTGCCGTCCGGTTCGGGGTTGTACATGCCGACGACGGCGAGGCCGAGCGCGACCGCGAGCAGAATGCCGCCGACGACATCGACCTTCTCCCTCGGACCGTCCTTCTGCTTGCCCGGCAGGCTGAAGTGGATCATCACCATCGCGGCCAATGCCAGTGGCACGTTGATCCAGAACACCGACTGCCAATGGTGGAACAGCCAGACGCCCGCGATGCCGTAGAGCGGGCCGATCACACTGCCGAATTCCTGCGCCGCACCGATCCCGCCGAGCACCGCGGCCCGGTTGCGCTGCGCCCATAGGTCGGCGGCCAGCGCCAAGGTCACGGGTAGCAGCGCCCCGCTGGCGGTGCCCTGGATGACGCGGCCGATGACGAGCATGACGAGGTCGGTGGACAGTGCGGTGACTACGGACCCGATCGCGAATCCGGCGAGGCTGACCTGGAGCAGCAGTTTGCGCCCAAACCGGTCCGACGCCCGGCCCAGCAGTGGCATCGCGGCGATGTAGCCAAGGAGATAGCCCGTGATGATGGGCGTGACCTGCTGAATCTTGTTGATGGCGATGCCGACGTCGCTCATGATGTCGGTCATGATCGTCACCACGACGTAGGTGTCGAGCGCGCCGAGCAGCACCGCAAGTGCTCCGGCCGTGATCGCCGTGCGTCTACTGGTGGCCGCCGGCGCCCCGGCGGCGTGGGCGCCCGCCACTAAACGGCGGGCTTGGTAACGGTGACGGGCTCGCCCCACTTGGACATCGTCATCTGGACGTTGCTGTCCTTGGTGACGTCCAATTTGGCCTGGACGAGGTCGTTCTTGCCGTCCGTGCTGATCCACGCCGTGCCGGGGACCGGACCGGTGGCGGCGATCTGCGGTGCGATCTTGTTCACGCCGTCGGCACTGACGTCACCGGTGACCTTGTACGTCTCAACGCCGTTGACGGTCTCGCGGCCGTCGGTCTTGCCGTTGGAGAAGCTCGCCAGCACGTTGGCCAGGCCGGTGTTCGGGTTGAGGATCGCGGAT
Source organism: Mycobacterium sp. RTGN6 (assembly GCF_033804605.1). NCBI lineage: Bacteria > Bacillati > Actinomycetota > Actinomycetes > Mycobacteriales > Mycobacteriaceae > Mycobacterium > Mycobacterium sp. RTGN6. Next base: position 260,302 of record NZ_JAPZKZ010000004.1, read on the forward strand.
ACGTCGTAAATGTCGGCGGCGGGGCCAAAGTCGCTCCAGCTGCCCGGCGTCAACGCGCCAAAGAGCGTGCCGTCCATGACGACGAATTCGACGTCGCTGACCTTCTGACCGAGGAAGACGATGTCGGCCTTTCCCGAAGCGGCGACGGCCGGAGTGTTGGTGAGGTCCCCGGTCAGCTTGGCGATCGGGAGTTCCTTGATCTCACCGGTGGTGGTGAGTTCGAGGTGCACGCTCTGTAGGTCTTTGGTGGTCTTGTTGGAATCGGCAAGCAGCGTGGTCGCATCGGGCAGCGCCTCGCTGGACTTCGAGTCCGAGGAGCAGCCGGCGATCAACGCTGCGGCGGTGAGGAGAGAGGCGAACAGGACAGCAAGGCGGGCGGGCGTCTGCATAACTGCATCGTAGAGGGTCTGGCTGGCTGGACGTTCCGCCCGTGGACGTCGGAGCCGGCGCTGCGCTGGTCGAGGCGATGATCGACGAGATGCGGCTCTAGGTTCGGTGGGCAGGAGCGCAGCGACCGGGGGATTAACCTTGCACTCATGTTTACCGGCATCGTCGAAGAGTTGGGTCAGGTCGTCGGCAAGGAGGACCTCACCGACGCCGCTCGCTTCGTCATCCGTGGTCCGCTCGTCACCACCGACGCCGGGCACGGCGACTCGATCGCCGTCAACGGGGTGTGCCTCACCGTCGTGGACGTGCTGCCCGACGGGGCATTCACCGCCGACGTGATGGCGGAGACCCTGAACAGGTCGAGCCTGCGGGGCGTCGACGTCGGCAGCCACGTCAACCTCGAACGGGCGGCGGCGGTCAACAGCCGGCTCGGCGGCCACATCGTGCAGGGCCACGTCGACGGCACCGGACACGTCCTTGCCCGCACGCCGTCGGAACATTGGGAGGTGGTCCGGATCGCCCTTCCCTCCGCCGTGTCGCGCTACGTCGTCGAGAAGGGGTCGATCACCGTCGACGGAATCTCGCTGACGGTGTCGGCGCTCGGGGAGGACTGGTTCGAGGTGTCGCTGATCCCCACCACATTGGCGTTGACGACGCTCGGCCGAGCGCCCGTCGGCACCGCGGTGAACCTCGAGGTCGACGTCATCGCCAAGTACGTGGAACGGCTGCTTGGCTCCAAACTCAGCTAGATGCTTGGCAATTCGACGGTTCGGAAGACCAGCTCGATGCACACTGATCGCATGACAGCCGCTGATCTGCCCGAGGCGCCGATCCCCGATACCCACGTCGGCATTCTGGAAACTGCGCTGATGGCGATGGTGAGCACCATCAGCCGGCGGGACGGACTCATCTCGACCAATCCGGTCGGCTTCGACTGGGACGGTGAGTACGTCCGGCTGAGCACGCTGAAGTCGCGGCGCAAGTACCACAACCTGGTGGCCAATCCGCAAGTGACGTTCTGCGCAGTAGATCCGGCAGTTCCGACCCGGTACCTCGAGATCCGGGGTTACGCGGAGCTCAGCGACGACCCGGAACGGACGTTGAGCAAGAAGTTGGTCGGCCGCACGAGCGGCAAGGAAGTGGACCTCGACGAACCGGACGCACAGCGGGTGATCATCAAGATCGTTCCCACGAGTGTGTCGGCCCCGACGTTGTACGGCGGCCGAATGGATCAGCGCGCTACGGAGCACGCCGTACCTCAATCCCCGTAACGCAAGCAACGGGTACGGCGGGGTGACGTCCATCACTAAGACGGTGACGCTCACCCCGTACAACACGAACCCGTCCTACACCGTCAACAAGACCGGGTTGCTCACCCTGCGGACCATCACCTTCAGCGGCAGCGACGGCGAGAGCGACACCCTGGCCTACACGGTGATCGCGGGTCCCACGAAGGGCATCCTCACACCCGGCTTGCTGGGCATTTACACCTACGTGCCCAACAACTTGCTGTTCCCTGCCGCCGACAGCATCACGGTCCGCGTGACCGACGGACACGGTGGGTCATACGAACAACTCATCAGCCTGCCCTGACAGCTGACCAACCCAGTGGTCGGGAGCGGCAATACTCCCCGCGTCCCCGTGGTTCATACTGAAGTCAGTTGATTGGTCCTAGCTGAAATCGCTTATCTGAACTAGGTGGCAGGGATGACGAGGCTCGATTCCGTCGAACGGGCGGTCGCCGACATTGCGGCGGGTAAGGCCGTGGTCGTCATCGACGACGAGGACCGCGAGAACGAAGGCGACCTGATCTTCGCCGCCGAGAAGGCCACGCCCGAACTCGTCGCGTTCATGGTCCGCTACACGTCCGGTTACCTATGCGTGCCACTCGACGGCGCCATCTGCGACCGGCTGGGGCTGCTGCCGATGTACGCGGTCAACCAGGACAAGCACGGCACCGCATACACCGTCACCGTCGACGCGAGAGAGGGTGTGGGGACCGGTATTTCGGCCTCCGACCGCGCGACCACGATGCGCCTGCTCGCGGACCCGACCGCCAAGGTCGACGACTTCACCAAACCTGGCCACGTCGTCCCGCTGCGGGCCAAGGACGGCGGAGTGCTGCGCAGGCCCGGCCACACCGAGGCCGCCGTCGACCTGGCCCGGCTGGCTGGGCTGCAGCCGGCAGGCGCGATCTGCGAGATCGTCAGCCAGAAGGACGAAGGGGACATGGCGCAGACCGACGAGCTGCGCGTCTTCGCCGACGAGCACGACCTGGCGCTCATCTCCATCGCTGACCTCATCGAGTGGCGCCGCAAGCACGAGAAGCACATCGAGCGCATCGCCGAGGCCCGCATCCCGACCCGCTACGGAGAGTTCCGCGCGGTCGGCTACACCAGCATCTACGACGACGTGGAGCACGTCGCGCTGGTCCGCGGCGACGTCGCTGGTCCCGAGGGCGACGGGCACGACGTCTTGGTGCGCGTCCACTCCGAGTGTTTGACGGGTGACGTATTCGGCTCGCGCCGCTGCGACTGCGGTCCGCAGTTGGATGCCGCGATGGCGATGATCGCCCGTGAGGATCGCGGTGTGGTGCTCTACATGCGCGGCCACGAGGGGCGTGGCATCGGGTTGCTGCACAAACTGCAGGCCTACCAGTTGCAGGACGCGGGGCACGACACCGTCGACGCCAATCTCAAGCTGGGCCTGCCCGCCGATGCCCGCGACTACGGGATCGGCGCGCAGATCCTCGTCGACCTCGGCATCCGGTCCATGCGGTTGCTCACCAACAACCCGGCCAAGCGCGTCGGTTTGGACGGCTACGGCCTGCACATCATCGAGCGGGTTCCGTTGCCCGTGCGCGCCAACGCCGACAACATCCGGTACCTGATGACAAAGCGCGACCGGATGGGCCACGACCTGTCCGGGCTCGAGGACTACGACGAGTCGGTTCGGATGGACGGCTACGACGAGGCGGTCTACCTGCTCGGCCACCGGCTGCCGCCTACCGGCGACGCGGGTGAGGTGCAGTGAGCTCGGTCGACGCATGAGCGGAGGCGCGGGCGTCCCGGAGCTGCCGGTGCTGGACGCCGGGGGTGTGAAACTCGCCGTCGTGGCGAGCACGTGGCACCCAGTCATCTGCAATGCGCTGCTGGAAGGCGCGCTGAGGGAGGCGAAGGCAGGACACGTCGATGACCCCACGGTCGTCCGGGTGCTCGGTGCCATCGAGATCCCGGTCGTGGCACAAGAATTGGCCCGCACCCACGATGCGGTCGTCGCGCTCGGCGTGGTGATCCGGGGCCAGACGCCGCACTTCGACTACGTCTGCGACGCGGTCACCCAAGGGTTGACCCGGGTGTCGCTCGACGAGGCCACCCCCGTGGCCAACGGCGTGCTCACCACCAACGACGAGGAGCAGGCCATGGACCGGGCCGGGTTGCCCGGTTCGGCCGAGGACAAGGGCGCGCAAGCTGTGGCCGCCGCACTGTCAACGGCCCTGCTGCTGCGTGGGCTGCGGTCGTGAGCGACTGGGATCTCGAAGTCAAACCGCACCTGACGCCGTACTTCGCGTATGCCGCGGCGTTCGCGATCGCGGCCGCGCACATCGCCGTGGGATTCCTTCTGAAAGTCGGCACCAGCGGCGTGATCTTCCAAACCTCCGATCAGGTGGCCATGGCGATCCTTGGCCTCATCCTCGGTGCGGTCGTACTGCTGTTCGCCCGCCCACGACTGAGGGTTGGCGCGTCGGGCATCGCGGTGCGAAATCTGTTGACCTACCGGCTGATTCCATGGTCGGACGTGGTCGGCGTCTCCTTTCCGCAAGGTGCCCGGTGGGCACGTGTCGACCTGCCAGACGACGAATACGTGCCCGCCATGGCCATCCAGTCGGTCGACAAGGAACGTGCGGTCGAAGCCATGAACGAGGTGCGCGCGTTGGTGTCGAGGTATCGCCCGGACGTCAGCCCACGCTCAGCGACATCGTGAGTTCCTCTGTCGGGGTTGGGTCTTCCACCACCGCCACGCGAAAGCCCAGTGCCTCGTACACCCGCAGGGCCGAGGCGTTGGCGGCCTGAACCCGAAGCGTGACGGTGCGCGCCCCCTCGGTGCGAGCCCAGTCCACCGCCGCGGACAGCAGGGCCCGGCCCAATCCGTGGCCCCTCGCCTCTGGTTCGAGCCAGAGCGAGTACAGATACACCGAATCGACGTGCTCCCGCTGCGCTCCGATCAGCCCGACGGGGCGGTCGTCGACGAACGCGGCGAACTGGGCGTGCGCGCGCAGCCGGCGGCGCCACTGTGCTGCGGTGAACGTCGACTCCTGTCGAGACTGAGCATCGTGGTCGCCCAGTGTGTCGGTCAGGGCCTGTAGTCGAAGTTCTGCGAACACGCGCCAGTCCGACTCGGTCAGGCGGCGCAGCCGGGGCGCGTTCACTGTGGGCTCATGCGGCGACGAACGGTTCCATTGCTCCAGTACGATAGAATGTGCTGATAGTGACCGATTTTCGCATGTCGACGACCGCTCTGGACGTCGTATCCACCGCAACGCACGGGATGCGTGAAATCAGTCGTCCATTGGTTCCCGCCACGCACCTCGTCGCCCGTCCGGGAACCAGCCCCACCATCACCTTGCCGGTTCCGTCCGGCCACCGCCCCGACGTCGATGCGCTCTGGGCGTTCCTGGCCGAGGCCGCCGACTTCTTCGGCACGCCGATGCCGGATCGCGAGGCATTGTCGGCGGCCCTTCACCCGTTCGTCGAGCGGGCCGCGGCCGTGCCGATGGTCGCGCTCGACGTCACCGTCGTCGAGCTCGACGGATCCGGCCACTGCGTCGTCACGGGCACCGAGGTTCAACCCGTCCGGACGGATCCAGTACGCATCGACGTGTGCGACGTCGAGTCCCCGCTGACACGGGCCGACGATCCGTCATGGCGTCGGATGGCCGCCCGCACCACCAGCAGGGGAGCAGAGGACCAGCTGCGCCGTTGGCTCAACGGCCGCGGGTACGCCGACGGCGTATCGGTCGGCGCCGTGCTCGGCGCCCCGTTCCTTGGTGCGTTGATATTCCAGCGCGGTGACGACCTGTGTGGGCTCGACAACCCCGAACCCACGTCGATCTTGAACCAACTGCAGCAGTGCGGCGCCATCGCCGACGTCCGCCGGACCCAGCAGTGTCCCGCGGACGCCGAGCACGCGTGGTGGATCTCACCGCGCTTCGAGATCCAACCGGTCGGTGCCGTTGGCGCGACGCACTTTTCCGTCGACCACGGGGCCGTCCCGACGTTCGCGAGGGTGCGATGACCGACACGTTCGATCCGAAGTCGTTCGCGGCCATGACCATCGACGGCTACGACTTCGCCGACGGAACGTTCACCGCGCATTACACGCTGCGCGGAACCCAGGACGTCTCGTTCGCCGAGGTGGTGAACTTCTCGGCGGCGCTCGGCGATCGGCGTCCCGACGAGCGGCTGCTCGGGCTGCTCGCCTTGACGTGTTCGTTGAGCTACTACAAGGCTGCCGCCCCGGCCCGCATCGACATCGCCTTTCCGACTGCGGAATTCGAGCAGCAGCACCTCCGGGAGCTCATCACGGGCGGGCTCGGCGAGTTCGCCTACCGCAACTCGCTTCCCGATGCGTTGACCCCGGTAGTCTCCGGTCCCGTCGGCGAACGCGTCGCGCCGTCGTCCGACGACGAATGGGATGCCGGCGGCGACCCGCTGGTTCCCGTCGGCGGCGGCAAGGACTCGGTGGTGACGATCGAGGCGCTCAAGCGTGACGGCATGCACCCGATGCTGTTCAGCGTCAACAAGTTCGACCCCATCGATCGCTGCATCGCCATCAGCGGACTCGACAGCGTGCGCGTGACGCGCAGCATCGACCGCCGCCTCATCGAGGTCAACGACGCGGGCGCCTACAACGGCCACATCCCCGTGACGGCGATCAACAGCGTCATCGGCTTGATCGTCGCCGACGCGAATGGGTTGGGACCCGTGGTGTTCTCCAACGAGCGTTCGTCCAACATCGGAAACGTCAACTGGCTCGGTCACGATGTGAATCACCAGTGGTCCAAGAGCATCCACTACGAAACGCTGCTGCGTAACACGCTGGAGCGGTTGGGATTCAACCCCGATCGCTACTTCTCCCTGCTGCGAGGATTGTCCGAGTCCGAGATCGCCGACCGATTCCGCGCCTGCTCCGCGTACTTCCGCGACTTCATCAGCTGCAACAGACCATTCGCGCTCGACGCGGGCCGGCGGGGCGCCACGTGGTGCGGGCACTGCCCGAAGTGCCTGTTCGTCTTCGTGCTCTTGGCGCCGCGGCTGGGCCGGGCCGAGGTCGAGTCGATCTTCGGCCGCAACCTGTTCGCCGAGCCCGACAATCGACCAGGCTTCTCCGACATCGTCGGACTCGGCGTGCACAAGCCGTTCGAGTGCGTCGGCGAGTACTACGAGGCCGCCGAGTCCCTTCTCTCAGTGTTGGACGACGAACAGTGGCGCGGCCTGCCCCTGGTCGAGGAATTCCGCACGCGACGAGGCGAATTGGAGGCGGTCGCGGCCGCCCCGGACGAGTCCGGCTCCGCCGTGCAGTACGTGCCGGCCAAGTACGCGGCGACCTTGGCCTTCGCCGAGCTGCCCGGCTGACGTCGATGGGTAGCGCCGTGCCCGACCTCGCGGGCCTGGTCGTCGGAATCTGGGGTTTCGGCCGCGAGGGGTTGTCGATGGCCAGGACGGCAGCGGCCGCTGGTGCCGCGCGCATCGACGCAGTCGACGACGCGGGCCGCAGTCGCATCGAAATGCCCAGCGACATACCGCAACTGACCGTCCATCGCGGTGCCGAACACCTGGATCTGCTGCGCCATTGCGACATCGTCTTCGTCAGCCCCGGCGTGCCATGGGCGCAACCGCTCTTCGCGGAACTTCGCGCGTCGGGTAAGCGGGTGTCCAGCGCGGCCGACTGGTTCGTGGCTCAGCACGGGGCCCGCACCATCGGCGTCACGGGTACCAAGGGCAAGAGCACCACCGCGTCGTTCCTTGGTCACCTGCTGAACTCGCTCGGCGTCCGTGCGGTCGTGGCAGGCAACATCGGCACGCCGCTTTCGGACCTTGCGGCGGACGACGACGCGGTGGTCGTCGCCGAGCTGTCGAGCCAGCAGGCTGCGCTTCTGTCCGCCGCTCCCGCGATCGCGATCGTCACGAATCTTCACGAGGACCACCTCGATTGGCATGGCGACGTGGGCGCGTACTACCTGGCGAAGGCCAACGTGTTCCGCGACGGCGCGCGAACGTTGGTGACGACACCGGAGACGGTGTCCACGTTCGAACGCGCGGGCGTTACGTCGTTTCCGTCGCTAGTGCTGGTCGACCCGAGCACCATCGACCGACCGTCCGAGGAGACGGCGATGAGCTACGAGCACAACCTCATCAATGGTGCGCTGGCCATCGCGGCGGCGGCCGAACTCCTCGGCAGGCCCGTTACCGTCGCGGAGGCGGACTCCGCGCGACGGACGTTCGAGGGCTTGCCGCACCGGCTGCAGAACGTGCGCACGACCGGACGGATCCGCTGGATCGACGACACCCTGGCCACGACGGGGGAGAGCGTCGTCGCCGCGCTCAAGGCGATGCGCGCCGACGACCACGTCGCGTTGATCGTGGGCGGAATGGACCGCCAGCTGCACTACGGGCAGGTCGACGACTATCTGTGCAGCGGCGCCCGGCGGGTGACGCTGATCCAGGCGCCCACCAACGGCTCCGCGATCGGCCACGAGTACGCCGCGCGGCACCCGGAGCAGGTGCACGTCGTCGGTAGCCTCGACGAGGCGGTGCAAACGGCGGCCTCGTTGCCGGACGTCGACGTGGTGCTGCTGTCGCCGGGCGCGGCAAGCTACGACCTTTTCGTCAACTACGAGGCGAAAGCCGCTGCGTTCTGCGAGCTCATCGACGGTCTGGGTTGACCGATCAGCCGCCGGTGTCGCCCATCACCAATCCCTCGCGGCGCGGGTCTGCGCCGCCCAGCCAGCCGGGACCGTCGCGCACGATGGCCGACAATCCACTGGATTGGTCGGCGAGGTCGACCTGATGCCCCAACGCCCGCAGCCCCTGCACCAGCGGATCGTGGTCACCATTATCAGAGGTATCGATGACCGGGTGCTCCCCGCCAACGTTGGTCTTTGGCGAGTTGGCGGCGCCGAAGTCCACCGCGGACACCGCCTGCTGCGAATCCAGATCCCAATCCATCATGCTCACAATGGTTTTCACCACGAATTGGATGATCAGCGCGCCGCCCGGCGAACCCAGTACCGCGTACAGCCGACCGCGACCCGATGGCTCGCGGTCGAACACCAGCGTGGGTGCCATCGAGCTGCGCGGCCGCTTTCCGGGCTGGATCCGGTTTGCCACCGGTGTGCCGTCCGGACCGACCGGCTCGGCGGCGAAGTCGGTCAGCTGGTTGTTCAGAATGAAACCGTCCACCATGTGGAACGAACCGAAGGCCGATTCCACGGTGGTCGTGAACGAGGCCGCATTGCCGTACTGGTCGACCACGCTGATGTGGCTGGTGCCGTGCTCGGGGGTCGGCGGAACCGGCGCGGTCGGGGGGCTGAACTCTCCTGGCTTCGCGGTGCCCATGGTGTGCTGTTCGGAGATCAGTGCGGCCCGCCCGGCCAGGTAGGCAGGGTTCAGCAGGGTGTTGGGCGAGCCGCCAGGCAGCGGCACGAAATCCGTGTCGGCGACGTACTTGTCGCGATCGGCGTAGGCCAGTCGCTCGGCTTCGGAGATCAGGTGCACACCCATCACGGAGGGTCGACCGCCGTTGAGGTCGACGTCGGTGGGCCCGTGGCTGCTCAATGTGAAGTGCTCGAGGATGCCCAGGGTGGCGGCCACCGTGGTGCCGCCCGACGACGGCGGGGGCATGCCGCAGATCTCACGGTCGCGATACCCCGAGCACAGGGGCTCGCGCTTCTTGGCGGTGTAGCCGGACAGGTCTTCGGGCGTCATCAGGCTGGGCGTACGGCCACCCGAGGTGTCGGCGGCGGCCGCCACGATGGCGCGGGCGATGTCGCCGGTGTAGAACGACTGCGGGTCGGAAGCAATGACCCCCAACGTCTTTGAGTAGGCCGGGTTGGTCAGCCGGGTTCCCGACGTCTTGGGGCTGCCGTCGGGATTGAGGAAGTAGGCGGCGGCTTCGGGGTCGGCGCGCAATTGGGGCGCGGCATCGGCGATGGCGGAGGCCAGTCGGGCGCTGACGTCGAATCCATCGTCTGCCAACGCGACTGCGGGATCGAACAGATCGCGCCACGCCGTCTTGCCGTGTTCGTCGTGCACGTCCTGCAGCAGGCGCACGATTCCTGGTACCCCGATCGATCGACCCGATGCCCGCGCGTCGGGTTGCGGCTCGGTGCGGTTGACGTCGTCGATCCAGCGCAGGTAGTTCTCGGTGGCTGCCGCGGGGGCGACCTCGCGTCCGTCGTAGGCCTGCACCGAGCCGGATGCGGCGTCGTAGTACAGCAGGAACCCGCCCCCGCCGACACCGGAGGACTGCGGCTCCACCAATCCCAGCACCGCCTGCGCGGTGACGAGTGCATCGGCGGCGGTCCCGCCGCTGCGCAGCACTTCGCACGCCTTCTGGGTGGCCAGCGGATTCGCGGTGGCCACCGCGTAGTGAGCGGTGCGCACCGCCGTCATGCCCTTGCGGTAGCCGGTGGCGACCTCGGGATTGGTGGAGATGTTCCTGGAGGTGGTCGCCGACCCGCTTGCCGGGGCCGCGGTCGTTTTGGGTGCAGGGGTGCCGTTCGGGATGACCGAACAGGGGCCCGCCACCGTGGTGGGCGGTGCGTTCTCCTCGGCGGCGCATCCGGCCAGCACCAGCACGACGCTGGCCAGCAGTGCCGTGATTTTGGCGGAGCGCAAGAACCGCACCATTCGAAGGTAGTTCATCGGCATGGTCTCCCGGGCGACTCTGCGTCGAGGACCCCCTTTAGTTCGCGGTGGTGCACCGCACGCGAACAGTTCGGTGTCATCGACGCACTGTGGCGACACTCGGTGCGTACCGCGTTGGTGCAAGGCACCATCGGCGGTACTCAAATCGGGTCACACCGCGGCAGTAACCTGGAATGCGTGCCCGATCCAGCGACGTACCGGCCTGCCCCCGGGTCGATACCCGTCGAGCCAGGCGTCTACCGGTTCCGCGACCCGCACGGGCGCGTCATCTACGTCGGCAAGGCGAAGAGCTTGCGCAGCCGGCTCAACTCCTACTTCGCCGATCTGTCCGGGTTGGCGCCGCGCACCCGCCAGATGGTCATGGCGGCGGGCAGCGTCGAGTGGACGGTCGTCGGCACCGAAGTCGAGGCGCTGCAGCTCGAGTACAACTGGATCAAGGAGTTCGATCCACGGTTCAACATCCGGTACCGCGACGACAAGTCGTACCCGGTGCTCGCCGTCACCCTCAACGAGGAGTACCCGCGGTTGTTCGTCTACCGGGGCCCGCGGCGCAAGGGGGTGCGCTACTTCGGCCCGTACTCACACGCATGGGCTATTCGCGAGACGCTCGACCTGCTCACCCGTGTCTTCCCGGCCCGTACGTGTTCTGCCGGAGTGTTTCGGCGGCACAACCAGATTGGCCGGCCTTGCCTGCTCGGCTACATCGACAAGTGCTCGGCCCCGTGCATCGGCCGGGTGAGCGCCGAAGAGCACCGCAAGATCGTGCTGGACTTCTGTGACTTCCTGGCCGGCAAGACCGACCGACTAGCCCGTGACATGGAACAGCAGATGGCGGCCGCGGCAGAGCAACTCGACTTCGAAAGGGCCGCCCGGCTGCGGGACAACATCTCGGCGCTCAAGCGTGCGCTGGAGAAGCAGACCGTGGTGTTCGGCGACGGTACCGACGCCGACGTGGTGGCCTTCGCCGACGACGAGCTCGAGGCGGCGGTCCAAGTGTTCCACGTGCGGGGCGGACGGGTGCGCGGCCAGCGTGGGTGGGTCGTCGAAAAGACTGGTGACCCAGGCGAATCCGGGACAAAGTACCTCGTCGAACAGTTCTTGACACAGTTCTACGGCGACCAGGCCGAACTGGGCGGCGCCGCCGACGAGGCGACCAACCCGGTTCCGCGCCAAGTGCTGGTGCCGGTGCTGCCCGACAACGCCGAAGAGCTGGCCACCTGGCTCACCGGGCTGCGCGGGTCGGGGGTTCGGCTGCGCGTCGCCGTACGTGGCGACAAGCGCGCGTTGGCCGAGACGGTGCACCGCAATGCGCAGGATGCGCTCCAGCAGCACAAGCTCAAGCGTGCGGGTGACTTCAACGCGAGATCGGCGGCGCTGCAGAGCATTCAGGAGTTCCTCGGGCTGGCCAACGCGCCGCTGCGCATCGAGTGCATCGACATCAGCCACGTGCAGGGCACGGACGTCGTGGCGTCGTTGGTGGTGTTCGAGGACGGGCTGCCACGCAAGTCGGACTACCGGCACTACGCAATCCGTGAGGCGGCCGGCGACGGCCGCTCCGACGACGTCGCGTCGATCGCCGAGGTCACCCGCAGGCGCTTCCATCGACACGTTGCCGACGCCGACCGCCCGATCGTCGAGGATGGAAAATCGCGAAGATTCGCCTATCCGCCAAACCTTTTCGTCGTCGACGGCGGCGCGCCCCAGGTGAACGCTGCCGCAGCGGTACTCGACGAACTCGGCGTCACCGACGTCGCCGTCATCGGGCTGGCGAAGCGGCTCGAGGAGGTCTGGGTGCCGTCGGAGCCCGACCCCGTCATCATGCCGCGCAACAGCGAAGGGCTCTACCTGCTGCAGCGAATACGCGACGAGGCGCACCGGTTCGCGATCAGCTACCACCGCAGCAAGCGGTCCAAGCGAATGACGGCGTCGGCGCTCGACGACGTGCCCGGCCTTGGCGAACAGCGACGCAAGGCGCTGGTGACACACTTCGGATCGGTGGCCAAGCTCAAGAGCGCCACCGTCGACGAGATCACCGCGGTCCCCGGGATCGGCGTCGCGACGGCCAACGCGGTGCTCGCCGCGCTCGGTGGGCCGGGCGAATCGGGCGCGCCCGCCGGGCTCATCGGCGATGATCAGCACAGGGCATCGGGATGACGGACGACGTTGTTCAGCGAGGGGTGGCGATCGTGCATGAGTGAGCACGTGCAAGACGATCGCCTCGACGACCATGAGGCCGCGGGCATCGACGTCGTCCTGGTCACCGGACTCTCGGGGGCGGGGCGAGGCACGGCGGCGAAGGTGCTGGAGGACCTCGGCTGGTACGTCGCGGACAACCTGCCGCCCGAGCTGATCGCCAGGATGGTCGAACTCGGGCTGGCGGCGGGCTCCCGGATCACGCAACTGGCGGTCGTCATGGACGTGCGCTCCCGCGGGTTCACCGGTGATCTCGACTGGGTTCGAACCGACCTGGCGGCTCGTCAGATCACGCCCCAGGTGCTGTTCTTGGAGGCTTCCGACGACATCCTGGTGCGGCGCTACGAGCAGAACCGCCGCAGTCATCCGCTTCAGGGCAATCAGACACTGGCCGAAGGCATTACCGCCGAGCGGGCCATGCTCGCCCCCGTCCGTGCCGTCGCGGACCTCGTCATCGACACGTCGACGTTGTCGGTGCACGAACTCCGGGCGAGCATCGAGCGTGCCTTCGGCGGCGAGGCCGTCGCGCACACGGCGGTGACCGTCGAGTCGTTTGGGTACAAGTACGGGCTGCCGATGGATGCCGATACCGTGATGGACGTCCGGTTCCTGCCGAACCCACACTGGGTCGACGAACTGCGCCCACACACCGGGCAGCACGAGGCCGTCAGGGACTACGTCCTCGGGCAACCGGGGGCGGCGGAGTTCATCGACACCTACCATCGGCTGCTGAACGTCGTGATCGACGGCTACCGCCGGGAGGGAAAGCGATACATGACCGTCGCCATTGGGTGCACGGGCGGCAAGCACCGCAGCGTCGCGATCGCGGAAGCGCTCGCGGCCCGGTTGCAGGGTGGTGACCAGTTGTCGGTGCGGGTGCTGCACCGCGACTTGGGGCGCGAATGAGCGCGCGCATCGTCGCCCTCGGCGGAGGGCACGGCCTGTACGCGACGCTGTCGGCGGCGCGACGACTCACGCCGTACGTCACCGCGGTGGTGACGGTCGCCGACGACGGCGGCTCGTCGGGCCGGCTGCGCAGCGAGCTGGAGGTCGTGCCGCCAGGCGACCTGCGAATGGCGTTGGCGGCGTTGGCATCCGATAGTCCGCACGGCCAATTGTGGGCCACCATCATCCAGCACCGATTCGGTGGGAGCGGTGCACTTGCCGGTCATCCGATCGGCAACCTGCTCCTGGCCGGGCTCAACGAGGTGCTTGCCGATCCTGTCGCCGCGCTCGACGAGCTTGGCCGCATGCTTGGGGTCAAGGGCCGCGTGTTGCCGATGTGTCCCATCGCACTGCAGATCGAGGCCGACGTCGCCGGCCTGGAATCCGATCCGCGCATGAGCAGGGTGATCCGCGGACAGGTGGCCGTCGCCACGACGGTGGGCAAGGTGCGCCGAGTGCGGCTGCTACCCGGCAATCCGCCCGCGACCCGGCAGGCGGTCGACGCGATCATGTCCGCCGATCTGGTGGTGCTGGGCCCTGGCTCGTGGTTCACGAGTGTGATCCCGCACGTCTTGGTGCCCGAGCTGGTGTCCGCACTGCAGGCGTCGCCTGCTCGTCGCGCGTTGGTGCTCAATCTCGTGGCGGAGCCGGGGGAGACGGCGGGCTTCTCCGCCGAACGTCACATTCACGTGCTGGCACAACATGCGCCAGGATTCACCGTGCACGACATCGTCGTCGACGCGGCCCGCGTACCAGGCGAACGCGAACGCGAGCAGCTCAGGCACACCGCCGCTCTGTTGGATGCCCGAGTTGAGTTTGCTGACGTATCCAGACCTGGTACACCTTTACATGACCCGGCCAGGTTGGCCGCGGCCTTGGAGCGCGTGCGGCTGCGCGGCAGCACACCTGCGAACACGCTTCAGGAGCCGACGGTACCCACGTCCGCAACACGGTCGGTCGACGAGAGGTGACGGTTTCGTGGCGATGACAGCCGAGGTCAAGGACGAGCTCAGTCGTCTGGTCATCAACCAGGTGAGTGCGCGTCGGGCCGAGGTGGCCTCTCTGTTGCGGTTCGCCGGTGGGCTGCACATCGTGGCCGGGCGCGTCGTCGTCGAGGCGGAGGTCGACCTCGGGGTCATCGCGCGACGACTCCGCAAGGACATTCACGACCTGTACGGCTACAACGCGGTGGTGCACGTGCTGTCGGCCAGCGGTCTTCGCAAGAGCACCCGATACGTCGTGCGGGTGGCGCAGGACGGCGAGGCGTTGGCGCGGCAGACGGGTCTGCTGGATCTGCGCGGTCGACCGGTGCGTGGGCTTCCAGCCCAAGTGGTGGGTGGCAGCGTCGCTGACGCCGAAGCCGCTTGGCGCGGAGCGTTTCTCGCGCACGGGTCGCTCACCGAACCGGGTCGCTCGTCGGCGTTGGAGGTCAGCTGCCCCGGGCCGGAGGCGGCCTTGGCGCTCGTCGGTGCGGCGCGTCGGTTGGGCGTCAGCGCGAAGGCGCGCGAGGTGCGGGGCAGCGATCGCGTCGTCGTTCGCGACGGAGAGGCCATCGGTGCGCTGTTGACCCGGATGGGCGCCCAGGACACGCGACTGGTGTGGGAGGAGCGACGGCTGCGCCGCGAGGTGCGGGCCACGGCGAACCGCTTGGCGAACTTCGACGACGCAAACCTGCGCCGCTCGGCGCGCGCGGCGGTGGCGGCGGCGGCGCGGGTCGAGCGAGCCTTGCAGATTCTCGGTGACACCGTACCCGATCACCTGGCCACGGCCGGCAAATTGCGCGTGGAGCATCGGCAGGCGTCATTGGAGGAGTTGGGCCGGCTGGCCGACCCGCCCATGACGAAAGACGCTGTGGCCGGCCGTATTCGGCGACTGCTGTCGATGGCCGATCGCAAGGCCAAGCAGGATGGGATCCCCGACACCGAGTCGGCGGTCACCCAGGATCTGCTCGACGACGCCTAGCCCGCACCGGCCGCTCACGGCTGAGTCAGGCGGCGACCACGTTCAGATTCTGCAGCGTATTGGCCGCCGGATTGCTCGCCAGCGCGTCGAGCACCGCCGCCCAGGTGAGTGGACTCGTGATGATGTTCGCGTGACCGAGGACGAGACCCGGATTGCCGTCCTGAAGGACGATGTTCGTGACGTTCGGGCCTTGTAGGGCCTGTTGGGTGTACGGGGTGACGACCTCGTCGTTCATGCTGGCGATCGTGGTGTAGAGCACCCCAGCGCGAGTGTCGCCGTCGCCGTAGACCTCCTGCTGGAACGGCGACGTGACGGCCTGCTGGTACAGGGCCTGCCCGATGACGTTGGCAATGTCGACGAACAACGATCCCAGGATTGGCAGCGATTGCAACGCGATCAGGCCATCGAGATCGGTGCCGTGGTTACTCGGCGCTATCCCGATGAGCTGCGAAACCTTGGCCGCACCACCAAGTTTGTTGATGTAGTACACGGGCAGGATGCCACCGCCCTGAGAGTGACCGATCAGGATGACCTTCGGGGCGCCAGTTTCGGCGAGCACTCTGTCCACCTCGGCGGCGAGTTGCAGGCCGGACTGCCTGATGTCGTCGGTGGACTGGATGGGGAAGTTCGGATCCGAGGTGACGTTGCCGTAATTGAAGGTGTAGACCTTGTAGCCCGCGTTGGCCAGGACGGGTGCTCCGACGGACCAGTTTTCGCCCTGTGTCGCAATGGTCCCGTTGAGCAGGATGACGGGTAGCGGATGCTCGGGTGTGACGCCGATCGACGGGTCATTCGCACCGGCCGGGGGCTTCGTCGGATTGAAGAATCCCAGCCCGTCGAGGATGCCGTAGTTGACGGTGAACGGGCCTTCGGTGGGATCGATCAGCGGCCCCCCAACGAGCGTGCGGCCAACGGCGGCAGCGGCATTGGCGACGGTGGTGGCGAGCAAGTAGGGCACGCCAAGGAAGCTGTCCTGCCCGAAGGCTTGCGCGACGGTGTTCGCGACCGTGTGTATCGCCGAAACCGCGACCGTTCCTACGTCCGCGACCAACCCGGCCACCTGCAGGCCAAGCGGTGGTGGGCTGGCTCCGACGGGATCAGCCGCGGGAACGACCGCAGAGATGTTCGACGTCGCCGGGGCGTTGCCGACCGCTGATCGAGCGCTGCGCACGTCTGGTGCAGCGGTGACTGCCGGCTCCGGCTCGGATGCGGCGGCCGCGGCCACGCTTGCCGACGGGGTGGGACGTTTCGACTTGTTCGAGCGGTCGGTCGTCAGGGGCGTTACCGGCACCACGTCGACTGCGGCCGCGTCGAGGTCGGGAGGGACTTCGTCGGGAACGGTGGGCTGCGGCGTTTTGGGCGTGCTCGTGTCGACGGCCGCCGGGGTGTGGACCTTCGCGTCCGCGTCGACCGGGCCCACCTGCGGTGGGCTGGTCGCGGAGGTGGGCTTGGGACCGGAGCCAGTCGGGTCACTGATTCCAGTGGTCTTCGGGGGGTCGTTAGTGGTGTCAGCGCTAACGTGCGCTTCGGGAGCTTCGTGTTGGGATGGCTGACTCGACGTTGCGCCCGGTTTTCCCTTTTCGACACCCGGCGCAGACGGGTCGTCGTCGGCATGGGCAACACCACTGGCCAGCGCGATGGAGGTGTACAAGGCCAGGACGAACGCGGCGAGCAGGAGCCTGCACCACGCTTGCCATGCCGATGTGCGAACCGTTAGCGAGCAAACGCGGCTACTGGACAAATCTGGCCTCCCAACCCGAGCGTTCGGACCATAACTGCTCGGCCGGGCTACGTTTCGCCGTTTGCACACACCGGCCCCGAGTCAACCGGCTTAGGTTGGAGGCATGACGACGCTGAGAGTCGGTGTGGCCTACCCGGACCCGCCGTTCAACGGCATGGGCGACGACGGTGGCGGGTTGGACATCGACCTCATCGAGGCCATCGGCGCGGCACTGGGGGCGTCGATCCGCCTGATCGCCTACGACGGCCCCGACTTCAACGGGATCTTCGATGCACTCGGCGCTGGCGATTACGACTGCGTCATCGCGGGAACCACGGTGACCCCCGACCGTCGACGCAAGGCCGCGTTCGCACCGCCGTATCTGATTTCGGGCCAGTCGCTGGCCGTCGACACCGCGCGGTTGCCGAACGTGCGATCCATCGACGACCTGACCGGGTTGACCATCGGCGTCCAACACGGCAACACCAGCCAACCGATCGCCGAACGCCTTGTCGCCGAGGGCAAGGCCGCTGCCGTCCGCGGCTACGACTACGGCGGCATCAGAACCGCGCTGGCCGACCTGACCTCAGGCGGATGCGACGCGTTCATGAAGCTGGCCCCGGTGCTGACCGAACTCGTCAGACCCTTCGCGGATGTAGAGGTGGTGCAGCAAGGCATCTCACGGGAGGAGCTCGCCATCGCGGTGGCGCTCGGCGACGACGTGACGTTGCAGCAGCTCACCAGCGCCCAAGCCGGACTCGAGGACGACGGCACGCTGCAGGGCATCCGGGCCAAATGGCTCGGCAACCCGTACCGCGACCAGGGCCTGGCGGCGCACTGACCAGCCTGCGCGACGCGAAGCGCTCGCTACTAGGCTGAGCTCCGGGTAGTTCATCACCGACTAAGGAGACATGCGTGACCATCCGCGTAGGCGTTAATGGCTTCGGTCGCATTGGCCGTAACTTCTTTCGGGCCCTCGACGCGCAGAAGGCGGCGGGCGCCAACACCGACATCGAGATCATCGCGGTCAACGACCTGACCAGCAACGCGACGCTCGCTCACCTGCTGAAGTTCGACTCGATCCTGGGCCGGCTGCCCTACGAGGTCAGCCTCGAGGGCGACGACACCATCGTCGTCGGCAACACCAAGATCAAGGCTCTCGAGGTCAAAGAGGGGCCAGCGGCCCTTCCCTGGGGCGACTTGGGCGTCGACATCGTCGTGGAGTCCACCGGCATCTTCACCAAGCGCGACAAGGCGCAGGGCCACCTGGACGCCGGCGCCAAGAAGGTGATCATCTCCGCGCCCGCCAGCGATGAGGACATCACGATCGTGCTGGGCGTCAACGACGACAAGTACGACGGCAGCCAGAACATCATCTCCAACGCCTCGTGCACCACGAACTGCCTCGGCCCGCTGGCCAAGGTGCTCAACGACGAGTTCGGCATCGTCAAGGGCCTGATGACCACGATCCACGCCTACACCCAGGATCAGAACCTGCAGGACGGTCCGCACAGCGACCTGCGTCGCGCCCGTGCCGCCGCGCTGAACATCGTGCCGACCTCCACGGGTGCGGCCAAGGCCATCGGCCTGGTACTGCCCGAGCTGAAGGGCAAGCTCGACGGCTACGCGCTGCGGGTGCCGATCCCCACCGGTTCGTGCACCGACCTGACGGTGGAGCTCTCGAAGTCGGGTACCGCCGCGGAGATCAACGCCGTCTTCAAGGCGGCCGCCGAAGGCACGCTCAAGGGCATCCTCAAGTACTACGACGCTCCGATCGTCTCGAGCGACATCGTCACCGACCCGCACAGCTCGATCTTCGACTCGGGGCTGACGAAGGTCATCGACAACCAGGCCAAGGTCGTGTCGTGGTACGACAACGAGTGGGGTTACTCGAACCGCCTCGTCGACCTCGTGGCGTTGGTCGGTAAGTCGCTCTGACCGTGGCTGTTTCGACGCTCGAAGATCTTCTCGCGGACGGCGTCGAGGGCCGGGGCGTGCTGGTGCGCTCCGACCTGAACGTCCCGCTCGACGACGACGGTCAGATCACCGATCCGGGCCGCATCATCGCGTCCGCGCCCACGTTGAAGGCGCTTTCCGATGCTGGGGCCAAGGTGATCGTCACGGCGCACCTCGGTCGCCCGAAGGGTGGTCCGGAACCCGAGTTCTCGCTGGCTCCCGTCGCGGCGGCACTCGGCGAGCAGCTCGGCAGGCACGTCCAGTTGGCCGGCGACGTGGTCGGCACCGACGCGCTCGCGCGCGCCGAGGGGCTGACCGACGGTGACGTGCTGCTGCTGGAGAACATCCGCTTCGACTCGCGCGAGACCAGCAAGGACGACGCCGAACGGCTGGCGCTGGCGAAGGCGCTAGTCGAACTCGTCGGTGACGACGGCGCATTCGTTTCCGACGGGTTCGGCGTGGTGCACCGCAAGCAGGCGTCGGTGTACGACGTCGCGACCCTGCTGCCGCACTACGCGGGGACGCTGGTGGCCGCCGAGGTCAAGGTGCTCGAGCAGTTGACGAGCTCGACCGAGCGTCCGTACGCGGTGGTGCTCGGCGGGTCCAAGGTGTCGGACAAGCTGGCCGTCATCGAGAACCTGGCGCAGAAGGCCGACAGCCTGATCATCGGCGGCGGCATGTGCTTCACCTTCCTTGCTGCGCAAGGGGTTCCGGTCGGCACCTCGCTGCTGCAGGAGGAGATGATCGACACCTGCCGCAAGTTGCTCGAGGACTACGGCGACGTAATTCACCTACCGGTGGACATCGTCGTCGCCGCGGAGTTCTCGGCAGACTCGCCGCCGGAGACCGTCGACGCCGACCGCATCCCCGAAGGCAAGATGGGCCTGGACATCGGCCCCGGCTCGGTGCGGCGATTCACCACGCTCTTGTCCAACGCCAGGACGATCTTCTGGAACGGCCCGATGGGCGTCTTCGAGTTTCCGGCGTTCGCGGCCGGCACCAAGGGCGTCGCGGAGGCGATCGTCGGGGCAACGGCGAAGGGCGCGTTCAGCGTGGTCGGTGGCGGTGACTCGGCTGCGGCCGTGCGTCAACTCGGCCTGCCCGAGGACGGGTTCTCGCACATTTCCACCGGAGGCGGGGCGTCGCTCGAATACCTTGAGGGCAAGACGCTACCCGGCATCGAAGTACTGAACTAGGAGTCCTGTGTCCCGTAAACCGCTGATCGCGGGCAACTGGAAGATGAACCTCAACCACTTCGAGGCCATCGCGCTGGTGCAGAAGATCGCATTCTCGTTGCCCGACAAGTACTTCGACAAGGTCGACGTGACGGTCGTGCCGCCGTTCACCGATCTGCGCAGCGTTCAGACGCTCGTCGACGGCGACAAGTTGCGGCTGACGTACGGGGCGCAGGACGTTTCGCAGTACGACTCCGGCGCCTACACCGGCGAGATCAGTGGGGCGTTTCTGGCCAAGCTGGGATGTACGTACGCCGTCGTCGGGCATTCCGAGCGGCGTACCTATCACCACGAGGACGATGCGCTGGTGGCCGCCAAGGCTGCCGCAGCGCTCAAGCACGGCCTGACGCCCATCGTCTGCATCGGCGAAGGACTCGAGATCCGCGAGGCCGGCGACCACGTCGCCTACAACGTCACGCAGCTCAAGGGTTCGCTTGCCGGGCTGTCGGGCGAACAGATCGCGAAGGTCGTCATCGCCTACGAGCCCGTGTGGGCGATCGGCACCGGCCGGGTGGCCAGCGCCGCCGACGCGCAAGAGGTGTGCGCCGCCATCCGCAAGGAGCTCGCCGAGCTCGCGTCGGTCGACGTCGCCGCATCCGTTCGGGTGCTGTACGGCGGCTCCGTCAACGCAAAGAACGTCGGGGAGATCGTCGGCCAAGAGGACGTCGACGGCGCGCTGGTGGGCGGAGCCTCGCTGGATGCCGAGCAATTCGCCGAGTTGTCCGCCATCGCCGCAGGTGGCCCGCTTCCTTGATTTGGGCCAACGCCCGGTAGGCTGGCGGCCATGTATTTGGCGTTGCAGATCACCCTTATCGTCACCAGCCTGTTGGTGGTGTTGCTGGTGTTGCTGCACCGGGCCAAGGGTGGCGGCCTGTCGACGCTGTTCGGCGGCGGTGTGCAGTCCAGCTTGTCGGGCTCGACGGTCGTCGAGAAGAACCTGGACCGGCTGACCTACTTCGTCGTCGCCATCTGGGTCGTCTCGATCGTCGCCGTCGCGCTGCAGATCAAGTACGGCGTCTAAGCAGCCCGGGGGGCTACGTGGCCGCGCCTCAGCCCCATCCGCAGCCCGGCGAGGGCTTCGTCATCACCACTGCGCGCAACCGCGCGTCCGCATTCCTGCAATGGCCGTTCAAGCCGACCATCTTGGTCAACGGCCAACCATTGCCCGCCCCCGTGTGGGGCCGCAACGTCGTGCCGGCCCCGCCCGGGCAATACCAACTTCTCGTGACCGGGCCGTACTATTCCCCGAGCGAGTTGGGCCCGCTTACCCTGCAACCCGGCCAGTGGCTCGAGCTCGAGTACAGGCCGCCGCTGGCGAAATTCGGCACTGGCTTGCTCGGCCCGCCTCCTCAGCGCAGTAAGAGTCAGCCCGCGGTGATCTGGGTGACGGCGATCGTCGCGTTCTTCGTTGCGCTGATCGTCATCGTGCTGCTGGTCGCCTTCTGAGCCCAGGGCGAGCGGACACAGTGTCTGAGGATCGTGACGATCCGGCGGTCGACAAGTAGCCCGCCTTCAATGTTGGCTAAGAACCGGCAGCTAGAGTCGTGGATCTATGTTGGCAATATTCGGTCGAGGGTGGGGTGCCAGCGAATATCGGTTCGCGACCGGCGCCTTGCGCGAAGGCCGCACGGTAAGGCCATTCATGGGGTTCATCGGGGCGTCCTGCGTGCTTCTGGCCGTCCTCGGCGTCATCGTCCAGTTCCATCCGGACGGCCCGCACGGAGTTGCCGCGCGTTGTGTGCAAGTCGCCGTTCTGATGTCCGCCGCGCTGGTCGGGTTGCGGTGGTTGCTGGGTCGATGGCCGAGCCATGCGTACGCGGTGGCATACATCGCCTGGGCGGACTGCGCATTGGCGGCTACCGCATTCACCATGTCGACGCCGGAGGCACGGGTGTGCACCACGTTGTACATGGCGATGCTCGGCATTTTCGCGTGCTTCATCCTTGGTGTGCGAATCCTCATACTGCACTGTGTGTTTGGTGCGGCGGTCATCGGTGCGATCGTCGGCTTGGCGATGCTGTCCGATCCGGCCGAAGGATTCCGATTGTTCGTCTTCTATATGCCAGCGCTGGCCTGGGTAGTCATGGCGCCAGTGGGCGCCGTCATCCTGATCGAGCGCGGACGTCTTGCGATCGGCAGAACCGCCCGGTCCGCCCACTACGATCCGCTGACCGGCTTGCGTAACCGGCGCGGTATGTACTTCGCAGTCGAACGGACCCTGGCCAGACGAACGGATTCCGCGACGGTCGTGATGGCGGTATGCGATGTCGACCGATTCAAACAACTCAACGACCAGCTGGGTCACGCAGCCGGTGACGCCGCGCTGATCGCGATGGCACAGCAACTGAAATCCATCGCTAAGCACGACGAGATCACCGCGCGGATCGGTGGTGACGAACTCGTCCTTGTCGCGTTCCCTGACGAGTCCGGCGCGGTGGACGACCTGCTGCAGCGGTTCGTCTTGTTGACCCGCGTCGACGTCGAGGGGGCCGCTCCGACGGCGAGTGTCGGCATCGCATCGAACACCACCGACGACCCGCACTTCTCCGTTGATGACGTGCTCCGCCATGCCGACGCCGCTATGTACGAGGCCAAGCGGGCTGGCGGCGGCAGCTGCGTCGTCTACCGGGGGCCGGCGATGGCGTCCACCACGGCCGCAGTGGCAGATAGCCGAAACGACCCCGTTGAGCTAGCTCGACCGTGAAACCTGGTGCAGTCTTAACGAAATTGGACTCAAAGCCCCACGCGACCCAGACCGTGTACAGGCCCCACACCTCTGAATCCTTCGTCGAGACGAAATCACCAAGAAGCAACAGCGGGGCGCGGACCTAGCATTTCCCGCAGCGCACAATGACGCGACGCGAGTCGTCGACCCGTACCGGCGCAGGGGTCTCCCTCGAACCTGGCCAGCCACCTCAGACAGGAGCCCCAGAGTGGACAAGGCACGACTCAGGGAGAACGCACGAATCGTCCGCACACTGCGCGAGGAAGTCGGAGCGGCGGCGAAGAAGGTACACGAACGCACCTTCAAGGAGGTGCTGGAGAAGATCGAGGACGCTCGCGCCAAAGGGGAGAAGCCGGACTTCGAGGTCGACGACCAGGTTTCACTCGATGAAGCCAGACAGGTTCTGCTGTGGAATCTCGCGCAAGCCTTTCTGGACCTCACCGAGGAAATCGCCGGCGACATCGACCAGGATTAAGCCAAATCGGCGTCCCAGATCGCGGCCAATGCGCTGACCTGATCGAGGGAACTGGCCGAAAGGGTTCTCCGCGAAGTGCGGCGGACGGGTGACTCGAACTGGCAAGGACAGGCGTAGTCGCAGTTGCAATTGCTGAACTCGACTCCTTCGATGTACCAATCAATCTGTGCGACGGCCCTATACCTTCATGTCTAGCCCGTAGCGCGCGCCCACCGTCGCCATCCGTTCGAGGAATTCGGGCGACGGCGGACCGTCAGGTGTCGGTGGCAGGCCCGCTTCGGGCGCGGGTTCGCCGACCTCGAGGAAGTATTTATCGATGCCTCCCGGGGTGTAGGCGATGATCACCCGTGCCTTGGATGTCGGTTCGAAGTTCTCGACGGTGCCTGCGGGGATGTGGATGACATCGCCCGCGCTGGCATCAAATGTCTGATCGGCGATGTGGTAGCGCACGGTGCCCTCCGCGATGTAGACCGTTTCGCCGCCGAGGTGGGTGTGCGGTGGCGGGCCCGAGCCGACCGGCAACTCCATCTCCATTACGGTCAGCTCGCCGCCGCTGTCCTCGCCGGAGACCCGCACCGTGTACCGACCGCCCAACATCCAAATCGCTTGACCAGTACCCGTTTTCGTCACAACTGCGTTCGCAACCATTTCATTCCTCCTTCGTGAGTTCACATGTCGACCATCACCGAGTGATCGTCCCTAGGTGTGGGGATTGTCAGGCCGGGAACCTTGTCGGGTACGAGTGCAACCGAAATGCCAAGGACCAGTAGCAGAATGGCAATGCCCCGGTTCGCGACCACTCTCCACGGCAGCAGCTTCTCGATCGCGATCAGCGCGGCGATGAATGCCATCCACCCGACACTCATCACTCCCAACGCGAACAGCGCGGCCATCAACGCCCAGCAGCAGCCGACACACCAGAACCCATGCTCGATGCCCATCCGAAGTGCACCCGTGCGGCCGCTTCGCCACGACGTCAGCAGGAACAGGAACGGATCGCGGCACTTGGTGAGACATGTCTGCTTCACCGGGGTGAACTGATACACGCCGGCCGCGATGATGACCCCGCCGGCAAGGTATCGACCCGTCTGGTCCCATGTGATGCCGCCGAGGTCGGCGGCGCGGGCAGCGGCAAGCACGGCGTAGAAGCCGAGCCCGGTCGCCGTCCAGGTAGCCAGGTAGCCGGCGACGAACACGATCGTCGCCCCGACCGCGACGGGCAGGCCGCGCTCGCGCTTGCCCCGCTGAATTCGCTCGTAGGTCAATACCATCGGCGCGATCGACGGGAACATCATCGCGGCCATCATCACGACCCAGGTGGCGAGGTAGAACCCCAACACTCCGGGGTCGGTACCCGGGCCCGCGTCCATCCCCGCCATGCGCCGGTCGGTGACCGCCCAGCCCACGATCGCAAGCCCGAGCAGCAGTGCGATCAGGACGAGCCTGGCGAGCTGCGGCAGCGGGGGAAACCGGACTGCCTGATCAACAGCGCTGCTTGCCGGCGTGGGCGCGTCTTCTGCTAGCTCGCCCACTCGAACTGCGCTGCCTCGCCGTAGCTGGCTTCGAACGACTCACCGAGCACGCCCGATCGGCCAGATGACTTGCCCAGGGTGAATTCCGGGGCGAAAGCGAAGGAGGCGTTGCGCACAGTGGTGACGTTGCCGTCCTCGCCGCGATAGGCGGTGAAATTGACCTCGGTCTCGCCGATGGTGGCCGACGGCTCCTGCCCGTCGGAGAATCTGATCGCAGCGCGCTCGGCACCGAGCCACTTCTCTGTTAGTCCGGCGAACGCCTCGAACATGCCGCCCGCTTGGCCGCTGAAGATCCGTTCCAGGGCCGCGGCCTGATCGTCTGAGGCGGCGTTGTCGATGACGAGCCCGAGCCGCAGTCGGCCGTCACTGATCTTGCCGGGCGCGGAGTAGCTAAGTACGACCTTGGTACCTGAGAGATCGGTGGCCTCTAGCGAGCCGCTGGCGATGGTCATGACGATCAGCCCGTGGCATTGGCCGTCACGACCGGTTGGTTTCTCGTCGACCGCGCACGGACAGATCTGCGTGCAATCGCAATGCCCGACGTATGTTCCTGCTAGTTGGAAGCCCATTTCGTCCTCCTCGATAGGCGTTGTTCCCCGCCATCGGGCAAATCGATCTGCGCCGACTCGATGCGGGCCAACGTCCGAGGTCTGGAGCCCGGCCGAGACCGATGAGCACCCGATTGACAACGAACCAACAAGTCGATGCTAGAAGCATTGCGACGAGATCGGAAGGGGTTGCGCAAAGCTTGGCGGGTTTGCGGTTCTTCCAGCGGCGCCGTTCACCCGCGCACTAGTCGTCGGCGAACGCTTCGCGCAGAAAGGGCGTGGAGTCGACCAGCGATGCGAGCACTGTGCCGCTGTGGTCTTCTTCGGGATAGACGTGCAGGGTTACGTTCTGGTTGTTGGCGACCAGCTGGTGATAGAACGACAGTGTCGACTCCGGTGGCACGTCCCGGTCGAGGAGACCGACACCGAGGAAAATGGGTCGGTCGAAACCGGTGGACGGGGTTCCCATGAAGGCGTAGAGCGCGTCGGCCATGCCGGGAATCGAGTTGAGGGGCGCGGTGAAGAATGCCGCTGGCGTCAGGGCGGCGAGTTCATCGGCAAGGGCCAGGGTACAAACGGTTTCGGCACGGTCGGCCGCATTCAGTCCGGCGGGACTGAGCACGCCGTTGATGTCGAGGTCGGGTCGTGCCTCGCGCAGCGCGGCCAGGATGTAGGCGGTGTAGGCGTTGGCGATCGGCCCAAGCTCGGGCAGCTTGAAGTCTGGGCCGGTCTGGTTGACGAGCTTGTCGATGTTGGCGGGGGTGCCGGTCGCAACCACTCCTCGGTAGTCCAGACCGGAGCCCTGGCTGAATTCGGTGGCCCAGCGAGCGCTACCGATGGCGGCGCCGCCGCCCTGGGACTGACCGACGATCGCCCATCTGGGTGACAACGGCAGCCCCATGTCGTGCGCGGCGATCACGGAGTCGATGACGCCGTGGGCGGTGGTCACGCTGTTGAGGTAGCTCATCAGGCCGGGTGTTCCGAGGCCGGCGTAGTCGCTGGCGACGACGGCGTAGCCTTCGCCCAGCCAGTGCGACAGGTACTCATCATCGCGCGGGGTACGAGGCAGCGCGGACGGGGTGCAGTCGTCGCCGAGGCCGACGGTGCCGTGCGCCCACGCGATGACCGGGAACCCGCCTTCAGGTGCCGGGCCGGGTGGCAGGAACACCGCGCCGGTGCTGACCGCCGGCTGGTCGTGCTGGTTGACCGTGGAGTAGAGCACGCGGTACGCGGGGCCGGCGCCGGTAAGCGACAACGCGGGATCCAACGGCACCGACGAGACGGTGGTTCCCTGCGGAGGTATCGGGCCGGCGAACAGGCGCGCATCGAGCCCCGACCAGTCCGGCACGTCGGCACCAGCCTTGGCCATCGGAAGAACCGAAAATGCCAACACGAACAGCACCGACATCCACGCCGTCGGTCGCCGCAATCGCACGGCCAAGTGAACCAGACGACCAGGCGTTCGTCTATGCGTTGGTTTGTGAGAGGAACACGGCCACGCGGTTGTGGCTGGTCGGATGCCGACCACGACGGCGCAGGGCTGACGTCCTCGTTCTGCGCCCATGACGGCGGACGCCGATAATCGACCCATGGCAGACGGTCCGGACGTAGCGCTGGCGCCCATCGGTTCGGTTCGCCGCACTCAGGTGGGACGCGAGGCGACCGAACCGATGCGCGAGGACATTCGGCTGCTGGGCGCCATCCTCGGCGACACGGTGCGGGAGCAGAACGGGGAGGCGGTGTTCGACCTCGTCGAGCGGGCCCGCGTCGAGTCGTTCCGGGTGCGCCGTTCGGAGATCGACCGGGCCGAGTTGGCCAACCTGTTCGACGGAATCGACGTGCACGAGGCGATTCCGGTCATCCGCGCGTTCACGCACTTCGCCCTGCTGGCCAACGTCGCCGAGGACATTCATCGG
Organism: Mycobacterium sp. RTGN6; assembly: GCF_033804605.1. Classification (NCBI taxonomy): domain Bacteria; kingdom Bacillati; phylum Actinomycetota; class Actinomycetes; order Mycobacteriales; family Mycobacteriaceae; genus Mycobacterium; species Mycobacterium sp. RTGN6. The sequence goes on from NZ_JAPZKZ010000004.1 coordinate 287,825, forward strand.
GAGCGCCGCCGTGCTGTCCACGTCGCCTCGGGGGAGCCGCCGCAGCGCAGCAGCCTGGCCGCGACGTACCTGAAACTCGATACCGCGGAGCTGGATCCCGGCACCGTCGCCGACGCGCTGGTGGGCGCCCTGGTTTCGCCCGTCATCACCGCCCATCCGACGGAGACCCGCCGCCGCACGGTGTTCGACACCCAGCACCGCATCACGGAGTTGATGCGGATGCGCCTGTACGGCCACACGGAGACCGACGACGGTCGCAGCATCGAGCTCGAGCTCCGCCGCCACATCCTGGTGCTGTGGCAGACCGCACTGATCCGCTTGTCCCGGTTGAAGATTCAGGACGAGATCGAAACCGGCCTGCGGTACTACCCGGCGGCCTTCTTCGAGGTGATCCCTGCGGTCAACGCCGACGTCCGCTCGGCGTTGCAGGCCCGTTGGCCCGACGCCCACGTGCTCGAACAGCCCATCCTGCGGCCAGGCTCTTGGATCGGCGGCGACCGCGACGGCAACCCGAACGTCACGGCCGAGGTCGTCCGGCTGGCCACCGGTAGGGCGGCCTTCACCGCGCTGGCCCACTACTTCGGTGAACTGACCGCACTGGAGCAGGAACTGTCGATGTCGGTGCGGCTGGTGAAGATCAGCGACGACCTGTCGGCGCTGGCCGACACGTGCACGGAACCCGCCCGCGCCGACGAGCCCTACCGTCGCGCCCTGCGCGTCGTTCACGGTCGGCTCACGGCGACCGCCGCCGAGATCCTCGACCGCCAGCCCGAGCACGAGCTCGACCTCGGCATGCCGGCCTATCGGACGCCCACCGAACTGCTCGTCGACCTCGACATCATCGACGCGTCGCTGCGCGCCAACGGCAGCGCGGTACTGGCCGACGACCGGCTGGCTCGGCTGCGGGAAGCGGTGCGCGTCTTCGGGTTCCACCTCTCCGGGCTGGACATGAGGCAGAACTCCGAGGTTCACGAAGAGGTGATCGCCGAGCTGCTGGCTTGGGCGGGCGTGCATCCCGGCTACCGGTCGCTGTCCGAAGCTGACCGCGTCGAGGTGCTCGTCGCGGAGCTGGCCACCCGGCGCCCGCTCGTCGGCCCAGGCGCCGAACTGTCCGAACTCGCCGAGAAGGAACTCGCCATCGTGCACGCCGCAGCGAGAGCGGTGGAGGTCTTCGGTCCGCAGGCGGTGCCCAACTACATCATCTCGATGTGTCAGTCGGTGTCCGACATGCTCGAGGCGGCGATCCTGCTGAAGGAGGCGGGACTGCTCGACGCGTCCGGAGAGCATCCGTACAGCCCGGTGGGCATCGTGCCGTTGTTCGAGACCATCGACGATCTGCAGCGTGGGTCGGCGATTCTCGAAGCGGTGCTGGACCTTCCGCTGTATCGCGGGTTGGTGCACGCGCGTGGCGAGCATCAGGAGATCATGCTCGGGTACTCCGACTCCAACAAGGACGGCGGTTACCTCGCGGCGAACTGGGCGCTGTACCGCGCCGAGCTCGACCTGGTCGACTCTGCGCTCAAGACGGGAATCCGGTTGCGGCTCTTCCACGGTCGCGGGGGCACCGTGGGCCGCGGCGGCGGCCCCAGCTACGACGCGATCCTTGCCCAGCCGCCCGGCGCGGTGAAGGGCTCGCTGCGCATCACCGAACAGGGTGAGGTCATCGCAGCCAAGTACGCCGAGCCGCGCGTCGCACACCGCAACCTGGAGACACTCGTCGCCGCCACTTTGGAGTCGACGCTCTTGGACGTCGAAGGGCTCGGCGACACAGCGGAACCGGCGTACGAAGTGCTCGACGAGCTCGCCGCGAAGGCCCAGCGGGTGTATTCCGAATTGGTCCACGAGACACCCGGTTTCGTCGACTACTTCAAGTCGTCCACGCCGGTGAGCGAGATCGGCGCGTTGAACATCGGCAGCAGGCCCGCATCCCGCAAGCCCACCACCGCGATATCGGATCTGCGCGCCATCCCGTGGGTGTTGGCCTGGAGTCAGTCGCGGGTCATGTTGCCCGGCTGGTACGGCACCGGCACGGCCTTCGAAGAGTGGGTCGCCGAGGGTGACGGCCGGCTGGAGGTGCTGCGCGACCTCTACGTGCGGTGGCCGTTCTTCTCGACCGTGCTGTCCAACATGGCGCAGGTGCTGGCCAAGGCCGACATGGGGCTAGCGGCGCGGTATTCCGAGCTGGTTTCCGACGAGGCCCTGCGGCACCGGGTGTTCGACAAGATCGTCGCCGAGCACGACAAGACCATCGCGATGCTGAAGCTCATCACCGGTCAGGACGACCTGCTTGCCGACAATCCGGCACTTGCGCGTTCGGTGTTCAACCGGTTCCCGTATCTCGAACCGCTCAACCACCTGCAGGTGGAGTTGTTGCGCCGCTACCGTTCTGGCGACGACGACGAACTGGTTCAGCGTGGCATCCTGCTGACGATGAGCGGGCTGGCCACCGCGCTGCGCAACAGCGGCTAGGTCGAACTCATTGACACGACCCTCGGTCGGTGTCACAGTGCTTATAACTGAAAACGGTGTTTTCACTTTGGCGACGTCGACGAAGACGGGGTTCGCATGACCGACGGGCACAACCCCACGGCGTGGCTGCCATTCTCGATCGCAGAGGCGGCGATGCAGGGCGGTGGTGACGACGCGGACCTGGCCGGGGGGTGGGCTCGTCTTCTTGATCGGTTGAAGGCGGCCGAACTGCTCGTCGCCTCTGACCCCGTGAATCGCAATCGCGTCGACTACGCGGCCGGGATGCGCCACCTGATGGTGTTGCTCGCGGTGGGCCTCGACGAGGCGTTGAGGGTGGACCCCGATCCCATTCTCGCGGTGGAGCGGACCAGCACCGACGACGTCCTGACCTGGGGCATGGAATGTCCGGATGGCATCTACCTGCGGGCCACGTTGCGCGGTGGCGAAACGTACCGGTTGTTCGGAAGTCGCGGCACCGCACGGTACGTCGGTCTGCAGACGATGGACGGCATCGCCTCGACGACCAACGTCCTCGTCGACGACCTCGACGTAGCCGGGGATGGCACCTTCGAGGCCATCATCTCCACCGACGCGCACGAGCGGAACTGGCTGAGGGTCGACGGCGGTCATCCGACGCTGATCGTGCGGCACTTCTTCTACGACTGGGACAACGAGGTGCCATCCTCGCTCCGACTCGAACGCGTCGGCGACGAAGTCGCGCCAGCGGACCGCTCGGTCGAGCTGGACGTGGCGGTGTCGCGCCAGCTGTATGCGTTGGGTGAGTTCGTCCACGACAACCTGAAGTTCTTCCTGGACTTCAACGCAGGCCCCCCGGTCAATGGGTTCATGCCGCCTATCGATCGCACCGCCATGGGTGCGGCGGCCGAGAACCGACCGGTCATCGGCCGTTGGGAGTTGGAACCCGACGAGGCGCTCATCCTCGAAGTCGAGCCACCCGAGGGCGTCTATTGGAGCTACTCGCTGGGCAATCAGTGGTGGGAGACAATCCATTACGGGCGCCGGCAGTCGAGCCTCAACGGTCATCAAGCGAACGTCGATGCCGACGGGGTGGTACGCGTGGTCATCTGCTCGCGAGATCCGGGGATCGCGAACTGGCTAGACACGGCGGGACACAGCAACGGGTCGATGATCCTGCGCTGCGTGCGCACCGAGAGCGCTCCCGTTCCACGTTCGCGGCTGGTGAAGTTCGACGACATCGCCGCCGCACTGCCCGCGGACACCAAGACGGTCACCGCCGCCGAGCGAGCCGCGGTGATCGAGGCGCGCCGCCGCGCCGTGCACGAGAGGTTCGCCAAATGAGTTTCTCTCCAGATGAATTGGAGGACGGGGCGCGAGCGGCGACGGGCCTTGATGACTTTGGCAGCGCCTACTACCGCGAGGGTCTCGAGCGCACCGCGGATGCGCTGAACACCGAAGCCGGACTCAACGACCTGGGCAACGTCATTCAGCACGCCACCATCAGCAACGCGCTCATCCAGCGGTTGCGGATCGAGGACACGTACAGGCAGCATCCCGAGATCGATGGCGAGGTGATCGGGGGACCGGTATTCGTCATCGGACTACCGCGCACCGGGACCACCGCATTGAGCCAACTCGTGGCGGCCGATCCGCAGTTCCGGTCGCTTCGGACCTGGGAATCGCAGGCCTGCACGCCGCCACCCGAGGCCGCTACCCAGCACTCCGATCCCAGGATCGCCGCAGCGGCCGAAGGTATGGCGATGATGGACGAGATGTTTCCGCGCATGCGGTCGATGTACAGCTCGGAACCGGAGGCGGCGACCGAGTGTCAGGATCTGATGGGAATGAGCTTTCGCACGTTCCACTTCGACGGCGTGGTCCGCGTGCCGGGGTACCTGTCTTGGTTGATGCAGTGCGACATGCGGGAGACGTACACCTATCACCGGCGGGTGCTCAAACTCCTGCAGTGGCACTGCCCGCCGAACCTGTGGCATCTGAAGACCCCGGTCCACATGTTCTCCCTGGACGCGCTCGTCGAGGCTTACCCCAACGCGAGATTCCTCTGGAGTCACCGCGATCCGGCGAAGGTGCTGGCATCGGTGTGCAGCCTGATCCACTATGTCCGCAGCTGGAGTAGCGATCGTGACGACGCCGTGGAACTCGGTGCCGAACAACTGACTTCGTGGGCGGAGGCCGTGCGACGTGCGATGGACTTCCGCAAGCGCTTGGGTGACGACCGGTTCGTCGATGTGTCGTTCGCCGACCTGCAGACCGACTCCGTCGCCACGATCGAGCGCAGCTATGACCAACTCGGACTGACCTTCGGCGACGACGCCCGCATGCGCGTCGCCGAATGGGCACGCGGTCACGCGCCCGGCTCGCGCGGTGAACACGCCTACGACCTCGCCGACTACGGCCTGACGCCACAGAGCGTGCGGGAGCGCTTCACCGAGTACCTCGCGACGTACGACGCGAGCGCCTGATGAAGAAGCAATCCACGCGGCCGGGCCGGAAGCTCGACCCCGACCCCCGGGTGCGCAAGGCGATCGTCGCGGCTGCCACCCAACTGATCCGCGACGACGGTGTGCGCAGCCTTGGCGTCGCCCAGGTGCTCGACCGCGCAGGCCTCGGTACGCGCGCCTTCTACCGGCACTTCCAGTCGAAGGACGAACTCGTCGCCGCCGTGTTCCTCGACATGGCTCGGGTGGAGGCGCGCAGGTTGAGGAAGCGGATGGTCGCCAACTCCGATCCGGTGGATGCGGTGGTCGCATGGATCGACGCGCGGCTCGACCTCGCATTCAGTGCGGAGGTGACGTCCGAGCTACGGAAGCTGTCTCTGGAGGCGCAGTCGCAGATGTTCGCGGCACCCGAGCTCGTCGGCGCGGCGTACGGCGAGATCCTGACCCCGCTCGTCGAGCAGCTCGAACGAGGCGGCCAGCTGGGCTCCTTTACCGACATCGATGCCACCGCGCACGCGATGGCCATTCAGGGCGCGGTGTGGGCCAGTACCGAAAGGCAGTGGGCCACCGGCGATCACGATCGACGAGACGTTCGACGGCACGTGCTGCGATTCTGCCTGCGAGGGCTGGGCGTCGCTCCGGAGTCGATCGCCAAGATCGTCGCCGCCGACGACCGGCCCGCCGTGCAGCACCACCGATAGGAGCGACATGGATCTGGGCCTGGCGGGATCAGCGGTCGTCGTCACCGGCGGAAGCAAGGGGATGGGCCTGGCGATCGCCGAAACCCTTGCGGCCGAAGGGGCCCGCGTCGCGGTAATGGCAAGAGGGCAGGCCGCGTTGGACTCGGCCGTGGAGTCGCTGTCGTCCGCCGGCGCTCCAGATGCGGTTGGAATAAGCGTCGACATGAACGATGGTGCCTCGATCGCCTCGGGGTTTGCCGTCGTGTCCGAGCGGTGGGGCGAATTGAACGGCCTGGTCCACACCATCGGCCCCGGCGACGGTCACTTCGAGGAGCTCGACGACGCTCAGTGGGAGGCGACGTTCGCACTGGGCACCATGTCGGCAGTACGGTCCATTCGCGCGGCACTACCGTTGCTGCGTGCGGCCGAGTGGGCCCGCATCGTGACACTGTCGGCACACTCCATCCAACGCCAGAACCCTCGGATCGTCGCCTACACCGCCTCGAAGGCGGCGCTGAGCAGCGTCACCAAAAACCTGTCGAAAAGCCTTGCCATGGAAGGCATTCTGGTGAACTGCGTATGCCCTGGCACGATCGTGACGGCGAGCTTCACCGAGAATCTGAAGGACGTCCTGGCCGCCGACGGACTCGACGCGACCAATCCCGTCGACGTGATGACGTGGATCGACGACAACTTCCATCAACCATGCGACCTCGGCAGGGCGGGGCTTCCGGAGGAGATCGCGTCGATCACCGCTTATCTGGCGTCGCGGCGCAACGGCTACGTCACCGGGGCCACCGTGAACGTCGACGGGGGCTCGGACTTCATCTGAGCCGCCGGCTCAGGCTCATCACGACCGTTGTGAGCGGGCCCGACGCCGCGCCAACAACATTCGCACCAGGTACACCGGAGAAGGCGGTGTCCAGCCGAGCTGCTGTCCCATCCCGAGGTCGTCCCGATTGGCCCAGTGCTCGATCACCTTGCCCTCGGCCATGCGAAACCAATGGGTCTGGGTGACGGCAAAGCTGCGTCCCCGGGGCGGGAACGCCATCACCGGCCTGGCATCGGGTCCGTAACTGACGAACGGACCGGTCTGTCGCCCGCGCATCGTGGCGTGAACCACGACGAGGTTGCCGTCCTGGACGGCCTCGTGAACGTCCCAGGTGAGCTCGGAGAAGGCGGAACGCAGCCAAAGGGCGGTCGCATGGAACGCGGCGGGACCGGCGCCGCGTGCCGCCGTCGGTTCCGCGGCGGACTCCCGATTGACCGCCTCGGGATGCACGACGTCGCCGAAGTCGGCCAACTCGGCGGTTTCCATGAGGTGAATCGACCGGACGCAGACATCCTTTGCGTCGGTGATGGGGCTCGATTGCGCGAACATGTCGAAAGCATGGCCTGCGGGTTCTTCGGTGACATGGAGAAGACGTGGAGATCGCGTGGAGATCGGTGGAACGAAAGGGCCGTCACCTCAACAGGTCGACCACCATGTCGGTCGGCATGACGTCCCCGAATGTCGAGTAGACGGCACACAGGGCGGCGTTGTGGTCGGCGTCGGTGTCGGCCGCGTTTGCGTCGGTCACCATCACCACCCGGTAGTTGAGCATCATTCCGTCGCGGGCCGTCGACTCGCAGCAGACGTCGGTGAGGCAACCTGTGATGAGCAAGGTGTCGATGCCGCGTTCCCGAAGGTATGCGTCGAGTCCGCTCGAGCCCTGGACGAGTGCCGAGAACTTCGTCTTCTCGATAACGGGTTCGTCGTCGAGCACGTCGAGGTCGGCCCAGATCTGGTGTCCCTCAGTGCCCTTCACCAGCGCATTGCTGCGACGGTCGCCGTTCTCGGGCGTCGAGAGCCGGTAGTAGGTCGACCAGTCGGCCGATACCTCGTCGGTGTAGGTGGTGACGATCCACACCACCGCCCCGCGGGCGGCTCGCATTGCGGCGGCAAGTCGGTTGATGTTCGGCACGATCTGCGGCGCGGTCTTGATCTCGACGAACGCCACCCCGGGCAGCATGAACGCGTTTTGCATGTCGATGACGATCAACGCCGTCCTGGCCGGATCGAGGTCGGTGAAGACGTGCTCGGCGCCTCGTCGCTTGATCACCCGGTCCACGACCCACTGCGGTATCTCGACGTCGTGCATGTGCGCCTCCTGGCTAGGGTTCAGCGACGTTCGTAGTGGATCGGACAGGCGTCCGCGGCCCGGGCGACGCCGCCGATCTGGGCAGGCACGGGCAGCGGGTGTGCCGTCCAGCCTGGCGTCAGTTCGTAGCGGCCGAGCAACCGCGTCGTCGCGGCGGTCATGGCGGCCAGCGAGAACGGCTGCGCGGGGCAGGAATGCTTCCCGTGGCCGAACGCCGTGACCAGCATCGGCGATGCCAAGGCGTCGGCCTCGGTCAGCCGGTGGCGATGCCAGCGAGTGGGATCCCAATGGTCGAGCCCCGGCGCGACCGTCGTGTTGAGCAGCGGAAGCAGCGTCGCGATCGTCCATCCGACGGGGACCTCGACCACCACGTCGCCGGCGTCGAACGAGACCGGCGTCAACACCGCGCGCGACATGATCGAGCGCTGCGCCATCCGAGTGCTCTCGAGTGCGCACCGCTGCGCGAGGTCGCGGTCGCCCGCGGCCACCGTCCTGGCCTCTTCGGGGTGCTCGACGAGGTCCACCAACGCCCAGCCGAGTGCGGCCATCAGATTCGACATCGACGCGATGTGGATCAGTGCGACGTCCAATGCGATCCCGCGGTCTCTGGTGTCCTCGGGTTCCGCTGCCCAGGCGGCGACTATGCGGCCGAACAGCGAGTCGTAGGGCTGCGAATCACGTTGTTGCAGCATGTCTTCGACGACGGCTACCACGTCGTCGAGCGCCGCGCGCTCGGCGCGCTTGTCCGAGGCGGCGATCGCGGCCATGGCGTCGGGGTGAACGAAGGCATCGGAGCCGTCCAGCGTGTCGAACGCAGACACCAGGCGCTCGAACGTCGCGCCGTCCGCGGCGCCGGTGCCGGCCCACGAAGCCAGCCCCATCCGGTGTCCGAGGCGGCGCGTCAGGTCGAACACGTCGACGGATCCCGCGTCGCCGAGCTCGGTCTCGGTGGCGTCGAGTGCACGTTCCAGGTTGGTGAGATAGGACGCCACGTCGTCGCGGCGGAACAAGGAATCCGGCAGCGTGCGACGGTCGATGAAGATCTCGTCGGGCAGCTTTCGTCGCAGCATCAGATAGTCGGCGACGCCCTTGCTCGCAGTTTCCTCGGGCAGCGCGTAGAACGATTCCACACCGGTGGGGGAGAACGTGAACAGGTAGTGGGTGGTGCCGCTTTCGACCACGAACGTATCGCCGTACCGGTCGCGCGCCTCGCCGATGGCTGCGACCGCGTCGTCAGCCGCTACGTCCCACGGCAGTCCGACGCCAACGGCCACCGGCAACGAGGTGACGGCAACCGGCACTACAGGCCGGTGGTCTTGCGGACGGCGTTGACCGCTCCGCGCACCGCGTTTTCAGTCGCGGACCACGGCGCCATCACCGATTCGCCAAGCCCCACTATGCGCTCGACGCGGTCCACGATCGCCTCGAGTCGCTCCACGACGCCGATCAGCCGTGGCGCCAGTTCGTCGATGCGCGTGATGGTGTCGTTGAACCGGACGAGGGTGGCATCGAGGCCGCTCGTCGAGTTGTTGAGGTCGGACAGCGTATCGCTGAGGTCGCCGAGCACGGCCTCGACCTGCTCCACCGTGACGTCGGCGTTGAGCGCGGCCTGCGTGAGCGTCTTGATCCGCTCGCGCCCCGTGCGAGGACGTGGCGAACGGTCGGACTTGTCAACCATGGTCGTCAGTATGCGACGACGACAGCTTGGCCGCGGCGGCTTCGTCGAGTAGCCACACCGTGGCGTCGCGTCCGATGGCTCCCGCCGCGGGCACGTCGTCGGAGGCGGCACCGCCAACGGCGGCCGCCACTGCATCTGCCTTCTCTGCCCCGCCGACCACCAACCAGACCTCGCGCGAGCGCCGTACTGCGGGCAGTGTCAGGGTGATGCGGCGCGGCGGCGGTTTGGGGGAGTCGGTGACTCCGACGACCATTCGCGTCTGCTCCCGCACCGCGGCGGTGTGCGGGAACAGCGAGTTGACGTGCCCCTCGCCGCCCATGCCGAGGAGGTGTACGTCGAAGTCGGGTGTCGGCGCGCCGTCCTGGGCGTTGCCCGCCAGCACCTGCTCGTAGGCGAGTGCCGCGGCCGCGATGTCGTCGCCGAATTCGCCGTCGCTGGCCGGCATGGCATGGACGTTGGCGGCCGGGATGTCGACGTGATCCAAAAGCGCCTCACGGGCCTGCTTGTCGTTTCGGTCGTCGTCGGCGGAGGGGACGTAGCGGTCGTCACCCCAGAACAGGTGCACCTTGGCCCAGTCGATGGCGTCGCCGTGGTCACCGACGTGCTTGAGCAGCTTGACGCCGGTGCCGCCGCCGGTCAGCACGACGTAGGCCACCCCACGCGCGTCGATCGCACCCGTGATGGCCCCGACCAACCGATCGCCCGCCGCGGTGACCAACGCACCCGGATCGGCGTACCGCCTGATCTCGGTCTTACGCATAGGTCACCTTGTCGATGCCTTGAAGAGCCGCGTAGAAGATCTCGTCCGCGTCGAGCCGGCGCATGTCCTCGGCCAGGCACTCGCGAGTTTCCCTGCGCGCCAGGGGAACCAGTGCGTCGGGTTTGCCGGTCCGGGTCAACGATGCGGTGACGCCCTCCTGCGGCCGGCTGAGCGTGATGGTCTCGCCCGTGCGGACCAGCTGCACCTTCAACTCGCCGACCTGACGGGTCACCGGGCCGTCGATGCGACTGGCCAGCCAGCCGGCCAGAATGTCCAGCGCGGGTTCGGTCTTCAGTCCCGACACCACCGCGGACTGGATCGGCTCGAACGGCCCCTGATCCAGGGTCGAGGTGAGCAGTGCGCGCCAGTAGGTGATCCGGCTCCACGCCAGGTCGGTGTCTCCCGGGGTGTAACCCTGCAGCCTGCTCTTGATCGACGCCAACGGGTCTTCGCCGTTGGTGGCATCGGTGATCCGACGAATCGCCAACTGGCCCAACGGATCCTGAGCGGGTACCTCAGGCGCGACGTCAGGCCACCAGGTCACCACTGGGGTGTCGGGAAGCAGGAACGGCGTCACCACGCTGCTGGCGTGGTTGGCCAGCGGCCCGGATAGCCGGAGCACCACCACCTCGTTGGCGCCGGCATCGCGGCCGACGCGCAGTTGCGCGTCCAGCTGGGCCTCGGTGGCGAGCCGGTCGCCCGGGACGACGACGATGACCCGGCAAGGGTGCTCGCGACTGGCGGCATTCGCCGCGTCGATCGAATCCTCCAGCAGCGCTTCGGTATCGGGGGCGATGACGAGGGTAAGCACGCGGCCGAGCGTGATCGCGCCGCCCTCCTCGCGGAGTTCGACGATCTTTTTGTTGATGACGTCGGTCGACGTGTCAGGAAGGTCGACGATCATGGCCTTCTCCACTCTCGGCCGGACCGGCGCAGCATCTCGAACGCCGACGCGGGTCCCCAGGTGCCGGACTCGTACTCGTCGGGTTTGCCATGAGAGGCCCAGTAGTCCAGCGCCGGATCCAGTATCTTCCAGGACAATTCGACCTCTTCGTTGACCGGGAAGAGTGATGGCTCGCCAAGGAGCACGTCGAGGATCAGCCGTTCGTAGGCCTCTGGCGACTCCTCGGCGAACGCGGAGCCGTAGGAGAAGTCCATGCTGACGTCGCGGACCTCCATGGCGTTGCCCGGCACCTTCGATCCGAACCGCAGCGTGATGCCCTCGTCCGGCTGCACGCGTATCACCAGTGCGTTCTTGCCAAGTTCCTCGGTCATGGTGGCGTCGAACGGCAGGTGCGGCGCCCGCTTGAACACCAGCGCGATCTCGGTCACCCTGCGGCCCAAGCGCTTTCCGGTGCGCAGGTAGAACGGCACCCCGGCCCACCGGCGAGTGTCCACGTCCAGGGTTATCGCGGCGAACGTCTCGGTTGTGGACGTCTTCGAGAAGCCCTCCTCATCGAGCAGTCCCACGACCTTCTGGCCGCCCTGCCAGCCGGGCCCGTACTGACCGCGGGAGCTGGTTTCGGCAAGTGGCTCGGCCAGCCTGGTGGCCGACAGCACCTTGACCTTCTCGGCCTGCAACTCGGCCGGAAGAAAGCTGACGGGCTCCTCCATCGCGGTGAGCGCAAGCAGCTGGATGAGGTGGTTCTGGATGACGTCGCGGGCGGCGCCCACCCCGTCGTAATAGCCGCCACGACCGCCCAATCCGATGTCCTCGGCCATCGTGATCTGGACGTGGTCGACGTAGTGGGCGTTCCAAATGGGCTCGAACATCTGGTTGGCGAACCGCAGCGCCAACATGTTCTGCACGGTTTCCTTGCCCAGGTAGTGGTCGATGCGGAACACCGACGACTCGGGAAAGACGCTGTTCACCAGGTGGTTGAGGTCCTCGGCGCTGGACAGGTCGTGACCGAACGGCTTCTCGATCACCACGCGGCTCCAGCAGCCGTCCGGTTTGTTGGCCAGTCCCGTCTTGGACAGTTGCTCGAGCACCTGCGGGAACGCCTTCGGCGGGATCGACAGGTAGAACGCGTGGTTGCCGCCGGTGCCACGTTCGGCGTCCAGCTTGGACAGCGTCTCGGCGAGCCGCGCAAATGCCTGATCGTCGTCGAAAGTGCCTGGGACGAAGCGGATTCCCTCGGCCAGCCGGTCCCAGACCTCCTGACGGAAGGGCGTGCGGGCGTGCTGTTTGACCGCGTCGTAGACGACCTTGCCGAAGTCCTCGTCAGCCCAATCTCGCCGCGCGAACCCGATCAGGGCGAACGTCGGCGGAAGCAGGCCACGATTGGCCAGGTCGTAGATGGCGGGCATCAGCTTCTTGCGCGCCAGATCGCCCGTCACGCCGAAGATCACCACCGCACACGGACCCGCGATGCGCGGCATCCGCTTGTCGCGCTTGTCCCGCAGCGGGTTGACCCAGCCTGACGGCTTGGTGTCGCAGTCGGTCATTTCGCAGCGGCGTCGAGCTGGCCTTGGGTGGCTTCGAGCAACTCGTTCCAGGCGTTCTCGAACTTCTCCACGCCCTCGTCCTCGAGCACCTTGAACACGTCGACGAGGTCGATGCCGATGGCGCCCAGCGCGTCGAACACCTCCTGTGCCGCCACGGCGGTGCCGCTCACGGTGTCCCCGGTGACGTCGCCGTGATCGGCGAACGCTTCCATCGTCTTCTCCGGCATCGTGTTCACGGTGTCCGGGGCGACCAGATCGGTGACGTAGAGGGTGTCCGGGTAGTCCGGGTTCTTCACTCCGGTGGAGGCCCACAGCACCCGCTGTACCCGCGCGCCGCCGTCCGCCTTGAGCGCGCCGAACCGGCGGCCCTGCTCGAACACCTGCTGGTAGGCGGCGTAGGCGAGCCGGGAGTTGGCTATGCCAGCCTTGCCGCGCAGTGCCAGCGCGTCATCCGAACCGAGCTTGTCCAGCCGGGCGTCGATCTCGGTGTCGACGCGGGATACGAAGAAGGACGCCACGGAATGGATCCGGGCCAGGTCGTGGCCGGCTTCCTTTGCCTTCTCCAACCCGGACAGGTAGGCGTCGATGACGGCCTCGTGCCGTTCCACCGAGAAGATCAGGGTGACGTTCACCGAGATGCCCTCGGCGATCACCGCGGTGATGGCGGGCAGGCCAGCCAGCGTCGCCGGGATCTTGATGAGCAGGTTCGGGCGGTCGACGATCTTCCACAGTTCGATGGCCTGCAGGATCGTCTTGTCCGTGTCGTGGGCGAGCCGCGGATCCACCTCGATGGAGACCCGGCCGTCGAACCCGTCGGAGGCTTCGTACGCCTTCGCGAGCACGTCGCACGCGTTGCGGACGTCATCGGTGGTGACGGTGCGGATGGTGGCGTCGACGTCTGCGCCACGTTCGGCCAGTTCGCTCACCTGCGCGTCGTATGCCGTGCCCTTCGAGAGCGCGGCCTGGAAGATCGACGGATTGGTGGTGACGCCCACGACGCTGCGGGTGTCGATGAGGTTCTGAAGGTTGCCCGTCTGCAGCCGTTCGCGGGACAGATCGTCGAGCCACACGGATACGCCCGCCGCGCTCAGTGCAGCGAGCTGAGGGTTCTGAGTCATAGCTGCTCCTTTTGGGGGATTGTCAGTTGTCCATCGATCGCTCCGCGGCGGCCACCACTGCCTCTGGGGTGAAACCGAACTCACGGAACAACGTCTTGTCGTCGGCCGAGGCGCCGTAGTGCTCGATCGACACGATCTCGCCGGTGTCGCCGACGAGCTTGTGCCAGCTTTGGGCGATGCCGGCCTCGACGGCCACCCGCGCCGACACGTCGGGCGGCAGCACCTGGTCGCGGTACTCCTTGGGCTGGCTCTCGAACCACTCCACACACGGCATCGACACCACGTAGGCGACGATATCCTTGTCCGCCAGCTGCTTTCGGGCCTCGACCGCCAGCTGCAATTCGGAGCCGGTGGCGATGATGATGACGTCGGCGTCGTCGGCTGGGTTGCCGCCGCCCAGCACGTAGCCACCCTTCGCGACGCCTTCGGAGCTAGTGCCCTCCAGGACCGGGATGCCCTGACGGGTAAGGATGAAGCCCACCGGGCCGCTGCCGTTGTTGCGCGCAATGATGCTGCGCCACGCGTAGGCGGTCTCGTTCGGATCGCCGGGCCGCACCACGGACAAGTTGGGGATTGCGCGCAGTGCCGCCAGGTGCTCGACCGGCTGGTGGGTGGGACCGTCCTCACCGAGGCCGATCGAATCGTGCGTCCAGATGTAGATGGTGTCGATGTCCATCAGCGAGGCCAATCGCACCGCGGGCCGCATGTAGTCCGAGAACTGCATGAAGGTGCCGCCGAAGGCCCGGGTCGGCCCGTGCAGCACGATGCCGGACAGGATGGATCCCATCGCGTGTTCGCGGATGCCGAAGTGCAGCACGCGGCCGTACCAATCGGCCGTGTAGTCAGAGGTCGAGATCGACGGCGGGCCGAAGGACTTGGCGCCCTTGATCGTGGTGTTGTTGCTGCCGGCCAGATCTGCTGAGCCACCCCACAACTCGGGAAGCTTGGGTGCGACGTCGTTGAGTACCTGGCCGAACGCGGCGCGGGTGGCCACCGCCTTGCTTCCGGGCTCGTAGTTCGTCAGGTCGGCGTCCCAGCCCTCTGGAAGTTCCTGGGCGAGCAACCGGTCCAGCAGCGCCTTGCGCTCGGGTTCGCGAGCCGCCCATTCGTCGAAGCCCGGCTGCCAGGCGTCGCGCGCCTGCTTGCCGCGGGCCACCAACTCGCGCGTGTGGGCGATGACCTCGTCGCGGACCTCGAAGTTCTTGTCGGGGTCGAAGCCGAGCACCCTCTTGGTGGCGGCCACCTCGTCGGCGCCGAGTGCGGACCCGTGCACGCCGCCCGTGTTCATCTTGGTGGGGGCGGGGTAGCCGATGATCGTGCGGACCGAGATGAACGACGGCTTGTCGGTGACGGCCTTCGCGGCGTCGATGGCTTCTTCGATTCCAACGACGTTCTCGCCGCCCTCGACCTCCTGCACGTGCCAGCCGTAGGCCCGGTATCGCGCGGGCACGTCCTCGCTCAACGCGATGTCGGTGTCGTGCTCGATCGAGATCTTGTTGTGGTCGTAGAACACGATGAGGTTGCCGAGCTGCTGGGTGCCTGCCAGCGAGGACGCTTCGCTGGTCACGCCCTCCTCGATGTCACCGTCGGAGGCGATCACGTAGATGTAGTGGTCGAACGGGCTGGTGCCCGGGGCGGCGTCCGGATCGAACAGCCCGCGTTCGTAGCGCGCGGCCATCGCCATGCCAACGGCCGAGGCAAGCCCCTGGCCGAGCGGACCCGTCGTGATCTCCACGCCCTTGGTGTGGCGGAACTCGGGATGGCCCGGTGTCTTGGAGCCCCACGTGCGCAGCGCCTCGATGTCGGGGAGCTCGAGCCCGAACCCACCGAGGTACAGCTGGATGTAGAGCGTCAGGCTCGAGTGCCCGCAGGACAGCACGAACCGGTCACGGCCTAGCCAGTGCTCGTCGGTGGGATCGTGGCGCATCTGCCGCTGAAAGAGGGTGTACGCCAGGGGCGCCAGGCTCATCGCCGTCCCTGGATGGCCGTTGCCGACCTTCTGCACCGCGTCGGCCGCCAGCACGCGCACGGTGTCGACCGCGACCGAATCGAGTTCGGTCCAGTCGTCGGGGTGGTTGGGCTGGGTGAGCGCGGAGATCTCTTCCACAATGGTCACGAACTCACTCCTCGAGTAGGCAAGCCGGTCATCATCACCCTAATGGGGAACTCTCCCCGTCCGCAGGCTGCATCCCTCGAGTTGTCGAGTAGGCAATACGGCCGTTACCGGCGAATCGACCCTGAGATGTTCGGTTCACAGGGCCGCGGTCTACCATCGTCTGTAGTAGAAGCTGCGCGCTGCCGCGACCTGAGGAGTAATTGCGTGAGCATTCGCGAGCGCGTCGCGCCCAGTCGAATCCGCACTACGCTGCTGGCTTACCTGGCATTGACCAAGCCGCGCGTAATCGAGTTGCTGCTTGTCACGACCATCCCGGCGATGCTCCTGGCTGAGCGCGGCACGGTGAATCCGCTGCTCATCCTCAACACGCTGGCCGGTGGAATTCTGGCCGCCGCGGGCGCCAACACGCTGAACTGTGTCGCCGACGCGGACATCGACAAGTTGATGAAGCGCACCGCGCTGCGGCCGCTGGCGCGCGCGACGGTACCCACCCGGCACGCACTGATCTTCGGTGTCGCGCTGTCGGTCGGATCGTTCTTCTGGCTGTGGTGGACCACCAACCTGCTCTCGGGCATCCTCGCGGTCGTCACCATCGCGTTCTACGTGTTCGTCTACACCCTCCTGCTCAAGCGGCGGACGTCGCAGAACGTCGTGTGGGGCGGGGCGGCCGGCTGCATGCCGGTGATGATCGGCTGGTCGGCGGTCACCGGCACCATCGGTTGGCCGGCCGTGGTGATGTTCGCCATCATCTTCTTCTGGACGCCGCCGCACACCTGGGCACTGGCGATGCGCTACAAGGACGACTACAAGGCGGCCGGGGTGCCCATGCTGCCCACGGTGCGCACCGAGCGGCAGGTCACCCTGCAGATCTTGATCTACACGTGGCTGACGGTGTTCGCGACGCTGGGCCTGGCATTGGCCACCGGTTGGCTCTACGCCGCCGTCGCACTGCTCGCAGGAGCGTGGTTCCTGACGATGGCCCACCAGCTGTACAGCGGCGTCAAGCGCGGCGAACCGGTCAAGCCGTTGCGCCTCTTCCTGCAGTCGAACAACTACCTGGCCGTCGTCTTCTGCGCGCTGGCCGTCGACTCCGCGCTGGCGCTGCCCAGGGTGCTCGGCTAGTCCCAGCTGCCGCGGCGGCCCTGCTTGACGTCACCCCGGCGCTTCTTGTTTGCGATCCGGCGCTCCTTGGAACCCCTGGTCGGCTTGGTCGGCCGTCGTATCGGCGGTGGGGCGGCGGCCGCCTCTCGAAGGATGAGGGCCATCCGTTCGCGGGCGGCCGCGCGGTTCTGCAGTTGTGCACGATGTTCGCTCGCGACGACCGTCAGCACTCCGTCGGTGAGCCGACTGCGCAGCCGCTGCAACACTCGTTGGCGCAACCACGCCGGTACCGACGGCGAGCGGGCGACGTCGAAGGACAGCTCGACCCGGCTGTCCGTCGTGTTGACACCCTGCCCGCCGGGACCGGACGACCTGGAGAAGCGCTCGCTCAGCTCGGCGGCGCGCACCACGAACGTGCGCGTCACGATCAGGTCATCGGCCATGTCGGCTCAGGGCACCAGCACCACTGAACCGACGGTCTTGCGGCCCTGCAGATCGCGATGCGCATCGCTGGCCTCCGCCAACGCGTAGCGACGGCTGACGGTGATGTCGAGGACCCCCGTGGCGATCGCCTCGAGCAGTTCTCCTGCACGCCAGCCGAATTCGTCGGGAGTATGCGCGTAATGGGCCAACGTGGGACGGGTGAGGAACAGCGACCCCGCGCTATTGAGCCGCTGCGGATCGAACGGGGGCACCGGGCCGCTCGCCGCACCGAAGAGCGCCAGCGTGCCCCGCAGCTTGAGACTGGCCAGGCTCGCCTCGAACGTCGAGGCGCCGACGCCGTCGTACACGGCGGCCACGCCGTTGCCGCCGGTGAGCTCACGGATCGTCGCGCCGAACTTGGCCGGGTCCTCGGGATAGTCGAGTACCTCGACGGCGCCGGCCTTGCGGGACAGCTCGGCCTTCTCGCTGGTGGACACCGTGGTGATGACCTTCACCGCCATGCTGGTCGCCCATTGCGTGAGGATCAGCCCGACACCACCCGCGCCGGCGTGCACCAGCACGGTGTCGCCCTGCTGGACGGGATAGACGGACTTGATGAGGTAGTGCGCCGTCATGCCCTTCAGCAGGGCCGAGGCGGCGACTTCCGCGGGCACGCCGTCCGGGACGTAGGCCACCAGATCGGCTGGGGCCAAGCAGAATTCGGCGTACGCGCCGTCCGCCTGTGCGGTGACGACGCGATCGCCGATCCCGAGCGCGGCGACGTCGTCGCCGACGGCGGCGATGGTTCCGCACACCTCGGTGCCGACGACGAAGGGCACCTCACGCGGGTACTGACCCGATCGGAAGTAGGTGTCGATGAAGTTGACGCCGATCGCCTCGGCCTTGATGAGCACCTGGCCGGGGCCAGGCTTCGGCTGTAGCTTCTCGACGTAGGTCAGGACTTCCGGTCCGCCGGTCTCGGCGACTTCGATGGCGTGCATGCCACCTATCATTCCAACGTGAAACTCGCACGGCCCAACGTTCGCCATCCCCGCATCGTCTTCGCAGGTTGCCGCGCTCTCGTCGACGGCGACGGCGACGACGCGGGCCTGATCCCCGCACTTCGGGCCCGTGGGCTGCATGCGCGCTGGCTGGCCTGGGACGATCCCGAGATCGACGGCGCCGACCTGGTGATCCTGCGGGCCACGTGGGACTACATCGACCGGCTCGACGAGTTCCTGGCGTGGACGACCCGGGTGCCCAACCTGCTAAACGCGCCGGACGTCATCGCGTGGAACACAGACAAGCGCTACCTCGTCGAGCTCGAGGACGCCGGGGTTCCGACGGTGCCGAGCCGCTTCTTCGCGCCGGGGGAGCAGCTCAAGCTGCCCAAGGGCGAGCTGGTGGTCAAGCCTGCCGTCGGTGCGGGATCGGTTGGCGCACTGCGGTTCACCGACCGCGACGCGGCGCTCGAGCACGCGGCGGCGCTGCAGTCCGACGGGCGCACGGTGCTGGTGCAGCCGTACGACGCGCGCATCGCCGACGGCGAGACGGCGCTGGTGTTCCTCGCGGGCAAGCAATCGCACGCGTTCACCAAGGAACCGCTGCTTCCTCCGCCGGGAGCCAAGCCGGAGTTCGACGAGTCCGGGACGTACGCCGAGGAGACGTTGCGCCCGGCCGAGCCGGACTTCGAGCTGTGGGACGTCGGATACGCAGCGCTCGCCGCCGCCGCCGACCGCCTCCAGATTGCGCCCGAGGAGTTCCTGTACGCGCGGGTCGACGTGATCGGAGGAGCGGACGATCCGCGCCTGCTCGAGTTGGAACTCGTCGAGCCGTCGCTCGGCTGGCGCCAACTCGACCAAGACGCACGCGCCACCCAGCAGCGCGAGTTCGCCCTTGGGGTGGAGTCAGCGCTCGAGCGGCTCGGGCTGGGCCCGCTGTCGCATCGAGGCCCATAGCGCTGCGGTCGCGGCCGTACACGCGGCGGCGCCCGCGACGTGCACGGCGACCAGTGCCGCGGGCACGCCGCTGAAGAACTGGACGGTGCCGACGAGGCCTTGGACGCAGACCAGTGCGAGCAGCACCCCGAGTCGCAGGATCACCGGCCGGGGCGCGCGGACCGCCAGCAGCGCGAACCCGAGGCCCACCACCAGCGACAGGTAGGCCACCAGCAGCGACGAGTGCAGGTGAACCAGGGTGGTGATCTCGACCTGAAGCCGTGGCACCGGTTGCTCGACGCTCTTGTCGCCCGCGTGCGGCCCGGCGCCGGTGACCAGGGTTCCGGCGACGAGTACGGCCGCCAGCGTCATCGCGGTCAGCACGGTCAACCACCGCAACGGTTTTGGCACCAGTGCCGTCGGCACACCATCGTCGGGTTCGCCGATCTTGACGTAAAGCAGCACTGCCAGCCAGACCATGGTCATCGAGACCAGGAGGTGGATGGCGACCGTCCACCACAGCAGCCCGGTCAGCACGGTGATGCCGCCAATGACGGCCTGCGCCACCGTCGAGATGGGCATCAGCCATGCGTAGCCGAGTACTTCGCGTCTGCGTCGCGCGCGCGTCACGGCGAGCACCGCGAGTGCGGCAGTCAGCACCACCAGGAACGTGATCATCCGGTTGCCGAACTCGACGGCCTGGTGAATGACGGGCACTTCGGCGACCGGGACGGGGGTGAAGCTGCCTGGGAAGCACTGCGGCCAGGTAGGGCACCCGAGCCCGGATGCGGTGACACGCACGATCGCGCCGGTCACCGCGATGCCGCCCTGGGTCAGGATGACGGCGGCGGCGATGATGCGCTGGACCCGCAGGCTGGGCTCCGGCAGCACGTCGACGAGTCGCAGGAGGAGTCGTCCGACGGGCATCGCCCGATCGTAGAGCAGCAAGAACTACACGCCGTAGTAGGGCCTCTATTTCGACGGCCCGGCCGTCAGGTGAAGCGGAACCACCGCAGCGCGGCGATGGATCCGAATGCGCCCCAAGCGATCAGCACCGCGATGCCGAACCAGTCGACCGACAGCGTCATGGCGTGCGACAGCGCCTCGGTCAACGCGCCCGACGGCGTCAACCTGGCCGCCCACTCGGCGCCGGGCGGGACCATGCCTCCGCCGAGCGTCAGTGCCCCGAGTCCGGCGAAGACGAACCACAACAGGTTGGCGATCGCGAGCACCAGTTCGGCCTTCAACGTTCCGCCGAGCAGCAGTCCCAGGGCGGCGAACACGGCCGTTCCGAGTGCGATGATGACGGCGCCCAGAAGTAGGCCCGCAGCGCTTGGGCGCCAGCCCAATGCAAAGCCGATGGCGCCCAACAGAATCGACTGAAGGAACACCACTGTCACGACGGCGAGTGACTTCCCGGTGATGATGCCCCAGACGGGCAGCGCGGTGGCGCCCAACCGCTTGAGCGCGCCGTACCGCCGGTCGAACGCCACCGCGATGGCCTGGCCGGTGAATGCGGTCGAGATCACCGCGAGCGCCATGATCGCCGGGACGAACGTGGCGACGCGGTTGGTGCCGAACGACGACCCGATCGGCAGCAACACCAGACCAATCAACAGCGTGATCGGAATGAACATCGTCAGGAGCAGCTGTTCGCCGTTGCGCAGCAGCAGCTTGAGTTCCAGCCCGAACTGCGCGGCCAGCATGCGAGGCACCGTCGCGGGGCGCGGATCGGGCGAAAACGTGCCGGGGGCAAAGCGATTCGTCACGGTCGCAACTCCCGACCCGTCAAGTCGAGGAACACGTCCTCGAGGCTCCGCCTATCGACGCGCATGTCGGTGGCCAGCACGTCGAGCCGGGCGCACCACGCGGTCACCGTCGCGAGCACCTGCGGGTCGATCTGGCCCTCGACGAGGTATTCGCCCGGCGCCCGCTCGGTGGCCTGGTAACTCTCGGGAAGCGCCGAGATGAGCAGCGTCAGGTCCAGCTGCGGCGGCGCGGAGAAGCGCAACTGATTCTCGGAGCCCTGATTCATCAGCTCGGCGGGGGTCCCCCTTGCCACCGCGACGCCGTGATCGATGATGACCAACTGGTCGGCGAGTTGCTCCGCCTCGGTCAGCTGGTGGGTCGTCAGCACCACGGTGACCCCGTCGCGGCGCAGCCCGTCGATCAACTCCCACACCACGATTCGGGCATGAGCGTCCATGCCTGCCGTCGGCTCGTCGAGGAACACCAACTCCGGTCGCCCAACGACGGCGCACGCCAGCGCCAGCCGTTGCTGCTGGCCTCCCGACAGTCGGCGGTACGTGGTCCGACCCGCCTCGGTCAGCCCCAGCGTGTCCATCAACCACGCGGGATCCAGGGGGTTGGCCGAATACGCGGCAACGAGATTCAGCATCTCGGCAGCCCGGGCCGCCGGATAGCCCCCACCGCCCTGGAGCATCACCCCGATGCGTTCACGCAGGGAGGCGTTGTCGGCCGTCGGGTCGAGCCCGAGGATCTCGATGGTGCCCTCGTCGGGCCGCAGGAATCCCTCGCACATCTCCACAGTCGTCGTCTTGCCCGCCCCGTTGGGGCCTAGCAGCGCGAGCACCTGGGCCCGGCCGACCTCGAGGTCCAGCGCGTTGACCGCCGTCGTCGACCCGAACCGCTTGCTGACCCCGCGCAGCAGCACGGGGATGTCGGAACGGGACGTCACGGAGACTCAGCGTAGGCGTCCGGCTTGATGGGCGTCGGCCCCGCCTGCGCGGTGGTGGACGTGCCCGGCCCAGCCGTCGACGCGGACCCCGCGGTCCCGTTCGTGTCGGGAAGCGGACGCCAGGGAAGTCGGCGATACGTCACGGCGATCAGGATGAACACGATCAACAGGCTCGCCACCGTCGCGTCGAGGATTTGGAAGATCGTGAAGCGGTCCCCGTTGGCCGTCGGACCGAAGATGCCGACCATCAGCGTCAGCGCGATCGCGGTGCCGCGGAACCCTGGCCGCGTCGCCCAGGTCGCCAGCGGCACGATTGCCCACAGCAGGTACCAGGGCTGGACCACCGGGAAGAACAGTATGGTCACGCCGAGCGCCACGCCCAGCCCGCCGACGGGGTGCAGTCTGCCGCGCAGCACGGCCAACAGCAGCCAGGTCACCAGGATGGCGATGGCGACGACGCCGATCGCGCGGGTGAGGCCCAGCACGGACGTGGTGTGGTCCCCGAGTCCGAGCAGGATGCCGATCTGGCCGGTGGCCAGCGCGACCAGGGTGGGTGGCGACATCCACGACCGCACGACGTTCGCCGTGCCGAGGGTGAAGAGCCAGCCGAAGCCCAGCCCGCTGACCCACCCGATGAGCGCAATCACCGCCAGAGAGATGGCGGCAAGTGCTCCCGTCGCGGCGAAGAACGCCCTCACGGTGCCGCCCCACCGGCGCGCCAGGGCCATCGCGACGAAGCCGACCGCCAGCAGCGACGGCAGCTTCACCTGGGAGGACATCGCGATCAGCACGGTGCCCGCCACGAGCATGGCCAGCGGATACCACTGTGCCCAGTCGTCGCGGCCACGTGGCCAGTGCGGCGGCCGGGGGCACATCCGTTTCGTACAGTCGGTGCCCCGCAAGGCCAACTCGGTGCCGGCCAGCATCAGCCCCAGCATGAGGGCCTCGTTGTGGATGCCCGCAACCAGATGCATGAACAACAGCGGGTTGCATGGGCCTAGCCAGAGTGCGCTGACCTCGGCAACCCCGCAGCGTCGCGCCAAACGTGGGGTGGCCCAGAGGATCAGCGCGACGCCGCCGAGCACGATCAGTCGGTGACAGAGCACTGCTGCGACGATGTTGTCGCCCGTCAGCGTGGAGACGCCGCTGCCGAGCCACAGGAACAGCGGTCCGTACGGGGCGGGTGTCTCCCGCCACATACTCGGAACGGTCAGCGTGAAGACGTGGTCGAGCCCAAGCCCGGAGGCCGGTCCGACCTTGTACGGGTCCAGTCCGAGTCGGGCGATCTGGCTCTGCGCGAGATAGGAGTAGACGTCCCTGCTGTACATCGGCGGGGCGACCAGCAGCGGCAGTGCCCACAGCAGCAAGGTGCGGTCCAGCTGGCTGCGGGACATGCGGCGGCTGCCGAGTGCGAACCGGCCCAGCATCAGCCAGGCCAGCGCCATCATCACCGCACCCGTGGTGGTCATCGTCAGGGACACCGTCTGAATGCGGGACGGCAGGTTGAGCAGCCGCACCCCGAACGTCGGGTCCTGGACGACGGGTCGGGCGCCCGCGCCGAGCGCTCCGATCGCCATCAGCACCGTGCCCGTCGCGCCGAATACACGCGTGCGACGCAGCGATGCGACCTCGGCGGCGTTGAGTGGGGACCCGACCGTGGTCTCGTCGGCGTGCCAGCGGGCGACGGCCGAGCTCAGAGACTGTCGGCGGGCTGCCATCCCAGCAGCGTAGCCAGCCGACGATCGGTGGCCGACCGGGATTGCGGTAAGGGTGGCCTTGCTAGACCGCCTCGTCGAATTCCGTCACAATGGTGTTGTGGAATTCGGTTCGGAGGGGTCGAGCACGGCTGTCGCCGCTCCGCACGCGTCCGCGGGCGGTGCCACATCCGACGGCCATACCCGCCGCGCAATCGTGCAACTCCTGCTTGAAGGTCCCATCACCGCTGGTCAGATCGGTGAGCGGCTGGGCATCTCCGCCGCAGGCGTGCGTCGGCACCTCGACGCCCTCATCGATGCGGGCGACGCCGAGTCCCACGCCGCGGCGGCATGGCAGCACAACGGCAGGGGTCGCCCCGCCAAGCGGTACCGCATCACGGCCGCGGGCCGGGCCAAGCTCGATCACACCTACGACGACCTCGCAGTGGCGGCCATGCGGCAGTTGC
Source organism: Mycobacterium sp. RTGN6 (assembly GCF_033804605.1). NCBI lineage: Bacteria > Bacillati > Actinomycetota > Actinomycetes > Mycobacteriales > Mycobacteriaceae > Mycobacterium > Mycobacterium sp. RTGN6. Next base: position 311,993 of record NZ_JAPZKZ010000004.1, read on the forward strand.
GCGAGCTCGGCGGCGACGAAGCCATCCGAACGTTCGCGCGGCGCCGCATCGACACCATCCTGGCGGGAGTAACCGACGGCCCCGACGATGTTGAATCGACTGCCGATAGGGTTGCGGCGGCGCTGACCAAGGCCGGCTACGCCACCACCACGACACCGGTGAGCGGGCCGATCCACGGCATCCAGCTGTGCCAGCACCACTGCCCGGTGTCACACGTCGCCGAGGAGTTCCCGGAGTTGTGCGAAACCGAGCGTGAGGCGTTCGCGGAGCTCCTGGGCACCCACGTGCAACGCCTGGCCACCATCGTCAACGGCGACTGTGCGTGCACCACCCACGTCCCCGTCATCCCCGAGAAGCAACTTTCCATTCGGCTCACAGCCCGAGCCGAAACCATCACGACCCACCAAGGAGCGTCGACATGACGACAACACCGGAGGCCCAGCTGACGCAGGACGAGGCCATCGCCTCGCTCGGCAACTATGGCTATGGCTGGTCGGACTCGGACGTCGCGGGTGCGAGCGCGCAGCGTGGGCTGTCGGAGGCCGTCGTGCGCGACATTTCGGCGAAGAAGAGCGAGCCCCAGTGGATGCTCGACGTCCGCCTGAAGGCGCTACGGACGTTCGACAAGAAGCCGATGCCGAATTGGGGCTCCAACCTCGAGGGCATCCACTTCGACAACATCAAGTACTTCGTGCGGTCCAGCGAGAAGCAGGCCGCCACCTGGGACGACCTGCCCGCGGACATCAAGAACACCTACGACCGGCTGGGCATCCCCGAGGCGGAGAAGCAGCGGCTGGTCTCCGGTGTCGCGGCTCAGTACGAGTCCGAGGTGGTCTACCACTCGATCCGCGAGGATCTCGAGGCGCTCGGCGTCATCTTCCTCGACACCGATACCGCTTTGAAGGAACACCCGGAGCTGTTCAGGCAGTACTTCGGCACCGTGATCCCGGCCGGTGACAACAAGTTCTCCGCGCTGAACACCGCGGTGTGGTCGGGTGGTTCGTTCATCTACGTGCCAAAGGGCGTGCACGTCGACATCCCGCTGCAGGCCTACTTCCGGATCAACACCGAGAACATGGGTCAGTTCGAGCGGACGCTGATCATCGTCGACGAGGACGCCTACGTGCACTACGTCGAGGGCTGTACCGCGCCGATCTACAAGAGCGACTCGCTGCACTCCGCGGTCGTCGAGATCATCGTGAAGCCCGGCGGCCGGTGCCGGTACACGACGATCCAGAACTGGTCGAACAACGTCTACAACCTGGTCACCAAGCGGGCGCGCGCGGAGGCGGGCGCCACCATGGAGTGGGTCGACGGCAACATCGGCTCCAAGGTCACCATGAAGTACCCGGCGGTCTGGATGACGGGCGAGCACGCCAAGGGCGAGGTGCTCTCGGTGGCGTTCGCCGGCGAGGGCCAGCACCAGGACACCGGCGCCAAGATGCTGCACCTGGCGCCCAACACGTCGAGCAACATCGTCTCCAAGTCGGTGGCCCGCGGTGGTGGCCGCACGTCCTACCGTGGCCTCGTCCAGATCAACAAGGGTGCCCACGGCTCGCGTGCCAGCGTGAAATGCGATGCGCTGCTTGTCGATACGATCAGCCGCAGCGACACCTACCCGTACGTCGACATCCGCGAGGACGACGTCACGATGGGTCACGAGGCCACGGTGTCCAAGGTCAGCGCGGACCAGCTGTTCTACCTGATGAGCCGCGGGCTGACCGAGGACGAGGCCATGGCGATGGTGGTGCGCGGGTTCGTCGAGCCCATCGCCAAGGAACTCCCGATGGAGTACGCCCTTGAGCTCAACCGGCTGATCGAGCTGCAGATGGAGGGCGCGGTCGGATGACGCGTTCGAATCTGACGGATACGGTCGAAGGGATCGTCAAGAACAAGGGCGAACTGTTCGCCTCGTTCGACGTCGACGCCTTCGAGGTGCCCGGCGGCCGCGACGAGTTGTGGCGGTTCACGCCGCTGAAGCGGCTGCGCGGGTTGCACGACGGAACTGCGCCAGCGACGGGTAGCGCGCTCATCGAGGTCGGCGAACGCCCCGGCGTGACGATCGAGACGGTGCGCCGCGGCGACGAACGGCTCGGCCAGGGCGGGGTACCGACCGACCGAGTTGCGGCGCAGGCGTTCTCGTCGTTCAACTCGGCGACCGTGGTGACCGTGGCCCGCGACACCGAGGTGGCCGAACCCATCGAGATCGTCGTCACCGGCCCCGGCGAAGGCGCGGTGGCCTACGGACATCTGCAGGTCCGCGTCGAGGAACTCTCCAGAGCCATCGTGGTCATCGACCTGCGCGGCAGCGGAACCTACGCCGACAACGTCGAGTTCATCGTCGGTGACTCGGCGGGGCTTGGTGTCATCTGGATCGCCGACTGGGCCGACGACATGGTGCACGTCAGCGCCCATCACGCTCGGCTGGGCAAGGACGCGGTACTCGGGCACGTCAACGTCACGCTGGGTGGCGACGTCGTCCGCACGACGGCGACGGTGCGCTTCGACGGTCCCGGCGGCGACGCCAAGCTGCTCGGCACGTACTTCGCCGACGATGGTCAGTTCTTCGAGTCGCGGTTGCTGGTCGACCACGCACAACCGAACTGCAAGTCCGACGTGCTGTACAAGGGTGCGCTGCAAGGCGATCCGGATTCCAAGCGGCCCGACGCACACACGGTGTGGATCGGCGACGTGTTGATCCGCGCCGAGGCGACTGGCACCGATACCTTCGAAGTCAACCGAAACCTGGTGCTCACCGACGGCGCCCGCGCCGACTCGGTGCCCAACCTGGAGATCGAGACGGGCGAGATCATCGGCGCCGGGCACGCAAGTGCCACGGGACGTTTCGACGACGAGCAGTTGTTCTACCTGCGTGCCCGCGGAATCCCCGAAGCCCAGGCCCGTCGCCTGGTGGTGCGCGGCTTCTTCGGCGAGATCATCGCCAAGATCGCCGTCCCCGCCGTGCGTGAGCGCCTCACCGAAGCCATCGAACGAGAACTAGCCATCACCGAATCGAGAAATAGCTGATATGACCACATTGGAAGTCAAGGACCTGCACGTCTCCGTCGTCTCCGCTGAGGACGGGACGGACATCCCGATCCTCAAGGGCGTCAACCTGACCGTGAAGTCGGGGGAGACCCACGCGGTGATGGGCCCCAACGGTTCTGGCAAGTCGACGCTGTCCTACGCCATCGCCGGGCATCCCAAGTACACGGTCACCTCTGGGTCCATCACGTTGGACGGTGCGGACGTGCTGGAGATGAGCATCGACGAACGGGCCCGCGCCGGGCTGTTCCTCGCGATGCAGTACCCCATCGAGGTCCCCGGCGTGTCGATGTCGAACTTCCTGCGTACCGCGGCCACCGCCGTTCGCGGCGAAGCCCCGAAGCTGCGGCATTGGGTCAAGGAAGTCAAGACCGCGATGACCGAGCTCGACATCGACCCGTCGTTCGGTGAGCGCAGCGTGAACGAGGGCTTCTCCGGCGGCGAGAAGAAGCGCCATGAGATCCTGCAACTCGGTCTGCTCAAGCCCAAGATCGCGATCCTCGACGAAACCGACTCGGGGCTCGACGTCGACGCGCTGCGCGTCGTCAGCGAGGGCGTCAACCGGTACGCCGAGTCCGAGCACGGCGGCGTGCTGTTGATTACCCACTACACCCGCATCCTGCGCTACATCCAGCCGCAGTTCGTCCATGTGTTCGTCGATGGCCGGATCATCGAGTCCGGTGGCCCCGAGCTTGCCGACGAGCTCGAGGAGCACGGCTACGAGCGCTTCACGCAGGCCGCTGCCGCAGGAGCCTGACATGACGACCTCGGTACGGACATTGGATCCCACTGAGGTGGACAGGATTCGGGCGGACTTCCCGATCCTGGGCCGGGTGATGCGCGGCGGAAAGCAGTTGGCGTACCTGGATTCCGGTGCGACGTCGCAGAAGCCGCTGGCCGTGCTCGACGCCGAGCGGAGCTTCTTGACCCATTCGAACGGTGCCGTGCACCGTGGGGCGCACCAGCTCATGGAGGAGTCCACGGACGCCTACGAGCAGGGCCGCGAGGACCTCGCGGCGTTCGTCGGCGCCGACGTGGACGAATTGGTGTTCACCAAGAACGCCACCGAGTCGATCAACCTGGTCTCCTACGCATTGGGGGACAGGCGGTTCGAACGCGCCGTGGGTCCCGGCGACGTCATCGTCACCACCGAACTCGAACACCACGCCAACCTCATCCCGTGGCAGGAGTTGGCCCAGCGCACCGGTGCCACGTTGCGCTGGTACGGCGTGACTGACGACGGTCGCATCGACCTGGATTCGCTAGAACTCGATGAGCGCGTGAAAGTGGTTGCCTTCAGCCACCATTCGAACGTGACGGGGGCCGTGGCGCCGGTCGCCGAACTGGTGGCGCGGGCCCGTGCCGTTGGAGCGTTGACGGTGCTCGACGCGTGCCAGTCGGTGCCGCACCAACCCGTCGACTTCCACGCCCTCGACGTCGACTTCGCCGTGTTCTCGGGCCACAAGATGCTCGGCCCGACGGGCATCGGCGCGCTCTACGGGCGGCGCGAGGTGCTGCACGCGCTGCCTCCGTTCCTCACCGGCGGGTCGATGATCGAGACCGTGACGATGGAGGCCACCACCTACGCGCCCGCCCCGCAGCGGTTCGAGGCCGGCACGCCCATGACGTCGCAGGTGGTCGGACTGGCCGCCGCCGCAAGGTATTTGAGCGCCATCGGGATGGGGGCGGTGGAACAGCACGAGCAGGAGCTGGTGGCCACCGCGCTGACCGGATTGGCCTCGGTCGAAGGCGTCCGGATCGTCGGGCCCCTGTCCACCGAGCGGCGCGGTTCACCCGTGTCGTTCGTCGTCGACGGCGTCCACGCGCACGACGTCGGCCAAGTGCTCGACGACGAGGGTGTCGCCGTGCGCGTGGGACATCACTGTGCGTGGCCGCTGCACCGCCGGTTCGGCATCGCCGCGACCGCGCGGGCGTCGTTCGCGGTTTACAACACGCTCGACGAGGTCGACCGCTTGGTCGCCGGAGTCCACCGGGCCGTCGAGTTCTTTGGGCGGGACTAGTGCGGCTGGAGCAGATGTACCAGGAAGTGATCCTGGACCACTACAAGCACCCGCACCATCGTGGACTGCGGGAGCCCTTCGGTGCCGAGGTGCAGCACGTCAACCCGACGTGCGGCGACGAGGTGACGCTGCGGGTGGCGCTGTCCGAGGACGGCGACACGGTGACCGACGTCTCCTACGACGGGCAGGGCTGTTCGATCAGTCAGGCCTCGACGTCGGTGCTCACCGATCAGGTCATCGGCCAGCCGGTGGGCGACGCGCTCAAGACCGTGGCGGCGTTCACCGAGATGATCGCGTCACGCGGCAACGTCGAGGGGGACGAGGACGTGATTGGCGACGGCATCGCCTTCGCCGGCGTCGCCAAGTACCCGGCGCGCGTAAAGTGCGCCCTATTGGGCTGGATGGCTTTCAAGGACGCTTTGGCGCAAGCCAGTGAGGAGACGCTCGATGAGCGAAACAGCCGCGCAGGGTGACGAGCTGATCGCCGACCTCGAGGAGGCGATGCGCGACGTCGTCGATCCCGAACTCGGAATCAACGTCGTCGATCTGGGCCTTGTCTACGGGCTGAACGTCGAGAAGGGGGAGTCGGGAGACGTTGCGCTCATCGACATGACCCTGACGTCGGCGGCGTGCCCGCTCACCGACGTCATCGAGGACCAGTCGCGCAACGCGCTCGTCGGCGCCGGACTCGTCACCGAGATCAAGATCAATTGGGTGTGGAATCCGCCATGGGGGCCGGACAAGATCACCGAGGACGGCCGCGAGCAACTGCGGGCGCTCGGCTTCACCGTCTAGCGCTGACCGAGTCGCGCGGCCTGGAGTTGTCGGTGGCGGCTGCCAGGATGTGGGAATGGGTAGGCAGCTGCGCCGCATCGGTGATCCGGTGGTGGCTGCGCCGCCGGCGGGGGTGCGGATCCGGACCCGAGTTCGCCTCAGTGAGGCTGAGGCCGCCGCGCTCGCGGAGATCGGATCGTTTCTGGGATCGGTGTACCGGACGGAACTGGCGGCCCGGGTGCAACTGGGTCGGTTGGACCACGAGGGGCACGCTGCGTGGCGCGCTCGGCGCAAACAGGCGCTCACCGCAGTGTCGTCGTCGCGGTGGGCTGGGGCGATCACACGGGCCGTGGAGGACCAGTACCAGCTGGGCATGCGAGGGCTCGGTGTTCACGTCGCTGATCTGCACGCCGCGGTCGAGGTGCTCGAGCAGCGGTGTGCGCTGCGGCCCGGTGAGCAGGAAGCCATCCCCACTGGTGCGCACCGGTCTGCGCGGCGGCGTGGTTACCGGACCGCGGGTGAACGGTTCGCGAAGACCCGGCGCCTGGCGATACTGCGTGAGCGACTCGCCGTCGCCCGGGCGGCGTTGGATGCGGGTCGGCCCTCGGTCACGATGGGCGGGAAACGGTTGTGGCGCACCCGCACCCACCTCGACGAGGCAGCCATGACCGAACAGCAGTGGCGGGGCCGCTGGGATGGGTCCCGGATGTTCTTGACCGCCGATGGGGAGTCGGGCAAGGCCGGCGGCAACGAAACCCTGCGCGTCGACGAGGCCGGCCGGTTGCGCATCAAAGTCCCCGCCGCACTGGTATCGCAGTACGGGACGCATCTCGACATCGACGCATCGGTGAGCTTCGCCCACCGTGGCACCGAGTGGGCGCAGCGGGTCGCGGGTCGGCGCGCGGTGCGTTACGACATCACCCATGACCCGGTCAAGGATCGCTGGTATCTGGACGCCTCCTGGAAACAGGATGTGACCGCTCCGCCGTCGATCGACGATCTACGGGCCGGCCCGGTGTTGGGTGTCGATCTGAATGCCGATCACCTCGCCTGCTGCGTGCTCGACGGGTCCGGGAGCCCGGTCGGGGACCCGATATCGATCCCCGTGGATACCGCGGGACTGCCGGCATCGCGGCGTGATGGGCGGGTTCGTGCGGCGATCACCGCGCTGCTCGACACCGCGGCCCACGCTCGGTGCGTTGCCGTGGTGATCGAAAACCTCGACTTCGCCGATGCCCGCGCCACCGGCCGCGAGACCATGGGCCGCGGTCAGCGCGGGAAGCGGTTCCGCCGCACCGTCACCGGCATCCCGACAGCCAAGTTTCGCAACCGGCTGACCGCGATGGCGGCTCGTCGTGGCATCGCGCTCATCGGGGTGGATCCGGCTTACACCAGTAAGTGGGGTGCCCAACACTGGGTCAAACCCTTGCAGCAGCAGACTTCCGAACCGGTCACCGGCCATCACGGTGCGGCGGCCGCGATCGGCAGACGTGGTCTCGGACTCACGATCAGGCGACGGCCGGCAGGACCCCGCAACGGACAGAGGACCGTTGTGGGCACGCCACCGGCCAGGCCCGATCGCCAACCGAACCGCGTTGGCAGGCACGGCAGTTCCGGTCCGCCGTCACGCACACGATGCGTAACGGCCCGCCGGAGAATACCCGCCACCAGCGGCCAACACCGTTCGGGCCGCAACCGAGCAGCACTCACTCCTGCTCACTCATACGGAACGGTGGACGTGTTTCATCCCTCGACGCGCGGCACTACGTCCCTGCGTTCCCCGATTCAGATCCGGTGCTGAGCCTGGCGGGCTGGACGAAGAAGGTCACCGGCGCCCCAGTGATCGCCGTCGGGTCGGTCGGACTGGCCACCGAGCATCGTGGCGGCAAGATTGGCGAAGTCATCGCACCCGCATCGCCCGACGAGGTGCTGGATCGCTTCGGGGCGGGCGAGTTCGACGTCGTGGCGATCGGACGTGCGCTGCTGGCGGATCCGACGTGGGTGAACAGACTGCGCGACGACGCACTCGACGGGTTCAATGGCTTTGACGCCGCGGTCGCACTTGCTGGGTTGCGCTAACCGTACCCAGGGAACAACCAGGCATTTGGCAACGTTGGGAGAGACGTGAGTACACAAGACATCACCGCCGAAGTGTTCAACGACACCATCAACGACAACGAGATCGTGTTGGTGGACTTCTGGGCGGAGTGGTGCGGGCCGTGTAAGGCATTCGCACCGACCTTCAAGGCGTCGGCCGAGAAGCATCCCGACGTGGTCCACGCCAAGGTCGACACCGAGGCTGAGCAGGCCCTCGCGTCGGCCGCTCAGATTCAGGCGATCCCCACGCTGATGGGATTCAAGAAGGGCCATATGGTCTTTCGACACTCGGGGATGTTGCCCGCCGCGGAGCTCGACGGCATCATCGCCCAACTCAAGGACTTGGACGTCGACGCCGCGCTCGCAGCCCAGAACGACGCCGAAGGGCAGTAGCGGCGGGGCCGCGCTCGGCCGCGCGATAACGTGCAGTCGTGAGCGAGCAAAGCCCCTTCGTCCTGGTCGACCGCCCGCAGCCCCACGTGGCGCTGGTGACGTTGAATCGCCCCGAGCGGATGAACTCGATGGCGTTCGACGTGATGGTCCCGTTGAAGAAGGCGCTCGACGAGCTCACTCACGACAACGACACCAGGGTGGTCGTGCTGACCGGAGCCGGCCGGGGCTTCTCGTCGGGTGCCGATCACAAGTCGGCGGGTTCGGTGCCCCACATCGACGGACTGACCCGGCCCACCTTCGCGTTGCGGTCGATGGAAGTGCTCGACGACGTGATTCTCGCCATACGCAAACTGCATCAGCCGGTGATCGCGGCGGTCAACGGGGCGGCCATCGGTGGGGGATTGTGCCTCGCGTTGGCATGCGACATCCGCGTCGCCGCCGAAGGCGCCTATTTCCGTGCGGCGGGCATCAACAACGGCTTGACCGCCAGCGAGCTCGGGCTGTCCTACCTGCTGCCCAGGGCAATTGGCACCTCACGGGCGTTCGAAGCGATGCTGACAGGCCGCGACATCGACGCCGCCGAGGCCGAGCGGATCGGCCTGGTGTCCCGTGCTGTGCCCGACGAGCGGTTACTGGACACCTGCTACGAGCTGGCTGGGCGCATCGCGGCGTTCTCGCGACCGGGCACCGAGTTGACCAAGCGCACGCTCTGGAGTGGACTGGACGCCGGTAGCCTGGAAGGTCACATGCAGGCCGAGGGCCTGGGGCAACTGTTCGTGCGTCTACTCACCGCCAACTTCGAGGAAGCGGTCGCTGCGCGCGCACAGAACCGCCCCGCAGTCTTCACCGACGACAAATGACGAAGCAAGAGGGGTAGCGCTCCGGAGGGCAGGAGCGCAGCGACCGGGGATAGGAGCGCAGTGATCACCGCAACGGACCTCGAGGTCCGCGCCGGAGCGCGCACGCTGCTGTCCATCGACGGACCGGCGTTGCGCATCCAGCCTGGTGACCGCATCGGTCTGGTCGGCCGCAACGGCGCCGGGAAGACCACCACGATGCGCATCCTCGCCGGCGAGGGTGAGCCGTACGCGGGCACCGTCGAGCGCACCGGCGAGATCGGTTATCTGCCACAGGATCCCAGAGAGGGCGACCTCGACATGCTGGCCCGCGACCGGGTGCTCTCGGCGCGCGGGCTGGACACGCTGCTGTCTGACCTGGAGAAGCAGCAGGCGATCATGGCGGAAGTCGCCGACGACGCCGCGCGTGACAAGGCGGTGCGTCGCTACGGTGAACTCGAGGAGCGGTTCTCCGCACTCGGCGGGTACGCCGCCGAGAGCGAAGCGGGCCGCATCTGCGCCAGCCTCGGCCTTCCCGAACGCGTGCTCACGCAACCGCTGCGCACCCTGTCCGGCGGCCAGCGTCGCCGCGTCGAGCTCAGCCGCATCCTCTTCGCCGCGTCCGACACGGGCTCGGGTTCGGACACCACGCTGCTGCTCGACGAGCCGACCAACCACCTCGACGCCGACTCGATCGGATGGTTGCGCGCCTTCCTGCAAAACCACTCCGGCGGCCTCGTCGTCATCAGCCACAACGTCGAACTGCTCGCAGACGTCGTCAACCGGGTGTGGTTCCTCGACGCCGTGCGCGGCGAGGCGGACGTCTACAACATGAGCTGGCAGAAGTATCTCGACGCCCGCGCCACCGATGAGCAACGCCGCAGGCGCGAGCGGGCCAACGCCGAGCGCAAGGCGGGCGCACTACGGACCCAGGCTGCCAAGATGGGCGCGAAAGCGACCAAAGCCGTTGCCGCACAGAACATGCTGCGCAGAGCAGACCGGATGATGTCCTCCCTGGACGAGGAACGCGTGGCCGACAAGGTGGCCAAGATCAGGTTCCCCACCCCGGCGGTGTGCGGGCGCACCCCGCTGGTGGGCAAGGGTTTGACCAAGACCTTCGGCTCGCTGGAGGTGTTCACCGGCGTCGACCTCGCCATCGACAAGGGGTCCCGCGTTGTCATCCTCGGGTTGAACGGCGCGGGCAAGACCACCCTGCTGCGCATCCTCGCGGGAGCCGAGGCGCCGGACGCGGGTCGGATCGAGCCCGGCCACGGACTCAAGCTCGGGTACTTCGCGCAGGAACACGACACCCTCGACGACAGGGCAACCGTGTGGGAGAACATCCGGCACGCCGCGCCCGATACCGGCGAGCAGGACCTGCGCAGCCTGCTCGGTGCCTTCATGTTCACCGGACCCCAACTCGATCAACATGCAGGCACGCTGTCGGGTGGCGAGAAGACGCGGCTCGCACTGGCCGGCCTCGTCGCGTCCACAGCCAACGTGCTGCTGCTCGACGAGCCCACCAACAACCTGGATCCCGCGTCGCGAGAGCAGGTACTCGACGCGCTTCGCAGCTACCAGGGCGCTGTGATCTTGGTCACCCACGACCCCGGCGCTGCGGAAGCGTTGGAGCCCCAGCGGGTGGTTCTGCTGCCCGACGGGACCGAAGACTACTGGTCCGACGAGTATCGAGACCTCATCGAATTGGCCTGAGCCTTCGGGTCGTGGGAGTGGCGGTCGTCCGAACGGAGATTTGCCCGAAGTGTGATTAGCGCTTCTTTAGGTTGGGTAATCGGCCGTGAACCGACGAGTGGGGAGATGTCGTATGACGGATACGCAAACGAACGAATCGCGTGAGCAGTTGCTCAACGAGCTGCGAAGCGCATACGAAAACGGTGCCAGCATCAGGGCTTTGGTGGCGTCCACCGGTAGGTCCTACGGTTCGATACACGGCATGCTGCGCGAGGCGGGCGCCACCATGCGCAGCCGGGGTGGGCCCAACCACCGTGCCCGACGCTAACGTTTCGGCTGGTGCCCTGCGGCGCGCTAATTTGCCTGGACGTCAATTGTCGTGACGCACGGAAGCCTCGACCAGATCGAGCACCGCGCTGAGCTTCTCCGGATCATCGCCGGAGGCCAACCGCGACACCAAGCCGTCGAGCACCAAGTCGAGGTAGGTCTGCAGGACGGCCGACGGCACGTCGTCGCGCAGGCGGCCGGCCTGCTTCTGCCGCTGCAGGCGTTCCGTGGTGGCCGTGTAAAGCTCAGCGGAGCGCTCCGCCCACCCTTGGTGAAAGACCGGGTCGTTGCGCAGCTTGCGTGCGATCTCGAGCCTGGTGGTCAGCCAGTCGAACTGGTCGGGCGCGGCGAGCAGGTCCCGCATCACCTGGATGAGCCCCTCCCGAGACGCCACTTCGGCCATCCGGCCCGCATCCTCGCGGGCGAGCTCGAAGAACAAGGTGTCCTTGTCGCGGAAGTGATGGAAGATGGCGCCGCGCGACAGCCCGATGGTCTGCTCGAGCCGCCGCACGGTCGCCTTGTCGTATCCATACTCCGCGAAGCACCGGCGCGCGCCGTCGAGAATCTGACGGCGGCGGGCCGCCAGATGGTCGTCGGTCACCCGAGGCAACGCGCTGCGCTCTCTGCTCGCTGGTGAATCGTCGCCGTCAGTTCGACTTCAGCATGTTGCGCAGCACGTACTGCAGAATGCCGCCGTTGCGGTAGTAGTCGGCCTCGCCTGGGGTGTCGATCCGGACCACCGCGTCGAACTCGACCTTGGAACCGTCCTGCTTGGTCGCCGTGACGTGCATGGTCTTCGGCGTCTTGCCCTCGTTGAGGGCTTCGACCCCCGTGATGTCGAACGTCTCGGTCCCGTCCAGCTTGAGCGACGACGCCGACTCACCCGCGGGGAACTGCAGCGGGACCACGCCCATGCCGATCAGGTTGGACCGGTGGATGCGCTCGAACGATTCGGTGATGACCGCGCGCACGCCAAGCAGGCTGGTGCCCTTGGCTGCCCAGTCTCGCGACGACCCCGACCCGTATTCCTTGCCGCCCAGCACCACCAGCGGAATGCCTTGCGCCGCATAGTTTTGCGCGGCATCGTAGATGAAGGCCTGCGGCCCGCCGTCCTGGGTGAAGTCGCGGGTGTAGCCGCCCGAGACGTCGTCGAGTAGCTGGTTCTTGAGCCGGATGTTGGCGAACGTGCCGCGGATCATCACCTCGTGGTTGCCGCGTCGCGAACCGTAGGAGTTGTAGTCCTTCTTGTCGACGCCGTTCTCCTCGAGGTACTGCGCCGCGGGCGTGCCGGCCTTGATGTTGCCTGCCGGCGAGATGTGGTCCGTGGTCACCGAGTCGCCAAGTAGCGCAAGCACTCTGGCGCCCGAGATGTCGGTGACGGGTGCGGGCTCGGCGGGCATGCCGTCGAAGTACGGAGGCTTGCGGACGTAGGTCGACTTCGGGTCCCAGTCGAACGTCTTGCCCTCCGGGGTGGGCAGGTTCCGCCAGCGCTCGTCGCCCTTGAAGACGTCGGCGTAGCTGTCGGTGAACATCTTCTGGTTGATCGACGACGCGATGACGTCGGAGATCTCCTTCGACGACGGCCAGATGTCCTTCAGGAACACGTCTTTGCCGTCATTGTCCTGGCCGAGCGGCTCGGTCTCGAAGTCGAAGTCCATGGTGCCCGCGAGTGCGTAGGCGATGACCAGCGGCGGGGAGGCCAGGTAGTTCATCTTGACGTCGGGGGAGATGCGGCCTTCGAAGTTCCGGTTGCCCGAGAGCACCGCCGTGACGGTGAGGTCTTCTTCGTTGATGGCCTTCGAGATGGCCTCGGGTAGCGGGCCGGTGTTGCCGATGCAGGTGGTGCAGCCGTAACCCACCAGGAAGAAGCCCAGCTTCTCCAGGTAGGGCCACACCCCGGCCTTCTCGTAGTAATCGCTGACCACCTGGGAGCCCGGTGCCATCGACGTCTTCACCCACGGCTTGGACGTCAGTCCCTTCTCGACTGCATTGCGGGCCAGCAGTGCCGCGCCGAGCATCACCGACGGATTGGAGGTGTTGGTGCAGGACGTGATCGCGGCGACCACGACGGCACCGTGGTCCAGCACGAACTCACCTTGTTCGTCGGACTTGACCCTGACCGGCTTGGACGGCCGGCCGTGGGAACCGTTGGCCGCCGACTGCACCTCGACGGCGTCGTCGTCGGCGAAGGACAGCGACACCGAATCGCTGGCCGGGAAGGACTCGTCGACGGCCTCGTCGAGCTTGGTCTCGGGCGTCGGGTGTTGTTCTTCGACGTAGTTGTGAATGTCCTTGCGGAACGCGATCTTCGATTCCGACAGCAGGATTCGGTCCTGCGGGCGCTTGGGCCCCGCGATGGACGGCACGACGTCGCCGAGGTCGAGTTCGAGGTACTCGGAGAACTTCGGCTCCCGGCTGGCGTCGTGCCACATGCCCTGCACCTTGGCGTAGGCCTCGACGAGCGCCAGTTGCTCCTCGGTGCGACCGGTCAGGCGCAGGTAGTCGACGGTCACCTCGTCGATCGGGAAGATGGCTGCGGTGGAGCCGAATTCGGGGCTCATGTTGCCGAGCGTGGCGCGGTTGGCCAGCGGCACCTCGGCGACGCCCGCGCCGTAGAACTCGACGAACTTGCCGACCACGCCGTGCTTGCGCAGCATCTCGGTGACGGTCAGCACGACGTCGGTGGCGGTCACGCCAGGCTTGATCTCGCCAGTCAGCTTGAACCCGACGACGCGAGGGATGAGCATCGAGACGGGCTGGCCGAGCATGGCGGCCTCGGCCTCGATGCCGCCGACGCCCCAGCCCAGCACGCCGAGGCCGTTGACCATCGTGGTGTGGCTGTCGGTGCCGACGCAGGTGTCGGGGTAGGCCACGCCGTCGCGGACCATCACGGTGCGGGCGAGGTACTCGATGTTGACCTGGTGCACGATGCCCGTGCCGGGCGGCACCACCTTGAAGTCGTCGAAGGCGCCCTGGCCCCAGCGCAAGAATTGGTAGCGCTCGCCGTTGCGGGAGTACTCGATGTCGACGTTGCGTTCGAACGCGCCTGCGTTGCCGAAGACGTCGACGATCACGGAGTGGTCGATCACCATCTCGGCGGGCGCGAGCGGGTTGACCTTGTTGGGATCGCCGCCGAGGGCGCCGACGGCCTCGCGCATGGTGGCCAGGTCGACGATGCACGGCACGCCGGTGAAGTCCTGCATGATCACCCGGGCTGGGGTGAACTGGATCTCGACGCTCGGGTCGGCCTCGGGATCCCAGTTCGCGATGGCCTCGATGTGCTCCTTGGTGATGTTGGCGCCGTCCTCGGTGCGCAGCAGGTTCTCGGCAAGCACCTTGAGGCTGTAGGGCAGGTTCTCGGTACCCGGCACTGCGTCCAGTCGGTAGATCTCGTAACTCTGGTCGCCGACCTTCAAGTCGTCGCGCGCGGAGAATGAATTAACGCTGCTCACATCAACTCCCGATTTGGTTGTCGCCGCGACGGGCTGTGTCGGCGGCGGTGCTGATTCTAACAGTACGCTTGTCCTGTTAACGACCAGGCTCCGGTCCAGTCTTGTCCTCATCCGCGAGTGCTGCCAGTCCTGATACGGGCGCTCGCGTACCGTCTGACGGGTGACGACTCCGGGCCTTCCGTTGTTCATCCCCAACCAGGTCTGCGACACCGTGGGGCTTCCTCCCACGACCACTCCGGTGGACGTGTGCATGGCGAAGGTCATCACGGACGTACGCGAGGGCGGGGTCAGCGCGCCTGCCGGCGAAGCCACCAAGGGGCTGCCTCAGGTGGTCGCCGAGGCCCGGCAGAAGGGCATCGACCTCAAGGTCGTCGTGCTAGCCGAGAACCCGCCCATCGACACTCCGTTGCGCGACGTCGCCACCGCGGTCGGGGACGCCTATCCGGAGTCCACGGTGCTCGTCATCAGTCCGACGTTCGCGGGCACCTACAGTTCGACGTACGACCGCGTCACCCTCGAGGCCGGCCAGGACATGGCCAAGGTCCCTGGAAATCCGGTGCTCGCGTCGCAGAATTTCGTCACCGAGTTGACCACGCCGCACTTTCCGTGGACGCCATTCACGATCGTGGTGGTGCTCGGGGTCGCATTGGCCGCCGTCGCCACCCGAATGCTGCAGGTACGGGCCAAGCGGGCCCCGGTTTCTGAATCGCTTGTGCCGCCTCCAAACTAAGGCGAAAGCGCAGTCGCGCGAATTCAACATCACCATTCGATAACACTCGATTCAATTACAGCTTTGTAATTCGTTACGAACGTTTCATTGCCGCTTGATGTGACGTACGGTGCAGAAGGTGCCTGCTGTTGCAGTTGGGGCTTTTGGGACTCATGTGACTCCAGCGGCAGGCCACAACGAATGTGCCGGCCACGTTCGCGTCGAGCCCTAGGAGACCTCAGTCCAATGAGACGCACCTTTCGCGCCTCGGCCTTCCGGCTGTGTGGCCGCGTCGGCGTAGGTTCGCTCGCGTTTGGCGTACTCCTCGCCTCGGTCTTCGTTGGCCCTGGGAACGCCGTCGCCGAACCGGGCGGGGCCGACGGCATCGCGGGGCTCGTCGCTGAGGTTGCCAACGTCAATCAGGAGCTACAGGACCTCGGCGCTGCGATCCAGGCTCAACAGGAGAGCGTCAACAAGTCACTCGTCGACGTCCAGAACGCGCGTGACGCCGCCGCCGCGGCGCAGCAGGCCGTCGACACCATCCAGGCCGAGCTCAAGGGCGCCAACGCCGCCATCTCGGCCTCGCAGCAGCGCTTCGACCAGTTCGCCTCGTCGGCCTACGTCAACGGGCCGTCGGCGTCCTATGTCACCGCAAGCGATCCCGCCGACGTCATCAAAACCGCGTCGGCGGGCCAGGCGTTGGCGATCAGCATGCAGCAGTCGATCACCGACTTGCAGCGGGCCCGAACGGAATTGGTGAACAAGGAGTCCGCCGCGCGGCTGGCCAAGCAGAACGCAGACCAGGCGCTCGTCGCAGCGCAGTCGAGTCAGGACGCCGCCGTCTCGGCGCTCACCCAGGCGCAGCAGACGTTCGGTGCCCAGCAGGCCGAGCTGAGCCGACTCACCGCCGAACGGACCTCCGCGCAGGCCAAGCTCGAGGCGGCCCGCCAGTGGTCGGCGCCGGCGGGTGGCGCTCCGGTTGCGGCTCCGTCCGGCACCCCGGCAGCACCGGCGGCCGACTGGGATCGCGAACCGGCTGCATCCGCGCCTCGGGGAGCCAACTGGGACACAGCGTGGGATCCCACGCTGCCCGCGATCCCCAGTGCGCTCGTCAGCGGCGACCCGGTGGCGATCATCAATACGCTCCTTGGCATCGCGACGAGCTCGGCGCAGGCCACCCAGCAGATGGGTCAGAGCTTCCTGCAGAAGCTCGGACTAGCGCCCACCCCAACCGGTTACACCAACGGGGCGATCCCGCGCGTCTACGGCAGGCAGGCCTCGGAGTACGTCATCCAGCGGGCAGGCTCGCAGATGGGTGTGCCGTACTCGTGGGGTGGTGGAAACGCCGTCGGCCCCAGCAGGGGCATCGACTCCGGCGCGGGCACAACGGGTTTCGACTGCTCGGGGCTCATCCTCTACGCATTCGCCGGCGTCGGCATCAAGCTGCCGCACTACTCCGGGTCGCAGTACGACATGGGCCGCAAGATCCCGACATCGCAGGCGCGCCGCGGTGACGTCATCTTCTACGGCCCCGGCGGCAGCCAGCACGTCGCGCTCTACCTCGGCAACGGGCAGATGCTCGAGGCGCCGTACACCGGTTCGACCGTCAAGGTCTCCCCGGTCCGCACGAGCGGCATGACGCCGTACGTGGTCCGCTACATCGAATACTAATGGTGGTTTCCTTGCCCTCGGTCCTCCGTCGCTGCGTCAAAGTCTTTGCGCCGCTGCTGGTCACGCTCGCACTCGCGATGGGAGTCGCGGCGACGGCGGCGGCCGACCCCGACGACGGTCAGTGGGATCCGTCGCTGCCCAAGATCGTCAGTTCGGGCGCACCCGGTGATCCCGTCGCCATCGCGAACGCGTCGTTCCAAGTCAGCCAGCTCGCGCTGCAGACCACACAGAGTCTCGGTCAGCAATTCCTGTCCAGCATCGGGCTTGGCGGCAGCGCGCCGTCGGCGCTGCCGGGCGGACGAGTGCGCGGCCCTGCGGCCATCGAGTACGTGATCCGTCGGGGTGGCTCACAGATGGGCGTGCCGTACTCGTGGGGCGGCGGCGCACTGAACGGGCCAAGCGAGGGCGTCGACTCCGACGCGGGCAAGATCGGCTATGACTGCTCGGGCTTCACCCGCTACGCGTTCGCGGGGGTCGGAGTCCAGATCCCGAAGTTCTCCGGCGATCAATACAACACCGGCCGCAAGGTGCCGCAGTCGCAAGCCAAGCGGGGCGATCTCTTGTTCTGGGGTCCCGGCGGCAGCCAGCACGTCGCGATCTACCTTGGCGGCGGAAAGATGCTCGAAGCGTCGGGAAGCGCAGGCAAAGTGACGGTCAGTCCGGTGCGGATGTCCGGGCTGCAGCCCTACCTAGCGCGCATCATCGAATCCTGAGGGGAATCTGATAGCTCGCAGGCGACGTCGACGGATTCCGAACTGCCTGGAATAGTTGACGAAGGGTGTCGAGCCGCAGGCTCGGCCGCCCGTTTGACCAGCAGTGGAGAAGTGATCCGCTGAAAACCAGTGTGGGAGGAAACTGAATGACGTCACCGAGTGGGCCGCCGCAGGGCACCGGAGGCTATCCCGGCCCGGGCCCGGCGCAGGGTTTTCCTCCCGGCCCCCCGCAGTCCGCGCCGACCGGCGGGGGCCTGCAGAGCGAGGTGCACACTCTGGAGCGCGCGATCTTCGAGGTCAAGCGCATCATCGTCGGCCAGGACCTGCTCGTCGAGCGGATGCTCGTTGGCCTGCTGGCCAAGGGACACGTGCTGCTTGAAGGCGTCCCCGGCGTCGCCAAGACGCTGGCAGTGGAGACCTTCGCCAAGGTCGTCGGTGGCACGTTCGCCCGCATCCAGTTCACGCCCGACCTGGTGCCTACTGACATCGTCGGTACCCGCATCTACCGGGTCGGCAAGGAGGAGTTCGACACCGAGATCGGCCCCGTGATGGTCAACTTCCTGCTCGCCGACGAGATCAACCGCGCGCCCGCCAAGGTGCAGTCCGCGCTGCTCGAGGTCATGGCCGAGCGCAAGGTGTCGATCGGCGGCAAGACGTTCCCGCTGCCTAGCCCGTTCCTGGTCATGGCCACCCAGAACCCGATCGAGCAGGAGGGCGTCTACCAGCTGCCAGAAGCGCAACGCGACCGCTTCCTGTTCAAGCTCAACGTCGACTACCCCACGCCCGAGGAAGAGCGCGAGATCATCTACCGGATGGGTGTCACCCCGCCCACCCCGAAGCAGATCCTCGCCACCGCCGATCTGCTTCGTCTGCAGGACGTCGCGTCGAACATCTTCGTGCACCATGCGTTGGTCGACTACGTCGTTCGCGTCGTGACCGCGACGCGTGAGCCCGAGAAGTTCGGCATGCCCGACGCCAAGTCGTGGATCGCGTACGGCGCCTCGCCGCGCGCCTCGCTGGGCATCATCGCCGCCTCGCGTGCGCTGGCGCTCATTCGCGGGCGCGACTACGTGATCCCGCAGGACGTGGTCGAGGTCATCCCCGACGTGCTCCGCCACCGTCTGGTGCTCACCTACGATGCGTTGGCCGACGAGATCACCGCGGAGACGGTGGTCAGCCGGATTCTGCAGACCGTTGCCCTGCCGCAGGTGAATGCCATTGCGCAGCAAGGCCATTCGGTCCCGCCTGCGATGCCCGCCGCGGCGGCTGCGGCTAGCGGTCGGTGACCGACTCGCCAAAGCGGACGGTCGATCTGCCGTCCCTGCAGCGCGGGGAGATTCGCGACCCCGCGCTCTCGGCGGCCCTGCGCAAGCTCGAGCTGACGGTGCGCCGCAAGCTCGACGGCGTCTTGCACGGTGATCATCAGGGGCTGATTCCCGGGCCGGGCTCCGAGCCGGGGGAGTCACGCGTCTACCAGCCCGGCGACGACGTGCGTCGCATGGACTGGTCGGTGACCGCCCGCACCACGCATCCGCACGTGCGGCAGATGATCGCCGACCGGGAGCTAGAGACCTGGCTGGTGGTCGACATGTCGGCCAGCCTCGACTTCGGCACCACTGGCTGCGAGAAGCGTGACCTGGCCGTGGCGGCCGTCGCGGCGATCACGTTCCTCAACAGCGGGGGCGGCAACCGGATCGGCGCCATCATTGCCAACGGTGACTCCGTGCGGCGCGTCCCGGCGCTGTCGGGCCGCATGCACGAGCAGGAGATGCTGCGCACGATCGCCACGATGCCCAAGGCGCCGATAGGCGTACGTGGCGACCTGGCCGCCGCCATCGATGCGTTGCGTAGGCCCGAGCGGCGGCGCGGCATGGCGGTGATCATCAGCGACTTCCTCGGCCCGATCAACTGGATGCGCCCACTTCGGGCGATCGCCGGGCGGCACGAGGTGCTCGGCATCGAGATCATCGATCCCCGTGACGTCGAACTGCCCGACGTCGGCGACGTCATCCTGCAGGACACCGAGACGGGGAAGACGCGCGAGTTCACCGTCGACGCTCAGCTGCAATCCGACTTCGCCAGGGCCGCTGCAGGCCACCGCGCCGAAGTGGCGCGCACGCTGCGCCGTTGTGACGCACCCCTGCTGACCCTGCGCACCGACAGGGACTGGATCGCCGACGTGGTGAAGTTCGTGGCCAGCCGCCGTCGCGGGGCCTTGCGATGAGCGCCGGACCGAACTGAAACCGACGAGACTGAAATGACAAGCTGCACATGACTTTACCGCTGTTGGGGCCGATGTCCCTGTCGGGTTTCAAGTATCCGTGGTTCCTGCTGTTCCTGTTCGTGGTGCTCGCACTGGTCGGCCTGTACGTCATCGTGCAGACGGCCCGCCACAAGCGCATCCTGCGCTTCGCCAACATGGAGCTGCTGGAGAGCGTTGCGCCGAAGCGGCCCAACCGCTGGCGTCATCTGCCGGCCATCCTGCTGGTGTCGGCACTGACGTTGTTCACCGTGGCCATGGCGGGGCCCACGCACGACGTGCGCATTCCGCGAAACCGCGCGGTGGTGATGCTCGTGATCGACGTTTCGCAGTCGATGCGAGCCACCGACGTGTCGCCGAGCCGGCTGGTCGCGGCGCAGGAGGCAGCCAAGCAGTTCGCCGAGCAGTTGACTCCCGGAATCAACCTCGGTCTCATCGCCTATGCGGGCACGGCCACCGTGCTGGTGCAGCCGACCACCAACCGGGACGCCAGCAAGGCGGCCATCGACAAGCTGCAACTGGCCGACCGCACCGCGACCGGTGAGGGCATCTTCACAGCGCTGCAGGCGATCGCCACCGTGGGGGCCGTCATCGGGGGCGGCGACGAGCCACCTCCGGCGCGCATCGTGCTGATGTCGGACGGCAAGGAAACGGTGCCGTCGAACCCGGACAACCCGAAGGGCGCCTACACCGCCGCGCGCACGGCAAAGGATCAGGGTGTCCCGATCTCCACCGTCTCGTTCGGCACGCCGTACGGAACCGTCGACATCAACGACCAGAAGCAGCCCGTCCCCGTCGACGACGAAATGCTGAAGCAGATCGCCAAACTGTCGGGCGGTGACGCCTACACGGCGTCGAGCCTCGAACAGCTCAAAGAGGTCTTCACCTCGCTGCAGGAACAGATCGGCTACGAGACGATCCCCGGTGATGCGAGCGTCGGCTGGTTGCGGCTCGGCTCGCTCGTGCTGGCGTTGGCCGCGCTGGCGGCCCTGCTGATCAACCGGCGCCTGCCCGGCTAGCTGACACATACCCGGGTCGCTGCGCTCCTGCCCACCGAATGCCGATTTCGGCCCGGCGCGGCCGAGACGATAGGTTGGCGGGCATGCCTGAGTTCGTTTCGCGCTCCGTCCTCGTCACGGGCGGCAACCGTGGCATCGGCCTCGCGATCGCCCAGCGGCTCGCGGCCGACGGGCACAAGGTCGCCGTCACGCACCGCGGATCGGGCGCGCCAGAGGGGCTTTTCGGCGTCGAGTGCGACGTCACCGACAACGAGGCCGTCGATCGCGCGTTCACGGAGGTCGAGGAGCACCAGGGTGCGGTGGAAGTGCTGGTGTCCAATGCCGGCATCTCCGCGGACGCGTTCCTGATCCGGATGACCGAGGAGAGGTTCGAGAAGGTCATCGACGCCAACCTCACCGGGGCGTTCCGGGTGGCCCAGCGGGCGTCGCGCAGCATGCAGCGCAGGCGGTTCGGCCGGATCATCTTCGTGGGTTCGGTCTCCGGCAGTTGGGGCATCGGCAACCAGGCCAACTACGCGGCCTCCAAGGCCGGCCTGATTGGCATGGCCCGCTCGATCTCCCGAGAGCTGTCCAAGGCCGGGGTCACCGCGAACGTGGTGGCGCCCGGCTACATCGACACCGAGATGACCCGCGCACTGGACGATCGGATTCAGGCGGGGGCGCTTGAGTTCATCCCGGCGAAGCGGGTCGGCACCGCCGAGGAGGTCGCCGGCGCGGTCAGCTTCCTGGCGTCCGAGGATGCGAGCTACATCGCGGGTGCGGTGATCCCTGTCGATGGCGGCATGGGCATGGGCCACTAGAAAGGACAACACATGGCAGGGCTTCTCGAGGGCAAGCGGATTCTCGTCACGGGCATCATCACCGACGCCTCGATTGCATTTCACATCGCCAAGGTGGCGCAGGAGTCGGGTGCTGAGCTGGTGCTGACCGGCTTCGACCGGCTGCGGCTGATCCAGCGCATCGCCGACCGGTTGCCGAAGCCGGCACCGCTGCTCGAACTCGACGTGCAGAACTCCGAGCACCTCGACACGCTCGCCGACCGAATCACCGACGTCATCGGCGAGGGCAACAAGATCGACGGCGTCGTGCACTCCATCGGCTTCATGCCGCAGACCGGCATGGGCATCAACCCGTTCTTCGACGCGCCGTACGAAGACGTCTCCAAGGGCATCCACATCTCGGCCTACTCCTACGCGTCGTTGGCGAAGGCTGCGCTGCCGGTGATGAATTCCGGCGGCTCGATCGTCGGAATGGACTTCGACCCCACGCGCGCGATGCCGGCCTACAACTGGATGACGGTCGCCAAGAGCGCACTCGAGTCGGTGAACCGGTTCGTCGCGCGTGAGGCCGGCCAGTTCGGTGTGCGGTCGAATCTCGTTGCCGCAGGCCCGATCCGCACGCTGGCGATGAGCGCCATCGTCGGTGGTGCGCTCGGTGCAGAGGCAGGCGACCAGATGCGTCTGCTCGAGGAGGGCTGGGATCAGCGCGCACCCGTCGGCTGGAACATGAAGGACCCGACACCGGTTGCGAAGACGGTGTGCGCCTTGCTTTCCGACTGGTTGCCCGCGACCACCGGCACCATCGTCTACGCCGACGGCGGCGCGCACACGCAGCTGCTCTAGCAAATGGACTTCGATGCCGTCCTGCTGCTGTCCTTCGGTGGCCCGGAGGGCCCGGAGCAGGTGCGGCCGTTCCTGGAGAACGTCACCAGGGGGCGCAACGTTCCGCCGGAGCGGCTCGACGACGTGGCGCAGCACTACCTGCACTTCGGCGGGGTCTCACCGATCAACGGCCTCAACCGCGCCCTGATCGAACAGATCCGACTCGAACTCGATCGACGCGGTCGCCCACTCCCGATCTACTTCGGCAACCGCAACTGGGCTCCCTACGTCGGTGACACGGTGGCCCAGATGCGCGATGACGGCATCCGGCGCGCCGCGGTGTTCGCGACCTCGGCATGGGGCGGCTACTCGAGCTGCGGCCAGTACCTCGAAGACATCGCGGGGGCGCGGGCGGCGGTCGGGGCGAACGCACCGGAACTCGTCAAACTCCGCCAGTTCTTCGACCATCCGCTGTTCGTGGAGATGTTCGCCGACGGCATCGCCGCTGCCGCCGCGACGCTGCCGGAGGACCAACGCGGCGACGCCCGATTGGTGTTCACCGCACACTCGATCCCGCTGGCCGCCGACGAACGATGCGGTCCGCGGCTCTACAGCAGACAAGTGGCGTACGCGTCCCGGCTCGTCGCGGCGGCCGCCGGCTACCAGACCTACGACCAGGTGTGGCAGTCGCGCTCCGGGCCGCCCCACGTTCCGTGGCTGGAACCAGATGTGGGCGAGCATCTTTCGGCACTAGCGAAGGCGGGGGCCAAGGCGGTGATCGTCTGTCCCATCGGGTTCGTCGCCGACCACATCGAGGTGGTGTGGGACCTGGACAACGAACTGAAGGAGCAGGCCGACGCCGAGGGTGTCGTGCTGGCCCGCGCGGCCACCCCCAATGCGGACCCACGCTTCGCCGAGTTGGTCGCCGGGCTCATCGACGAGCTCAGCGACGGAACGCCCGCCGCCCGAGTCGTCGGATCAGACCCGGTGCCCGGCTACGGGCTCAGCGTGAACGGGGCGCCGTGCTCGCCCGACTGCTGCGGTGTGGAGCTCAACCCCGCCACGCCGAATGCAGGATTGCGCTGACGGCGGCCAGCCGTGCTGAACGCACCACGCCCGCCAGCGGCCGCAATGCGTCGTTGGCCATCTGTAGCTCCGAGGACGACTGCAATCCGATCGGCATCAGGCCGGCACTGACGGTGATGATCGCGTCGACGTGCGCGGCGTTCTCCAACACGCGCATGGCCCGCTCGGGCGCGTGGTCGGGTGCGCGGTGCAGCCGGGTGGTCTCGAGGATTTGCTCGACCATGCCGCGGGGATCGGCGACGTCGGCGCCACCTGCCCCGGCGCGCAGCGTGCCCAGCGCGTCGGCGGCCGACCGGACGGCCGCGCGCAGGTCGTACTCCGCCTGCCCGAGGTCGAGGTGCTGCTCGACGGGCGCTTGGCTCAGGGAGTAGACCGTCCACGACAGCGCGCGGGGTTCGGGGTCGTAGTCGGGGTCGTCGTCATCGTCGTAGACGAAGTCGGGAACGAGGCCGACTCCGTCCGCCCCGTCGCGCGCCACGATGATCGCCTCACCCGCCGTCACCGCGTCGGCCTGAAACTGGGTACCCGCTGCGAGGCCGCGGATGTCCCCGGGAATCGGCAGCGCCACCGCGATGACGGGCCCGCCGGACGACGGCCCGGCCGCCGTGCGCATCGTCTGCAGCAGCGAGACCGCGCCTGCGTCGGTCAGGTCGGGCCACGGCAGCCCGGTGCCCAGCGCGGCCACGGAATCGTAGGCCGTGACGGAATGCCTTGGCGCCCAGAGTGATAGCGCGTCAAGGACGTCATCCGGCGCAGCTGCGCCTGCGAGCCAAGCGTTGGCCCACACCGATAGCGAAACACTCGAGCACCACATGATGCTCGCAGTGTAGTTGTTGAGGGCTGGGCTGGCCCGCTTCGCGCTAAGGTGTGCTCATGACGTGGGTCCCACTGATCTGGCTCGTCGTGGCGCTCGCCCTTGCGGGCGCCGAAGTGCTGACCGGCGACCTGTTCTTGCTGATGATCAGTGGCGGCGCGTTGGCAGCCGCCGGGTCCAGCCTGGTGTTCGACGAACTCTGGATCGACGGTGTCGTGTTTGCCGTCGTATCGATGCTCCTTCTGGTGCTGGTGCGACCCGCCCTGCGACGCAGGTTCGCCGCGGGTACCGGGCTGTTGGAGCGCGCCAAGGAGCTCGAAGGGAAGAGCGCTCTGGTGCTGGACACGGTGTCGCGGCACGAGGGCCAGGTGAAACTTGACGGTGAGGTATGGACGGCGCGCCCCCTCAACGACAACGATGTGTTCGAATCGGGCGATCACGTCACCGTCATGCGGATCGACGGCGCGACAGCGATCGTCTTCAGGGGTGTCTGACCGAGTTTTATTGGTGTCTTAGTGGGAGGACCGTCAATGGATGCAGGTACCGTCGTCGTCTTGATCTTCGTGGCAGCGCTAGTGCTGTTCGCGATCATCGTGGTGGCCAAGTCGGTGGCGCTGATACCGCAGGCTGAGGCCGCGGTCATCGAACGTCTGGGCCGCTACAGCAAGACCGTCTCCGGGCAGTTGACCCTACTGTTGCCCTTCATCGACAAGATCCGCGCCAGGGTCGACCTGCGCGAGCGGGTCGTGTCGTTCCCGCCGCAGCCCGTGATCACCGAGGACAACCTGACGGTCAACATCGACACGGTCGTCTACTTCCAGGTGACCAATCCGCAGGCGGCCGTCTACCAGATCAGCAACTACATCGTTGGTGTCGAGCAGCTCACCACCACGACGCTGCGCAACGTCGTCGGCGGCATGACGCTGGAGCAGACCCTGACGTCGCGCGACCAGATCAATGGGCAGCTGCGCGGCGTGCTCGACGAAGCGACCGGACGCTGGGGCCTGCGCGTCGCCCGCGTCGAACTCCGCAGCATCGACCCGCCGCCGTCCATCCAGGAGTCGATGGAAAAGCAGATGAAGGCAGAGCGCGAGAAGCGCGCCATGATCCTGACCGCCGAGGGCACCCGGGAAGCGTCGATCAAACAGGCCGAGGGCCAGAAGCAGTCGCAGATTCTGGCCGCCGAGGGCGCCAAGCAGGCGGCGGTGCTGGCCGCCGAGGCCGACCGGCAGTCCCGCATGCTGCGCGCCCAGGGTGAGCGGGCGGCCCAATACCTGGTCGCCCAAGGCCAGGCCAAGGCCATCGAGAAGACGTTCGCGGCCATCAAGGCCGGACGTCCGACCCCGGAGATGCTGGCGTACCAGTACCTGCAGACGTTGCCGCTGATGGCCAAGGGCGAGGCCAACAAGGTGTGGCTGGTGCCAAGCGACTTCGGCGCCGCGCTGCAAGGCTTCACCAAGATGCTTGGCGCGCCCGGCGACGACGGCGTGTTCCGGTACACCCCGTCGCCGATCGATACCGAACTGCCGAAGCCCGAGGACGACACCGCCGAGGTGGCCGCCTGGTTCGACACTCAGACCGACCCCGAGATCGCCCGGGCAGTCGCCAAGGCCGAGGCCGAGGCACGCAGTTCCGTGTCGGGGACGCCCATCGATCCGCCGCCTCAGTACCCGCCGCTGTCCCAGCAGACGCAGCCGGTTGGTGAATACGGTCAGCAGCCCCCACCGCCCAGGCACGGTGCCCCGGGTCAGTGAGCGCGCTGACGTCGACGCGGACCTACGCGCTGCTCGCAGCGGGGCAGGCCAGTGACGCTGTCATCACGGCCATTCCGGTGCGGACGGTCGCCAGGTGTCTCGACGACGTCGGATACCCGAAGCAGAAGCGATGGATCCTGGCAGCGGTCAAGGCCGCGTCGGTGGCTGGACTGCTATCCGCGTCGCGGTCACCTGCCCTTGCCCGGCTGACGACTCTCATGCTCACCGTGTACTTCGCGCTCGCCGTGGGCGCTCACGTCCGGGCGCGGGACTTCGGGCGCAATGCCGCGGCGGCCGCCACCTTGTTGGCCGTCTACGGCGCGATGACGGTGAAGGGCCCGTCGGTTAGGTCGTCGGACGGCTCGTCGTCGATCTGACGCTGCCGGTGGTGGCGCCGATGCGTCCGAATCTCGTAGGCCAGCCCGGCGATGCCGACGGACGCGGTACACACCGACACCAGGAACAGCAACGGGTTGACGTTGCCGGTGAGCGCGTCTCCGAGAATGACGATGGCAGCGGTGCCTGGCAGCAAGCCGGCGAAGGTGGCCAGCGTGTACGGCACCACCCGGACGGCCGATGAGCCGGCCGCGTAGTTGAGCACCGAGAACGGGACGGCGGGGATCATCCGCATCGATAGCACCGTCGGCCAGCCGCGTTCGGCGAGCCGGACATTGAGCGAGTCGACCCGCGGATGCTTGACCAGTCGGTCCAGGTGCCACCCCGCCGCACGCACCAGCAGCAGTGCGACGACCGCGCTGATCGTGCTGGCGACGACGGCCAGCGACACCCCGAGCAGCGGGCCGAAGAGCAGCCCGGCCGCAAGCGTGAACGCGGTTCGCGGGAACGGGAAGATCGTCACCACCACGTGGGCGACGAAGAAGGCCAGCGGAAACCACGGCCCGACCGACGTGGCCCAGTCCCGGAGCTGCACCGCGGTGGGCAAAGGCACCAGCAACGCAACTGCGACGAGAATCACAATCGCCACGGCGATGGCCGCGATCTTGCGGCGCGGCACCTGGGCTGCCGTCGTGACGACGGCCGCACGTAGTGCGCGCAACGTGCTGACGACGGGCTTCACGTCTACCAAGGGTACGTGTGACGCTTCGATACCTCCTGTCATTGCGGTCGTGCGTCGCCCGCCCACCGGCTCAGGCGGTGACGGCAATCATTTAGCCTGATGGCCGGGTGGTTGTGTCACAAGCTGCGACAACAGGAGATGCCGGTGTCTGAACAGGGGTCCAGTTCCAGGCTCAGCGTCGCTGAGTCTGATCGCGAGCAGTGGCGCGCCGCCGTCGCAGGCGTGCTGGCCAAGAGCAGCCGCAAGGACCCCGCGGACCTCGGCGCCCAACCGGAGCAACTGCTCGACTCGGCGACGTATGAGGGCTTTCCGATCCGCCCGCTGTACACGATCCTGGACAGCCAACCAGAACCTCCGCTGCCCGGCCGCTGGCCGTTCGTCCGCGGTGGGGACGCGTTGCGCGACGTCAAGTCGGGCTGGAAGGTCGCGGAGTCCTTTCCCGTGCCCGGGCAGGAGTCGGCAGGCGACGGCAACGGCACCGTCCTGGCCGCGCTCACCGAGGGGACGAGCGCGCTGGTACTGCGCGTCGGCGCCGACGGCGTCGACGCGGCTGACCTCGACCGGCTCTTGGAAGGCGTGTTCCTCGAACTCGTTCCGGTCGTCCTCGACGCGGGCGCAGACTACGTCGCGGCCGCCGAGGGGGTCTTGGCCCTGGTCACCGACTTCGACGACGAACGGCGTGCCCGGCTGTCCGTGGACTTGGGCGCCGACCCGTTGACGGCGGCCCTTGTCGGACGGTCGGCTCCGTCGATCGACGACGTGGTCGATGTCGTCGGCAAGGCGGTTGGATACGACGGCGGAGTACGGGCCATCACCGTCGACGGTCCCACCTTTCACGGGCTGGGCGCGAGCGCGTCGTGGGAGCTGGCGAGCGCCGTCGCCGTGGGAGTGAGCTACCTGCGTCTGCTCGTGGAGCGCGGAGTTTCGGCGTCGGATGCACTGAGCCAGCTCAGTTTCCGCTTCGCCGCCGACGACGACCAGTTCATGGCGATCGCGAAGTTCAGGGCGGCGCGACAGCTGTGGGCGAGGGTCGCCGAGGTGGCCGGTGCACCCGACTCGGGCGCGGCCACCATCCATGCCGTCACCTCGCTGCCCATGATGGCGCAGCGTGATCCGTGGGTGAACATGCTGCGCACCACGCTTGCGGCGTTCGCCGCAGGGGTTGGCGGCGCCGACACGGTGCTGGTGCAGACCTTCGACGCCGCCATTGCTGGTGGATTGCCCGGTACCGCACCGAGTTTCACCCGCCGAATGGCCCGCAACACCCAGCTGCTGCTGTTGGAGGAATCCCACATCGGCCGGGTGCTCGATCCCGGCGGAGGTTCGTGGTTCGTCGAGGAACTCACCCGCGCTCTTGCCGAACAGGCGTGGGAGCACTTCCGCGACATCGAGTCCAAGGGCGGCTTCGTCGACGCAGCCGACTACGTCGTCTCGCAGATCGCCGAGGTGCGAACGCGGCGGACCGACGACATCGCTCACCGGCGTACCGCCCTTACCGGCGTCAACGAATATCCGAACCTGTCCGAAGCCCCACTACCGCAGCCTGATTCGTCCGAAGCCGGGTACCGGTACGCCGCCGCGTTCGAGGCGCTGCGGGACCGGTCGGATGCCTACCTTGCGGCCAACGGAGCCCGGCCCAAGGCCCTGCTGTTACCGCTGGGGCCGCTCGCAGAACACAACGTGCGGACCACCTTCGCCGCCAACCTGCTCGCATCCGGTGGCATAGAGACGGTCAATCCCGGCACGCTCGACGCGGCCGGGGTGGCCGACGCGGTGACCGCGGCCGGTGACCCCGTCGTCGCGGTGATCTGCGGAACCGACGCCCGATACGGAACCGACGTCGCGGATGTGGTGGAAGCCGCTCGCGCAGGTGGAGTTTCACACGTCTACCTGGCTGGGCCGGAGAAGGCCGTCGCCGACGCGGCAACCAAACCGGACGATTACCTGACCGCCAAGATCGATGCGATCGACGCGTTGTCGAACCTGCTCACCCGATTGGGGGCCTGAGATGACTGCCACTACCGGGATCGGAAGCTTCGCCGACGTACCGCTTCACGGTGAGCGCACTGGCGAACTGTCCACCGATGCAGCCGTGGGGGAATACGTCGCCGCCGCGGCCGCCGCCCACGGATACACCGCCGAACAACTGGATTGGGCGACCCCCGAGGGGATCGACGTCAAGCCGGTGTACATCGCCGCCGACCGGGACGCCGCGGTCGACGCGGGCTATCCGTTGGACAGCTTTCCCGGCGCCCCACCATTCGTCCGCGGGCCCTACCCGACGATGTATGTGAACCAGCCGTGGACGATCCGTCAGTACGCGGGCTTCTCGACGGCCGCCGAGTCCAACGCGTTCTACCGACGAAATCTGGCCGCGGGTCAGAAGGGCCTCTCGGTGGCGTTCGACCTCGCCACGCACCGCGGTTACGACTCCGATCATCCGCGCGTGGCAGGCGACGTCGGCATGGCAGGCGTGGCCATTGACTCGATCCTCGACATGCGCCAATTGTTCGACGGCATCGACCTTTCCAGCGTCTCGGTGTCGATGACGATGAACGGCGCGGTGCTGCCGATCCTTGCGCTGTACGTGGTGGCCGCAGAGGAGCAGGGGGTGCCGCCGGAGAAGCTCGCGGGGACCATCCAGAACGACATCCTCAAGGAGTTCATGGTCCGCAACACCTACATCTATCCGCCGAAGCCGTCGATGCGGATCATCTCCGACATCTTCGGCTACACCAGCACGAAGATGCCGAAGTTCAACTCCATCTCGATCTCCGGCTATCACATCCAAGAGGCCGGAGCCACTGCGGATCTCGAACTCGCCTACACGCTGGCCGACGGCGTCGAGTACATCAAGGCGGGGCTGGCCGCGGGCCTGGACATCGACAAGTTCGCGCCACGGTTGTCGTTCTTCTGGGGCATCGGCATGAACTTCTTCATGGAGGTCGCCAAACTGCGGGCTGGCCGGCTGTTGTGGAGTGAGCTGGTCGCGCGGTTCGACCCCAAGACCGACAAGTCGCTGTCATTGCGCACGCATTCGCAGACGTCGGGTTGGTCGCTGACCGCGCAGGACCCGTTCAACAACGTCGCACGCACGTGTATCGAGGCGATGGCTGCCACTCAGGGCCACACGCAGTCGTTGCATACGAACGCCCTCGACGAGGCGCTGGCGCTGCCCACCGACTTCTCGGCGCGCATCGCCCGCAACACGCAGCTGGTGCTGCAGCAGGAGTCCGGCACCACCCGGCCGATAGACCCTTGGGGCGGTTCGTATTACGTCGAGTGGCTGACCCACCAGCTCGCCGAGAAGGTGCGCGCCCACTTCCGCGAGGTCGACGAGCATGGCGGTATGGCGCAGGCGATCGACGATGGCATCCCGAAGTTGCGCATCGAGGAGGCCGCCGCACGGACCCAGGCGCGCATCGACTCCGGGCAGCAGACCGTGATCGGCGTCAACAAGTATCAGGTCGACGAGGACCAGGAGATCGAGGTCCTCAAGGTCGAGAACAGCCGCGTACGCGCCGAACAGCTCGACAAGCTCGCTCGGCTGCGCGCCGACCGCGACGAGGCCGCGACACAGGCGGCGCTGGCCGAACTATCCCGAGCGGCAGCGGAATCGGGCCCGGCAGGCCAGGACGGCCTTGGGAACAACCTGATGGCGCTGGCCATCGCCGCTGCCCGTGCGAAGGCCACCGTCGGCGAGATCTCCGATGCCCTGGAGAAGGTCTACGGACGCCACCAGGCCGAGATTCGCACGATCGCGGGCGTCTACCGGGATGAGGTGGGGATGGTCAGCAACGTAAGCGCTGCAACGGAACTGGTTGGTAAGTTCGCCGAGGCGGATGGCCGCAGGCCGCGCATCCTGGTGGCCAAGATGGGCCAGGACGGTCACGATCGTGGCCAGAAGGTCATCGCGACGGCATTCGCCGACATCGGGTTCGACGTCGACGTCGGGTCGCTGTTCTCCACCCCGGACGAGGTCGCTCGCCAAGCCGCCGACAACGACGTCCACGTGGTGGGAGTGTCGTCGCTCGCCGCGGGCCACCTGACCCTGGTGCCTGCGCTGCGCGACGCGCTCGCCGAGGTGGGCAGGGCCGACATCATGATCGTCGTCGGTGGGGTGATTCCGCCGGGTGACTTCGACGAGCTCTACGAAGCAGGCGCCACGGCCATCTTCCCGCCAGGCACCGTCATCGCCGATGCAGCCATCGGCCTGCTGGAGAAGCTGGCCGAGCGGTTGGGTTATGACCTCCCGTAGATGGTTTCGGCGCTGGGGGTCCCCCCGCTTGCGGGGGAGAGCGGAGCGACCGGGGATATGACTCGCGACGCCGAGGACCTCGCACGGACCGTCCGAAGCGGCGACCGTTCCGCGCTCGCGCGCGCGATAACGCTTGTCGAGTCCACTCGCCCGGACCATCGCGAAGAGGCGCAGCGGCTGCTGCTGGAACTGATGCCAGACGCAGGGAAGGCGCTGCACGTCGGCATCACCGGCGTTCCCGGCGTCGGCAAGTCCACGACGATCGAAGCGCTCGGCATGTACCTCATCGATCAAGGTCACCGGGTCGCGGTGCTCGCCGTCGATCCCTCGTCGACGCGCACCGGCGGTTCGATACTCGGCGACAAGACCAGGATGGCGCGGCTTGCGGTTCACCCCGACGCCTACATCCGACCGTCGCCCACCTCGGGCACGCTGGGCGGAGTCGCGAAGGCCACCCGCGAGACCATTGTTTTGCTGGAAGCCGCGGGTTTCGACCTCATCCTGGTCGAAACGGTGGGTGTCGGACAGTCCGAGGTGACGGTTGCCAACATGGTCGACACGTTCGTCTTCTTGACCCTGGCGCGCACCGGTGACCAGCTCCAAGGCATCAAGAAGGGTGTGCTCGAACTCGCCGATATCGTGGTGGTCAACAAGGCGGATGGCGCACACGCGGTCGAGGCCAAGGCGGCGGCGCGCGAGCTGGCGGGTGCCATCCGGCTCATCTATCCGCGTGAAACACTCTGGCGTCCACCGGTACTCACGATGAGTGCGCTCCACGGCGACGGGCTCGCCGAGCTCTGGCAGACCGTGTGCAAGCACCGCGACGTACTCGTCGATGCGGGTGAGTTCGACGCGAGACGTCGAGCGCAACAGGTCGATTGGACGTGGACGATGGTGCGCGACACGGTGCTCGACCGCGTGCTCACTCACCCCGAGGTCCGGCGGATCCGCGCCGACGTGGAGCGTCGCGTGCTCGAGGGTGAGTTGACTCCCGCGCTTGCTGCGCAGGAGCTGCTCGATGCCGCGGCCGTGTCGTGACCTAACAGATCGGTAACTGCCGTCAATATTTGCCGGGGGAACGGGTAGATTGTCTAACTGTGAGCCCTGCAAAAGGCCGGGAGCGCAGCGTCGCGCTCCCGCACGGTGTCAACGGCGATGCCGACCCGAACTTCTCCTGCGCCGTGCGCGCATTCTCCGAACTCTTTCCCTGGCGCCGATTCGGCGGGGGAGCACTCGCGGTCTATCTGGACGGCAGGCCCGTCGTCGACGTGTGGACGGGGTGGGCCGACCGCCGCGGCACGAAGCAGTGGACCGCGGACACCGGAACCGTGGTGTTCTCCGCCACGAAGGGCATGGCGTCCACCGTCATCCACCGACTCGCCGACCGCGGCGAGCTCGACTACGACGCGCCGGTCGCCGAGTACTGGCGTGCCTTCGCTGCCAACGGGAAGGCGTCGGTCACCGTTCGTGAACTCATGCAGCACCGGGCTGGCCTCGCGCACCTGAACGGCACCACCAAGGCCGATCTGATGGACCACCTCCTGATGGAGGAGCGCATGGCCGCCGCGCCGATGGGGCTGTTCAAGGGGCTGCCCGCCTACCACGCGCTGACCTATGGATGGCTGATGTCCGGTCTGGCCCGCGCCGTCACTGGGCGCGGCATGCGCGAGCTGTTCCGAACCGAGTTGGCCGCGCCGCTGAACACCGACGGCTTCCACCTCGGCAGGCCGCCGACGGCCGCGCCGACCCAACCCGCACAGATCATCGGGCCCCAGTCGCGGCTCCAGAACCCGATCTTCAACCTGGTCGCACCGCGGCTCGCCGGCCTGCCGTACTCGGGCGGCTTCGGGTCGTTGTACTTCCCAGGCATGAAGTCCACGGTCCAGGGCGACCTCCCGCTGCTCGACACCGAACTCCCTGCGGCCAACGGCGTCGCCACCGCGCGGGCGCTGGCCCGGATGTACGGCGCCATCGCCAACGGCGGCACCATCGACGGCACACGCTTCCTGTCCCCGGAACTGGTCGTCCAACTCACCGGTCGGCGCAGCCTTCACCCGGACGGCAGCATCCTGATGCCGATGTCGTTCAACCTCGGCTACCACTCGCTGCCGCTCGGCGGCGTCCTGCCGGGGTTCGGCCACGTCGGCCTGGGAGGCTCGCTCGGGTGGGCGGATCCGGCCAGCGGGCTGGCGTTCGGTTTCGTGCACAACCGCCTGCTGACACCGTTCGTGGTGGCCGATCAGGCCGGGTTCGTGGCGACGGCCGCGCTCATCCGTCGGGGAGCGGCGCTGGCTCGCAAGCACGGATTCGCGGCGGTCACCGAACACGGTGCGCCGTACGCGGACGCGACCTCCGAGGCCGTGTGACGCCGTTGTGGCGGGTGTCCGACGAATTGGCAGAATCTGTGGACAACATTGGTTGTCTGTTTAATCCCTTGTGGCACAGATGATTTCGGCGCTGCGGCGCATTTGGCCCGGCGGTGACGCCGGCGTAGCGCCGCGATGGCGTGTGTGTTGCCAGCACCACGAGATTTGACGCCATCGTTATCGGGACCACGATTGCCGTGACTGGCCGACCCCCCGTCGATTTGACAGCCGATGGCGGGCGACACTCTGGGGTCGGGAGCAATCGAACGGCTAATACATACCATTACCCTAATTGACGCTACCTGTAGCTTCCCGTGAATTGCACGTTTTCCGGCAAACCATCGATGCGCCGATATTGAGTGTTGACACGTCGATTGTCGAGCAATTTTCGATCGAGATCGACGCGCTCGACAATTTGCTGAGTTCTCATGCGGCGAAAACATGGCGTTGCAATCTTAGCGTCGCTACAAATGAATCGACGCGGATGAAAGTAAAATATTACCAGGTCAGCCACATTTTTGACGTAGGGAAGACGCGTCAACCATTCCCGGTGTAATCTTCCGCCGGAGAATCATCGGGATGAATGAGCAAGATTTCATTTGCTCACTCATCGACGGCTAACGAAGATGCTCCGCTTGCGGTAATGGGCTTCTACTGATAAGGGCGAATTTCTCAGGGAAAGGAGGCGCAGGGCCGATATGCGGCAAATGCGAATTTGACGCTTTCTGCACTCCTACCCGGGTCGGAACTCCTGAGTACGCATGTGGAAGAAGGTTGGATTTACGTGGCAGAGACAGCGGTCCCCCCAGTCGCCGTGATCGGCATCGGATGCCGGCTGCCCGGCGGCATCGACTCGCCGGCGGGCGTTTGGGAGGCGTTGATGCGCGGCCAGAACACCGTCACCAAGGTGCCGCTGGACCGTTGGGACGCCGAGGAGTACTTCGACCCGGAGCCGGGGGTGCCGGGACGTTCGGTCTCCAAGTGGGGCGCGTTCCTGGAAGACATCGCCGGTTTCGACGCCGAGTTCTTCGGCATCAGCGAGCGCGAGGCGACGGCGATCGACCCGCAACACCGCCTCCTACTGGAAACATCTTGGGAAGCAATCGAACACGCCGGGATCGACCCCTCAATCATCGCCAAGTCCCTGACCGGCGTCTTCATGGGCATGACCCACGCCGACTACCAGCTGCTGGCCGCGGATGCCAACGCAATCGAGGGTCCCTACGGCTTCACGGGCAACAACTTCAGCCTGGCTTCCGGCCGCATCGCCTACCACCTCGGCATACATGGCCCGGCCTTCACCGTCGACTCAGCCTGCTCGTCAAGCCTTCTCGCCGTGCACATGGCCTGCCGCAGCCTCTACGACGGCGAGAGTGACCTCGCACTGGCCGGCGGCGTCTCGATCATGCTGGAACCTCGAAAGATGTCCTCGGGTTCGGCGCAGGGGATGCTCTCGCCGACCGGGGCATGCCACGCATTCGACGTGAACGCCGACGGCTTCGCAGGCGGAGAAGGCTCGGCCGTCCTGCTTCTGAAGCGTTTGAGCGACGCCAAGGCGGACGGCGACCGCGTGCTGGCGGTCATCCGAGGAACGGCCGCCAACCAGGACGGTCACACCGTGAACATCGCCGTGCCGTCGCGTACCGCGCAGGTCAGCGTGTACCGGGCGGCATTGGCGTCGGCAGGCGTCGACCCCACCACCGTCGGCATGGTCGAGGCCCACGGCACCGGAACACCCGTCGGCGATCCGATCGAATTCGCCAGCCTGGCCGAGGTCTACGGGACGGCTGGACCGTGCGCGTTGGGCTCGGCGAAGACCAACTTCGGGCACGGTCAGTCGGCGTCAGGGGCGATCGGACTGGTGAAGGCCATCCTTGCGCTGCATCACGCGACCGTGCCGCGGAATCTGCACTTCACCGCGCTGCCGGAGGAGTTGGCGCGCATCGAGTCGCAGCTGTTCGTGCCGGAACAAACCACCGCGTGGCCCACCAACGGTCGCCATCCGCGGCGCGCCGCGGTCTCCTCCTACGGGCTCTCGGGCACCAACGTGCACGCCATCCTCGAGGCGGCACCGGTGGATCCACCGCTAGGCAGGCACGCTCGCTCCGAGCAGGCCGGGACGGCCGATGGGCCAAAGCTGTTCCCGCTGTCCGCCACGTCCGTTACGGAGTTGCGCCGCGCCGCCGGTCGGCTGGCCGACTGGGTGGACAGCCGTCCGGAGGTCGACGACCCCGCCACGGAAATGACGGATCTCGCCTACACACTCGCGCGTCGCCGGGCGCATCGACCCGTACGCCACGTCGTACTGGCGCACGGTCGCGACGACCTCGTCACCG
Organism: Mycobacterium sp. RTGN6; assembly: GCF_033804605.1. Taxonomy (NCBI): domain Bacteria; kingdom Bacillati; phylum Actinomycetota; class Actinomycetes; order Mycobacteriales; family Mycobacteriaceae; genus Mycobacterium; species Mycobacterium sp. RTGN6. The sequence goes on from NZ_JAPZKZ010000004.1 coordinate 348,295, forward strand.
CATTGCGCGAGTTCGCCTCCGACGATGGCCCGTGGGAGCCTGCCGTCGCCGACGGCGAGCGTGGCCCGGTCTGGGTGTTCTCCGGGCAGGGCTCGCAGTGGGCCGCCATGGGCGCGGGCCTGTTGGAGACCGAAACCGTATTCGCCAGGACGGTCGCGGAGCTCGAACCGCTGATCCTCGCGGAATCCGGATTCTCCGTGACCGAGGCGATGTCAAGCGAGCAGGTGGTAACCGGAATCGACCGGGTGCAACCCACGATCTTCGCCGTTCAGGTCGCATTGGCCGCCACGATGACGGCCAAGGGTGTCGCGCCGGGCGCGGTCATCGGTCATTCGATGGGCGAGGTGGCGGCAGCGGTCGTCGCCGAGGCGCTTTCGCTTGCCGACGGCGTCAAGGTGATCTGCCGGCGCTCGAGACTGATGGCGACCGTCGCCGGTTCCGGGGCGATGGCCTCGGTCGAACTACCTGCACAGCAGGTGCTTTCGGAGTTGGCGGCGCTCGGGGTGAACGACGTCGTGCTCTCGGTCGTGGCCTCGCCGCAGTCCGCGGTCGTGGGTGGGGCCAAGGAGTCGGTCCGGGCGCTGGTCGCCGAGTGGGAAGCGCGCGGTGTGATGGCGCGCGAGGTGGCAGTGGACGTCGCGTCCCATTCGCCACAGGTCGATCCGATCCTCGACGAGCTGGTGGATGTGCTCGAGGACATCTCACCGATGGAACCAACGGTGCCGTACTACTCGGCAACTCTGTACGACCCGCGCGATCCTGCGGACTTCGACGCGTACTACTGGGCGGACAACCTGCGCCACGCGGTCCGGTTCGCCGCTGCCGTCCAGGCAGCCCTGGAAGACGGCTTCCGGGTGTTCGGAGAACTCGCGCCGCATCCCTTGCTCACCCATGCGGTCGACCAGAACGCGCGCAGCGTCGACATCCGGTTGGCGGCCCTGGCCAGCACGAGGCGGGAGCAGCAGCTGCCGCACGGGCTTAGCGAGTTCCTGGCCGGGTTGCATGAGGCAGGTGCGTCGATCGATCGTGCCGTGCTTTGGCCGGCCGGCGCACTCGTGGATGCGCCCTTGCCCTCGTTCACCCATGCGCAGCTGATGCTCACCCGTGACGAGCAGTCGCACAACGCGTCGACGGTGGCCGTCCATCCGCTGTTGGGTGCGCACGTGCGGCTGCCCGAAACGCCCGAACGTCACGTCTGGCAATCGGATGTCGGGGTCGCGGTGCAGCCGTGGCTCGACGACCACCGGGTACACGACGTGGCCGCGTTACCGGGTGCCGCCTTCTGCGAGATCGCACTGGCTGCCGCGCGGGAGGTCATCGGCGAGGCGTCGGCGGTGCGGGACGTCACGTTCGAGCAGATGCTCCTACTCGAAGACCACACGCCGTTGAGCGCCGTCGCATCGGTTTCTCCTTCGGGCGTCGTCGACTTCGTCGTCAGTACCTACCTCGAAGAGCAGGAGGTCAGGCGGGCCACTGCGGTGCTGCAGAGTGTCGAAGACGGCGTGGAGCCGGCGAAGTACGACGTCGCCGCGCTGCTCGAATCGCACCCGACCCTGGTCGACGGGCAGGAACTGCGCGCCTTCTACTCGGCTCGCGGCATCGGATACGGCGCTGCCTTTGGCGGTCTGACGGCTGCCCACACTGGTTCGGGCGGCTCCGTCCTCGCCGAGGTGGCGCTGCCGGGGTCGATCCGGTCGCAGCAGGGCGCCTTCAGCGCGCATCCGGCGCTTCTCGACGCATGCTTCCAGGCGGTCGGTGCACACCCCGACCTGTACTCCGACGACAGCGGCGCGTTGATGCTGCCGCTCGGGGTTCGCGAACTGCGCGCCTATGCGTCCACCCGCAATGCGCACTACGCCTTCGCCCGGTTGACCAGTGCACATCACGGCGCGGTCGAGGCTGACATCGACGTGCTCGACGACCAGGGCGCCGTGCTGCTATCGGTGGCGGGGCTGCGGCTGGGCACCGGCGTATCGGAGCAGGGCGAGCGGGACCGGCGCCTCAACGATCGATTGCTCACCATCGACTGGCGCAGGCAGAACTCGCCCGTGGCCACCATCGCGCCGGGCAACTGGTTGGTGATCGCCGCCGGCGACGCCCCCGACATGCTCGCCACGAAGCTGACCGACGCGCTCAAGGCGGGAGAGTCCGACGTCACCGCGATGACGTGGGCCGGGGACGACCTTGGGGCCAGCGCCGCGCTACTTCGCGAGACGCTCACCGCTCACCCCTTCGCGGGTGTTGTGGTGGTCGGGGAACCGCGGCACCCGGACGGCGATCCCGTCGGCCGGGGTGCCGACCACGTCCGCCAGCTGGTCCGCATCGCCCGGGTGCTGCCCGAGATTCCCGGACAGCCACCGCGGTTGTACGTGCTCACCAGGGATGCGCAGACTGTGCTCTCGGGTGAGGTGCCCAACCTGGCTCAGGGTGGCTTACGCGGGCTGATGCGGGTCGTCGGCATGGAGTGCCCGTCGCTGCGGCCCACGCAGGTCGACGTGGACGACGCGACGGACGTGGAACTGGTTGCCGCCCAGCTGCTCTCGAACTCGAACGAAGACGAGACCGCCTGGCGGGACGGTCAACACTACGTGGCCCGGCTCAACGTCAGCCCGCTGCAGGCCGAGGAACGCCACACGACGGTGGTGCACCCGGAGCGGGACGGGATGCGTCTGCAGATCCGCACGCCAGGAGACCTGCAGTCCGCAGAACTCGTTGCGTACGAGCGCATCCCACCCGGACCAGGTCAGATCGAGGTCGCCGTGTCGGCGTCGAACCTCAACTTCGCCGACGTGTTGATCGCCTACGGACGCTATCCCTCCTTCGAGGGCAGGCTGCCCGAGCTCGGGGCCGACTTCGCGGGCGTGGTGACGGCGGTGGGTGCCGGAGTGACCGATCACCTGATCGGTGACCGTGTCGCGGGGATCTCGGCGACGGGAGCCTGGTGCAGCTACGTCACCTGTGATGTGAACCTCGCGGTGCCCATCCCGACCGAGTTGCCGGACGCGGTCGCCGCAGCGGTTCCGAGCGCTCACGCCACCGCGTGGTACTCGCTGCATCACCTGGCCAGGATCCGCGCGGGTGACAAGGTGCTCATTCACTCCGCCACCGGCGGTGTTGGTCAGGCCGCGCTCGCGATCGCGCGTGCCGCCGGGGCCGAGATCTACGCCACGGCGGGAAGTCCCGAGCGCCGGAACATGTTGCTGGACATGGGCGTCAAGGGTGTCTACGACTCGCGCACAATCGACTTCGCCGACCAGATCAGGGCGGACACCGACGGCTACGGCGTCGACGTGGTGCTCAACTCGCTGCCGGGAGCGGCGCAACGCGCCGGTGTCGAGCTGTTGACGTTCGGCGGGCGATTCATCGAAATCGGCAAGCGCGACATCTACGGCGACACCAAGATGGGCCTCTTCCCGTTCCGGCGGAACCTGTCCTTCCACGCCGTCGACCTTGCGCTGCTCGCGTTGGTCGAACCCGACACCCTGCGGGCCATGCTCGAGGTCATCTATCAGCAGATCGCGGATGGCGTGTTGCCCGCACCGCAGACAACCCGCTACCCGCTGGCCAATGGCGCCAACGCGATCCGGGCGATGGCCGCCGCCGAACACACCGGCAAGTTGGTGCTCGACGTACCGCGTGCGGGTCAGTACGCCGCCGTGGTGCCTGCCGACCGGGCACTGGTGTTCCGCGCCGACGGCGCGTACGTGGTCACCGGGGGACTGGGCGGTCTCGGGCTGTTCCTGGCGGAGAAGATGGCCGCGTCCGGGTGCGGGCGCATCGTGCTGAACGGCCGCTCGGCGCCGAGCCGCGAGACGTTGCGCGTCATCGAGCGCATCCGGCGGGCCGGTACCGAGGTGGAAGTCGAGCTCGGGGACGTATCGCAAGCGGCGACGGCCGGCCGGCTGGTCGCGGCGGCGAATGCAACGGGCAAGCCGTTGCGCGGTGTGCTTCACGCGGCCGCGGTCATCGAAGACGCGACCCTTGCGAACATCACCGACGAGCTCCTCGAACGCGACTGGGCACCGAAGGTGTTGGGGGCGTGGCACCTTCACGAAGCCACGGCCACGGCGCCACTGGACTGGTTCTGTGCCTTCTCGTCGGCTGCTGCGATGGTCGGGTCGCCAGGGCAGGGTGCGTACGCGGCAGCCAATAGCTGGCTGGACTCGTTCGCGCGCTGGAGGCGGGCCAACGGGTTGCCGGGCCAGGTGGTGGCGTGGGGTGCGTGGGCGCAGATCGGCGCGGGCCAGGCGATGGCCGCGGACAATGGGATGGCCATCGACCCGGAGGACGGCGCTCACGCGTTCGACACCTTGATCCGACACACCCGGGTCTACAGCGGTTACGCCCCGCTCGCGGGCAACGCATGGCTCACCGCGTTCGCCCAGAGCAGTCCGTTCGCGGAAGCGTTCGCATCGCTCGGCCAAGACCGCTCCGGGTCGAGTGAGTTCCTCGACGAGCTGAGCCAGATGTCCCGCGAGGAGTGGCCTGCACGCTTGCGGCGCTTGATCTCCGAGGAGATGAGCCTGATCCTGCGGAGGTCGGTCGACGCGGACAAGCCGCTGTCGGAATACGGCCTCGACTCACTGGGGACGCTGGAGCTCCGGACGCGGCTCGAGTCCGCGACCGGAGTGCGGATCGGTTCGACGGACGTCACCACGGTGCGCGCTCTGGCCGAACACCTCAGCGAGACGATCGCGGGCGAGCTCAACGATGACAGTGCCGTTGCGGCGGTGGCGTCGTGACGAATCAACCAGCGCCGATGGCGTCGCTCGACCAGCTACTGCGAGTGAGGGAGCGCTAGATGGTTGCGATCAAGGCGATTCACGACTGGACGGGCGCTTCGGGTGAGCTGGTGTCGTGGCACCCCTCGCCCAAGAGTCGCGCGAAGGTGGGCACTGCCCCCGTCAGCGACGTTCCCGCCAGTTACCAACAGGCCCAGCATATTCGGGGCTATTTGTCGCATCAGTCGGAGGGCACCGACATGGCGCGGCTCAACATCCCCGCATGGGACATGCCTGGTCGGTGTGACGTTCGCGCGATGACGTACGTCGTCAACGCGTACTTGCGCAGGCATGACACCTACCACAGCTGGTTCGAGTTGACGGACACGGACGACATCGTGCGGCATACCGTCTCCGATCCAAGGGACATCGCCTTCGTGCCAACGCGTCACGGAGAAGTGTCGGCGACGCAGTGGCGCGAGCACGTGCTGGCCACGCCGAATCCACTGACGTGGGACTGCTTCTCGTTCGGCATCATCCAGCGTGCGGATCACTTCACGTTCTACATCAGCATCGATCACGTGCACACCGACGCCATGTTCATGGGCTTGGTGTTGGTGGAGATCCACATGATGTACGCAGCGCTTGCGAGCGGAGCGGCGCCGATTCCGTTGCCGAGTGCGGGCAGCTACGACGCCTTCTGCACACAGCAGCAGCAGTTTCTGAGCGCACTGACGTTGGATTCGCCGGAGGTACGGGAGTGGATCCGCTTCGCGGAGCGAAACGACGGCACGATGCCGCGCTTCGCCCTGCCGCTCGGCGATCCGTCGATACCGTGCTCAGGGGATTTGATCACGGTGCGGCTGATGGACAAGCAGCAATCGGAACGATTCGAGGCGGCGTGCACGGCAGCAGGCGCCCGGTTCATCGGCGGGGTATTCGCGTGCGCGGCACTGGCCGAGCACGCGTTCACGGGCAGTACGGCGTCACACTTCATCACCCCGACGACCACCCGTCGCACGTCGGAGGAGTTCCAGACGACGGGCTGGTTCACCGGGACGGTCCCGATCACGGTGCCCGTCGGCGCGGAATCGTTCGAGGAGTCCGCTCGGGCCGCCCAGGCTTCGTTCGACGACGGGTTGCACCTCGCACACGTTCCGTTCGACCGCGTGCTCGAGCTGGCGGCAGTCGACGAGGGGAGCAGCTGCGCCCGAGGCGGCCTTGGGCTGCGGACGCCGGACCCTGGGGTGCCGATGGTGTCCTACCTCGACGCGGGCCTGCCGCCGCTGTCCGCGAATGTCGTCGCGGAGTGGGAACGCATGAACGGCAAGGTCTACAGCGACGCGCGGCTGGCCCGTCAGATCGGGCTCTGGGTCAACCGCGGCGAGCGCGAGACCACGGTCACGGTGGGCTTCCCCGACAACCCCATCGCCCGTGAGTCGGTGGAGCGCTACGTCTCCGCGATGGCGGCGGTGTACGTGGGCGTCGCCGACGGGGCCGTTCCGGTGTCTGCCCGCGGCCACGTCTGGCACGGAGAGGCGCTGCACCGCAACACCGTCCGTGAACAGGCGCCGTTGGTGCCGGCCGCCAAGGGTTGAGCAATGGTGTCGATCGAGGCCCGTCCGTCGGCGGACCACCGGCTCGACTTCGTCGACCAGGCCATGTTTCTCGGATTGCGCGCAACCGGTCAGGCCGCGGTCACTCAGATCGCGTGGGTGTACGACCATCCCGTTGACATGGAGGAGGTCAGGCGCTTCCACCGTGACTTTGGCTACGGATTGGCTGGCCGGCTGATCGAGCCGTCCGCGTTGCCGTTCGGGCGGCATCGTTGGGTTGCGTCGCCGGGACCGGCGGCACCGCTCGCGATCGAGTCGAGTCCCCGTCCGCGCTCCGAACTCAGCGACTGGATCGACGAGCGCGCGCAACTCCCGATCGACCCGGAGTTCGGTCCGGGCTGGCACGCGGGCGTGCTCCCGATGACGGACGGCTCGACGGCGGTGACGCTGGTGATGTCGCACTTACTGTTCGACGGAGGTGCCGCACTGTCGACGATTCACGACGCGATCCGGGGGCACCGTCGCGACTTCGGCTATCCGCCGCCGCGTACGCGTACACGCAGGCAGGCGATGGCCGCCGACGCCCGACAGACACTTCGTGACGCACCCGAGCTGGGACGGACGCTGGTGGCTGCGGCCAAGTTCCTCATGAGTCATCGCAAGGACGGTTCGGCGCGCGATACCAAGGACCGCTCGAGCGCATCCCCGGCGCAGCCGACTGGACGGAGTGGCCGCCGGGCCGCCGACGACGAGGCAGTCGTCGTACCCGCCGTGTCCGCATTCATCGCTCTCGACGAGTGGGACGCGCGGGCCGAAGCGCTTGGGGGCAACAGTTATTCGCTGCTGGCCGGATTCGCGGCCAAACTCGCCGTGGACCAGGGCCGTGAACTCGTCGCCGACGGAACCGTCGGCCTGATCGTCCCGATCAACGACCGCGCCCCCGACGACACCCGGGCCAATGCCGTCGCGCTGGCTCAGGTCCGCGTCGACCCGAGGCTCATCACGACGGATCTGTCGTCGACCCGAGCGGTGGTCCGCGATGCGCTAAAGGCGGTGAAGGACGAGCCCGACGAGGCGATGCGCCTGCTGCCGCTGACGCCGTTCATCCCGAAGTTCGCGGTGCGGCGCGTCGCCGACCTGGCGATCGGTTTCGCCGAGCAGCCGGTGTCGTGCTCGAATTTGGGGGATCTGCCCATCGGAATCGCCTGCCTCGACGGCACTCCGGCCGAGCAGGTGTTTCTGCGCGGGGTGGACCGGCACATCACGCGCAGGGTGCTCGAGGAACGTCACGGCCTGCTGACGATCGTCTCCGGTCGGCTCGACGGAAAGGTCTCCATCGCGGTGATCGGCTATCAGCCGGGCGTTGAGAACACCAAGGAAGGCCTGCGAGCGCGCGTGGCAAGGGTGTTGGGCGAGTTCGACCTTCGCGGAGTAATCGTATGATCGACGATCTGCTGGAGTACATCGACCAAGCGACCTACCTGTCATGGAGGGCCACGGGTCGTGCCCAAGTGATGCAATGCATCTGGGTCTACCGAAATCCGGTGGACATGGAGGACCTGCACCGGTTTCACCGTGACTTCGGCTACGGCTTGGCCGGCCGGTTGATCGAGCCGTCGGTGCTGCCGTTCGGTCGGCATCGTTGGGTTGCGGCGAAGGGGCCGGCAGCGCCACTGGACGTCGACGAGGTCCGACCGCCGAGCGAACTCGGCGCGTGGATCGAAGCGCGTTCGCAACGTCCGGTCGACCCGGTGCACGGACCCGGGTGGCATCTGGGGGTGCTGCCGATGAGCGATGGGTCGAGCGCCATCACGCTCGTCATATCCCACTGCCTGGTCGATGGCGGCGGCGCGGCGCTCAGAGTGTTCGAGGCCGTGCACGGTGTGAAACCCGAGTTCGGCTACCGGCCTCCCGGATCACGGAAACGGTTGACCGCGTTGAGCGCCGACGCCAGGCAGGTGGCACGAGACCTCCCGGAGTTCGGCCGGACGGTGGCCAAGGCGGTGCGGTTCGCCGCACGCAGGCGCGCGGCGATCTCATCGTCACGAAGGGCACGGTCCCGCGCGGTTGAGGTGGCGGACGACCCGGTGACGATCCCGGCCGTATCGGCTGTCGTGGACGTCGAGGATTGGGACGCGCGAGCCGAAAGCCTTGGCGGTACTGGCTATTCGCTTTTCGCTGCGTTTTCGGCCAAGCTGGGCGAGCGCCTGGGACGTGTGTCCCAGTCCGACGGCACCGTGACCTTGTTGATCGCAGTGAGCGATCGCGGGCTGGACGATCGCCGCGCCAACGCAATGAAGATGGCAAACGCGACCATCGACCCCGCAACGGTTACCAGCGATCTCTCGGCCACCAGAACCGCGGTCAGAGCGGCGTTGTCGGCCGTGCGGGGCGTGCCCGACGAGACGCACGCGCTGCTTCCGATCACTCCGTTCGTCCCAAGGCGCGCCGTTCGAGGCACGGTCGACGTGGTCTTCGGAGAGCTGCCGGTGTCTTGCTCGAACCTCGGTGACGTGCCAATCGAGATCGCGCGCCTAGACGGCACGGACGCCGAGTACGTCGTATGCCGAGCGCTCGACCAGAACGTGACCCGCACCGCCGTCGAACGAGCCGGTGGCCAACTGGTGGTGGCAGCCGGTCGCGTCGTCGGCACGATGTCGATTGGCGTCGTCGGGTACCAGGTGGGCGCCGAGAATTCGCGGGAATGGCTGTCCGATCAGGTAATTCAGACCTTGGCGTACTTCGACCTCAAGGGAGTGATCATCTAGGCAGTGACTTCGACGTGCTACCGCGCCGGGCCGCCAATTCGAGCAGGTCGGCGGTTTGCGCTGTGCTCTTGGCGGGCGCCGTGATCCGCGCGGCCGCCTCCCGCGCCCGATTCCGATAGTCGGGTGTCAGGACCGTTCGCAGCGCCTTCGCCAGTGATTCCGGAGTGGACTTCGAGAATCGCTCCGCGGTACCGACTTTCAGGCGCTTGATTTGTGTGGCCCACACCGGCTGGTCGGCGCCGACCCACAGCACCACGGTCGGCACGCCGGCCCGCACACCCGCAGCGGTGGTGCCTGCCCCGCCATGGTGAACGACGGCCTCGCAGGCGGGAAACACCTTGGCGTGGTTGACCGTACCGACGAGTTTGACGTGATCGGCGTGGGGTACCGCGTCGACGTCCCAGACGCCCGCGCTGATCAAGGCCCGCTCACCGAGTTCGGCGCATACGGAGGTGATCATCGCGATGGCCTCGGCTGGCGACTCGACGGGCATGCTGCCGAAACCGAAGTAAATGGGCGGGGTTCCGGCGGCGATCCAGTCGTCGAGGTCGTCGTCGTCGGGGGTCGGAAGCTCCAGTGAGATCGAGCCGACCAGCGGCCGGGCTCCGTTCCACTCCTCGGCCAGGCCTGGAAAGAACAGTTCGTCATACGCCTGGATCTCGAGCGCACCACTTTCGACGATGCGACGTACCGATCGGACCCTGGCTTGCGGTAGTCCGAGCGCACGGCGCTGAGCGTCCTCGGGCTTCTTCAGGATCCGCCAGTGTACCCATTCCACCATCGACCAACCCCTGTGGAGCACGAGCCGGGGGAGCGGCACCGGCACCATGTGGCTGTTCGCGCGAAAGGGAAAGTAATGTAGCGCTGCAAGCGGAACGCGTTGCTGCTCAGCTACGTTGGCGGCGACCTCCTGGTACGTGGTACCAGTAAGGATCAAGTCGGCACCGATCGCCAGCGACGCCAACGTCTCGCTCATCTCGGCCCAACCCTGAGTCATGTACTCACGGCCGCGGCGCATTGCGGTCATCGGATTCTGCAGCTTCCAGAAGTCACGAAAGATGTCCGCATCCAACTGCTTCTGGGAATCCACGCCATAGTCCAGTGGACGCGCCAGGCCCGCTGACTCGACGAACTGGATGAGGTTGGGCGGCACCGCCATGAGCACATGATGTCCGCGGCGCACCAGTTCGAGCGCGACGGCCGTGCACGGTTCGACATCGCCCCTGGTGCCGTGCACGGCGACGGCGAACGTCATCGGCGCGGACCCGGAACCAGGCGCGTCGGCAACGTCGTCGAAATTCGCCGATTGGACTGAAACATCGTTGTTTCGAGGCGTTTTCCCGGCTTTTGTATCGACCACACCCGATTACAACACGTTCGCCAATCGCGTGCGTCGACGAGTAGCGGGTCCGTCGTCGCGGGGCCGCGCACGGGTTTGCGGGTGTAGCCTCGGATGGTGTTCAGACGCGCCGAAATCCGTGGTGCATCTGTTCACCACGTGTTCGAGTCGCTGGGCCGGCTGGTGGTTCGGCACCCCATCGCGGTCATCGCGGCCTGGTTGGCACTGACCGCGGTACTGTTCCTGACGATTGCTCCGCTGGCGGTCGTCGCGCAGCGCAATCCGCCCGACTTCCTGCCGTCCGACTCGCCGGTACTGGTTGCGGGCCAACACATGAAGGAAGCGTTCAAGGAGGCCGACGGGGGCAATCTCGCAGTCGTCGTGTTGACGAACGAGAACGGCTTGACTCCGGCCGACGAGGACACCTACCGACACCTGGTGAGCCAGCTGCGGGCTGACCCCACCAACGTCATCTCCACGCAGGACTTCGTGTCCATCCCCGAGCTCCGCCAGGTCATGCAGAGCAAGGACGGCAAGGCCTGGACGCTTCCCGTCAACATGGCCGGGACGATGGGCACCGCTTCCGGACAGGAGGCATACCGAAACGCACTCGAGACGGTTCACGCGGCGACCAAGGGGTCTGCGCTGAGCGTCGACGTGGTTGGCGCCGCGGCGACGTTCGACGACTTGAACGACATCGGCGTCCGGGATCAGCACGTCATCGAGACGGCCACGGTCGTCACGGTATTCGTCATCCTGGTGATCGTCTATCGCAGTCTGGTCGCGATGTTGCTTCCGTTGCTCACCATCGGCGTGTCGATGGGCGTGGCACAGCAGGTGGTCGCGGGCCTCGGTGAGTTGGGAATCTCTCTGGGACCCCAGACCATGATGCTGATGACCGGCATGCTCATGGGTGCGGGCACCGATTACGCCGTATTCCTATTCAGTCGTTATCAGGAATGTCTACGCAGCGGGATGAGCTCCGACGACGCCGTGATCAAGTCACTGACGACCATTGGCGAGGTCATCACGGGATCGGCGGCGACAGTGGCGCTGACGTTCCTCGGCCTGTCGTTCGCGACACTGGGGGCGTTCCTGACGGTCGGTCCGTCGCTGGCGGTTACCATCGCCATCGCGCTCTTCGGAGCGCTGACGTTTTTGCCGTCGCTCATGGTGCTCACCGGGCGGCGCGGGTGGATCAAACCTCGCAAGGACCTCACCGGCAGATTCTGGCGACGGTCGGCCACGCACATCGTGCGCAGACCGGTCAGCCACCTTGCCGCCAGTCTGGTGATCCTGCTGGCGTTGGCCGGCTGCGCGGGCCTGGCGAAGTACAGCTACGACGATCGGCAGAACCTGCCGGCGGACGCCCCGAGCAACCTCGGGTACAACGCGATGGTGCGGCACTTTCCGATCAGCAGCACGATGCAGCAGTTCGTCCAGGTGTACGTGCCCGACACGGACCTGCGGTCGCCGAAGGCGTTGGCGGACCTTGAGCAGATGGCGCAGCGCATCAGTCAGGTGCGGGGCATCGACATGGTGCGCGGCATCACACGACCGACCGGCGCGATGTTGCAGGAGGCGAAGTCCACGTATCAGGCCGGCGAGGTCGGCTCCAAACTGGCCGACGCATCGGGCCAGATCGCCAACAACGAAGGCAACCTGAACCTGCTCAGTGGCGGGGCGCATCAGATGGCCGATGTGCTAGGCCAGATCAGGACGCAGGTCATCGACTCCATCGGATCCGTTCGCGGTCTGATGAGTGCGCTCACGGACATGCAGGCCAAGTTCGGCGGCCAGGCCACGTTGGACGAGATCGACAAGACCGCGAACCTGGTCGCCAACATGAACTCGGTTGGCGATGCACTCGGTGACAACCTCGACCAGGTCACCGAGGTCTACCGGTCATCATCATCGCTGCTGTCTGCGCTCAATGGCAGTCCGGTATGCAACCTCGACCCCGCCTGCGTGACGTCGCGCAACGAATTGCAGCGCACGGTCAACCAGTACAACCCGACGACCATGAACTACTTCATTGCGCTCGCTGCGGCGTTGCGGGAGACGAAGGGCACCGCGACGCTCGATCAAACCTTGCGCAGCGTCGGAAAGAGTCTGGACACGGCGGTCGACGCCGCTCGAGAGCTTGGCGTCGACGATCCGAAAGCGATGGATCAGCGCATCGACGAAGTCCGCACCGGAGTGAACACGTTGGCGGACTCGAGCCAACAGCTGGCCGACGGCGTCCAGATACTGGTGGATCAGACCAGGAACATGGGCAGTGGCCTCGACCAGGCGTCGGGTTTCCTGCTGGCGATGAGGCGTGACGCCTCCGACCCGCCGATGTCCGGCTTCTACATCCCGCCGCAGATCCTTACCCAGCAGGAGTTCAAGAAGGCCGCGAAGCTGTTCGTCTCCGACGACGGCCACACCGTCCGGTACCTCGTCCAGACCGCACTCAACCCGTTCGGCGTCGATGCGATGGATCAGGTCGACGACATCATCGCCGCCGCCGACAGCGCAAGGCCCAACACCACGCTGGCCAATGCGCAGATCTCGATGGTCGGCTTCTCGCCAGTGCAAAGCGACATCCGCAACTACTACAACGCCGACCTCCGCTACATCATCCTGATGACGCTCGTTGTCGTGTTCCTGATCCTGGCGGTCATTCTGCGCGCGGTGGTGGCGCCGATCTATCTCATGCTGTCGGTGGTGCTTTCGTTCGTGTCCGCGTTGGGCATCGGCGTGGTGTTCTTCCAATTCGTGCTCGGCCAGGAATTGTCGTGGAGCGTGCCGGGCATGGCGTTCCTCGTGCTGGTCGCAGTCGGTGCGGACTACAACCTGCTGCTGATCTCGCGAATACGCGACGAGGCGAAGCTGGGGGTGCGGTCGGCGGTGATCAAGACGGTCGGTGCCACCGGCGGGGTGATCACCTCTGCCGGCTTGATCTTCGCGGCGTCGATGCTCGCGCTGACGGTGAGCAGCCTGGCCACCGCCGTGCAGATGGGTTTCGTGATCGGCGTTGGCCTGCTGCTGGACACGTTCATCGTGCGCACCATCACGGTGCCCGCGACCGCCGCTCTGCTGGGTGACGCGAACTGGTGGCCGTCGAAGACGCCGCGCCAAGTGCTCGAAACGGCACGCCGGAGCCGCGCCGCAGCGGCGGCAGACGCGGAGTTCGCGGAATGCAAGCTGGACGAGGATCCCGAGGACGCCGACATGACGTGCCCATACGAAGTTGCCGTGCACAAGGCCAGCCTGGTGGCCACGATCTGGCGCGGTGGATCAGGTGATCGCTAGTTGCCGTTCGCGTCTGGTAGCGGTCGACGCACGGGGATGGTCTTCTTCAAGGCGCGGAAGGTGTTTCGGCCGTGGATTCGCTTCATCGCCTTGGTGCAGTCTCGGTTCGCCCTGATGACGTAGCGATGTTTACCGAAGGCCGCGCTCGCGCTTGACTTGCTCCGATGGTTGAGGAACGAACGTTCGGTGACGTAGACGCCGAAGCCCGCTTCGCTCACCCGGAACGCCAGATCGATGTCCGCCCCCCACGCGAACCTGCCGAACGAACGCTCGTCGAGCCCACCGACGCGCTCCCAGGCCGCCGACGAAAGCAACATCGCGGTGCCGTCCACCATCGGCACCTCCCGGAAGCAATCCGCCGGCCGGTACTCACTTGCGGCACCCTCGAAGTCCGAAACTTGTGTGGGCCACCAACTGTCGTCATATGTCGGTCCGATGATCCCCGCATCGTCCGGCAGTCTCGGGTCGAGCAGTCCAGCGAAGAAGCCGGGGGACAGCCGGGTGTCATTGTTCAAGGTCAAGCCATACCGGTATCCGCGAGTGAACGCAATCCGAAAACCCATGTTGGAGGCCGCCGCCCAACCGATGTTGGAGCCCGGCTTGATCACCCATTCGTCACCGATCTTCTTGTAGCTTCCGCCGTTGTCGATGATCAACAGGTCGACGAGGTCATTCTCCGCCGCGACGTCCGGTAGCACTCCATGAGTCAGGGAGTCGGATCCGAATGCCGGAATGGTGACTAAACACTGCTTCGTCGTCGAAATCTCAAACACCCCCACGATAATTCGAATCCGTATTTCTCACTAGCAAACTACCCTGTATTCAGTGTCACCACAGCATCTTTGGGCAATTCACGCGCATTGAATAATTCACGTTTGGGTAAATCGCGTTCAGGATTGGGCCGCACTTCGATAACTCCGTATCGCTGCGCTGCCCACTACGGCACCGAGCACCGCGATCCACGCGAACGTCGCAAGCAGAGGTCCGACGGCGAAGCCGCCGCGGGCCAGCGTCCGCATCGCTTCGACGGTGGGCGACATCGGCTGAATGCGAATGACCAACTGCAGCCAGGACGGAATCAGATTCATCGGAACCACTGCAGAACTGCAGAACACCGCACCGAGCGACACCGTGCTCAACCACGTCAACAGCGTGCGGTTCTGGTATCGCAACGCCACGAACACGACGATCGTCGCGTAGACGACCACCCAGAGCACCGGCAGCACGACGAAGAGGATGGCGGCCGCCACACCGCCGTGAAAGCGCAAGCCGAGGAGCAACCCCACGGCGATGATCAGCAGTGTGGCGCCCAGCGTTCGCGCTGCCTCTGCCAGCAGAATTCCGGTCAGGGCACTGGCCCGATGTATTGGCTGAACCCAGAAGCGGCTGATGAGGCCGCTGTCACGTTCGGCGGGGATGGACAACCCGGCCGCCAGCGCACCGGAGAACCCTCCAGCAAGGGCACACATCGAGACGACGACGTCGAGACTGTCGCCTCCCGTGAGCCGGGTCAAGGACTTGCCGACGAGTAGGTCGTAGACGATCAGCAGAATGGTTGGGAACAGCAAGGATTGGAGCGGAACCGTCGGACTGCGGCGCCACTGTTTGAGCAGCCTGCCCGCGAGGACGGTGCTTTCCGCCGCTAGCGAGGTGCGCGGCGGTGGATTAATGCTCATCAGACCTCTGTTGGCTCCTGACTGCCATCGCCCCGAGCACGACCAGAAGGCCTAGACACCAGGCCAGGCTGACGGCGAGGTTCGGGCCGGACACGTGCCCGACGGCGAATCCTCGCAATGTCTCGGTGATCTGCGAGATGGGTTGGTACTGAACGAAGGGATGCAGCCAGCCGGGAAAGGAGTCGACGGGGGCCATCCCGGTCGACAACAGCACGAGGAGAAGTTGGGGGATGAGCAATAGTTGGCTTGACGTGTCGACGCGCTTGGCGCGCGCACCCGTAGCTTCCGCGCCCAAGGACAAGGCCAGCGTCAACGTCAGCGACATTGCGGCGAAGGCCAATCCGTAGCCGAATCCGCCGTCCATGCGAAACCCGAAGAAGTGTGCCACTCCGATCGCTGCAACCAGGGCGAGCACCCCGCGCAGCAGGCAGTAAAGAATTCGCGCCAGCAGTGGCGCGTACACCGAAATCGGAAGGGTGCGCAGGCGTGTTCCGAAGGCAGAGGAGTGTTCGGTGGCGGCGCGGTCTGTGGTGTTGAGCGCACCGAACAGCATCGCCTGCACCACCACGGCAGGAAGCACGTACTGCGGGTAACTCATGCCCCCCGTATCGATGACGCTCCGCAGCGCGACGGTGAAGCCCACGAAGGTGAGCATCGGCGCCAGCACGGCGAAAGCGATGTCCTGGTCGCGGTATCCGCTGCGGACGACTCGCTCGGTGAGCGCGAGAACGGCGGTCATACCGTGAGGGTGGGACCGGTGAGGTGCAGGAACACCTCGTCGAGGGATGGCTTCCGCAACGAGATGTCGATGAGTTCAACCCCGGCTTCGTCCAGCCGGCGGAGCACTTCGCTGAGCGTCGCCGCCCCGTGTGGAGCAGGCACCGACACCGTGTTCCCATCGGCGTCGACCTCTACTTCGGCGTAGTCGCCGACCACCGCCACGACGCGCGAAAGGTCTTCGGGGTGAAGCGGTGTCACTTGGCAATAGCTAAACCCCATCCGTCGTTTGAGGTCTTCGGACGTACCCGTGGCGATGACTCGGCCTGCGTCGAGAATCACGATCGAGTCACTGAGCACGTCGGCTTCTTCGAGGTACTGCGTGGTGAGCAGGACCGTGACGTCCTGGGCGGCCAGCTCCGCCACCAGCGCCCACACGTCGCGCCGGCTTCGCGGGTCCAGTCCGGTCGTTGGCTCGTCGAGGAATAGCACCTTGGGCGGGACGACGAGTGACACGGCGATGTCGATGCGGCGCCGCATGCCGCCGGAATAGGTACTCACCTGGCGGTCGGCGGCGTACTCGAGGTCGAAGTGCGCGATGAGTTCGGCTGCGCGCAAACGCGCTTGCCTGCGCCCCATGCCGCGCAGTCGCGCGAACAGCACCAGATTCTCCCGACCGGTCATGGTGGAGTCCAGCGCGGCATCCTGTCCGGTCACGCCGATACTCGCCCGGACGTGGTCGGGTTGTTCGACGACGTCGAATCCGGCGACCTGCGCCCGGCCGGCGGTGGGCACGAGCAAGGTGGAGAGGATCTTGACGACTGTGGTCTTGCCCGCGCCGTTGTGGCCAAGCAGCCCGCAGACCGAGCCGGTCGGAACGGAAAAACTGACGTCCCGCAATGCGGGCATGGGCCCGAACGACTTCGCGATGCCGTCGACTTCGATCACGCTGCACACCTTGCCGTTCGTAGCGCGCTAGGATCAATTCTGGTCGCGCCGTTGTTGTTTCGGCCACGCGCGTCAATTACGGGAATGCCGCCAACGATGACCGCGAAGGCGAAAGGCTTGGTACGAGGATGATTTCGTTCGTCATTCCGACGCTGAACGAGGCGAAGACCATCGAACAGACGCTGAAGACCTTGGCGGAGTACTCCGGTGAACACGAAGTGATCGTCTCCGACGGGAACAGCCACGATGGGACCATCGAGCTGTGCCGCCAGTACGCCGATCACGTCCTCGTCTACGACGAGCCCGCCAGGCAGACCATCGCCATGGCGCGGAACATGGGAGCGGCCGCGGCGAAGGGCGACTACCTGGTCTTCGTCGACGCCGACGTGGTGATTCCAGACATCGACGCGTTCTTCGCTACCGCGCGCGAGGTATTCCGCAAACGCCCCGGTCTCGTTGCCATCACCGTCAACTATCGCGTGTTCCCGGAGTTGGCCACACTCGCCGACCGCTACGTCTTCACCATGCTGGGTCTGCAGTTCTTCCTGCAGAACAACGTGTTTCGGATCGGGGCGGCCGGAGGCGAGTTCCAGATGATCACCGGGGAGGCCTTTTGGAAGGTGGGTGGCTTCGACGAACGACTGGCCGCCGCCGAGGACATGGACCTCTTCCGACGGCTGTCCAAGATCGGTCGTACGCGATTCGTCAACGACATCACGGTGTTCCATACCGGACGTCGAGCACATGAGGTGGGCTGGCCGCGGTTGCTGTGGAGTTGGTTCGCCAACTCGGCGACGGTGTTCCTGTTCAGGAGGTCCGTCAGCAAGGTGTGGAAGGAGATCCGCTGAGGGGGGTGGCGTCATCTGGGGTCAGGCATCCAATCGGATGAACTCGCCCTGTCGGTACCGCTCCGCGCACGCTTGTCGTCGGATCTTGCCGCTGGTTGTGATCGGGATCGCGCCCTGTGCCACCAGTACCAGGTCTGCGGCGCTGATGCCGTGCGCCTGCGAGATCGCCGACGTGACAGCACTCTTGACGTCGTTGAGCTTCGCCCGCGTCGCTTCCTCGGTCGCACGGGGCTTCACCTCGACGATCGCAACCAGCTGTTCGGTGGTGTCGTCCTCGACCGAGATGGCGGCGACGCGGCCACCTGACACCGCCCCTACGGTGGCTTCGATGTCGTCGGGGTAGTGGTTGCGCCCGCGAACGATGAGGAGATCCTTGATGCGGCCGATGATGAACAGCTCACCGTCGTCGGTGAATCCGAGATCACCTGTGCGCAGCCAATTGTCGTTCGACGTCCCGTCGGTCGGATGGGCGATCACGCCGCGGAAGGTGTGCTCGGTCTCGTCGGGTTTGTTCCAGTAGCCGCGGCACACGTTGTCACCCTGCACCCATATCTCACCGATGGTCCCCGCAGGCGTCTCGAGTCGGGTGTCCGGGTCGACGATGCGGACTCGCGGTGAGTCAGGCGTGCCATAGCTGATCAGTGACGTTCCGACAGTGGTGCGTTTCGCCACGCCTGCGGTCAACTTCTCAGGGTCGAAGGTCACGACCGACGGCGCTTCGCCTGGTTCGTGCGTCGCGACGTAGAGCGTGGCCTCGGCGAGGCCGAAGGAAGGGCGAATGACCTTGGGTTGGAAACCGACGTCGGTGAACCGCTGAGTGAATCGTCGCACCGAAACGGGTTGGACGCGTTCGGCACCGCAGACGATTGCCACGACGTCGCCGAGGTCGAGGCCGGCGAGGTCGTCGTCGGTCGTTCGCGACGCGGCGAGGTCGAGCGCGAAGTTCGGTGCCGCGGTCAGCGCGTGGGGCCTGCGGGCCAGCTGTTGGATCCAACGGGCCGGCCGCGCAAGGAAGGCGAGGGGGGTCATCACGACCGAGTGCCACCCGCCCAGGATCGGCGCGCAGATGCCAAGAATCAGACCCATGTCGTGGTAGAAGGGCAGCCAAGACACCAGCGTCGTCCCGGGCGGCCCAACCCGTCCGTACTCGCTGAGCAATGCCGAAACCTGCTGCTCGAAGTTCGCGAGCAGGTTGCGCTGCGACACCATGACCCCGGCCGGCGTACGGGTCGACCCGGAGGTGTATTGCAGATAGGCAGTCTCGGGTGGTGTTTCGCGCCGCGACCGCGAAGAGCGGCCGACGCGGACGGTGAGATCGAGTTGGTCGATCTCGAGCACTGTCGGGGCGGACGCACCGTCCGCGGCCTTGGCGTAGCGGAGCACCTCGCCCGCCATCGCCGACGTCGTGAGGATGACGGTGGGAGTGCAATCCTTCAGCACCGCCGCGGCGCGCTCGTCGTGGGCACCCGGGGTGGGGGTGGACAGTGGCACGGCGATGAGGTTCGCCTGGAACGCGGCGAGGAATCCGAGGATGTACCACATACTCTGGGGCGCCATGATGACGACGCGATCGCCGATCTCCGCGTGCTGCCGAAGCTCGGCCGCCAGGGTGGTTACCCGCTGGTTGAGTTGACCCCAGGTCAGCGTCTCCTCGACGCCGTCGGGGTCGACGTCGTAGTCGATGAAGGTGAACGCGGAATCGTTCGGTTGCAGGCTCGCCCGCTCACGAAGGATCGCGGGAATTGGCGAGTCCAGCATGGACAACCCTTTCTGCAAGCGAGTGAAGCGACGTGTGGGTCAGCTTAGGGAATTGGACCACGCGATGCGCACCTTACCGAAATGGACTACGGCGCAGCCTGTTACGTACGTGTCACATCGGTCGCCGACTGGACGCGAGTTGGTGGATGCTGCAAATCAATTGCTGTTCACCAGAATTCGATACCTTTGCCCCGATACCGTGGGTTGGATCTGAAAATACCAGCCGCGAGCAGCAGTTCGACGGGACTGGCGCCGAAGCCGACGTTCCGGCGAGGAGCTCCGTCCGCAGTAGCCGGAGCTGGTCGTGGTACATCGCTGCATGATCGGACGGACGACTCGCCCGCCGCCGAATCGGGAGTCCACACGGCAGTCGCGCCGACCGCTAGTGTCGTCGCCGTGACCGAGTCGCTGGTTGACCGCGCACGTGAGATTGCGGAATCGGTGCTGTTTCCTGCAGCACTCGACGTCGACGAGACCGGTGAGATCCCCGACACACACTGGCGCTCCCTTGCCGAAGTGGGGCTCTACGGAATCGCCGTCCCCGCACACCTCGGCGGGCCCGACCTCGGTTTCGGAGACCTCATCGAGATCCTCGAACTGATGGCCGCCGGCTGCCTGGCGACGGCGTTCACCTGGGTGCAGCACCACGGAATGCTCGCCGCGCTGTCGGCAACGACGAACACCGCGCTGCGCGACGAATTGCTACCCGACTTGGCCGCGGGGCGGACACGTGGCGGGGTGGCGTTCGCCGGCGCGGTGCCGGTGCCGCCCCGGATGCGCGCCGATCGCATCGATGGCGGGTGGCGCCTTGTCGGCCACGCTCCGTTCGTCAGCGGCTGGGGCGTCATCGACGTCATCCAGTTCTCGGCGGGGGACAACGCCTCCGGCGACATCGTGTCCGGCGTGCTGGCCGCAGAGGTGCAACCGGGCATCACGTCTGTGCAGGCGCAGTCGCTGTTCGTCGCGGACGCAACCAAGACGGTGTCGATCGACGTCGACGGACTCGTCATTCCGGACGACCGCGTGGTCAGCCGCGTGACGCGGGCTGACTTCATGGCCAATCAGAACTTCGGCTCCCGGCTCAACGGCACTCTTCCAATCGGAGTCGTGCGCCGTTGCATCGAGCTGCTCGACGATGGGGGTCGGCCCGATGCGGCGGAGCGTCTGCGCGCCGACGCGACCGCCGTGCGGGCCCGGCTGGATGCTGGGCTGGCCGATTCGGCGGCCCTGCTCGAGGCCCGCGCCGAGGCGGCTGAGTTGGCGGTGCGTGCCGCGGCCGCGGTGGTTGCGAACAGCGGGGGTCCGGCGCTGCTGAGGACGTCGCCAGCGCAACTAGTGGCCCGCGACGCGACCTTCACGCTGGTCGCGGCCAGTCGTCCGGAGTTGAAGCAGTCGTTGGTGCGGCGGTTCTCGACGTCCAGCTGAGCCAGATCAGTGGTTGGCTTTACTGAACCACTTGGTCTTGATGCGCCAAGAGTGCGCCGACGCCAGCGCGAAACCTGCGCCGCAGCCGCAGGCGAGGATCCAGACCAGGGTGCCGTTCTCGATGGGCTGCAGGGACGGTACGAACGACGTGGTGATGCGGACGACGCATGCGGCGATGCCGCTGACCGAGGCGACGAGGTAGACGTTGGCGATCTTGCGCGACCGCGGATCCTTGCGCAGCACCAGAAGGGCTCGTGAGCCATAGCCGAGCAAATAGATGAGCGTGCCGCACAGCAGCACCCAGTAGGCGGCCAGCCAGAAGTCGGTGGGCACCTCGAAGAAGTCGGCGCGGTAGACGTGGGCTCCGGCGCCGAAGGAGAAGGTAGCCAACAGAAGTGGAATGCACAGCGTGGCGGGCCGTTCCACGTACTGCTTGAAGGTCTGCTGCATCGCATGGTCGTCCTGCAGCCGGCCGAGTGCGTTGTAGACGATTGCCGAGGCGGCCACGATGTAGGCGTCGTGGCCGAGGTAGTCCTCGAGGTTCCACATGCCGGTGAGGCGATGCAGCCCATGTCCGATGGTCTCGGACGCCCAGGGTGACATCAGCAGTAGGGCGAGGCCCTGAAGGGCGATGTTGAGGGTGGCGGCAACCTCCCAGCGGCACGACCAGGTGACGCGACGAATCCACAGACTCCACGCGATGCACAAGAGCGTGATCGCGATGAGCACGGTGATCGTCATGGGTTGCCTTTGATCCGAGAGTCCAGCCGCAAGAATTCTACTGCTAAAGCGGCGGTGCGTCGGGGCGCGGAGCTAACTGGGACAGCTTGGGTCGCGAGACCTTCCTGACCTCGGTGCGTGGCTCGGTCGCGGTGGCTACGGAGAGGGGAGCGGACTCGAGGTAGCTCCACACTTCCTCGCGACTCATCAGACCGAACCTGACCTGCAGATCGGGGTAGCTGAGCGCGAACCTGTCGGCCACCTGCCGAAGCTCCTCGGCATTGGGGTAGTCAGGTTCCTTGATGCGGCGGTAGTACGTGCTACTCGACGTGCCAAGTGCGTCGTAGATCGCCTTGGCGTCGATGTCGCCATCGAGCAGGTAGTCGAGCAGCGCCTTTAGCTGTCTGCCGTTCTCATCGGTACGTGGCACCGCTACACAATAGCGGTGTTTTCCCGTCATTGGGCAGTAGCAACCGCAAAAGGGTGTGCGGACCCTTTATTGACACCGGCGTCACAGTTTTGGCAGATGTGTCCCATTTTTGGGACATCGGTGTAGCTTGGTCACCATGATGCGCGCAAACTTGCATTTGACTGACTACGACGCCACCGGGCTACCCGGCGCCGACGACTTGGGCAGGCACTCGGCCACGCTGTCGAGTGTGCTCACCCAGGAACTCGAGGGTGCGGCCACCGCAACGGGCTTGACCTGCGAAGAGATCCTGCTGGCCGCGCTCGGCCGCGCAATCCAACGGACCATCGGCGACGGATTCGTCGCCGTCGACGTGGCCCGCGAGGCCAACGCCAGCTACCCAGTGGCACTTGCCTGCGTTGGACCCGACCGGATGCCTGCCACCGACATGCTGGCCAGCGTTCACCACTCGCTGGCCGCTCTGTCCGCCCAGCGCATGTTGCGTCCGGTCCCCGAGGATCCGGGCACGGACCCGATGTCGGACGTGCTGTTCGCCTACGGCGTCCCGATGGCTCGGCCGGCACGGTTCGGCCACTTCCTCGAAGTCCACGCGCACGTAGCCGGAACCGAGTTGGCGCTGGAGTGGTGGTACGACACCCGCAGCTTCGAGCCGTACACCGTGCAGGAGCTCGCCGAACAGTTCCCGTACGCCATGATCGAGCTGACGTCCGAGGCCGCACCGCCGATCCTGGCCACCGCCGAACTGGCGGCCGCGTACTGACCGAAGGCCGACACCTCTAGAATCGTCGGCAACGGCGTCGATCCGGCCATCACCGGGGAGCCTTCGGAAGAACGGTCGTGGCATCCGCCCGGCCCACTAGAACCGAACGGTCGGGCCCGTCACCGCCCGCAGTCGAGCGGCGCACCGTCGGTGCGCAAGCGGGGTGGTACCGCGGCACTCGCGCAACCTGCGCGTCGTCGTCCCCGTGCCTGAACGAACCTGGGCACAGGAGACCACGAGCGATGAGCGCCTACCCCAAGCCGGCGAGCGGAGCCCCCAGCTTCCCGGAACTGG
Source organism: Mycobacterium sp. RTGN6 (assembly GCF_033804605.1). Lineage (NCBI taxonomy): Bacteria > Bacillati > Actinomycetota > Actinomycetes > Mycobacteriales > Mycobacteriaceae > Mycobacterium > Mycobacterium sp. RTGN6. The sequence continues at coordinate 371,552 of NZ_JAPZKZ010000004.1, forward strand.
AAACCGAAGTGCTCGACTACTGGGAGCGCGACGGGACCTTCCGCGCCAGCATCGACCGCCGCGACGGCGCGAAGGAATTCGTCTTCTACGACGGTCCGCCCTTTGCGAACGGCCTGCCGCACTACGGTCACCTGCTCACCGGCTATGTCAAGGACATCGTGCCGCGCTACCAAACCATGCGCGGCTACAAGGTGGAGCGCCGATTCGGCTGGGACACCCATGGGTTGCCCGCCGAACTCGAGGTGCAGCGCCAGCTCGGCATCACCGAGAAGAGCCAGATCGAAGCGCTCGGCATCGACAAGTTCAACGAGGCGTGTCGTGCGTCGGTGCTGAAGTACACCCAGGAGTGGCGGGCGTACGTGACCCGTCAGGCGCGGTGGGTCGACTTCGACAATGACTACAAGACGCTGGATCCCAGCTTCATGGAGTCGGTGCTCTGGGCGTTCAAGCAGTTGTGGGACAAGGGGTTGGCCTACGAGGGCTACCGAGTATTGCCGTACTGCTGGAACGACGAGACCCCGCTGTCCAGCCACGAGCTGCGCATGGACGATGACGTCTACCAGTCGCGTCAGGACCCCGCGCTGACCGTCGGGTTCCAAGTTGCCGCTGGAGAACTGGCCGGCGCGTACCTGCTCGTCTGGACCACGACCCCGTGGACGCTGCCGTCCAACCAGGCGGTCGCGGTCAACCCCGACGTCGACTACGTGGTGGTGGAGGTCGACGGCAAGCGGTTCATCCTGGCGGCGGCGCGGTTGGCCGCCTACGCCCGCGAACTCGGTGAGGAGCCGACAGTGGTCGGCTCCTATTCCGGCCGACAGCTGCTCGGCACCGGCTATCTGCCGCCATTCCCGTACTTCATGGACTCGCCCAACGCCTTTCGCGTGTTGCCCGCCGAGTTCGTCAGCACCGAGGACGGCACCGGCATCGTGCACCTCGCGCCCGCCTACGGCGAGGACGACAAGACGACCGCCGATGCCGCCGACATCGTCGCCGTCACCCCGGTCGACTCCAAGGGCCGCTTCGATGCGACCGTGCCGGACTACGCGGGCCAGCACGTGTTCGACGCCAACCCCCAGATCATCCGGGACCTCAAGAACGGCACCGGCCCGGCGGCCACCAACGCGCCGGTGCTGCTGCGGCACGAGACCTACGACCACTCCTATCCGCACTGTTGGCGGTGCCGGAATCCGCTCATCTACCGGGCGGTGTCGTCGTGGTTCATCAAGGTCACCGAGTTCCGGGACCGCATGGTCGAGCTCAACCAGCAGATCACCTGGTACCCGGAGCACGTCAAGGACGGCCAGTTCGGCAAGTGGCTGCAGGGTGCGCGAGACTGGTCGGTCTCGCGAAACCGGTACTGGGGCAGCCCCATTCCGGTGTGGAAGTCCGACGACCCGACGTATCCGCGCCTCGACGTGTACGGCAGCCTCGACGAACTGGAGCGGGACTTCGGCGTGCGCCCGGTTGATCTGCACCGGCCCTACATCGACGAGCTGACCCGGCCGAATCCCGACGATCCCACCGGCCAGTCGACGATGCGCCGCATCGAGGACGTGTTCGACGTCTGGTTCGACTCCGGCTCGATGCCGTACGCGCAGGTGCATTATCCATTCGAGAACCAGAAGTGGTTCGACGGCGTCAGCGGTGATGGGAACGCATCCGGGGTGGATGCCCACAATCCCGCCGACTTCATCGTCGAATACATCGGCCAGACCCGCGGCTGGTTCTATCTGCTGCACGTCCTTGCCACCGCCCTGTTCGACCGGCCCGCGTTCAAGACGTGCGTGTCCCACGGCATCGTGCTGGGTAGCGACGGGCAGAAGATGAGCAAGTCGCTGCGCAACTATCCCGACGTGAACGAGGTCTTCGACCGCGACGGCTCGGACGCGATGCGCTGGTTCCTGATGGCGTCGCCCATCCTGCGCGGGGGGAACCTGGTGGTCACCGAGCCGGGCATTCGCGACGGCGCGCGCCAGGTGCTGCTGCCGTTCTGGAACGCCTACACCTTCCTGACGCTGTACGCGCCCAAGAAGGGGACGTGGCGCACCGACTCGGCCAACGTGCTGGACCGTTACATCCTCGCGAAGCTCGCCGCGCTGCGCGACGACCTCACCGAGTCGCTGGACGTGTGCGACATCTCGCGAGCCTGCGACGAACTTCGGCAGTTCACCGAGGCACTCACCAATTGGTATGTGCGACGGTCGCGTTCGAGGTTCTGGGAAGAGGACGCCGACGCCGTCGACACCCTGCACACGGTGTTGGAGGTGACGGGCCGGCTGGCCGCGCCACTGCTGCCGCTCATCGCCGAGGTGATCTGGCGTGGCGTCACGGGCGAACGGTCCGTGCACCTGACGGACTGGCCCGAGCCAGGCGAGGTACCGGCCGACCCGGACCTGGTGGCCGCCATGGACCAGGTTCGCGACGTGTGTTCTGCGGCGTCGTCACTGCGCAAGGCCAACAAGTTGAGGGTGCGCCTTCCGCTGCCGAAACTCACTGTTGCAGTGGAGGATCCGGATGCATTGCGGCCGTTCGTTGAGCTCATCACCGACGAGCTCAACGTGAAGCGCGTCGAGTTGTCCAACGACATCGACGCCTACGGTCGCTTCGAGTTGACGGTCAACGCCCGCACGGCTGGGCCACGGTTGGGCAAGGACGTTCAGGCGGCGATCAAGGCGGTCAAGGCCGGAGCTGGTGTGGTGAATCCGGACGGCACGCTCACTGCGGGTCCAGCGACGCTTCTGCCAGAGGAATACTCCTCGAAACTGGTTGCGGCGGAACCTGAGTGGACCGCGTCGTTGCCAGACGGGGCCGGATTGGTGGTGCTCGACGGAACGGTGACGCCCGAGCTCGAAGCCGAAGGCTGGGCCAAGGACCGCATCCGCGAGCTTCAGGAGCTGCGCAAGTCCACCGGCCTCGACGTGTCCGACCGGATCCGCGTCGTCATCGCGGTACCCGCCGAGCGGGAGGCGTGGGCACGCACGCACGCCGACCTGATCGCCGGCGAGATCCTGGCGACCAGCTTCGAGTTCGGTGAGCCCGCCGACGCGGTGGAACTCGGCGACGGCGTGAAGGTCGCGATCGTCAAGGCGTGACGGCTGACCGCCGCGCTCACTCCTCGGTGACGCGCGCGGTCTGCTCGCCGATCGACACGGTGTCTCCGCTGCGCAACTGTCGCCCTCTTCGGAGTTCGACCTCGCCGTTGACCGTGACCTCGCCGTCGGCGATCACGCCCTTGGCTTCCGAGCCGCTTTCGATCAGATCCGCGAGCTTCAGGAACTGGCCGAGACGAATCGATCCGCCTCGGATCGGCACCTCACGGCCCTGCTGCGTCATGAACGTCAGGCTAGCGGCTTAGCATCACGGTGGTGACCTCCGTCGACGCTCGAGCCGGTGCGCAACCGGCGGGCCGGTGGGTGCTGCACTTCGACATGGACGCCTTCTTCGCGTCCGTCGAGCAACTCACCCGCCCGACGCTGCGGGGCAGGCCCGTCCTGGTCGGCGGGCTCGGTGGACGTGGCGTCGTCGCGGGTGCCAGCTACGAATCGCGCGTGTTCGGCGCCCGCTCGGCGATGCCGATGCACCAGGCCCGCAAGCTGGTTGGTGCGCCCGCGGTCGTGCTGCCCCCACGCGGTGCCGTCTACGGGGCGGCCAGCGGGCGCGTGCTGGACACCGTGCGGGCAGTCGTTCCGGTACTCGAGCAGTTGTCGTTCGACGAGGCATTTGGGGAGCCCGCCGAACTCGTCGGGGCAGACGCGCAGGACGTCGAGCGGTTCTGCGAACACCTGCGCGCCAGGGTGCGCGCCGAGACCGGCTTGGTGGCCTCGGTCGGGGCGGGCTCGGGCAAGCAGCTCGCCAAGATCGCGTCCGGGCTGGCCAAACCGGACGGCATTCGCGTCGTGCGCCGTGACGAGGAAGCGACGCTGCTCGCCGCGCTCCCGGTGCGTCGGCTGTGGGGGATCGGACCGGTGGCCGAGGAGCGGCTTCACCGCCTCGGCATCGACACCGTCGGGGCACTCGCGGCGCTAGCGGAGTCCGAGGTGGCCGACGTGCTCGGGACGGCGGTCGGGCTGGCACTTCACAAGCTGGCCAAGGGAATCGACGACCGACCGGTCGCCGAGCGGTCCAGCTCGAAGCAGATCAGCGCGGAGTCCACGTTCGCCGAGGATCTGACCACACTCGACCAGCTTCGCGACGCTATCGGCCCGATCGGTGAGCACGCGCACCGCCGACTGGAACACGATGGCCGCGGCGCGCGCACGGTGACCGTCAAGTTGAAGAAGTCCGACATGAGCACCCTGACCCGCTCGGCCACCCTGCCGTACGCAACGGCCGAGCCGGCGACCTTGATCGCGACCGCCCGCCGGTTGTTGCTCGACCCCATCGAGATCGGTCCGATCCGCCTCGTCGGCGTCGGGTTCTCCGGGTTGTCCGACGTCAGGCAGGAATCGCTGTTTCCCGACCTCGACCAGGTCTTCGAGGCCTCCGACAGCCACCACACGGGTCCCGCGGTCGCGGCGCCACCGGTGGCCTCGGGGTGGCGCATCGGCGACGACGTCACGCACGCGCAGTTCGGGCACGGCTGGGTGCAGGGTGCGGGTCACGGCGTGATGAGCGTGCGGTTCGAGACGCGCGCTAGCGGCCCCGGGGTGATGCGCACGTTCGCCGACGACATCGCCGACGTGCAGCGGGCCGACCCCCTCGACAGCCTCGACTGGCCGGAGTACGTCGCAGCGTGGATCGCGCGGTCAGCCCCAGCTGGCGAAGACGTCGGCGACGGGTGAACCAACCGCCAGCGCGGCCATCATCAACACTCGGGCTTGAGCGGGCCGCAGGCTCGGCACCACCACCGCACCCGCGTCGACCAGTGCCCGCCCTGGCCCGTACCTGGCGGTGACCGTCGCGCCGGGTACCCGAGTCGAGATCGCGACCGCCACCCCGTTGCGTTGGCAGCGCTTCACGCCGTCGACCACGGCGTCGGGCGCGTTGCCCGAACCCAGGGCCTCCAGCACGATGCCGCGCGCACCGGCCGCCACGCACGCGTCCATGGCCACGGCGTCACTGCCCGCGAACACCGCGACCACGTCCACCCGGGGCGCGTCCCCGGCGGCCGCACTTCCGAGGAAGGGCCGCCGCTTCGCCGCATTGATCGTCACGTGACCCCCCTCGACCCTGCCGAGCGCGGACCCGCTGAACTGCGCGCCCGTCTTCGTCAATCCGAGCGGTTGCCACACGGTGCCTGCGAAGCCGACCAGCACGCCGAGGTCACGGACGGCTGGGCTCGCGGCCACCGCCAGCGCGTCGACGAGATTGCCCGGGCCGTCGGGATCGGGCTCGTCGCTGGTACGCATTGCACCGGTCAGGACGACGGGCGTCGACCCGGCGTAGGTCGCGTCGAGCCAGAGGGCGGTCTCCTCCATGGTGTCGGTGCCGTGGGTGATCACCACGCCGTCCGCACCAGCGCTCACCGCCGCCCGTGCCGCGGCGCTGATCCGATCCCAGTCGCTGGGCGTCAGCCTGCTGCTATCCACGGCCGCGAGGTCGACGACGTCGACGTCGAAGTGAGCGTCGAGGCCCGTGACGAGATCGGCTCCCGTTTGCGTCGGACGTGCGACGCCGTCGGTGCCGGTGCTCGTCGCGATGGTGCCTCCGGTGGTGATGACGACGACGCGGCTCATGCGGCGATTGTTCACCATGGGGATGAGCTACCGCGGGCGGGAGCGGAGCCGCCCAGGCAGTGTTTGGGATGATGGACCAGTGACTGACGAAACGACCGACTCGACCGAGGCGACGACCACGGACGAGACAGCCGAACCGCAGCCGCGGCGTCGGCTGAGGTTGTTGATCTCGGTCGCTGCCGTCGTGCTGGCGCTCGACGTCGTGACCAAGGTGCTTGCCGTCGCGCTGCTGACGCCCAATCAGCCCGTGTCGATCATCGGTGACACCGTGACCTGGACGCTGGTGCGAAATCCGGGAGCGGCGTTCTCCATGGCCACCGGGTACACCTGGGCGCTGACGCTGATCGCCACGGGTGTGGTGTTCGGGATCGTATGGATGGGCCGCAGGTTGGTGTCCCCGTGGTGGGCGCTCGGGCTCGGCATGATTCTCGGCGGCGCGCTCGGAAACCTGGTGGACCGATTCTTCCGCTGGCCCGGGCCGCTGCAAGGGCACGTGATCGACTTCCTGTCCATCGGCTGGTGGCCGGTGTTCAACGTGGCCGACCCCGCGGTGGTCGGCGGGGCGATCCTGCTGGTCGGTTTGTCGTTGTTCGGATACGACTTCGACGTGGCGGGACGGCGCCGGCCCGGCGCCGAGGAGGCGGCTGAACCAGCCGCGGCCCAGAAGGCGGCGAAACTCGAGCCCGACGCCGAGCCGGAGTGACGACCCGCTCGATGCCGGTTCCCGAGGGGCTGGCCGGCATGCGCATCGATGCGGGGCTCTCCCGGCTGCTCGGGCTGTCGCGGACGGCTGCGGCGACGATCGCCGAACAGGGCGGCGTTGAGCTGGATGGCGTCGCCGTCGGCAAGTCGGACCGATTGACTGCTGGGGCGTGGCTCGAAGTCCAGTTGCCCGAAGAGCCTGCGCCACTTGAGAATCCCGTGGTGGACGTCGAGGGCATGACGATTCTCTACTCGGACGCCGACATCGTCGCGGTGGACAAGCCGGCCGGCGTGGCCGCCCATGCGTCGCAGGGCTGGACGGGCCCCACTGTGCTCGGTGGATTGGCGGCGGCCGGCTTCCGGATCTCCACGTCGGGTGTCCACGAGCGGCAGGGCATCGTGCACCGGCTCGACGCCGGAACCTCGGGCGTCATGGTGGTGGCGATTTCCGAACGCGCGTACACGCTGCTCAAGCGTGCGTTCAAGGCACGCACTGTGGACAAGCGCTATCACGCGTTGGTGCAAGGTCATCCGGACCCGTCCAGCGGAACCATCGACGCACCGATCGGTCGGCATCGTGGGCACGACTGGAAGTTCGCCGTGACGGAGCAGGGCCGCCACAGCATCACGCACTACGACACCCTCGAGGCACACCAGGCGGCCAGCCTGCTCGACGTGCATCTCGAAACGGGTCGCACCCACCAGATCCGGGTTCACTTCGCGGCGTTGCACCACCCCTGCTGCGGCGACCTGACCTACGGCGCGGACCCGACCTTGGCGAAAAGGCTTGGGCTGGAACGTCAATGGCTCCATGCGCGGTCGCTTGCCTTCGCCCATCCCGCCGACGGTCGGCGCGTCGAGTTCACCAGCCCCTACCCGGCCGACCTCCAGCACGCGCTCGACCTGTTGCGCAGCCACGAACTGTGAAGATGGCAGCAGCACCCACCCAGCGGTCGGGCATGCTGTTCGGCGTCGGGGCGTTCACCTGCTGGGGGTTGTTTCCCGGCTTCTTCCCGCTGTTGCTTCCCGCGGGCTCCCTCGAGGTGCTCGCGCACCGCATCGTCTGGAGCGCCGTCAGCCTGGCGCTGGTGCTGGTGGTGACCCGCCGGTTCGGGGACCTGCGCAGGCTGACCGGCCGCACCTGGCTGCTGCTGACGGCGGCGTCGGCGCTGATCGCGCTGAACTGGGGCGTCTACATCTACGCGGCGACGCACGGCCACGTCGTCGACGCCGCCCTTGGGTACTTCATCAACCCCCTCGTCACCGTGGCGCTGGGCGTGGTGGTGTTCCGCGAACGCATCGGACGGTGGCAACTCGTCGCACTCGTGATCGCCGTGGCGGCGGTCGTGGTGTTGACCGTCGGGGTGGGGGCGCCGCCCTACATCGCCGTCGCGCTTGCTGTGTCGTTCGCGCTCTACGGACTGGTGAAGAAGGTGGTGGTGGCTGATCCCCGGGTCAGCGTGGCCGTCGAGACCTTTCTGGCGTTGCCGCTGGCAGGCGGCTACCTGATCACCCTCGAGGTGCTGGGACACGGCCACTTCGTCAACTACGGAACGACGCACGCGGTGTTGCTGTTGTTGGCAGGTCCCGTCACGGCCGTCCCGTTGCTGCTCTTCGCTGCGGCCGCGCAACGGTTGCCGTTGGTGACCATCGGGCTGCTGTTCTACCTGAACCCGGCCCTGCAGATGGCGTGGGGCGTGGTGATCGGTCACGAGCCGATGCCCACGGCCCGGTGGATCGGCTTCGGACTGATCTGGGTGGCGCTGGCGGTGATGATGGTCGACGCGGTGCGTAAGAAGCCCGTCGCGGAACCCGTGGGCGATGTCGGGCACCTGCCGTCGCGAAGCATCTGAACGAACGTTTGCGGGCATGCACTAGTTGACCACTTAGTAGCAATGCAATACGGTTTGCCAGGCGGGGTCAGGTCACCTCGCTTGTGAGGTCTGGACATGCCGCAACTAGATGGTCACGCGCTGCCTCGTCGGCGCCGGGGACGCCCCGTCGGCTCGGATTCGGCCGAGACGCGGAATCGCATCCTGCGCGCGGCGCGGCAGGTCATCAACGAACGGGGCTATCAAGCCGCGACGTTCCAGGCCATCGCCATCACCGCGGGGCTGAGCAGGCCCACGCTGCACTACTACTTCGCGACCCGCGAGGAGATCTTCGAGACCCTGGTCGGCGAGGCCAACTACGTCATCGCGGACTGCATTGCCAAGGCGCAGCGATACGGGACGCTCGTCGAACAGTTGTCGGCGCTCGTCGCGGCCATCCACGAAGCCGACTATCGCGACCGGTCCACCTTCGCCTTCCTGGTGAGCGCAAGACTCGAGGCCAGCCGCAACCCCGAACTGTCGTCGCACGGTGACACCGAGATGCGAAACTTTCTCACCACGCTGGTCGCGGAGGCGGTCGCGCGTGGCGAGCTTCGCGCGGACATCGCGCAGGTGGCCGTCGTCGACATGCTGCATTCGATGCTGTGGGGAGTCGGCTTCTATGCCGGGTTCGTCGACGATGCCGCCGACATGTTCGTGATAACCAAGCAACTCAGCAAGGTGTTCTCAGAAGGCTTGCTGGGCACGTTGCGCGTGCCCTGAAACTTCTCCCGACACGTACCGCGACACGCCGAAGAGTGTCAGAGCGCGGCCATAGACTGGCGTCCCTATGAGCAAGTCGTTCGTGCACCTCCACAACCACACCGAATACTCGATGCTGGACGGTGCAGCCAAGGTCAAGCCGATGCTGGCCGAGGCGCAACGGCTGGAGATGCCCGCGATCGGCATGACCGACCACGGCAACATGTTCGGGGCCAGCGAGTTCTACAACGGCGCAACCGAAGTGGGCATCACGCCCATCATCGGTGTGGAGGCCTACATCGCCCCGGCATCGCGGTTCGACACCAAGCGCATCTTGTGGGGCGATCCAAGCCAGAAGGGCGACGACGTCTCGGGTAGTGGCTCGTACACCCACATGACGATGGTCGCGGAGAACGCCACCGGGCTGCGCAACCTCTTCAAGCTTTCGTCGCGCGCATCCTTCGAGGGGCAGTTGGGCAAGTGGTCTCGGATGGACGCCGAGATCATCACCGAACACGCGGCAGGCATCATCGCCACCACCGGCTGCCCGTCGGGCGAGGTGCAGACCCGGCTGCGGCTCGGCCACGAGCGTGAGGCGCTGGAGTCGGCGGCCAAGTGGCGCGAGATCTTCGGGCCCGAGAACTACTTCCTCGAATTGATGGACCACGGCATCGAGATCGAGCGCCGCGTCCGCGAGGGGCTGCTCGACATCGGACGCAAGCTCGGTATCCCGCCGCTGGCCACCAACGACTGCCACTACGTCACCAAGGAGGCCTCGCGCAACCACGAGGCGCTGCTGTGCGTGCAGACGGGCAAGACGCTGTCGGATCCGACCCGGTTCAAGTTCGACGGTGACGGCTACTACCTGAAGTCGGCCGCGGACATGCGCGCGATGTGGGACGACGAGGTTCCCGGAGCGTGCGACTCGACGCTGTTGATCGCCGAACGCGTCCAGTCGTACGCCGAGGTGTGGACGCCTGCCGACCGGATGCCGATCTTCCCGGTGCCCGAGGGGCACGACCAGGCGTCGTGGTTGCAGCACGAGGTGAGCGCCGGGTTGCAGCGCCGTTTCCCGGGTGGCGCCCCAGCCGACTACGTCGAGCGGGCCGAGTACGAGATCGAAGTGATCTGCGACAAGGGCTACCCGTCGTACTTCCTCATCGTCGCGGACCTCATCAACTACGCACGGTCCGTCGACATCCGGGTGGGTCCCGGTCGCGGTTCGGCCGCCGGGTCGCTGGTGGCGTACGCGCTCGGCATCACGAACATCGACCCGATCACGTACGGACTGCTGTTCGAACGGTTCCTCAACCCCGAGCGCGCGTCGATGCCCGACATCGACATCGACTTCGACGATCGCCGCCGCGGCGAGATGCTTCGCTACGCCGCCAACAAGTGGGGTAGCGACCGCGTCGCTCAGGTCATCACCTTCGGCACCATCAAGACCAAGGCGGCACTGAAGGATTCGGCGCGGGTCAATTACGGCCAGCCCGGCTTCGCCATCGCCGACCGAATCACCAAGGCGCTTCCGCCTGCCGTCATGGCCAAGGACATCCCGCTGTCGGGCATCACCGACTCGAGCCACGAGCGCTACAAGGAAGCCGCCGAGGTCCGCGCGCTCATCGAGACCGACCCGGACGTGCGCACCATCTACGAGACGGCGCGCGGGCTCGAGGGGCTGGTCCGCAACGCCGGCGTCCACGCTTGCGCGGTGATCATGAGTTCCGAGCCGCTCGTTGATGCGATCCCGCTGTGGAAGCGTCCGCAGGACGGCGCCATCATCACCGGCTGGGACTACCCGTCGTGCGAGGCCATCGGCCTGCTCAAGATGGACTTCCTCGGGCTGCGAAACCTGACGATCATCGGTGACTGCATCGAGAACATCAAGGCCAACAGGGGAATCGACCTCGATCTCGACGCGGTGCCGCTCGACGACCCGGATGCATACGCGCTGCTGTCGCGCGGTGACACACTCGGCGTGTTCCAGCTCGACGGTGGCCCGATGCGCGATCTGCTTCGGCGCATGCAGCCGACGGGATTCGAGGACGTCGTCGCCGTCATTGCGCTCTACCGGCCAGGGCCGATGGGCATGAACGCCCACAACGACTACGCGGATCGCAAGAACGGCCGTCAGGCGATCAGGCCGATCCACCCCGAACTCGAGGAGCCGCTGCGCGAGATCCTGGCCGAGACGTACGGCCTGATCGTCTACCAAGAGCAGATCATGCGCATCGCGCAGAAGGTGGCGGGTTATTCGCTCGCTCGAGCCGACATTCTCCGCAAGGCCATGGGCAAGAAGAAGCGCGAGGTGCTGGAGAAGGAGTTCGAGGGCTTCTCCGAAGGCATGAAGGCCAACGGCTTCTCCGCGGCGGCCGTAAAGGCGTTGTGGGACACGGTGCTTCCCTTCGCGGACTACGCGTTCAACAAGTCGCACGCCGCGGGGTACGGCCTGGTGTCGTACTGGACTGCATACCTGAAGGCCAACTTTCCCGCCGAGTACATGGCGGGGCTGCTCACGTCGGTGGGCGACGACAAGGACAAGGCGGCCGTCTATCTGTCGGACTGCCGCAGGCTCGGCATCACCGTCTTGCCGCCGGACGTCAACGAGTCCGCGCACAACTTCGCCTCGGTGGGGGCCGACATCCGGTTCGGGTTGGGCGCGGTGCGCAACGTCGGCGCGAACGTCGTTGCCTCCCTGATCAACACGCGCACCGCCAAGAGCAAATACGCCGACTTCTCGGACTACCTCAACAAGATCGACATCACCGCGTGCAACAAGAAGGTGACGGAGTCGCTGATCAAGGCGGGGGCGTTCGACTCGCTCGGGCATCCCCGCAAGGGCCTGTTCCTCATCCACACCGATGCGGTCGAGTCGGTGCTCGGCACCAAGAAGGCCGAGGCGATGGGCCAGTTCGATCTGTTCGGCGGCGCCGACATCGCCACCGACTCGGTGTTCACCATCAAGGTGCCCGACGAGGAGTGGGACGACAAGCACAAACTCGCGATCGAGCGAGAGATGTTGGGACTGTACGTGTCCGGGCATCCGCTCAACGGGGTGGCCCACCTGCTCGCCGCCCAGGTCGACACCCACATCCCGGCCATCCTCGACGGCGACGTGCTAAACGAATCGCAGGTGCGTGTCGGCGGCATTCTGGCCGGGGTCGAGCGCCGCGTGAACAAGAACGGAATGCCCTGGGCCTCAGCGCAGTTGGAGGACCTCACTGGCGGCATCAGGGTCAACATCTTTGCCCACGTGTACTCGCAGTTCGGCGCCGAGATCGCCGACGACGCAATCGTGGTGATGGGTGGCAAGGTTCGCATCGAGGAGGACCGAGTGTCGTTGATGGTCAACGACATCGTGGTGCCCGACTTCTCCAACGCACAGGTGGACCGGCCGGTGGCGGTGAGCTTGCCCACCAGGCAGTGCACGGCTGAGAAGGTGAGCGCGCTCAAGCAGATCCTGGCGAGTCACCCTGGAATGGCCCAGGTTCAGCTTCGGCTGATCAGCGGCGAGCGGATCACCACCCTGGAACTCGACCAGTCACTGCGCGTCACGCCGTCGTCGGCATTGATGGGCGATCTGAAGGCGTTGTTGGGCCCCGGCTGCCTGGGCGCGTAACGCCGGCCGCTCAGAACGCGTAACGCAGGACTCGTCCGTGGCGCGCGCCGGACTTGGACATCCCGGCGACCCTGGTGGCGATCCGCAGCCACGCCGGGAACAGCTCGACCTCCGGCGCATGTGCCAAGCTGGCCTCCTCGATCAGCTTCATCCGCGGATTCCAGGTTTCGGGATGGTGGGCGTCCTTGAATCCTTGGTAGCCCCACTGACTTCCGACGTCCTTGAACATCTTCTGCGGGTAGAGCTTGATCACGGTTCTACTGACCCACCCGATGCCGCCGTAGTCGTTGAACGTCAGCTCGCCAGTGCCGAAGTGGTCGGTGATGCGGCGGAAGATCGCGGCGATCGCCGGCTCGGTGAGAAAGGCGAACAGCCCGTCGGCGACGAGGATCGTCGGCCGGTCGTCGGCGATGGTGTCGGGCCAGTGGTCGTCGGCCAGCGACGCCGGCACCGAATGCGAGCGCGGGTCAGGTGGCAGTACTTCGTCGCGCAGCGCGGTGATGCCGGGCAGGTCGACGCTGTACCAATCCACCGTCGGCGGCGGTGCGACGCGATAGTAGCCGCTGTCGAGGCCCGCCCCGAGGTCGACGACGACGGCGTCGGGGTGGCGGGTGATGAAGTCGAGCACCCGGTCGTCGAGCATCTTGGCGCGCAACGCCGTCTGGCACACGACGCTCGTCTGTACACCGAGGCCGGCGAAGTCGTAGTCGATCTTGCCGACCACCTCGTTGGCAAGTGAATCGCCGAGGATCGGCCGCTGCCATTGGCTGTCCAATGCCCTCGCGTATTCGGTGAGAAACGCAGTCTGCTCGATTGGTGTCAGTTGTGCGGTGGCAAGCCCCATGAATGCCAACGTACTCCTTCTTCAAGGCTGAACATTTGGCCCAAAACGTTCAGCGCCCTGGCGATTTCGAGTCACGCGGCGGGGCGGCGTCCGGTCCACGGCTGTTCGTTTTTGACGCGCCGGTCGGCTTCTTCGGCGCGGTCCTTGGCCCAGGCGTCCTCGAAGTTCTCGCCGGTTCGCACGTTCGGCAGGCGCGTCATCATCCGGTTGAGCCAACGTGGCGGGGTGGCCGGTTCCCACTGTGGCAGCGCCAAGGAAAGGGCGTAGAGGGTCTTGAGGACGACGAAGACACCGAATAGGGCATCGGGCGCTCCGCTGATGGCTACGGCTAGCAGACCGAATATCAACGTGAGGTGGACGACGACGACGCGTCCGAGACCGCGGTGAGCGGTCTGCTCGAGCTGCAGGAAGGACCAGTTGCGCAGACTGAGTAGGTCCACGACGAACTCGAGGATCAGGATGGCGAGCACGATTGCGCACCCGCGACCAACGCTGCGCCAGTCGACGTCCGCGATGCCTCGCTCGCCTTGGTGGTTGAGCAGGAACAGAATTACTCCGAGGAAGATGGCGTGTGCCGCGCAGAAGACGAGACTGGCGACGAGGAATCCTTTGACGAAGTAACTGTCAGAGCCGCGGCGGTCTCCGGCCGGTGGCTGGTAGTCGAAGTGTCCGCGCCGCGGACTCAGGCGTGCGTGGCCGACTACCCGGGCGGCAACGAACAGGCATGCCGCGACGTTCTCGAACCAATAGACCGCCAGTGTCGTGCCCGCAGACCAGTCCTCGGCGAACCAACCCACGACCGGGACGGCGTTGACCGCCAACAGCGCAAGGCGATGGACGATCGGGGTCACGACGCGGTGGCAGGACGAGTTTGACGCATGGGCCACATCGTCGCACGCTCAGCCCAAAACGTTCACCGCCCTTGCGATTACGAGCGCCAGCGTGGTGAACGAGACCATGGACTGGACGGTCATCATCGCTTTGGCCCAACGCGCCATCGGCATCGTGTCGGTGGGGGAGAACGCCACCACGTTGGTGAAGCTGACGTAGAGGTAGTCGAGGAACTCGGGGCGCCAATTCGGTGGCGCGAGTGTGCGGTCCGTCATCTGGGGGAACATGAAGTCCGGGTAGGGCCGCTCGCCTTCTCGGCGGACGAAGGGTCCACCGCGGTCCAACTCCCAGTACCAGATGCCGAAGACGATGACGTTGGTGATGTAGATGGCCGCTCCGCTGCCCAACAGCACTGCGGCCTGATTGCTGACCTCGCCCGACAGGATGCGGATGTCCAACACCACCGCCGACAACGTGTTGTCCACGGTGATGGCCGCCAGAAGCGTGTAGCTGGCCCATCTTCCGAACGTGGTCTGCCGCGACAGGCGTAACGGGTTGAGCACGACCAGCACCACGACGAGGAGGAGCTCCAAGGCGATCAGCGGCCAACGCGGCACGACGGTGTAGCTCTTCGGGATGGCGAGTTGGAGCACGATCGCGACGATCAGGGCGGTGAGTACCGGCAGCCTGCTCTCCGGGTCACCGGGGCGCAGCCACGACGGGATGTGGTGCTCGGCACCGGACGCCAGGCTTTCGGCGCGTTTGACGAACTGCTCGACCGGAGTCGGGCGATCAGGAATCTCGGCCATGAGCCCAGTGTGTGCGCCACCATGAAGGAATGGATGACGACACGACTGTGGATCGCCAGACGTCACGACACGTCAGCGTCTGGATCGATGCGGCGTCCGACGTGGTGTACGCATTTGTCTCGGACCCGGCTCAGCTTCCGCGCTGGGCGGCCGGGCTCGCGGATCCAGCGCTGGCCGATGCCGAAGTCGAGTTCGCGCCATCGAACGAGTTCGGCGTGCTCGATCACGTCGTTCGGCTGCCGTCCGGCGAGGCGGTCTACAACCCGATGCGGGTGATACCGGCGGGCGGCGACGAGGCACGGTGCGAGGTGGTCTTCACGGTACGGCGACGGGCGGGTGTGTCCGACGCGGAGTTCGAGGCCGATGCCGCTGCGGTGGCGGCCGACCTCGAGACGTTGCGGGGGCTGCTCGCCGGTTAAGGCTGCGACGAGCGGAGCAGGCGCAGCGTCAGCCCGACGACGGTGCCGACGGTGGCGGCGGCCACGACCGCGGGGCCGGGGGTCATGGTGACGAGGCCGACGACGATGAGCACGACCAGGCCTGCGGCCAGTGCGGCCAGCTTGTAGACGGGCCACGGGACGCCCGCGATCCGTACCTCGGTGGGTGTCGTCACGGGTTTGACGATAGCTCGTATCTGAAGTTTCGGGCAACCGAAACGCTAAATCAGGGTCGGGTTTCTGCCGCGGCATAAGGTGGTGGGATGCCGCTCACCGGAGAATACGAACCAAGCACGTCGGACTGGGCCCGCGAGAACGCCGAGCAGTACATGGCATCGGGCGGAACCGAGGGGACCGAGCTCAAGGGCAGGCCGGTCATCCTGCTGACCACCATCGGCGCCAAGACCGGAAAGGTCCGCAAGACCCCGCTCATGAGGGTCGAGCACGACGGTGAGTATGCCGTGGTCGCCTCGCTCGGCGGCGCCCCCAAGCACCCGGTTTGGTACCACAACATCGTCGCCCACCCTCGCGTCGAACTGCAGGACGGCACGGCCACCAAGGAGTACGACTCCCGCGAGGTGTTCGGCGACGAGAAGGCCGTGTGGTGGGAGCGGGCCGTCGCGACCTGGCCCGACTACGCGGAGTACCAGACGAAGACGGACCGCCAGATCCCCGTGTTCCTGCTCACCCCGGCGAGCTAAACCCGTTTTCGCAGACGAGGCCTTTGGTGGCACCATTGACCGGTGTCCGCTGACCTGAGCCAGAGTCCTCGAACCAGTCCCGCCGCGCCCCTTCGCGCCGCGGACATCGACGACGCCGCTCAGCGAATTTCCGGCGTGGTTGCCGCGAGCCCCCTTCAGCTCAGTGATCGGTTGTCGGCGATCACGGGTGCCCAGGTCTACCTGAAGCGCGAAGACCTTCAAGCGGTGCGCTCCTACAAGCTGCGCGGGGCCTACAACCTGCTGATGCAGCTGACCCCGCAGGAGCTTGCGGCCGGGGTGGTGTGCTCCTCGGCGGGCAACCACGCCCAGGGCTTCGCACTGGCCTGTCGCTCGATGGGCATCCACGGCCGCGTCTACGTGCCCGCCAAGACGCCGAAGCAGAAGCGGGACCGGATTCTCTACCACGGCGGTGAGTTCATCGAGCTGATCGTGGGCGGCAAGACCTACGACGTCGCCGCGGCGGCCGCGCTCGACGACGTGGCCCGCACCGGGGCGACGCTGGTGCCGCCGTACGACGACGTCCGGACGATGGCCGGCCAGGGCACCATCGCCGTCGAGCTGCTCGATCAACTCGACCGCGAACCCGACCTGGTGATCGTGCCCGTCGGCGGTGGCGGCTGCATCAGCGGCATCACGACCTACCTCGCGGAGCGGACGAACAACACGTCGGTGCTCGGCGTGGAGCCGGCCGGCGCCGCCGCGATGGTGGCCGCACTGGCCACCGGTGAGCCCGTCACGCTGGAGCACGTCGACCAGTTCGTCGACGGCGCCGCAGTGGCCCGCGCGGGTGCGCTGCCCTACGCCGCCCTGGCCGCTGCCGGTGACATGGTGGCGATGACAACGGTCGACGAAGGTGCCGTCTGCACGGCGATGCTCGACCTGTACCAGAACGAGGGCATCATCGCCGAGCCCGCGGGCGCGCTGTCGGTCGCGGCCCTGCTCGAAGCCGACGTCACGCCGGGGTCCACCGTGGTGTGTCTGATCTCGGGCGGCAACAACGACGTGTCGCGCTACAACGAGGTGCTCGAGCGTTCGCTGGTGCATCTCGGCCTCAAGCACTACTTCCTCGTCGACTTCCCCCAGGAGCCGGGGGCGCTACGCCGGTTCCTCGACGAGGTGCTCGGGCCGAACGACGACATCACGCTGTTCGAGTACGTCAAGCGCAACAACCGCGAAACGGGTGAGGCGTTGGTCGGCGTCGAGTTGGGCTCGGCCGCCGACTTCGACGGTCTGATGGCCCGGATGCGCGAATCGGAGATGCACGTCGAGGCGTTGGAGCCGGGTTCGCCCGCGTATCGCTATCTGACGTGACCTAGCCGGTCGCCTCGAGGTGGTCCGTCATCGGTACCAGCGCCTCGTCGTTGGCGCGGAAGATGGGTTCGAGGGGAACGTCGAAACGTTCCGCCGAGGCGATCAGCGCGCTGTACCAGGCGCGGTCCGAGTGCGACAGTCCGCCGCGGCCCGGCCGCGTCAGCAGCAGCGCGACCGTGGTTCCGTCGCCGAACCTACCGATCAACGTGCTCAAGGCGGACATGAGCTCGTCCACCTGCGCGGGCACTGGCCTTGGCCCGATCTCGACGTCGGTCAGTACCTTGATCAGGCAACGATCTGGCCCGACGAACGCGAATCTCAAGAGGCGCTCGCCGAATCCGAGTTCCTGCATCAACGCGCGCCAGCGTTGCTTCAGGTCGGCGGGTGAGTAGATGGGATCGGTCGCCGAGTCGATGGGCGGAATCGGAAGGAAGTCGCGGTGGCTCACACCAGGATGATGCGCGTTTTCCGTCGACGCATGCGTGATCCATCCACAAGTGCTCCGGTTGTGGACGAAGGCTTGACTCAGCGCAGAATCGCGAACGAGTGGCCCGGCAGCTCGGTCGTCTCGCCGACCGTCGGTGCGGCCGACGCCAGCACCACCTCGCCCGACACGGGAACCCTGGCGGGATTCGTGCCGAGATTGCACGCGATCGCGAATGCACCGCGGCGCAACACGATCCAGCGCTGTTCCTCGTCGTACTCGACCGCGAGATGATCCAACCAGGGATCGGCGAAGTCGGGTTCGTCGTGGCGCAGCCTGATCAGTCCGCGGTAGAGCTCACGGAGTCTGGCATGCTCGCCGGCGGTCACCTCGGTCCAGTCCAGCTTGGACCGTCGGAACGTCTCGGGATCCTGCGGGTCGGGTACCTCGTCGGCCTCCCAACCGTGCTCGGCGAACTCGGCCTTGCGGCCTTCGGCCGTAGCCCGGGCCAACTCGGGCTCGGGGTGCGAGCTGAAGAACTGGAACGGACTCGTCGAGCCCCACTCCTCACCCATGAACATCATTGCGGTGTAGGGCGATCCAAGCGCCAACGCCGCCTTGACCGCAAGTTGCCCGGCGTCCAGGTTCTGCGACGGGCGGTCGCCCACTGCCCGGTTGCCGACCTGGTCGTGGGTCAGCGTGTACGCGAGCAGTCGGGTGGCTGGGATGCTCGCGGTGTCGAACGGGCGGCCGTGTCGGCGGCGGCGGAACGACGAGTACGTGCCCGCGTGAAAGTAGCCGTGGCGCAACGTGGTCGCGAGCGTCTCGAGTGACCCGAAGTCGGCGTAGTAACCCTGACGCTCGCCGGACACGGCGGTGTGGATGGCGTGGTGGATGTCGTCGTCCCATTGGGCCGTGATGCCGTAACCGCCGCGGTCCCGCGGGGTGATCAGTCGGGGGTCGTTGCGATCACTCTCGGCGATCAGCGACAGCGGCCGACCCAATTGCGCTGCCAATGCGTCGGTTTCGGTGGAGAGCTCCTCGAGGATGTGCACGGCCGTGGTGTCGACGAGGGCGTGCACGGCGTCGAGGCGCAGTCCGTCGGCGTGGAAGTCGCGCATCCACCGCAGGGCGCAGTCGACGATGTAGGTGCGCACTTCGTCGGCGTCGGCGTCGGCGATGTTGATGGACTCACCCCACGGATTTGTCCCCGAGGACAGATACGGGCCGAAACGCGGCAGGTAGTTGCCCGAGGGGCCGAGGTGGTTGAACACAGTGTCGATCACGACGCCGAGGCCACGTCCGTGGCAGGCATCGACCAACCGGACCAGTCCGTCGGGACCGCCGTACGGTTCGTGCACCGCGTACCAGAGCACACCGTCGTAACCCCATCCGTGGGTCCCGCTGAACGCGTTGACGGGCATGAGTTCGACGAAGTCGACCCCGAGTTCGACGAGATAGTCGAGCTTCTCGATGGCCGAGTCGAACGTGCCCGGCTGCGTGAAGGTGCCGACGTGGAGTTCGTAGATCACCGCACCTTCGATGGACCGCCCCGCCCAGTCCTGGTCGGTCCACGTCGCGGCCGACGCGTCCCACAGTTGTGAGCGTTCGTGGACGCCGTCGGGTTGGCGGGGGGACCGCGGGTCCGGCAGCACCTTCTCGTCATCGTCCAGGAGGAAGCCGTACCGGGCATCGGGTGGCACGTCGGCGTGGGCCCGCCACCAGCCGCCGTCGGACCGCGTCATATCCCGCCGCGTGCCGTCGACGTCGAGCCGCACGCGACGCGGCCGTGGTGCCCAGACCGAGAATTCGTGGTCAGCCACGCGCCAACTCCAGCAATGCCACCGGTAGTTCGTCGAACAGGTCGGCGACGGTGGCCACCTCGGAGTGCGGCCGTCCGGTGAGCCGGTCGGTCCATTGGCCGTCGGGGAGCGCTAGTGACGTGTCACCCCAGCCGGTTTCGGAGAGTTGCACGGTCCAGCGACTGACCGCCACCAACACGTCGTTTCCACGCAGGAATGCGATCACGTGTTCGCGCGCCTGTCCATCGGCGAGCACGGGTCGGTACTCACCCGAGGTGAAGGTGTCCGGCCGCTCGCGGCGCAACCGCAAAGCCGCGGCGGTGACCCGCATCTTGGGGTGTTCCATCGACCGCAGCGCCTTGCGCCGCGCCTCGTAGTCGACCGCCCTGCGGTTGTCGGGGTCGACGAGGCTGTCGTCCCACAGCTCGGTGCCCTGGTAGACGTCGGGTACGCCGGGTGAGGTGAGTTGGATCAGTTTCTGCCCCAACGCATCTGTCCGACCGTACTCGTCCATGCGGGCGACCAGTGACGTCAGTTCGCCGGCGACCGGTCCGTCGATCACCGCGTCCAGCCATGAGTGGACGGCCGACTCGAACTCGGCGTCGGGGTCGTTCCAACTGGTGTGCGTGGCGGCCTCGCGGATGGCCTTCTCGGCGTACGCATGCAGGCGCTGCTGCAGCTGCTCGGAGACGGCGCCGTCGGCCGGCCACACCCCGAAGATGTTCTGCCACAAGAATAGTGCCGTCGCGGCATCGGGGGGTGCCGTCTGCAACGTCCACCTCCCGACCAGTTCGGCCCACAGCGAGGGCACTTGGGACAGCACCCCGATGCGAGCGCGCACGTCCTCTCCGCGCTTGGTGTCGTGCGTCGACAGCGTGGTCATCGCCGACGGCCACAGCCGGCCACGAACGGTCGCCCGGTCGTGGAACTCGGCTGCGCCGACGCCGAACCACTCGGGCTCACCGCCGACCTCGTTGAGCGACACCAGTCGCGCATCCCGGTAGAAGAGGCAGTCCTCCATGGACTTGGCGGTCGAAGCGCCGCACAGCTGCTGCAGCCGGGTCGCCGCCTCGACGTCGATACCAACGGCGGTGGAAATGATCGCCAGCGGCTCGCCGAATTGCGGCTCCTTGGAGAGGGTTTCGGCGATTGCCACCGGTAGTACCGAGGCCAGGGACACGTAGTCGCAGCGGTACACGCCGATTTGGCTGAGCAGCGCCGCGACCGCCGGGGCAAGGTCGGGGTGCGTTGCCCCCGTCGCGGCGACGATGCGTCGGCACAGCCGGCCAAGTTCGCTGTGAAGCGTCTCGGTGGCGGCCTCGGCCTTCAGGGCCCTGGCGATCAATGGCGTCTCGGCGTAGGCGCCGCCGGGGGAGTCGACCAACGCGGTCAGTGCCTGCCTGCCCGTGGGATCGATGAACAGGCCACCGATCTCGCGCAGGGCGTCGTAGCCGGTGGTGCCCGCGACGGGCAGCGTGCGGTCCAGCGCTTCGTCGACGGCCAGGATCTTCTCGATCACGATCCAGGCGTCGGGTCCGGTGAGGTCGCGCAGCCAGGCGAGATAACCGGTCGGATCGGACAACCCGTCCGGGTGATCGATGCGCAAGCCATCGACGAGCCCTTCGTCGAACCAGCGCTTGACCTCGATATGCGTGGTGTCGAAGACCGCACGGTCCTCCTGGCGAAGCCCGGCCAGTGACGTGATGGAGAAGAACCGTCGATATCCGCACACGTTGTGGCGCCAGCCGATCAGGCGGTAGTGCTGGCGGGCGTGGACCTCGGGACCGCTACCCGCGCCGGTGCCCGCCGCGATGGGCCACGTCCGTCCGTCGAGGCGCAGCACGTCGCCGTCGACGGTGAGGTGCTGGGCGTCGTCGTCGGAACCGAGCACCGGCAAGATGATTCGGCCGTCGGGATCCAGCGTCCAGTCGATGTCGAAGTACGGGGCGTACGGTGACTCGCGGCCTTTGGCGAGCACGTCCCACCACCACGCGTTCTGCGTCGGGTCCTCGACGCCGACGTGGTTGGGCACGATGTCAACGATCAGGCCCAACCCTCGCGCGCGCGCCGCCTTCGACAGCCGAGCCAGGCCGTCGGCCCCACCGAGCGCGGGGGACACCTCGGTCGGATCGACGACGTCGTACCCGTGCGTGGAGCCCGCGGCGGCGGTCAGGATCGGCGAGAGGTAGACGTGGCTGACCCCGAGCTCGTCGAGATAGTCGAGCAGGCGCTCCGCATCGGCGAAGGTGAACTGATCGCCCCGCATCTGGAGCCGATAGGTCGCGAGTACGCGAGAGGCCATGCCTCAGGCCGTCTTACGCAGAATGACCACCGACCTGCCCTCGAGGGACAGTTGCTCACCGGCCTTGAGCACGACGTCGCTGTCGCCTCTCGGATGCGCGGTGTCGAACGTTCCGGTCCACTCGGTGGCGTAGCTGGCGTCGGGGGTGACGAACTCGACCGAGTCCGCTTGCGCGTTGAAGCACAACAGGAAGGTGTCGTCGACGACACGTTCGCCGCGCGCATTGGGAGCGGGGATGGCGTCGCCGTTGAGGAACATTCCGACGCACTTGAAACCCGAATTCCAGTCCTCGGGTGTCATCGGTATGCCCGCGGTGGTCAGCCAGGCGATGTCGCGGACCTCTTCGTCACCGCTGCGAATCAGCTTGCCGTCGAAGAACCGTCGGCGCCGAAACACCGGATGGTCCTTGCGCAATGCGGTCACCCGTTGCGCGAACTCCATCAGGTCCGCGTTGGTCTCGCACAGCGACCAGTCCATCCATGCGAGCTGGGAGTCCTGGCAGTAGACGTTGTTGTTGCCCAGTTGGGTGCGGCCGATCTCGTCGCCGTGGCTGATCATCGGCGTGCCTTGGCTGACCATCAGCGTCGCCAGGACGTTGCGCATCTGCCTGGCGCGCAACGCGAGAATGTCGGGATCGTTGGTGTGTCCTTCGACACCGCAGTTCCACGACCGGTTGTGGCTCTCGCCGTCGCGGTTGTCCTCGCCGTTGGCCTCGTTGTGCTTGTCGTTGTAGGACACCAGATCAGCGAGCGTGAATCCGTCGTGGGCCGTGACGAAGTTGATGCTGGCACTTGGCCGGCGACCCGTCGCCTCGTACAGGTCCGAAGACCCGGTGAGCCGGGAGGCGAACTCGTTGAGTGTCGCGGGCTCGCCTCGCCAGTAGTCGCGCACGGTGTCGCGGTACTTCCCGTTCCACTCGGTCCACAAACCGGGGAAGTTGCCGACCTGGTAACCGCCCTCACCGATGTCCCACGGCTCGGCGATCAGTTTGACCTGGCTGATCACCGGATCCTGTTGCACCAGATCGAAGAACGCACTCAGCCGGTCCACTTCGTAGAACTCACGGGCCAGCGTGGACGCCAGGTCGAAGCGGAACCCATCGACGTGCATGTCGAGCACCCAGTACCGCAGCGAGTCCATGATGAGCTGCAGGGTGTGCGGATGTCGGGCGTTGAGGCTGTTGCCGGTTCCCGTGAAGTCCTTGTACAGCTTCAGGTCTCCGTCGAGCAGCCGATAGTAGGCGGCGTTGTCGATGCCACGTAGGTTGATCGTGGGTCCCAGGTGGTTGCCTTCGGCGGTGTGGTTGTAGACGACGTCGAGGATGACTTCGATGCCGGCCTCGTGAAACGCGCGCACCATGGTCTTGAACTCGGCGACCGCGCCGCCCGCGCTCTGGTTGGCCGCGTACTGGAAGTGCGGCGCGAAGAAGCCAAACGTGTTGTAGCCCCAGTAGTTTCGTAGCCCGAGATCCAGTAGCCGATGGTCGTGCAGGAACTGGTGCACTGGCATCAACTCGATTGCCGTCACGTTGAGGGACTTGAGGTGGTCGATGATCACCGGGTGACTCAGTCCGGCGTACGTGCCGCGCTGGTGCTCTGGAATACCGGGGTGCGTCTGCGTCATGCCCTTGACGTGAGCCTCGTAGATGACCGTCTCGTGGTACGGCGTGTTCGGCGCGCGGTCGGAGGCCCAGTTGAAGAACGGGTTGATCACCACGCTCGTCATGGTGTGGCCAAGCGAATCGACCATCGGAGGCGTGCCGCCAGCGGCGAGGTCGGCTGCCTTCAGGTCATAGGAGAACAGCGCCTGGGTGAAGTCGAAGTCGCCGTGGAACGACTTGCCGTACGGATCCAGCAGCAGCTTGCTGGCATCGCAGCGATGGCCGGCAGGCGGATCCCACGGGCCGTGGACCCGGAACCCGTAGCGCTGCCCGGGAGTGACGGTCGGTAGGTAGGCATGCCAGACATAGCCGTCGACTTCGTCGAGGTCGACGCGTTCCTCGGTTCCGTCCTTTTCGATCAGGCAGAGCTCGACGCGTTCCGCGACTTCGGAGAACACCGAAAAGTTGGTGCCTGCACCGTCATAGGTGGCGCCAAGGGGGTACGCCGTACCCGGCCAGATGGCGGAGACCATGCTTATCAACGCTCCTCAAGTGCGCGGGCCTCACCACCAGCCGGTGGCTGCGGCGATCTGACGTCCCAATTCGTTGGTCATGGTGCGCATGTAGGTCGTGGTGAAGTGATGAGAATCGTGATAGATCAACACATTTCCCTCCACGGCGCGACAGTAGTCCTCACGGCACACCGCATCACTCATGTCGAGCGGCTTCAGCAGTGGGAACTGCGCGACGAAGTCCAGTGTGGGGTTGTGGTCGGACAGTACCGTGGAGCGTTCGATGCCGCAGGAGATGGCGTTGCCGCCGCTGGCGAGGCAGTCGGAGGGGAAGAACGGTTCGCCGTCACGGACCAGCCACGGGGTGTCACGCATTGCCAGCACGGGGATTCCGGCGTCGGCGAACCGCTGCCAGATGCCGATGTAGAAGCCGGGCATGACGTCGCCGTCCTTGATGTTCCACGGCCTGGTCGACGTCGTGAACACGTAGTCGGGATGGGCGGCGAGCAGTTCGGGCATGACTCGCTGGTTCCATTGGCGGCACTTCGGGTACGGCCGGTTGTCGCCCATCACCAAGGGTTTCTCCTCGGTCGTCAGCGGGCAGCCCATCTTGAGGTAGGTGACCACCTTGAAGTGGTGGCTGCGGCCGAGCGTGTCCAGCGCGGTGACCCAATGCTCGGCGTGCGACCCGCCTGCCAGGGCGATGGTGCGCGTGGCCGCTTGGTCGCCGTAGGTGCACTTGATGACGTCGGTCTGGTCGAAGTCGCTGATGCACCCGTCGGTGGTGGACTCCGGGATGTCGTCCTTGGCCTCCAGCACGGTGGGCCGCATGGGCAGTGTGGGGACCCGCGCGTGGTTGAGCAGTGCCCGGGCACCGGGATAGTCGCGCATCGAAAGGCTAGATAGTTCCTTGCCGTTCTCCCGCTGGACGGTCACGTGCTCGCGCCACGTGAACGACGTCGCGGTCAGCGCCACGCCCAGCAGCGTCACGATGGAGCCAAGCACGATCGTCGGGCGGCGCAACCGCGCCCACAGCGGGACGACGACCACGGCGGGACCCGCAGCAGGCGCGCGGTAGCGCAGTGGTTCCTCGACGAACTTCGTGGTGAGCCAGGCGAGCACGACGGAGCCGACCAGCACCCCAGCGCCGGTGCGGAAGTCCGCCTTGGTCTCGCCGGTGTACGCCAGCCAGAAGATCAGCAGGGGCCAGTGCCACAGGTACAGCGAGTAGGCCATCGAGCCAAGCGCTACGAACGGCTTGGTGGCCAGCAGCCGGTTCGGTACAGGCATTCGACCGGCAGTTCCCAACAGGTGTGGGTCGGCTCCGCGGTTGGCGGCGCTGAGGATGAACAGCATCGTCGCGCCGACGGGCACCAGTGCCCATGGGCCGGGGAACTCCTTGACGCCGTCGATGAAGGCGCCGCACGACAGGATCGCGGCCAACGCCACCACCGCGACGGTGGTCCGCAGCCACATCGGCCACCGCACGAACGGCACAAGCGCTCCGACCAACGCGCCAAGCAGCAGTTCCCAGCCGCGCGCGAAGCTGTTGTAGTACGCGGTGGACTGGTCGGCGTTGTGCGCGACTATCGCGTACCAGAACGACGCGATGGTGAGCGCGCTCAGCAGCACGATGAGTGACGTACGCACGTGGCTACCCAGCCGCTTGCGGAACAGGTACGCCCAGCCGAAGACCAGCGCCAGGAACGCGATGTAGAACTGGCCCTGCACCGACATCGACCAGATGTGCTGCAGCGGGCTGACCGCCTCGCCGGCGCGCAGATAGTTCGACGCGGTGTTGGCCAACTCCCAGTTCTGGTAGTACCCGAGGCTGGCCAGGCTCTGGTCGGCGAAGGTCTCCCAACGGGTTTCGGGCTGAACCAGGATGGTGAGCACCGCCGACGCGGCGAGCACCACCACGAGCGCCGGGAGCAGGCGCCGAACCAACCGCTTGAGCTCCGGGCCCGGGGCCAGTGAACCGCTCGGGTTGATCGCCGCACGCAGCAGGCGGCCGCCGAAGAAGAAGCCCGATAGCGCCAGGAACACGTCTACGCCACCGGACACCCGCCCGAACCAGATGTGAAAGATGGCGACGAGCGCAATCGCGACGCCGCGGAGGCCGTCGAGGTCGTGTCGATAGAAACCCGATTTGCGCGTACCCATGGCAGGTCGGGGCGGGGCGAGGGTGTTCATGGTCGACGGCCAATCTACCTAACCTCGGCGGTTCCGCTCATTCTGAGAGTGCGCTTAGGCTCGGTGGTTGTGCCCGCGTTGACCCCCGAAGAGATCAGTGCGATCGACGCCGCCCACGTGTGGCATCCATACAGCACGATCGGCGCCGAGGCGATGCCGCCCGTCGTCGCGGTCGGCGCCAAGGGCGCATGGCTGACCGTGATCGACCGGGGCCACCCCGTCGAGGTGATCGACGCGATGAGCTCGTGGTGGACCGCGATCCACGGGCACGGCCATCCCGTGCTCGACGCCGCGGTCACCAAGCAGCTGGCCACGATGAATCACGTCATGTTCGGGGGGCTCACGCACGAGCCGGCCGCGCGGCTTGCGCAGTTGCTCGTCGAACTCACGCCCGCTGGGTTGGACACCGTCTTCTTCAGCGACTCGGGTTCGGTGTCCGTCGAGGTGGCGGTGAAGATGGCGCTGCAGTACCAGCGCAGCCTCGGCAGACCCGCCAAGCACAAGCTGATGACGTGGCGTGGCGGCTACCACGGCGACACGTTCACGCCGATGAGCGTCTGCGACCCGGACGGCGGGATGCACTCGCTGTGGACCGACGTCCTGATTCCCCAGGTGTTCGCTCCCGCGGTGCCCGCGGAGTACGACGCCGTCTACAGCGCCGAGTTCGAGCGCCAGCTCGCCGAGCACGCCGCCGAGCTCGCCGCGGTCATCGTCGAGCCGGTGGTGCAAGGTGCGGGCGGGATGCGCTTCCATGACCCTCGCTACCTTTCCGATCTGCGGGACGCGTGCTCGCGACACGACGTACTGCTGATCTTCGACGAGATCGCCACGGGCTTCGGCCGGACGGGGGCGTTGTTCGCCGCCGAGCATGCCGGGGTAAGTCCGGACGTCATGTGCGTCGGGAAGGCCATGACCGGCGGCTACCTCACCTTGGCGGCGACGCTGTGCTCCGCCGAGGTCGCGCACGCGATCAGTTCGGGCGAACCGGGTGCGCTGATGCACGGGCCGACCTTCATGGCCAACGCGCTGGCGTGTGCGGTGTCGGTGGCCTCGGTGGAACTGCTGCTGGAATCCGATTGGCGGGGCAGGGTTTCGGCGATCGAGCGGGGGCTGCGCGACGGGCTGGCCCCGGCGCGGGGCTTGCCCGGTGTCGCCGACGTCCGGGTGCTCGGCGCCATCGGCGTCATCGAAATGGATCGACCGGTCGACATGCGCGTCGCGACGGCGACGGCCCTCGAGCACCGCGTGTGGCTGCGGCCCTTCCGAAACCTGGTGTACGCGATGCCGCCATACGTCTGCACCGACGACGAGGTCGCACAGCTCACCTCGGCGATGGTCGGCGTCGCCCGTGCGTTAACCTGAACGCTGTTCAATTGGACGAAAGGTGGCCGGTGTCGACGCGCGCAGGGTTGTCCCCGTTGTCCTGGCTCGACGAGGTCGAGGCACAGCGCCGATCCGCCGGGCTGAGGCGGTCACTGCGCACCCGTCAGCCCGTCGGCGCCGAACTCGACCTGGCGTCCAACGACTACCTCGGCCTGTCCCAACACCCCGACGTCATCGAAGGCGGCGTGGAGGCCCTGCGCACCTGGGGGGCCGGGTCCACCGGCTCGCGGCTGGTCACGGGTAACACCGAACTCCACGAGGAATTCGAGCACGCGCTCGCCGAGTTCGTCGGAGCCGAGTCGGCGCTGGCGTTCTCGTCGGGCTACACCGCGAACATGGGCGCCGTGGTCGCGTTGACCGGCGCCGGGTCACTGTTGGTCTCCGACGCGCTCACCCACGCCTCGCTGGTCGACGCCTGTCGGTTGTCACGCGCCCGCGTGGTCGTCACGCCCCACCGCGACGTCGACGCCGTCGAGGCGGCGCTGAGCGGCCGCGCCGAGGAGCGCGCCGTCGTCGTCACCGAATCGGTGTTCAGCACGGACGGGGCGCTGGCCCCGCTGCGCGCCCTGCACGACGTCTGCCGTCGCCACGGAGCCCTGTTGATCGTCGACGAGGCGCACGGACTGGGCGTGCGTGGGGACGGCGGCCAGGGCTTGGTGCACGAAGTCGGGCTGGCGGGTGCCCCCGACGTGGTGATGACGACGACGCTGTCCAAGGCGTTGGGCAGCCAGGGTGGCGTCGTGCTCGGCCCGCGCGCGGTGCGCGACCACCTGATCGACGCCGCCCGCCCATTCATCTTCGACACCGGGCTCGCGCCTGCCGCCGTTGGCGCTGCGTTGGCCGCCCTGCGGGTGCTTCGTGCGGAGCCGGCGCGGGCCGCCGCGGTACTGCGGCACGCCGCGATCCTGGCCGGCGTGTGCGACGTCGCCGAACCACCTGCCTCGGCGGTGGTGTCCGTCATCCTCGGCGCACCCGAGGTGGCGCTTGCCGCGGCGACCGCCTGCCTCGACCGTGGCGTCCGCGTCGGGTGCTTCCGTCCCCCGACGGTGCCCGCGGGCACGTCCCGGTTGAGGCTGACCGCGCGCGCCTCGCTCAGCGCCGAGGAACTCGACCTGGCGCGGCGCGTGCTGACGGAAGTGCTGTCGACGGCTCGCCCGTGAGCCCGCAATGAGCGTCGTCGTCATCACCGGCACGGACACCGGTGTCGGCAAGACCATCGCCACCGCGACTCTGGCCTGCCACGCCCGACTCGCGGGTCTCGACGTCGCCGTGTGCAAGCCGGTGCAGACCGGGACCGCCGACGGCGACGACGATCTGGCCGAGGTGGCGCGGCTGTCCGGGGTGACGGCCCTTGCGCCGGGCTGGCGCTATCCCGAACCGCTCGCGCCGGTCGCCGCCGCGCACCGAGCGCAAATGGCGCTTCCGACACGCGCCGAAATGCTCGGACTCGTCACGGATACCGACCGGCCGGGGCGGCTGACCCTGGTCGAAGGTGCCGGTGGGCTACTGGTCGAGCTTGGCGCCGACGGCGTGACGTTGCGGGACCTGACCGGCGCGTTACAGGCGTCGGTGCTGCTCGTCGTCGGCCCTGGGCTCGGTACGCTCAATCACACCGTACTGAACCTGGAAGCGCTTGCTGCGCAAGCCATTCCGTGCGTAGGACTGATCATTGGTTCGTGGCCGAATGAACCGGGGGTCGCCGAGGTCGACAATCGCGGCGCACTAGGCCGGCTGACGCCGGTGCGTGCGGCGCTGCCCGAAGGAACGGGTCGGTTGAGCGCGGTTGACTTCGAGTCGATGAGCGCGTCGGCCTTTGACCCTGCCTGGGTGGCGGGCCTGGTGGGCTGATGGTCCACTCCGTCGAGCTGGTCTTCGACCCGGACACCGAGGCCACGATCCGGCACATCTGGGACGAGCTGCGCGACGCGGGGATGCCCAGTCAGACTCCGGCAAGCCGCCCACACGCGACGCTGACCGTCGCCGAACGCGTCGACCCCGAGGTGGACGCGCTGTTGCGGCCATTGATGACTCGCTTTCCGTTCACTTGCCGGATCGGCGCGCCAGTCGTGTTCGGCAGGTCCAACGCGGTGCTTGCGCGAATGCTGGTGCCGACGGCCGAGCTGCTGATGGTGCACGCCGAGGTGCACCAGCTGTGCCTGCCGCATCTGCAGCCCGGCCCGATGGCCAACGTGATCCCCGGGCAGTGGACGGCACACGTCACCATGGCCAGACGGGTCGCGCCCGACGAGCTGGACCGGGCGGTGCGGATCATCGGCAGGCCGCAGGAGATCGCCGGCAGCGTCGTCGGGCTGCGCCGCTGGGTTGGCGATACGAAGCTTGAGTATCCGATCAGCTGACGGAGTCAGAAATCTTCTTGGGTACGCACATTCGCCATCCGTCGATCACCAATTCGCGGAGTTCCTCGAGATCGATCGCGTCCAGCCGGACGTGGATCCAGTTGTATCTCATGTCCGACGTGCGCGGCAGCGTGAACTTGTCCGGCTCGGCGGCCACCATCGCCGCTCGTTCCTCTTTGGGAAAGGCCACGCCCATCACGGTCTCGTCGCGGGAGAACGCGACATACACGAGCTGCCCGACTCGAAACTTGATCTGATCGCGCACCAGGACTTCGTAGGATCTCGGCAGGTTCGAGGTGATGCGCCGCACCTCGTCCACGGTGATCATGTCCTTGGACGCTAGTCCGAGGGTCGGACACCGACGTCGGCTCGCACCGTCGGCGCCGCATGCGCCACGCCAGTAACCAGCAGTCGAAGTCCGAATGCGAAACGGCCGTTGGGGTTCGATGCGAGCACGGACTGTTCGTCGGGCAGCGCACCGACGGCGTCCCACTGCAGTCGGGACTGCTCGTCGGCGGTGAAGCCGAGCACGTAGTAGAGCACCGTGCGGGCGGCGAGGTCGGCGTGCGCGTGCTCGAGGCCCGCGTCCGCTGCGGCGGAGCCGAGCCGGGCGAGCACCTCGGCCACCGCACCCGACTTGCCAGCGGCGAAGCTGGCCGAGACCAGTTCGGCGCCGTCGGTTCGCGACAGCAGCGCGTTGCGCAAGGCCGAACCGATGGCCATCAACCGATCTTGCCAGTCCGCCTCGGGTTCGAGGCCGGCCGTTGGCTCGAGGATTCCGTCGGCGACGGCGCCGAGAAGCTCCTGCTTGTCGGCGAAGTGCCAGTAGAGGGCGCCGGGGCTGACGTTGAGCTCGCGGGCGAGCCTGCGCATCGTCAGATCGGCGAGCCCATAGTCGTCGAGGAGTTGTGTGGCCTTGGCGACCACGTCGTGTCGGTGCACTTGCACACCTGTAGCCTAAACACCGTTCAAGTTCTTCGGTTCAGGAGGTAGTGCGGGTGACGCAGGCGGCGCTCGACGTGTTGGGATTGGCTCGCGAGCAGGTGCTCGAGCGCGGCGAAGGCCTGACCCAGGACCAGGTCCTTGCGGTCCTTCAGTTGCCCGACGACCGGCTCGAGGACCTGCTGGCCCTGGCCCACGACGTCCGGATGAAGTGGTGCGGTCCCGAGGTCGAGGTCGAGGGCATCATCAGCCTCAAGACGGGCGGATGCCCCGAGGATTGCCACTTCTGTTCACAGTCCGGGCTCTTCGCGTCCCCGGTGCGCAGCGCCTGGCTGGACGTGCCGAGCCTGGTAGAGGCCGCCAAGCAGACCGCGAAGTCCGGTGCGACGGAGTTCTGCATCGTGGCCGCGGTGCGCGGTCCCGACGAGCGGCTGCTGGCGCAAGTCGCCGCGGGCATCGAAGCGATCCGCAACGAGGTCGACATCCAGATCGCCTGTTCGCTCGGCATGCTCACCCAGGAGCAGGTGGACCGCCTCTCCGAGATGGGCGTGCACCGCTACAACCACAACCTCGAGACGGCCCGGTCGTTCTTCCCCAACGTCGTCACGACACACACCTGGGAAGAGCGCTGGGGCACGTTGGAGATGGTGCGTGAGGCGGGTATGGAGGTGTGCTGCGGCGGCATCCTCGGGATGGGCGAGACGTTGGAGCAGCGCGCCGAGTTCGCCGCGAACCTCGCCGAGCTCAACCCGCACGAGGTGCCGCTCAACTTCCTCAATCCGCGCCCGGGGACGCCGTTCGGCGACCTTGACGTGCTGCCCGCCGCCGAGGCGCTCAAGGCCGTGGCCGCATTCCGGCTGGCGTTGCCGCGCACCATGTTGCGCTTCGCCGGCGGTCGCGAGATCACCCTCGGCGACCTGGGTGCCAAGCAGGGCATTCTCGGCGGCATCAACGCCGTCATCGTCGGCAACTACCTGACCACGCTCGGGCGCCCGGCGGAGTCCGACCTCGAGTTGCTCAACGATCTGCAGATGCCGATCAAGGCGCTGAACGCCAGCATCTAGTGACGGATGCGAAGTACAACGTCTACACGGGCGAGCCGGCGGGCGGGTTGACTCCCACCGCGGCTCAGCTGGGGCTGGAGCCACCGCGGTTCTGTTCAGAGTGTGGCAGGCGGATGATCGTTCAGGTGCGCCCCGATGGTTGGTCGGCCAAGTGTTCGCGACATGGTGTGTTGGATTCGAAGGACCTCGATGACAGGCGATGAGCGCTTGCGCGAAGAGCAGATTGGCACCGATGAGCTAGTGATGAGCGGGCAGGACGAAGTTCCGCCTGTCGTGCTCGCCGCGCCCGTCGATGACGTTGCGCCGAGCCGCCTTTCCCGCCGCGGCGCCTTCCTGCGCGTGGTGGTCGGGCTCGCGCTTGCTGGGGTGCTCGTCGGTGCGCTGTGGGCTTGGCTAGCGCCGTCGGTCCAGGGCGTCGTCGCATTGACGCGTGGTGGTGAGCGGATCCGCGGATTCGTCGGCGACGAAGCCGATCACTTGTTCGCCGCGGCGTTCGTGATGCTGGGCTTCCTGAGCGTGCTGGCGGTGGTGTCGGCGGCACTGGTGTGGAAGTGGCGATCGCGCCGGGGTCCGGCGATGGTGAGTGCGCTGACGGTGGGCACGATGCTGGCGGCCGGAGCCGCGACGGGCGTCGGCGCCGTCTTGGCGCACTGGCGCTACGGGACGGTCGACGTCGCGGGCGCACCGGTCACCCCGGAACACCGCGTGCACTACGTCGTCGAGGCGCCGGGAGTGTTCTTCGGCCACACGGCGTTGCAAATCGCCGCGACGATCGTCGTCCCGGCCGGGCTGGGCGCGTTGTTCTACGCGATCGCCGCGTTGTCGAGCACTCGGGACGATCTCGGCGTGGGCGCTATTGATCCAGTGCCGACAGCGGTCGTCGTCCCACCGGACGTCCCGCAAGCACCTTCGCGCTGATCACGCCGATCGTCTGCTGGGTGAACTCGAGGAGGTCCTCGCTTGGGCCACCCGTTGGCCAGCGAGTCATCGACCGGTCGTGCCGTCGGCGAGTTCCCGCAGGATGTCCAGGTGGCCAGCGTGCCTGCCGGTCTCCTCGATCATGTGCACCAGAGCCCAGCGCATCGACGGTGCGTCCATACCTTTGGTCGGTCGTGCTGACGCGGACTCGAGGTCCCCACACGCCGTGATGACGCGGTTGGCCTGCGCAATGGCTTCGCGATACGCATCGACCAGCAGGTCGACGGTCTCGTCGGGCCCGGCGTGAAACGTCGCCGGCCAGTCGGTCACTGTTTCGCCGAGAAACGTGTACCGCTCTACGTGCGCCAGATGTTTTAGCAAGCCAAGCAGATTGGTGCCTGACGGCACGCCGGGAGTCCGGACCAACGGTTCCGGAACACCGCGCACTTTCTCGATGACGCACGCTCGCAGGTAGTCAAGGAACCCGACGAGGACGTCCTCCTCGGCAACACCGGTTCGGGGTGGCCTTGCGTCCCGGCGGCTGCCGTGTCGTGCTGAATCTGTCATGCCATCGAGAGTGGAACAAGAAGCGCGCGCTGCCAACAATTCTTGCTCAAATGGCAAGAATGAATTGTGAATCCGAGCATCGCCGACAACGCCTGCGGTGGGTAGCGAGCTATTGATCCAGTGCCGACAGCGGTCGTCGTCCCACCGGACGTCCCGCAAGCACCTTCGCGCTGATCATGCCGAGCCGCAGCATGCCGCGGTAGGTGGAGGGATTGAGCATCGTCGGCCACTTCGTGCGCGCACGATGTTCGGAGACGGGCAGGCCGGCGAAGCGGTCCTGCAGCCAGCGCAGCGTCATGGGTGCCGAAAGCGGATGCAGCAGCAGGTGTTCGCTGAGCGCGTCGCGGTGGTAGGTGACGTTGGTGCCGCCCGCGCTGTAGGCAGCGGCGAGGTCGTCGATCACCTCGACGGAGATGAGCTCGTCGTGCACGGCCTGCACGATCAGGACGGGAATGCTGGGCGCCTTGGTGCCCAGTTTGATGCTGTCGAAGACGTGCCGCACCTCGGGGGTGGCGAGGATCCGCTCCAGCGGCCAGTCGACGAGGTCGTCCATGTCCTTGCGGATGAGCCGCAGAACGGCGCCTGCGGTGGTCATCGTCTCGAGGTGTTTCAGCATGGCCTTGCCCTCGTCGGTGGCGTGCTCGGCGATGATGCGGTCGAGGTCGGGATACACGTGCGACAACGCGGCGACGACCATCGCGGGCAGTCCGGAGAAGAACGTGCCGTTGAGTCGTCTGAACGTGTGCCCGAGGTCGCCGACGGGTGATCCGAGCACCGCGCCGACGACGTTGAGGTCGGGTGCGTAGTCGGTCTGAACCTCGGCGGCCCATGCGGTGGCGAGCCCGCCGCCGGAGTAGCCCCAGAGCCCCACCGGCGCATCGGCGGACAGGTTGAGCGGCTTGTAGTTGAGCGCCGCGCGCAGTCCGTCGAGCACGTGGTAGCCGGGTTCGTAGGGGGCACCCCAACTTCCGGCCAAGCCCTCGTGATCGGGCACCGACACCGCCCAGCCCTCGGCGAGGGCGGCGGCAACCAAGAGGAACTCGAACTGCGCAACGGCCCCGACCGCGTGGGCCCCGCGGCGGAATGCATACGAGGGGAAGCACCGTGCGGCGACGGCGTCGATGGCGCACTGGTACGAAACGATCGGGCATGGCCGCTCGTCGGTGCGGTCGGTGGGCGCGATCACCGTGGTGACCGTGGCCTGCGGCAAGCCGTTGAGGTCGGTGGTGCGGTAGAGCAATTGCGTGGCGACGAGTTTCTGTGGCACCAGGCCGAGGAACGCCACCTGCACGTCGCGGGACCGCAGCACGGTGCCGGGTCGGGCGTGTTCGAACCCTGGGGGCGGGAGGTAGAACGGATCGTCGGGGGGCAGTACCGCCCGGTCCTTGGGCCGCAGCGCCTCATGAGGTGCCTGGCCGATCCACTCGGCGCCGGTCGACATGGCTGCGTTGCCAAGATCCATCCGGTCATTCTCTCTTAACGAAACCTTAAAAACCAATTCGGGGTCCCGTCACGTCGGCGGGCGCAGGGCGGCGAACTCGTCGGTGACGCGGTAGGTGTCCTCCACGAACCGGTAGAGCGCGGCAGGTCGGCCGCCGCTGCGGCCCGATCTGGCGGTGGTGCCGGTGGGCGTGATGACGCCGCGACGGGCGAGTACTCGCTGCAGGTTGGTGGCGTCGACCTGGTGACCCAACGCGGCGCTGTAGATGTCCCTCAGCGTCGAGAGTGCGAATTCCCGTGGCGTCAAGGCGAATCCGATGTTCGTATACGAGAGCTTGGCAACGAGGCGGGTGTGGGCGTTGAGGATCATCGTCTTGTGGTCGAACGCCATCGGCGGCAAGGCGTCGACCGGGTGCCAACGCGTATCGGGCGGCAGCTCCGGGGTGGCGGGGGAGGGCACCAACCCGAGGAAGGTCGAGGCGATGACGCGGTCGCCTGGCACGCGGGCCGGTTCGCTGAACACTGCGAGCTGCTCGAGATGGGTCAACTCACGCAGGTCCACCTTCTCGGCGAGTTGACGCCGGACTGAACTCGTCATGTCCTCGTCGTGCCGCAGCTGGCCGCCGGGCAGCGACCACGCGCCGCGCTCCGGTTCCATGGCCCGCTCCCACAGGAGCACGCTCAGCTGCGGCTTTCGTGTCGACAACTGCCGAACTTGGAACACGACGGCGAGCACTTCGTGGGCAGTGCTACGATTGGGCATGTTTTCGATCATAAGTCGAAAACCTGGTCCGATCAAAGGAGACGGCAATGACGGTGTTGGACCACACCGCGGAGTCACGAAGCGGATGGGCCGCCCAGATCACCAATGGGCCCGGCGGCTACGGCGGCGTCATCGCCGACGAGGAGTGGGCCGCCGAGGTTCGACGGCTCGCCACGCAACGCAACGCGACCCTGCTGGCGCACAACTACCAGCTGCCCGCCATCCAGGACGTGGCCGACCACGTCGGTGACTCGCTGGCGCTCTCGCGCATCGCGGCCGAGGCGCCCGAGGACACCATCGTCTTCTGCGGCGTGCACTTCATGGCCGAGACCGCCAAGATCCTCAGCCCCTCCAAGACCGTGCTGATCCCCGATCAGCGGGCCGGCTGCTCGTTGGCCGACTCGATCACCGCCGCCGACCTGCAGGCGTGGAAGGACGAACACCCCGACGCCGTCGTGGTCTCCTACGTCAACACCACCGCGGCAGTGAAGGCGCTGACGGACATCTGCTGCACCTCCTCGAACGCCGTCGAGGTGGTGGCCTCCATCCCGGCCGACCGTGAGGTGCTGTTCTGCCCGGACCAGTTCCTCGGCGCGCACGTCCGGCGCATCACCGGCCGCAAGAACCTCCACGTGTGGGCCGGCGAATGCCACGTGCATGCCGGGATCAACGGCGACGAACTCGCCGACAAGGCGCGTGCCCATCCCGACGCCGAACTCTTCGTGCACCCCGAATGTGGTTGCGCGACTTCGGCGCTCTACCTCGCGGGTGAGGGTGCGGTGCCCGAGGAGCGCGTGAAGATCCTGTCCACGGGCGGCATGTTGGACGCCGCACGCGAGACGAAGGCCAGCCAGGTGCTCGTCGCCACCGAGGTGGGCATGCTGCACCAATTGCGCCGCGCCGCACCAGACGTCGAGTTCCTTGCGGTCAACGATCGCGCGTCCTGCAAGTACATGAAGATGATCACCCCCGCGGCGCTGCTGCGGTGCCTCGTCGACGGCGCCGACGAAGTGCACGTCGACCTCGAGACGGCTCGGCTGGCAAGCGCGAGCGTGCAACGCATGATCGAGATCGGGCAGCCCGGCGGCGGCGAATGACCTGCGGCGGAGTCGGCTACTGGCAACAGCGGGCCGACGTCGTCGTCATCGGCACCGGCGTTGCCGGACTCGCCGCGGCGTTGGCCGCGCACCGGGCCGGTCGCCGAGTGGTGGTGCTGAGCAAGGCGAGTGAGACTGCAACCTTCTACGCCCAAGGCGGCATCGCCGTCGTGATTCCGCAGACCGACGACTCCATCGAGGCGCACGTCGCCGACACGTTGGCCGCGGGTGGGGGCCTGTGCGACCCCGAAGCGGTGACGTCCATCGTCTCGTCGGGCTACGGGGCCGTCGCGGAACTGGTCGACGACGGAGCTCGTTTCGACGAGACGGCGCCGGGCCAGTGGTCGTTGACCCGCGAGGGCGGACACTCCCGCAGGCGGATCATCCACGCGGGCGGGGACGCCACCGGGGCCGAGGTGCAACGTGCGCTCGACCGTGCCGCGGCGACATTGGACATCCGACGCAATCACGTTGCGCTGCAAGTGCTTCAGCACGACGGTGCGGTGACTGGGGTGTTGGTGAGCAACCCCGACGGGCTCGGAGTGCTGCACGCACCCTCGGTCATCCTCGCCACGGGAGGCCTCGGCCATCTGTTCTCGGCGACCACGAACCCCGAGGGCTCGACCGGCGACGGGGTGGCGCTGGCACTGTGGGCCGGACTGCCGGTCAGCGACATCGAGTTCATCCAGTTCCACCCAACGATGCTGTACGACGGGCAGGCGGGCGGGCGACGGCCGTTGATCACCGAGGCACTCCGCGGTGAGGGCGCGATCTTGCTCGATGCGCGGGGCGACTCCATCACGGCGGGCGTTCACCCGATGGGCGACCTCGCGCCGCGCGACGTCGTCGCTGCGGCGATCGATGCGCGGCTCACCCAGACCGGCGACCCGTGTGCGTATCTCGATGCGCGGTCGATTCCCGACTTCGGCCGACGGTTCCCGACGGTGACCGCCGCGTGCCGGGCCGCGGGCATCGACCCCACGCGCCAACTGATTCCGGTGGTCCCAGGAGCGCACTACAGCTGCGGCGGCGTCACCACCGACGTTCACGGTCGCACCGGACTCGCGGGCCTGTATGCGGCAGGCGAGGTGGCCCGCACCGGCATGCACGGAGCGAACCGGCTGGCGTCCAACAGCCTGCTGGAGGGCCTCGTCGTAGGTGGCCGCGCGGGCAAGGCCGCCGCGCGGCAAGCCGCCGAGTCCGGTGGCCCCACCGCAAAGGTCGCCGAACCCGTTGTCCGCAAGCGGCTTTCCCGTGGCGAGCTCCAGGCCGCCATGTCCCGCGACGCGTCGGTGGTCCGCGACGCCGACGGGCTGCGGACGCTCGGTGAGCTCCTCGCCCACGCGCCTGATCGGCCGACGGTCCATCGGGCAGAGCTCGAGGACGCCGCGCTGACCGCTACGGCCAGTGCCGTCGCGGCGGCCGCGCTCGAGCGCACCGAATCCCGCGGCTGTCACCACCGATCGGATCATCCGGAGCTCGATCCGGCCCGCGCCATCAGCACGTCGGTGCGTATCGGCCCCTCCGGACGGCCGGTGGTCGAACAGCCCGCAGCGGCGTGCTGCTGATGGCGTTGACGGACGACGAACTGGCTGAAGCGCGCGCCACGATCGCACGCGCACTCGATGAGGACCTGCGCTACGGCCCCGACGTCACCTCACTCGCGACGGTGCCTTCCGACGCCACCACGATCGTCTCGATGGCCACGCGGGAGGCCGGGGTGGCCGCGGGGGTCGACATCGCACTGCTGGTGCTCGACGCGGTCCTCGGCGCCGACGAGTACCGCGTCGTGCACCGCGTTGAGGACGGCACCCGCTTGGCACCCGGCGACGCACTGCTGACCGTCGACGCACGTACGTGCGATCTGCTCACGGCTGAGCGCACCATGCTGAACCTGGTGTGCCACCTGTCCGGAATCGCGACCGCGACGGCGCACTGGGTGGAGGCCGTGGAAGGGACCCACGCGAAGATCCGCGACACCCGCAAGACGCTGCCCGGACTTCGACTGCTGCAGAAGTACGCGGTGCGCGTCGGCGGTGGCGTCAACCACCGGATGGGCCTGGGCGACGCGGCCTTGATCAAGGACAACCACGTCGCCGCGGCGGGCGGGGTGCTTGCGGCGCTGCGTGCCGTCCGGGCCGCCGCCCCGGACCTGCCATGCGAGGTCGAAGTCGACTCACTCGAGCAGCTCGACGAGATCTTCGGCGAGCACGTCGAACTCGTCCTGCTGGACAACTTCCCGGTGTGGCAGACGCAGATCGCGGTCCAGCGCCGCGACGCCAAGGCGCCTGGCACCAAACTCGAGTCCTCGGGCGGACTTTCGCTCGAATCAGCGGCCGCGTACGCCGGAACCGGAGTCGACTACCTGGCCGTCGGCGCGCTCACCCATTCGGTACGAGTGCTCGACGTCGGGCTGGACGTCTAACGGCGAACGGTGGCCGCCGAGCTCAGGGTCCTGTTTGCTCGGACGGCTAGTATCGCGCCATGCCTTCGAGTGAAACCACCGCGACCAGCCATGCCGATTCGCGAAAGCGAGTCGGAGTCGTACCGGTGCTTGCCCTCATCGTCGCGCTTGGCGCACTCGGGCTAGCGGGCTGGACGGCGTTCCGTCCCGCACCTGCACCCGCCGCCGCTACGACGTACAGCAGCGCGCAGCAGGCTGACGCCAAGGCGGCTATATGCGCTGCCACCGACCTCGTGCGCAGGGGCATTTCCCTGAACACGAACCTTCAGAGCCCGGGCGGTGAGGCCGACGTGACCGGGTCCATGGCGGTGGCGGCGAACGCCCGCCTGTCGTTGTCCGCCGGCGGGCAGTACCTCGCGGACCGGCTGGCCCCAGCGACGCCCGCGCCGCTTGCCGACGACGCGCGGAAGTTCGCCAATACGCTGATGGACATCGGTGCGGCCTCGATCGCGGGCGCCTTGAATACCGATCCCGAGCAGGCCACCCGGCTACACGATGCGGACGCGCTCAATACCAAGATCGCGGAAGCCTGCAAGTAGGGCTTGCGGCGACGCTGCCCTCGCTATGCATGGGCGAGCTGGCGTCATGCGGAATACGAACCGCCGCAAGCCGATCGCGCTCACCGTCGGGCCTCGCCGAACGCGAACAGGGCACGGCGGAGCGCGGTCGGCGTGGAACTTACGTGCTCGCGCATCGTGCGGCTGAAGTGCGCCTGGTCGGCGAAGCCCAGCGAGGCGGCGATGTCGGCCAGTGTGGCCTCGTCACGCTCCAGCCGGTCGAGCGCGTGCCCGACCCGGACGCGGTTGCGGTACCTGGTCAGGGACACACCTAGCTCCCTTGGGAACGCCCGGCTCAACCGATACGGGGAAGCACCAAGCACCGCGGCGAGCGGGAACAGCCCGTGCGCTGCCGGGTGATCGTCGTGGATCGCCGCGCGTGCCCGCTCCACAAGTCGCCGGTCAGCGGGCGCGGGCGGGTCGGCCATCGGCATCCGCCGATCCACCGCGCCACGCAGCGCCGCCGCCACCAGGCGTAGCAGATCCTCGGCGAGCAGGTAGTCGACATCGCTATTCCCCGCGGCCAGCAGCCGGCGGTGCGCGAGCTCCAACCGGGCGTCGACGTATATCGCTGAGCGGTGCACCCGACCCGGTTCGCCGACCAGCTGCCACCAGGATGCGGCGGATAGCTGCACCGAGGTGCACACGTCGCCGCCGTGCGGATGTGCGAACTGCTCTTCCTCGCCTGGCACGCCGAAGTACCCGACCGTCGGGTCGAGATCCACCGGACCGTCGGCCCCGCGCCGCCGAAACCGCCCCGTGCGCACCAGGACCAGCCGTGCTTCGGCCGGGCGCTCGATCTGCGACCAGCCCGAACAGTCGGCCTGACAGGTCCAGGCGCGAAGGGTGAACTCCCGACGAGCCGCGAGGGTAACCGCTGACACCACGGTGCGAAGGCTAGCCCGCTGGTCCGACAATCCCACAGGCGAAACTCCTGCAAGCATCTTCAAGACCCGGTGTCTCCGCGACGTGAGACTGGGTACATGGCATCAATACGCATCGAGTTCGTGATCGACGCCAACGCGGCGCAAGTATGGCGGGTGATCCGTGACTGGGCGGACGGCCCGGTCGGAATGGCCCGCGGCTACGTGGCCTCGTCCCACGCCGAGGGCAACATCCGCGTGGTGACGTTCGCGAACGGCACGATCGCTAGGGAGCAGCTGGTCGCCTGCGATGACGACGCGCGTCGGATCGTCTACTCGATGGTCGGTGACACCGTGCGACCCGAGCACGACAACGCCGCGATGCAGATCGTCCCGGACGGCGCGGACCGTTGCCGATTCGTCTGGTCCCGCGACGCGCTGCCCGACGATCTGGCCGAGCCCCTCCGCATGGCCATGGAGGAGGCCAGCGCGATCATCAGGCGCACGCTCAGCGAGGGCTAAGCAGTGTGCGCGCAGCGACTTTCGCAGCGTCCAGCGCCGCACGATCACCGGCGATCCGCGAGAGGATCAGCGCGCCCTCGATCAGGGCGATGATCGCGCGTGCCGTCTGCGTCGCCGCATCCGTCGACCATCCGTCCGCAATGAGCCGCTCGGCGACGGCGGTGCACCAGCCGTCGAACGCGCGCACGGACGCGGCCCGCACCACCGGGCTGGCGTTCACGGACTCACTCGCGATCGGTTCGATGGGACATCCGTCACGGTGGTCACCCTGGAGGCCGTCCGCCAGCATGTCGATCCAGCGGCCCACGATCTCCGCGGGGCTGGCGTCGGTCGCGAGGAACGTACGCAACAGGCGCGTGATGCCACCGCCGACGCCGTCGACGACGGCGGCCGCCAGTTGGGCCTTGCCGTCAGGGAAGTGGTGGTAGAGCGACCCGGCCTTGACGTCGGCCGCCTCGAGGATCTGGTTTACACCGGTCGCGGCGTACCCCTGGCGACGGAATAGGAGACCCGCACTCTCGACGAGTGCGGCGCGACTGCGGTCGGGGCGTGGCATCCCTTGACAATACTAGAAAGGTCGCTCAAGAATACGGGAAACGGTCACCCGAAGGGACGAAAACGATGCGACAACTGATGCTCGACGGTGCCGACGCCTGCTCGTGGCGCGACGTCCCCGACCCCACGATCACCGCGACCGGTCAGGCGCTGGTGCGACCGCTCGCGGTGGCGTGCTGCGACCTCGACGTGTGGGTGTCGCAGGGTGGACTCCCGATGCCGCCCGGCCACGCGCTCGGCCACGAAGGCATCGGAGAGGTCGTGGAAGTCGGCAGCGAGGTGGCGTCGGTACGCGTCGGTGACAAGGTCATCGTGCCGTTCCAGATCAACTGCGGAAGCTGCGCGGCGTGCCGCCGCGGTGTCACCGGCTCGTGCGCCTCGCTGCCGCTCATGGCGATGTACGGGATGGCCCCCTTGGCAGGACTGGACGGTGGTGGGTTCATGGCCGACTTGGTCATGGTGCCCTTTGCGGACGCGATGCTGATCTCGCTTCCATCCGGCGTCGACCCCGTGGCCATCGCCTCGATGTCGGACAACATCCCCGATGGCTGGCGCGCGGTCGGCCCGTACGCCAGGGAACTCGCCGGGCTCGACGCCGCCGACCGACGCGTGCTCGTCATGGGCCGGCTCTCCATCGGGCTCTACGCGGCCGCGTTCGGCGTCGCGCTCGGCGCAGCCGTCGACTACGTCGACACCGACCCGAACCGGCTGGCCGCTGCAGAGAAGCTGGGCGCCGTCGTCCACGACCGGGCCAAGCCCGACAAGGGCTGGGCCCCCTACCCGGTGACCGTGCACACCACGGCAGATCCGGCGATGCTCGCGGCGACGTTGCGGGCGACCTGGCCCGACGGGGTCTGCACCGACACCGGGATCTACTACCAGGCCGTCGAAATGCCGCTGCTCCCGATGTACACCAGAGGGGTGCGATTCGTCACGGGCCGGGTGAACGCGCGTGCGGTGATTCCGGAGATCATCGAATTGCTCGCCAGTACAAATGATCTCGCACCCGTCGTCGAACGGGTCGTGGCGTGGGACGACGCGGCGGACGTGTGGCCGACGATGACCGGCAAGACGGTGTTCACCCGCGGCTAGGCCTTAACGTGGTGCGGTGAACCTGATCAGCCACCTCGTCGAACGTGTACTCAAGGCGCCGCCGCCGCTCACCCGCGATGTCGTCGTGCAGCGGGATCTTCGGGTGCCGATGCCCGACGGGACCGAACTGCTGGCGGACCGGTGGGCGCCGCGCGCCGGGGGCGAGTCATCGTCCACCGCGCTGCCCACCGCGTTGTATCGATCGCCGTACGGCCGTCGGGGATTGTTCGGCCTGACCATGGGCCGGGTGATGGCCGAACGCGGATTCCAGGTGCTGATCCAGAGCACCCGCGGCACGTTCGGGTCGGGCGGCATCTTCGACCCGATGCGGCAGGAGCGCGAGGACGGCCTGGCGACGTTGGACTGGGTGGTGAAGCAGCCGTGGTTCGGCGATTCGATGGTGCTGATCGGCGGGAGCTACCTCGGCTACGTGCAGTGGGCGGTGGCCGACAGTCTGCCGCCGCAGGTCAAGGCGATGGTTACCCAGGTGACCGAGTCCGCATTGACGCTTGAGTTTCTGCGCAAGGACGGCCTGTCCCTGGAGACGCCGTTTTCGTGGGGCATCATGATGGCCGGTCAGGAACGTCGCGGGGCGATTCTGCGGCAACTCGTTTCCGGTCGCAAGAACGCCCGGGCGTTGTACGAGCTTCCGCTGGGGCAGGCCGACGTGGCCGCCGCCGGGCACCGCGTCGACTACGTCCAGGACATCCTCGCCAACGACGCGGACTCCCCACGTTGGGCGGGCTTCGACCAGAGCCACCGGGTGGCGAAGGTGACCGTGCCGGTCCTCTCGATCGGGGGATGGTACGACATCTTCCTGCCCGGCCAGCTTCGCGACTTTCGGGCCCTGCAGGACGCGGGTCGCACGGCGCGCCTGACGGTCGGGCCGTGGACGCACATGGCCCTAGACCCGGTACCGCTGCAGGAGTC
The DNA here is from genome assembly GCF_033804605.1 of Mycobacterium sp. RTGN6. Taxonomy (NCBI): domain Bacteria; kingdom Bacillati; phylum Actinomycetota; class Actinomycetes; order Mycobacteriales; family Mycobacteriaceae; genus Mycobacterium; species Mycobacterium sp. RTGN6. The sequence continues at coordinate 415,422 of NZ_JAPZKZ010000004.1, forward strand.
CATCGAGTTCGGCCTCGCCTACGGACGCGGTGAGCAGCCGCCACCTCGGGCACCGGTGCGCCTGTACGTGATGGGTGAGGACGCGTGGCGCGACTTCGAATCCTGGCCGCCGCCAGGCTATTCGGCACAACACTTCTACCTGCAGGCCGACGGAGTGTTGTCTTCGCAGCTGCCGGGCGAATCCGAGCCCGACGAATACCGCTATGACCCGGCTGACCCCACCCCCGCCGTCGGCGGGGTGATCATGCGTGCCGGCGCCCGTGGCAGCGTCGACAACACCAAGTTGGAGGCCCGGCAGGATGTGTTGACCTACACCAGCGCCGTATTGGACAACGACGTCGAAGTCATCGGCGACGTCAGCGCCGAGATCTGGTTCCGCTCGAGCCGCCCCAACGCCGACGTGTTCGTCCGGCTCTGTGACGTCCACCCCGGCGGTCGCTCATACAACGTCTGCGACGGCCTCGTCAGCCTGGCCGGTGCTGACGAAATCGCCTGCGCCTCCGTGCGGTTGTGGTCGACGGCGTACCGCTTCAAGCGCGGCCACCGCATCAGGGTCCAGGTCTCCAGCGGCGCGTTTCCGCGCTACGCGCGCAACCCTGGCACCGGCGAATCGCACGCCACGGCGACCGTCCTTCGCGCCGCCGATCAGACGATCTACCACGACGGCACGCGTCCGTCGGCGGTGATACTGCCGACGAAGTCCTAGGCGGTCGCGGCGCGGCGCACCAACGACAGCACAACGGCGGCCGTTGCGAACAGGCCCGAGAAGACGCGGTTGACCACCGTCTGTTGCCGCGGGGTGTGCATCCACCGCATCAGCCGCACCGAGAGCCCGGTGTACAGCCCCATCACCACCAAGTCGACGGCAACCATGGTCACGCCGATCGCCAGATACTGGGGAAGCAGCGGCGCCGTGGGCACCACGAATTGGGGCAGTACCGCGAGGAAGAACACCAGGCCCTTCGGGTTGGTGGCGTTGACCAGGAAGCCGCGTACGACCAGCGCAGCTCGGCCGCCGTCGGTCGAGGTGTCCAGCTGTTCCCGGAGGTCCCGCGTCGCCGTGCGCCATTGCCGTACGGCGAGGTAGAGCAGATAGGCGACGCCCACCCACTTGATGATGTTGAAGGCGACGATCGATCCGGTGACCACGGCGCCGAGTCCCAGGGCGACCAGCGCGAGTTGCAGCATCAGCCCGATCTCGAGACCGAGGATGCTCCAGTAGCCGCGGCGCACGCCGTGGGTGAGTCCGGTCGCCATCGACTGGATCGCGCCCGCGCCAGGGGAGACGGCGATCAAGATCGCCGCGCCGATGAACGCCAACCACAACTCCCAGGCCATCACCGCAGTGTCGCAGTTGGCCGGCCGTCAGATCAAACGGGTTTCACGCTATGTCGGCGACGAAGGTGCCCTGCCGCTTCGCGAGCATCTGGACGACCCGCGGCAGCGTGGCGTCGACCGTGCCTGCGGGCAGCACCCGGGGATTGACCAGATGCAGGTCCTTGCGCCCGACGTGGATGTCGGCCTCGCCGGCGGCCAGCACGTTCTTGACCCAGTTGGTCTTCCCGTGCATCAGCCCGATCGCCAGCACGTCGTCCTTGCGGTACGCGGTGACGATGGTCTCGAAGTCCTTGCCAGAGGTGCGGCCGCGGTGCTTGACCACGGCGACGCCGGGCATCCGCTTCGACAGTGGCCGGACCAGCGGGTTGATGTACTTGATCTGCACTCGCTCCAGCCACACCGGCATCAGCATGGGTACGCCGGGGGCGTTGTTGGGGTGGTCCTTCTTCGAAGGTGACGCGGACATGACGGCTCCCGTATTCGATTTGTACTGCTCTGGGACAATAGTCAACGTGAAGGACTCTTCCGTGTTGATGTCCCGCATCGATCTGCGGGGTCAGCAGCTGTCGACCGCAGGCCTGCGGGCCGTGTTGCCACGTGGCGGGGTCGACGTGGATTCAGTGGTCCCCAAGGTGCGTCCCATCGTCGACGCGATCGTCGAGCGGGGTGCCGTCGCGGCGTTGGACTACGGCCAGACGTTCGACGGAGTGCGGCCGGACACCGTCCGCGTGCCTGCCTCACGACTGGCTGCGGCGCTCGCCGAACTCGAGCCCGCCGTGCGCACGGCGCTGGAAGTGGCGATCGAGCGCACCCGCGTCGTCCACGCCGACCAACGCCGCACCGACACCACCACGACGCTGGCGCCCGGCGCGACGGTCACCGAGCGGTGGGTGCCCGTCGAGCGGGTCGGCCTGTACGTGCCCGGCGGCAACGCGGTCTACCCGTCGAGCGTGATCATGAACGTCGTGCCCGCCCAGACCGCCGGGGTGGACTCGTTGGTGATCGCCAGCCCGCCTCAGGCGGAGTTCGGTGGCCTGCCACACCCGACCATCCTGGCGGCCGCGGCGCTGTTGGGCGTCGACGAGGTCTGGGCCGTGGGTGGCGCTCAGGCGGTGGCGCTGCTGGCCTACGGCGGCACCGATACCGACGGCGCGGAGCTGGCGCCCGTCGACATGATCACCGGCCCCGGCAACATCTACGTCACTGCCGCCAAGCGGATCTGCCGCTCGCAGGTCGGCATCGACGCCGAAGCGGGGCCCACCGAGATCGCGATCCTCGCCGACAACTCTGCCGACCCGGTACACATCGCCGCGGATCTGATCAGCCAGGCCGAACACGACGAGCTGGCGGCCAGTGTGCTCGTCACCGACAGCACGAAGCTGGCCGACGCCACCGACCGGGAACTCGCGAACCAGCTGGAGACCACCGTGCACCGCGAACGCGTAACCGCGGCGCTGACGGGCAAGCAATCGGCCATCGTGCTCGTCGACGACATCGACGCAGGCGTGCGTACCGTCAACGCCTACGCCGCCGAACATCTGGAGATCCAGACTGTCGACGCGCGCGAGGTGTCCAGCCAAATCCGTTCGGCCGGTGCCATATTCGTTGGGGCTTATTCACCGGTCAGCCTCGGCGACTACTGCGCGGGATCCAATCACGTGCTGCCAACCGCGGGTTGTGCGCGGCACTCAAGCGGCTTGTCGGTGCAGACGTTCCTCAAGGGCATCCACGTCGTCGACTACGACGAGGCGGCGCTGAAGGACGTGTCCGGGTACGTGATCACGCTGTCGCAGGCCGAGAACCTGCCCGCGCACGGCGAGGCGGTCCGGCGGAGGTTCGAGCGATGAGGAGCACGCGCAAGATCTCTCTGGAAGACCTGCCGCTGCGCGAGAACCTTCGTGGCAAGTCGCCGTACGGTGCGCCTCAGCTCTCGGTTCCGGTGCGGCTCAACACCAACGAGAACCCGCACCCGCCCACGCAGGCGCTCGTCGACGACGTCGCGGCCTCCGTGCGCGACGCCGCCTCCGACTTGCACCGATACCCCGACCGCGACGTGGTGCAGCTGCGAGCGGACCTGGCGGCCTACCTCACCGGGCAGACAGGTGTGTCCCTGACAACCGAGAACCTCTGGGCGGCAAACGGTTCCAACGAGATCCTGCAACAGCTGCTCCAGGCCTTCGGAGGGCCGGGACGCAGCGCCATCGGGTTCGTGCCGTCGTACTCGATGCACCCGATCATCTCCGACGGCACGCAAACCGACTGGCTGGAGGCCGCCAGGGCCGACGACTTCGGCCTCGACGTCGACGTCGCGGTCGCCGCGATCGCCGATCGGCGGCCGGACGTGGTGTTCCTCGCCAGTCCCAACAACCCGTCGGGTCAAAGTGTCTCGCTCGACGACCTGCGGCGCCTGCTCGACGTTGCGCCCGGCATCGTGATCGTCGACGAGGCCTACGGCGAGTTCTCGTCCCAGCCCAGCGCGGTGCGTCTGCTGTCCGACTTCCCGGCGAAGCTCGTCGTCACCCGCACCATGAGCAAGGCGTTCGCGTTCGCCGGCGGTCGGCTCGGATACCTGGCGGCCGATCCCGCCGTCATCGACGCGCTGCTGCTCGTTCGGCTGCCGTACCACCTGTCCTGCCTCACCCAGGCTGCCGCCCGCGCCGCGCTGCGCCACTCCGTCGACACCCTCGGCAGCGTGGCACTGCTGATCGCCGAACGCGAGCGAGTCACGAAGGCGTTGACCGACATGGGGTTCCGCGTCATTCCGAGTGACGCCAACTTCGTGCTTTTTGGCGACTTCGCCGACGCGCCCGCGTCGTGGCAGCGCTACCTCGACGAGGGCGTGCTGATCCGCGACGTCGGCATCCCCGGATTCCTGCGTGCCACCACCGGTCTGGCCGAGGAGAACGACACCTTGCTCGACGTCAGTTCCCGGTTGTCCGACACCGAACTCGTCTCAGCCCAAGAGAGCCTCCGAGGAGCATCGTGACCCGCCGCGCCCGCGTAGAACGCAAGACCAAGGAATCCGACATCGTCGTCGAAATCGACCTCGATGGCACCGGAAAGACCGACATCAGCACCGGCATTCCGTTCTACGACCACATGCTGAACTCGCTTGGCAGCCACGCCAGCTTCGACCTGACGGTGCACGCCAAGGGCGACGTCGAGATCGAGGGGCACCACACCATCGAGGACACCGCGATCGTGCTCGGCCAGGCGCTGGGCGAGGCGCTCGGCGACAAGAAGGGCATCCGGCGGTTCGGCGACGCGTTCATTCCGATGGACGAGACGCTTGCCCATGCGGCCGTCGACGTCTCCGGGCGCCCGTACTGCGTGCACACCGGCGAGCCGGATCACATGCTGCACAGCACCATTGCGGGCAGCGAGGTGCCGTACCACACCGTGATCAACCGGCACGTGTTCGAGTCGCTGGCCATGAATGCCCGCATCGCGCTACACGTGCGCACGCTCTACGGCCGGGATCCGCACCACATCACCGAGGCTCAGTACAAGGCCGTGGCCAGGGCGCTGCGGCAGGCCGTGGAACCCGACCCGCGGGTGACGGGCGTGCCGTCCACCAAAGGCACCCTGTGACCGTGAAGTCCCTGGTTGTCCTCGACTACGGCTCGGGCAACCTCCGGTCGGCTCAACGCGCCTTGGAGCGGGTCGGCGCGCAGGTCGAGGTGACCGCCGACCCACGCGCGGCCGCCGCTGCCGACGGACTCGTCGTACCAGGGGTCGGCGCGTACGCGGCGTGCATGTCGGGGCTGCGCGGCATCGACGGTGAGCGGATCATCGCGGACCGGTTGGCCGCCGGCCGGCCGGTGCTCGGAATCTGCGTCGGCATGCAGATCCTGTTCAGCCGCGGGGTGGAGTTCGGGGTGGAGACCGTCGGGTGTGGCCAATGGCCAGGCTCCGTAGTGCATTTGGACGCGCCGATCATCCCGCACATGGGGTGGAACGTCGTGGACGCCGGTGCGGGCAGCAGGCTGTTCAAGGGCATCGACACGGGCACCCGGTTCTACTTCGTGCATTCCTACGCCGCGCAGCGCTGGGAGGGCGACGACGATGCGGTGCTGACCTGGGCCACCCACCACGTGCCGTTCCTGGCGGCAGTCGAGAACGGTCCGCTGTCGGCCACGCAATTTCATCCGGAGAAGAGCGGCGACGCGGGTGCGGCGCTGCTCAGCAATTGGGTCGAGGGGCTCTGAGTGACTAACGTTCCATTGATTCTGCTGCCCGCCGTCGACGTCGTCGAGGGCAAGGCGGTGCGCCTGGTACAGGGTGTCGCAGGCAGCGAAACCGATTACGGCTCAGCGCTGGACGCTGCTCTGACTTGGCAGCGCGACGGCGCCGAGTGGATACATTTGGTCGACCTCGACGCCGCGTTCGGGCGGGGCTCGAACCTCCAACTGCTCGCCGAGGTCATCGGCAAGTTGGACGTCAAGGTCGAACTGTCCGGAGGAATTCGCGACGACGACTCGCTGGCGGCGGCGCTGGCCACCGGTTGTGCGCGGGTCAACCTTGGCACCGCCGCACTGGAGAACCCGCAATGGTGTGGCCGCATGATCGCCGCGCACGGCGAGAAGGTGGCCGTTGGCCTCGACGTCAAGATCGTCGACGGTTCGCATCGGCTGCGCGGCCGTGGTTGGGAGACCGACGGCGGCGAGCTGTGGCCGGTGCTGAAACGGCTCAACAGCGAGGGCTGTTCACGTTTCGTCGTCACCGACGTCACCAAGGACGGCACGCTGAACGGGCCCAATCTGGAGCTGCTCGCCCGCGTCGCCGAACACACCGCTGCTCCCATCATCGCTTCCGGCGGAGTATCGAGTCTCGATGATCTGCGGGCCATCGCTACCCTGGCCGGTCACGGCGTCGAGGGCGCCATCGTTGGCAAGGCGCTCTACGCGGGACGCTTCACGCTGCCCGAGGCGCTCGCCGCGGTGAGTCGGTAGGGCCCGATGGCATTGGACGAAGTCCAGCTCGACGCCTTGGTGGCCGAGGCCGCCGCGATCCTCGACGACGCGGCCAAGCCGTTCGTCGCAGGCCACCGCGCGCAATCGGCAGTCGCGAAGTTGGGCAACGACTTCGCGACCGAGGTCGACCTCGCGATCGAACGTCAAGTGGTCGAGGCGCTGGAGGCCGCGACCGGCATCGGAGTGCACGGCGAGGAGTTCGGCGGCGCGCCGCTCGATTCGCACCTGGTGTGGGTGCTCGACCCCATCGACGGCACCATCAACTACGCGGCCGGGCTACCGACGGCCGCGATTCTGCTCGGCCTGCTGCGCGACGGGGAGCCGGTCGCCGGGCTCACTTGGCTGCCGTTCGCCGACCAACGTTATTCAGCCGTGGTGGGAGAACCGTTGTACGCCAACGGTATCGCTCAGCCGCCGTTGGCGGTCACCAAGCTGTCCGCCTCGCTCGTTGGCATTGGGACGTTCAACGTCGAATCGCGCGGCGAGTTTCCCGGCCGCTACCGGCTGGCCACCCTGGAACGGCTGAGCCGCACCTCGTCTCGCGCCAGGATGCACGGGGCCACCGGACTCGACATCGCCTACACCGCGGCCGGCGCGCTCGGCGGCGCGATCAGCTTCGGCCACCACGTCTGGGACCACGCGGCGGGCGTCGCGCTGGTGCGGGCGGCGGGCGGCATCGTCACCGACCTGTCCGGAGCGCCGTGGACGCCGTCGTCGCGGTCGGCGCTGGCCGCCGCGCCGGGTGTGCACGCGGAGCTTCTCGATTTGGTTGCGTCCTGCGGGGCTCCGGAGGACTACCGATGAACCACCACGAAGGGCTCGCGGTCCGGGTCATTCCGTGCCTCGACGTCGACGACGGCCGGGTGGTCAAGGGCGTCAACTTTGAAAACCTCAGGGATGCAGGCGATCCCGTTGAACTTGCCGCGGCCTATGACGCGGAGGGCGCCGACGAGCTGACATTCTTGGACGTCACCGCGTCGTCCTCGGGACGGACCACGATGCTGGACGTGGTGCGCCGCACCGCCGAGCAGGTGTTCATCCCGCTTACCGTCGGCGGCGGCGTGCGCTCGGTCGCCGACGTCGACACGCTGCTGCGGGCCGGGGCCGACAAGGTCTCGGTCAACACCGCGGCCATCGCGCGACCCGAGTTGCTCGCCGAGCTCTCCCGGCAGTTCGGCTCGCAGTGCATCGTGCTCTCGGTCGACGCCCGCACCGTTCCGGAGGGTTCCGAGCCGACCCCTTCGGGGTGGGAGGTCACCACCCACGGTGGCCGGCGCGGGACCGGGATCGACGCGGTGGAGTGGGCCAGGCGTGGCGCCGAACTCGGCATCGGCGAGATCCTGCTCAACTCGATGGACGCCGATGGCACCAAGGCGGGCTTCGACCTGGCCATGTTGCGTGCCGTACGCGCGGCCGTCAGTGTTCCCGTCATCGCCAGTGGCGGGGCCGGAAAGGTGGACCACTTCGCGCCCGCGGTCGAGGCCGGAGCCGATGCAGTGTTGGCGGCCAGCGTGTTTCACTTCCGCGAGCTCACGATCGGACAGGTGAAGGCGGCGATGGCCGAAGCGGGCATCGTGGTGCGAACGGCGGTGGACCACCATGACTAGCGGGTTGGATCCCTCGATCGCGACGCGGCTCAAGCGCGACGCGAACGGCTTGTTCGTCGCCGTCGCGCAGGAGCGGACCACCGGCCAGGTGCTGATGGTGGCGTGGATGGACGACGAGGCGCTGGCGCGCACCCTGGCCACCCGCAAGGGCACCTACTACTCGCGCTCGCGTGGTGAGTACTGGGTCAAGGGTGAGACGTCGGGCCACACCCAGTACGTGCACTCGGTTCGGCTGGACTGCGACGGCGACACCGTGCTGCTGGAGGTCGACCAGGTGGGCGCGGCGTGCCACACCGGCGATCACACGTGCTTCGATGCCGATCTGCTGTTTGGGCCACCGGACTAGACGATCCGGGTGGCCTTGGCCCGCGCCGTCCAGCGGCCTTCGTGGAAACCGACCTGGACGGGGTGGGCGAACGCCGACGTCACGTTCTCGGTGGTGACGACGTCCCTTGCGGTCCCCGAGGCCACCGTGCGACCGTCCGCGATGAGGATCGCGTGGGTCGTGGTCGTCGGGAGTTCTTCGAGGTGGTGGGTGACCAGGATCGACGCCACGTCGGGATGCGTGTCGTCTAGGCCGTCCATGGTCTCGAGCAACTGTTCGCGGGCGGCCACGTCCAGCCCGGTAGTGGGCTCGTCGAGCAGCAGCAGCCGAGGTTCGGCGATCAGCGCCCGGGCGATGAGCGAGCGTCCACGCTCACCTTGTGACAACGTCGGCCACAGTGCCTCTGCCCGGTGCGACAGCCCGATCGAGGCGATGATCGCGTCGGCGCGGTCGAGGTCGTTCTGGCTCGGCGTCCAACGCATCGGGATGTCGATCGTCGCGGTGATGCCGGTCAGCACGACTTCACGCACCGTCAGCGAATACTGAAGCCGGTGGCGGGGATTGACGTGCCCGATCGAGTGCCGCAGCGTGGCGAGGTCCACCCGGCCCATCTGCTGACCGAGCACCCGCACGGTGCCCGACGTCGGAAACGTCACGGCGGCACAGAAACCCAGCAGCGTGCTCTTGCCCGCGCCGTTGGGACCCAGCAGCGCCCAGTGCTCGCCGGCGTGGACAGTGAGCGATATCCCGTCGATGATCTGCTTGCCGTCGCGGCGGAACGTCACATCCTCGAGTTCGAGAACCGGCGTCATGCGGACCGACGCTGGCGCAGCACCTCCAACGCCTTGTCGGCGTGGGTGTCCATGCTCAACTCGCTGGCGATGACCTCGAGCACGGTGCGGTCGGTGTCGATGACGAACGTGGTCCGCTTGACCGGTATGAGCTTGCCCAGCAGCCCGCGCTTGACGCCGAACTGCGTGGCCACGGAACCGCCGGCGTCCGAAAGCAGTGGATAGTCGAAGTTCTGCTGTTCGGCGAACTCGGCCTGCTTGGCCACCGCGTCCATCGAGATGCCGACACGGCTGGCTCCAACGGAAGCGAATTCGGAGGCCAGATCGCGGAAGTGACAGGCTTCCTTGGTGCAGCCTGTCGTCATCGCCGCGGGGTAGAAGAAGAGCACGATCGGGCCGTCGGCGAGCAGGCTGGTCAGGCTGCGCGCAGTGCCGGTCTGATCGGGCAGTTCGAACTCGCCGACCTTGTCACCAGATTTCATGATCGTCACGCTACGCCGCAGCGCCGGACGACCACGCCGAGACTGCGGTGAGGGCGGCGACACGCCGCCGAGCGTCGCCCTCACCGCAGTCTCGACGAGCGAGCGGGCACCGGGCGGGCGCGACCGTCTGGGACAATTGACCCGTGCAATCGACCGCCGACCTCGCCGTCACGACCTCACGCGAGGACTTCCGGGCGCTGGCCGCCGAACACCGCGTGGTGCCGGTGACGCGAAAGGTGCTCGCCGACAGCGAGACACCGCTGTCCGCATACCGCAAGCTGGCCGCCAATCGTCCTGGGACGTTCCTGCTGGAGTCCGCCGAGAACGGGCGCTCCTGGTCGCGATGGTCGTTCATCGGCGCGGGGGCCCCGTCCGCGCTGACGGTGCGCAACGGCGAGGCCGACTGGCTCGGGACGACCCCGCAGGACGCGCCGCGCGGTGGCGACCCGCTGCAGGCTCTCCGCGAGACCCTCGAGCTCTTGGCGACGGGGACGCTCCCCGGGCTGCCGCCGCTGTCTGGTGGCCTCGTCGGCTTCTTCGCCTACGACATGGTGCGCAGGCTGGAGCGGCTGCCGGAGCTCGCCGTCGACGACCTCGGCCTGCCCGACATGCTGCTCCTCCTCGCCACGGACATCGCCGCCGTGGACCACCACGAGGGCACGATCACGCTCATCGCCAACGCCGTCAACTGGAACGGCACCGACGAGCGGGTGGACTGGGCCTACGACGACGCCGTCGCCCGGCTCGACGTGATGACGGCCGCGCTCGGCGAGCCGCTCACCTCGACGGTCGCGACGTTCAGCAGGCCCGCGCCGTTGCACCGCGCGCAGCGCACCGTGGCGGAGTACACGGCGATCGTGGAGAAGCTCGTCGGCGACATCGAAGCCGGCGAGGCGTTCCAGGTCGTGCCCTCACAGCGGTTCGAGATGGACACCGACGTGGACCCGTTCGACGTCTACCGCATGCTGCGGGTGTCCAATCCCAGCCCGTACATGTACCTGCTGAACGTGCCGAATAGTGTTGGTGAACTTGACTTCTCGATCGTCGGGTCCAGCCCCGAGGCGCTTGTCACGGTGCAGGACGGCAAGGCGACCACCCACCCGATCGCCGGTACCCGGTGGCGCGGCGCCAACGAGGAGGAGGACGTCCTGCTCGAGAAGGAGCTCCTGGCCGACGACAAGGAGCGCGCCGAACACCTGATGCTCGTCGACCTGGGGCGCAACGACCTCGGGCGGGTCTGTGTGCCCGGCACGGTGAAGGTCGACGACTACAGCCACATCGAGCGCTACAGCCACGTCATGCATCTGGTCTCCACCGTGACGGGGCAACTGGCGGAGGGCAAGTCGGCCCTGGACGCCGTGACCGCGTGCTTCCCGGCGGGAACGTTGTCGGGTGCGCCCAAGGTGCGCGCGATGGAGCTAATCGAAGAGGTCGAGCTGACTCGCCGCGGCCTGTACGGCGGCGTGCTCGGCTACCTCGACTTCGCGGGCAACGCCGACTTCGCCATCGCAATCCGAACCGCGTTGATGCGCAACGGGACGGCATACGTGCAGGCAGGCGGGGGAGTCGTGGCCGACTCGAACGGCCCGTACGAGTACGCCGAGGCAGCGAACAAGGCCAAGGCCGTGCTGAACGCCATCGCGGCGGCGGAAACGCTGACCGAGCCATGATCGCCGGCCGGGCCACGTTGCGGATCGGGCAACTCCTGCTCCTGCTGGCCGCGGCGGCACTGTGGGGCGCGTCGCGAATGGTGTGGGTTGAGGTGCAGTCGTCCAACGGGCTCGGGCAGCCGCAGACCACCGCGCTGACGGGAGGTTCCTGGTCGACGGCACTGGTGCCGCTGGCCCTCATGCTGCTGGCCGCGGTGCTCAAGGCGGGTATCGGGCCGACGTGGCAGCTGCGGCTGCTGGCCGTGATCGTCGCCGTCATGAGTGCCGTGCTGGGCTACCTGGCGATCAGTCTGTGGGTGATTCCCGACGTCGCGGTGCGTGCCGCTCACCTCGCGGAGGTGCCGGTCGCCGACCTGGTGGACACGCAGCGGCACTACTGGGGCGCGGTGGTCGTGTTGGTCGCCGCGGTGATGACGCTCGCGGGCGCGGTGCTGCTGTTGAGGTCGCCTGCGAAGGACCGCTCGGACGGCGACAAGTACGAGGCACCTGCGCGGCGACGCGAGGCGGCGCGGCGACGAGCGCCCAGCACCGATCTGTCGGAGCGGATGATCTGGGACGCGCTCGACGAGGGGCGCGACCCCACCGGAGAACTGGGGCGAAGCGACCCGGGAATCGAGCACCATTCAGACAACAAGGGGCGGTGACGGCGCGTGCGGCAATGGCGGCTACCCTTCGTTGAAGCGCATTGGGGTCCGTTCGGACCACCGGACGCAGCATCGAAGGGGAACGGAAGACTCATGAGTTCGGCGAGCGTGCTCGACTCCATCATCGAAGGAGTCCGTGCCGACGTCGCCTCTCGCGAGGCCCTCGTCAGCCTGGCCGAGATCAAGGACCGAGCCAAGGCCGCCGTCGCGCCGCGCGACGTCATTGCCGCGCTGCGTGAGCCGGGCATCGGCGTCATCGCCGAGGTGAAGCGCGCAAGCCCTTCCCGCGGTGCCCTTGCGTCGATCACCGATCCCGCGAAGTTGGCCCACGCCTACGCCGACGGCGGGGCCCGGATCATCAGCGTGCTGACCGAGGAACGTCGATTCCATGGCTCCTTGGACGATCTCGACGCGGTGCGCGCCGCGGTGTCGATTCCCGTGCTGCGCAAGGACTTCATCGTCGGCCCGTACCAGATTCACGAGGCTCGCGCGCACGGTGCCGACATGCTGTTGTTGATCGTCGCCGCGCTCGAGCAGTCGGCGCTGGTGTCGATGATCGATCGCACGGAGTCGCTGGGCATGACCGCTCTCGTCGAGGTGCACACCGAGGAAGAGGCGGACCGCGCGTTGCAGGCAGGCGCCCGGGTGATCGGCGTGAACGCACGCGATCTCAAGACGCTCGAGGTCGACAGGGACTGCTTCGCCCGCATCGCGCCCGGGCTGCCGTCGAACGTCATCCGGGTTGCGGAGTCCGGCGTCCGCGGCACGGCCGACCTACTGGCCTACGCGGGTGCGGGTGCGGATGCAGTGCTCGTGGGCGAGGGGCTGGTCACCAGCGGTGACCCACGCAGCGCCGTCGCCGATCTGGTCACCGCGGGAACTCACCCGTCCTGCCCGAAACCCGCCCGCTAGCGGCGATGAGCCGTTTGCGCGAAGAGGAACGTTGATGGCAGATCTCGCAGGCTCGGAGCTGCCGCGCACCAGTGCGGCCGTCGCTGAGCCGACCCGCTACGACCCGGACGTCAAGGGGCACTTCGGCGCCTACGGTGGCCGACTGGTGCCCGAGGCGCTGATGGCCGTCATCGAGGAGGTCACGGCCGCCTACGAGAAGGCAAGGTCGGATCACACGTTCCTCGACGAGCTGGACCGACTGCAACGGCACTACACGGGGCGCCCGTCGCCGTTGTACGAGGCCGCCCGGCTTAGCGAGCACGCAGGCGGCGCCCGGCTGTTCCTGAAGCGAGAAGACCTCAACCACACCGGTTCTCACAAGATCAACAACGTGCTTGGGCAGGCGCTCCTCGCGCAGCAGATGGGCAAGACGCGCGTCATCGCCGAAACGGGTGCCGGTCAGCACGGGGTGGCGACCGCGACGGCGTGTGCGCTGCTCGGGTTGGAGTGCGTCGTCTACATGGGCGCTGTCGACGTCGAACGACAGGCACTCAACGTCGCCCGCATGAAGCTGCTCGGCGCCGAGGTGGTGTCGGTGGAGTCCGGGTCGAAGACGCTGAAGGACGCCATCAACGAGACCTTCCGTGACTGGGTCGCCAACGCCGACGCCACCTACTACTGCTTCGGCACTGCAGCTGGGCCGCATCCGTTCCCGACGATGGTGCGCGACTTTCAGCGCGTCATCGGAATGGAGGCGCGCGTACAGATCCAGGAGCAGGCCGGCCGACTCCCCGACGCCGTGACCGCCTGCATCGGTGGCGGATCGAACGCCATCGGGGTGTTTCACGCCTTCATCGACGACCCCGGCGTGCGGTTGGTGGGCTACGAGGCCGCAGGCGACGGCGTCGAGACCGGCAGGCACGCCGCGACGTTCACCGGTGGTTCGCCGGGTGCATTCCAGGGTTCGTTCTCGTACCTGCTTCAGGACGATGACGGCCAGACCATCGAATCGCACTCGATCTCAGCTGGATTGGACTATCCCGGCGTTGGCCCCGAACATGCGTACCTCAAGGATCTCGGCCGCACCGAGTACCAGCCCATCACGGACGCCGAGGCGATGGACGCGTTCGCACTGCTGTGCCGCACCGAGGGCATCATCCCGGCCATCGAGTCGGCCCACGCGGTGGCGGGCGCGCTGAAGCTGGGCGTCGAACTGGGGTCCGGCGCCGTGATCGTGGTGAACATCTCGGGCCGAGGCGACAAGGACGTGGAGACGGCCGCGAAGTGGTTCGGACTGCTGGAAGGCAAGGACGCCCGCTGATGACGAGTCGCTTGTCGAGCGTGTTCGACGCATGCCGTACCGACGGCCGTTCCGCGCTGATCGGCTACCTGCCGACGGGCTACCCGGACGTCGCCACCTCCATCGCAGCGATGACGGCGATGGTCGAATCAGGCTGCGACATCGTCGAAGTCGGCATCGCCTACTCCGATCCTGGGATGGACGGACCGACGATCGCCGCCGCTACCGAGGCCGCACTGCGCGGCGGGGTGCGTGTACGTGACGCGCTGAAGGCCGTCGAGGCGATCAGCAACGCCGGCGGCAAGGCCGTCGTGATGTCGTACTGGAACCCCGTATTGCGTTGGGGGGTAGAGGCGTTCGCCCGAGATCTCGCCGCCGCAGGCGGGCTGGGCATGATCACCCCTGACCTCATCCCCGACGAGGCCGACGAGTGGTTCGAGGCGTCGGACGCCCACCACCTCGACAGGATCTTCCTGGTCGCTCCATCGTCGACGCCGGAGCGGCTCGCGGCCACCGTCGAAGCGTCCCGCGGATTCGTCTACGCCGCATCGACGATGGGCGTGACGGGAGCTCGCGACGCGGTGTCCTCGGCGGCCCCGGAGCTGGTCCGGCGGGTCAAGGAAGTGTCCGACATCCCCGTCGGCGTCGGGCTCGGAGTGCGTTCACGTGAGCAGGCGGCGCAGATCGGGGCCTATGCCGATGGCGTCATCGTGGGTTCGGCCCTGGTATCAGCCCTGGCCGACGGCATCCCCGCCGTCCGGTCTTTGACCGAAGAGCTCGCCGAGGGCGTGCGACAAAGGATCTCAGCGTGACCTCAACGATTCTGGCCAGCATCCCCAGCCCAGCGCAGGGGGTCTGGCACATCTGGATCATCCCGATTCGGGCGTACGCGCTGTGCATCATCGCCGGGATCATCGCGGCGTTGGTCATCGGTGACCGACGGTGGGTGGCTCGCGGTGGCGAACGGGGCGTCATCTACGACATCGCCTTGTGGGCGGTGCCGTTCGGTTTGGTCGGTGGCCGGCTGTACCACGTCATGACCGACTGGCCGACATACTTCGGCGACCCCGGTCTCGGATTCTTTGCGGCGCTGCGGATCTGGGACGGTGGCCTCGGCATCTGGGGTGCGGTCGCACTCGGCGGCGTGGGTGCGTGGATCGGTTGCCGCATGAACGGGATTCCGCTGCCGGCATTCGGCGACGCGATCGCGCCGGGAATCATCTTGGCGCAGGCCATCGGTCGGTTGGGCAACTACTTCAACCAGGAGTTGTACGGCGGGCCGACCAGCCTGCCCTGGGGTCTCGAGATCTTCAAGCGCGTCGACGCCAACGGGGCGAGCGACATGCTCAACGGCGTCTCGACGGGCCAGCTCTACGAGACCACCCCGGTACATCCGACGTTCCTCTACGAGTTGTTGTGGAACCTGCTGGTGTTCGCTGTGCTGATCTGGGCGGATCGCAGGTTCAAGCTGGGCCACGGTCGACTGTTCGCGCTGTACGTCGCCGGATACTGTGCCGGCCGGTTCTGGGTCGAATTGATGCGAAGTGATCACGCGAACACCATCGCCGGCATCCGGATCAACACCTTCACCTCGACGTTCGTCTTCATCGGCGCGGTGATCTACATCATGGTGGCGACGAAGGGTCGAGAGGATCCGGAGAACCTGCGCGGCAAGCAGCGCGACGACGGCGAGGAAGCCGACAGCCGGGTCGACGACCTGGTTGCGGTCGCGGCCGGCGGTGGAGTCGCCGTGGCGACCAAGGTGGCCGGCATCGGCGACGACCCCGATCCCGGGGACGATGCCAACGCGCCGCCCGAGGACGAGGAAGCCACCGCGGACGACTCGGACGACGA
This sequence comes from Mycobacterium sp. RTGN6, assembly GCF_033804605.1. Classification (NCBI taxonomy): domain Bacteria; kingdom Bacillati; phylum Actinomycetota; class Actinomycetes; order Mycobacteriales; family Mycobacteriaceae; genus Mycobacterium; species Mycobacterium sp. RTGN6. Next base: position 431,297 of record NZ_JAPZKZ010000004.1, read on the forward strand.
CGACGAGGCGACGGAGGACGCCGAGCCCGAGGCCGTCGTGGATCAGGCCGAAGAAGCCGAAGCCGAGGTCGAAGCCGACGCCGAGCCCGAGGTCGCTGAATCCGAGTCCGTCGTGACGGAGACTGCCGAGCCGGTTGATACCGAAGTGCCCGAGGTGGACGCCACAGAGTCCGACGACGAAGACTCCGAGCCCGAGACCGCTGAGCCCGAGGCGGGGCTGGGTTCGGTGGACGGCGACGAAGTGGCCGCCGCGGAAGCAGCGGCGCCCGAGGTGCACGAAGCGGCCGTCGAGCAGGCCGAGGAGGCCGAGGAGGCGGCTGACGCCGACGCGGAAGCCGAGGCCGGAACCGACGAGGCGGCTGAGCCTGACGAAGCGGCTGAGCCCGACGAAGCTGCGGTGGAGCAGGCCGAACCGGTGACCATCGAAGCCGACGACGAGGCCGAGCCCGAGGCGGGGCTGGGTTCGGTGGACGGCGACGAAGTGGCCGCCGCGGAAGCAGCGGCGCCAGAGGTGCACGAAGCGGCCGTCGAGCAGGCCGAGGAGGCCGAGGAGACGGCCGACGCCGACGCCGAGGAGGCTGACGAGCCCGACGAAGCTGAGGTGGAGCAGGCCGAACCGGTGGCCACCGAAGCCGAAGATGACGCCGAGGTCGCCGAGTCCGAGGTCGCCGAAGCCGAAGATGAATCAGAGGCCGACGAGTCAGAGGCCGAGGATGCGGAGCAGGCCGAGGAAACCACTGACACCGAAGCCGACGACGATTCCGAACCCGACGCACCGGCCGCTCAAGCCGCCGCGGAACCGCGTCGGCGCTGGTGGCGTCGCGGTAGCTGAGCCGCAGGTCTGACTCTGGCATCCTGAAACGATGACGGCGCCCTTCGACCACGGTGACGAGCGCGGGCAGGCCCAGCCGCCGCCCGGCTACCTACCGCCGCCGAGCTATCTGCCGCCTCCGCTCGGGTACGTCCCCCCGCCGCCAGGGTTTCCGCCGCCGGTCGGTCAGTATCCCGGCGGCTATGGACCCGTCGCGGCACCTTGGGGCTACCACCCGGTGACCGGGGAGCCGCTTTCGGACAAGTCCAAGACCGTCGCGGGGCTGCTTCAGCTGCTCGGCATCATCGGGATCCTGGGCGTCGGCCGCATGTACAAGGGCGACACCGCGCTGGGTGTCGTCCAACTGATCGTCGGGTTGCTGTTCTTCTGCATCGGGGTGCCGATCGTCTGGGGCATCATCGACGCCATCGTGTTGATGACCGGGTCGCCCCGCGATGCCTACGGACGGCTGCTGCGCGATGGAGCCTAGCGTCGCCACGCTCGGCAAGACCGGGCGCTACACCGCCATCGGTACCGGGGTCGCCGCGGCCGGCACGCTCGCCTACGTCGGGCTGGCCGATCCGCACCGGCCCGGCTTCCTGTTCCCCGGTTGCCCGTTCAAGACGCTGACGGGGTGGAACTGCCCAGCGTGTGGAGGGCTCCGCATGACGCACGACTTGCTGCACGGCGACCTGTCTGCGGCCGTCGTCGACAACGTCTTCGTGCTCGTCGGGCTGCCGTTGTTGGTCGTGTGGCTGGTAGTCCGATGGCGGCTTGGCAAACGACTGATGCCCGCCTACGCGATTGCGACGGTCATCGTCGCTGCGGTGACCTGGACCGTGGTCCGCAACTGGCCCGGGTTCCCGCTGGTCCCGACGTTTCTCGGCGGGTAGCAAACCGGGTGCGCTGATACACTCTGAGATCGGGCCGACGCAGTCCCAGACTGAATTTTCCAGACTGCGGAGGTACTGCCAATGCTGTTCTCGGCATTGCCCGAAGCTCAGGGGCTCTACGACCCCGAGCGCGAATCCGACTCCTGTGGCGTCGCCATGGTCGCCGACATCCAGGGCCGTCGTTCCCATTCGATCGTCGCCGACGGGCTCACCGCACTCGAGCACCTCGAGCACCGGGGGGCGGCGGGTGCCGAACCCAACAGCGGTGACGGCGCCGGAATCCTTCTTCAGCTGCCCGTCGACTTGTTGCGCGCGGTCGTGGACTTCCCGCTGCCGCAGCCAACTGCGGATGGAGCCAATACCTTTGCCGCCGGAATCTGCTTCCTGCCGCAGGATCCCGTCGCGCGGACCGCGGTGCGCGAGCGCATCGAGGAGTTCGCAAGCGAAGAGCACCTGGAAGTGCTTGGCTGGCGCGAGGTTCCAGTCGACCCGGACCGCGCCGAGATCGGTGCCACCGCGCTGGGGTGCATGCCGCACATGGCACAGCTGTTCGTCGCCGCACCGGAGCGTGGCGGTGTCCGGCCCGGGGGCCTCGAACTCGACCGTCGCGTCTATCCGTTCCGCAAGCGCGCCGAACGGACCGACGTGTACTTCCCGTCGCTGTCCAGCCGCACCATGGCGTACAAGGGCATGCTCACCACGATGCAACTGCCGCAGTTCTTTCCGGACCTGCGCGACGAACGGTGCGTAAGCGCGATAGCGATCGTGCACAGCAGGTTCTCGACCAACACGTTCCCGTCGTGGCCGCTCGCCCACCCGTTCCGGTTCGTCGCACACAACGGCGAGATCAACACGGTGCGCGGCAACCGCAACCGCATGCACGCCAGGGAAGCGATGCTGGCCAGCGCCAGGATCCCTGGCGAGCTCGCCCGGCTGTCGCCGATCTGCACGCCCGACGCCTCGGACTCGGCGTCCTTCGACCAAGTGCTCGAGTTGCTACACCTCGGTGGCCGCAGCCTGCCGCACGCGGTGTTGATGATGATCCCCGAGGCGTGGGAGAACAACGCCACGATGGATCCCCGGCAGCGGGCCTTCTGGCAGTTCCACGCGTCGTTGATGGAGCCATGGGACGGGCCGGCCTGCGTGACGTTCACCGACGGCTCGGTGGTGGGGGCCGTGTTGGACCGCAACGGATTACGGCCGGGTCGATGGTGGCGCACGATCGACGACCGGATCATCCTGGCGAGCGAGAGCGGCGTCCTCGACGTGCCGTCCGGCGAGATCGTCGCCAAGGGGCGACTCGAGCCCGGCAAGATGCTGCTGATCGACACGGTGGCCGGCCGGATCGTCTCCGACGACGAGCTCAAGGAACAGCTCGCCGCCGCGGAACCCTACGGCGAATGGCTGCACTCGGGCCTGCTCGATCTCAAGACGCTGCCCGACCGGGCGCGCATGCAGCCCAATCACGAGTCGGTGGTGCGCAGGCAGATCTCCTTCGGCTACACCGAGGAGGAACTGCGCATCATGCTGACGCCGATGGCGGCGTCCGGAACAGAACCCTTGGGCTCCATGGGTACCGACACTCCTGCAGCGGTGCTGTCGCAGCGGTCCCGCCTGCTCTACGACTACTTCGTGGAACTCTTTGCGCAGGTGACCAATCCGCCGTTGGACGCCATCCGCGAAGAGGTCGTCACGTCGATGTCCCGGGTGATGGGACCCGAGCACAATCTGCTCGAGCCGACGGCCGCGTCCTGTCGTCAGATCGTGCTGGGCTGGCCGGTGCTGGACAACGACGAGCTCAACAAGATCGTCCACATCAACGACGACGGGGAGCAGCCGGGCCTTCGGACCACGGTGTTGCGGGCCCTGTACGACGTCGAACGCGGCGGCGAGGGCCTCGCCGAAGCGTTGGAGGACCTCCGCATCCGCGCATGCGAGGCCATCGCGAAGGGGGCCAGGACGCTGGTCATCTCGGACCGCGACTCCGACCACACCAAGGCGCCCATCCCGTCGCTGCTGGCCGTCTCGGCGGTGCACCACCACCTGGTGCGCACCAAGGAGCGCACCACCGTCGGGCTGGTCGTCGAGAGCGGTGACGCCCGCGAGGTGCACCACATCGCGATGCTCATCGGTTTCGGCGCGGCCGCGGTCAACCCGTACCTCGCGTTCGAATCGATCGAGGACCTCGTTCGCGAAGGCGAGTTGACTGGGATCGAGCCTTCCGCCGCCGTCCGTCACTACCTCAAGGCGCTCGGCAAGGGCGTCATGAAGGTGATGAGCAAGATGGGCATCTCGACGGTCGCGTCGTACACCGGCGCCCAGGCCTTCGAGGCGATCGGGCTGGACCGCGACGTCGTCGACGAGTACTTCGCAGGAACGCCAACCCAACTCGGCGGCGTCGGCCTCGACGTGCTCGCCGAGGAGGTCAAGCTGCGGCACCGCCGCGCGTATCCGGAGAACCCCACAGAACGCGTCCATCGGCGCCTCGAGGTGGGTGGTGAGTACGCGTTCCGGCGCGAGGGTGAGCTCCACCTGTTCACCCCGGAAGTGGTGTTCCTGCTGCAACATTCGACGCGCACCGGCCGCCACGAGGTGTTCCAGGAGTACTCCGACGAGGTCAACCGGCTCGCGCGCGAAGGCGGTGCGCTGCGCGGCCTGTTCGAGTTGAAGACCGGGGTGCGTCCGCCGGTGCCGCTCGAAGAGGTGGAGTCGGTCGAATCCATCGTGACCCGGTTCAACACCGGCGCGATGAGCTACGGGTCGATCTCCGCTGAAGCGCACGAAACCATGGCGATCGCCATGAACAAGCTCGGTGGACGGTCGAACTCCGGTGAGGGCGGCGAAGACGAAGACCGGCTCTACGACCCCCGAAGGCGCAGCGCGGTCAAGCAGGTCGCATCGGGCCGATTCGGCGTGACCAGCGACTATCTCGTCAACGCCACGGACATCCAGATCAAGATGGCACAGGGCGCCAAGCCGGGCGAGGGTGGCCAGCTGCCCGGCTACAAGGTCTACCCGAACATCGCCAAGACGCGGCACTCCACGCCTGGCGTCGGGTTGATCTCACCGCCCCCGCATCACGACATCTACTCGATCGAGGACCTCGCTCAACTGATCCACGATCTGAAGAACGCCAACTCGCAAGCACGCATCCACGTCAAGCTGGTGAGCTCCGTGGGCGTGGGGACGGTCGCGGCGGGGGTGTCCAAGGCGCATGCCGACGTGGTGCTGATCTCCGGATACGACGGTGGCACCGGCGCCGCGCCGCTCACGTCGCTGAAGCACGCGGGGGCGCCGTGGGAGATCGGGCTCGCCGACACCCAGCAGACGCTGGTGCTCAACGGACTTCGCGATCGCATCACCGTGCAGTGTGACGGAGGCATGCGTACCGCCCGCGACGTGATGGTCGCGGCGTTGCTCGGCGCCGAGGAGTACGGCTTCGCGACCGCACCGTTGGTGGTGGCCGGCTGCATCATGATGCGGGTGTGCCACCTCGACACCTGCCCGGTCGGCGTCGCCACCCAGAACCCGGAACTGAGGGCCAGGTTCAACGGCAAGCCGGAGTTCGTCGAGAACTTCTTCACATTCATCGCGCAGGACGTCCGGAAGTACCTGGCCGAGTTGGGCTTTCGGAGCATCGACGAGGCGGTTGGCCGCGTCGAGGTGCTCGACACGGCGCCCGGCGTCGCGCACTGGAAGAGTCAGGGCCTCGACCTCAGCCCGATCTTCGCGGTGCCCACCGACGGGCACGGCGCCAGGCTTCCTCAGCGTCGACGGCTGCGCGATCAGGACCACGCGCTGGAACACGCGCTCGATCAGACCATCATCGCGTTGGCCGAAGGCGCGCTCGAGGACGCACATCCGGTGCGGCTGGAGCTCCCGGTGCGCAACGTCAACCGCACCGTCGGCACCCTGCTCGGTTCGGAGGTCACCCGCCGCTACGGTGCTCAGGGTCTTCCCGACGACACCATTCACGTCACTCTGACCGGCTCGGCCGGTCAGTCGATCGGTGCGTTCCTTCCGCCGGGCATCACGCTCGATCTGATCGGCGACGCCAACGACTATGTCGGAAAGGGACTCTCGGGCGGGCGGGTCATCGTGCGACCGGACGACGACGTGCTGTTCCTTCCCGAGGACAACGTCATCGCCGGCAACACCCTGCTCTTCGGCGCCACGTCCGGCCAGGTGTTCCTGCGTGGCCGGGTCGGCGAACGGTTCTGCGCCCGCAACTCCGGTGCGCTGGCCGTCGTCGAGGGCGTCGGTGACCACGCCTGCGAGTACATGACGGGTGGGCGGGTCGTGGTGTTGGGCTCGACGGGCCGCAACATGGCGGCGGGAATGTCCGGTGGCATCGCGTTCGTGCTCGGCCTCGACCCCGCGAAGGTGAACGCCGAGATGGTGGAGCTGCAACGGCTCGAACCCGAGGACCTGACGTGGCTGCACGACGTCGTCGCCCGGCACGGCCACCACACCGGAAGCACGGTGGCACGGTCGTTGTTGTCCGACTGGCCAAGGCGTAGTGCGCAATTCACCAAGATCATGCCCATCGACTATCAGCGGGTGATCCAGGCCACCAGGATGGCCAAGGCAGAGGGGCGTGACGTGGACACGGCAATCATGGAGGCGACTCGTGGCTGATCCGACCGGATTTCTCAAGGTCGCCAAGATCGACGCGGCAAAGCGTCCCGTCGACGAGCGCGTGGGTGACTGGCACGAGGTCTACGAGCAGCAGGACCCGCACCAGCGGGCCGGCGAGGTGTCGCAGCAGGCCCGCCGGTGCATGGACTGCGGAATCCCGTTCTGCCACTCCGGCACTGCGGGTTGCCCGCTGGGGAACCTGATCCCCGAGTGGAACGATCTAGTACGCCGGGGTCGATGGGATGCGGCCAGCGACCGGCTGCACGCTACGAACAACTTTCCGGAGTTCACCGGGCGGTTGTGTCCCGCTCCGTGTGAGGCGGCGTGCGTGTTGTCGATCGCCGAGGAGCAGACCGGCGGTGCGGTCACCATCAAGCGGATCGAGCAGACGATCGTCGACCAGGCCTGGATGGACGGGATCATCGTGCCCCAGCCCGCCGCCATCTCGACGGGCCGGAGCATCGCGATCGTCGGCTCCGGCCCGGCCGGCCTGGCTGCGGCTCAACAGCTCACGCGCGCAGGACACAGCGTGACGGTCTACGAACGTGACGATCGACTCGGCGGTTTGATGAGGTACGGCATCCCCGAGTACAAGCTGGAGAAGGCGTCGCTTAATCAGCGGCTCACCCAGATGCGGGCCGAGGGCACGCGCTTCGTCACCGACTGCGAGGTCGGCGTCGACGTGAGCGTCGAGGCGCTGCGCGGTCAGTACGACGCCGTGGTGCTCGCCGTCGGTGCGTTGCGAGCCCGCGACAACCAGGTCGAGGGCCGCGAGTTGAACGGCGTGCACCTGGCGATGGAACATCTGGTGCCCGCCAACAAGGAGTGCGAGGGTGACGGCGCCTCGGACATCTCGGCGAAGGACAAGCACGTGGTGATCATCGGCGGCGGCGACACCGGCGCCGACTGCCTGGGCACCGCGCATCGGCAGGGCGCGAAGTCGGTGACGCAGCTGGACTACAACGCAGAGCCGCCCGAGGTCCGCGACGAATCCCGATCTCCCTGGCCGACATGGCCGTTGGTGCTACGGACCCGGCTCTCACCCGCGCACGCCGAGGGTGGCGCGCGCCGGTATGAGGTTGCCGTGCAGCGGTTCATCGGTGACGAGCGCGGCAACCTACGTGCGATGGAGATCGCGGAGGTGAAGGTGCAACGCGACGCCGACGGTCGGCGCGTCGTCACCCCTGTGGGTGATTCGATCGAAATCCCTTGTGAGCTAGCACTTCTGGCGATCGGATTCGAAGGCGTCGAGCACATGCCACTACTGGGCGGACTCGAGCTAAAGCTCAACAAGCGCGGTGCGTTGCCATGTGGGTCGGACTGGCAGACCGATGCGCCCGGCGTGTTCGTGTGCGGCGACGCACACCGCGGCGCATCGTTGATCGTCTGGGCGATCGCGGAGGGGCGCAGTGCCGCCCACGCCGTCGACGTCTACCTCATGGGCGAGTCGGATCTACCCGAGCCGGTGAAGCCGAGCGCGCTCCCGCTGGCCGTCGTCTGAATCGATTAACGACTAGACTCATGCGACGTGACTAGACGCGGAAAGATCGTCTGTACGCTCGGCCCGGCCACGTCCACCGGTGAGATGGTGAACGCGCTGGTCGAGGCAGGAATGGACGTCGCGAGGCTGAACTTCAGCCACGGTGACTACCCCGATCACGAATCCAATTACAAGCTGGTGCGCGCAGCTTCCGACATCACCGGCCGCGCGGTCGGCATCCTGGCTGACCTGCAAGGACCCAAGATCCGGCTCGGCCGGTTCGCCGACGGCCCCACGGTGTGGGCGGCCGGCGAAACCGTGCGGATCACCACCGAAGACGTCGAGGGCACCCACGACCGGGTGTCGACCACCTACAAGCGGCTGGCCCAGGACGCGACCCCGGGCGACCGGGTGCTCGTCGACGACGGCAACATCGGTCTGGTCGTCGAGCACATCGACGGAAGCGACGTGGTCTGCTCGGTGACCGAGGGCGGCAAGGTCAGCAACAACAAGGGCATGTCGCTGCCGGGGATGAACGTCTCGGCGCCCGCCCTCTCGGAGAAGGACGTCGAGGACCTCGAGTTCGCGTTGCGCCTCGGCGTTGACCTCGTTGCGCTGTCCTTCGTGCGATCACCCGCCGACATCGAACTGGTCCACGAGGTGATGGACCGGGTCGGCCGACGGGTCCCCGTGATCGCCAAGATGGAGAAGCCGGAGGCCATCGACAACCTCGAGGCCATCGTGCTGGCCTTCGATGCGATCATGGTCGCGCGTGGTGACCTCGGCGTCGAGCTACCGCTCGAGGAAGTCCCGCTGGTACAGAAGCGGGCCATCCAGATGGCAAGGGAGAACGCCAAACCCGTCATCGTCGCGACTCAGATGCTCGAGTCGATGATCGAGAACTCCCGACCAACCCGCGCCGAGGCGTCCGACGTGGCCAACGCCGTGTTGGATGGAGCCGACGCGGTGATGCTCTCCGGCGAGACGTCAGTCGGTGCGTATCCGCTGGAGGCCGTCCGCACCATGGCGCGCATCGTCGCCGCCGTCGAGGACAACTCCACCGCCGCGCCGCCGTTGACCCACGTCCCGAGGACCAAGCGCGGCGTCATCTCCTACGCCGCGCGCGACATCGGCGAGCGGCTCGACGCCAAGGCGCTGGTCGCCTTCACACAATCCGGGGACACCGTCAAACGGCTCGCGCGGTTGCACACGCCGTTGCCGCTGCTGGCGTTCACCGCGTTGCCCGAGGTGCGCAGCCAGCTGGCGCTGACCTGGGGCACCGAGACGTTCATCGTGCCGCACATGGAGAGCACCGACGAGATGATCCGCATCGTCGACAAGTCGCTGCTCGAGTTGGGTCGCTACAAGCGGGGTGACCTGGTGGTCATCGTCGCGGGCGCTCCTCCGGGCACAGTAGGCTCGACCAACCTGATCCACGTCCACCGGATCGGCGAGGACGACCACTAGGAGCTGACGGGTTTGAGTGCCGGCGATTGCGCGGAACTGCTGGCGACGCTCGACCTCCGCCGCGTCGACGACGACACCTTCACCGGGGCACATCCGAGTAGAAATCCGGTGCGCACGTTCGGCGGGCAGATGATGGCCCAGGCCTTCGTTGCGGCCAGCCGAACCGTCCCCGACGGGCTGCCGCCAAGCGCGTTGTCGATGCACTTCATCGCGGGCGGCGACCCGGGTCAGGACCTTGAGTTCCACGTGGTCCGGCTACGCGACGAACGACGCTTCGCAAACCGGCGCGTCGACGTGCTGCAGGACGGCGTGCTGCTCGGATGCGCGCTGGTGTCGCACCTGTCCGGCGGCCGGGGGCTCGAGCACGACATCGCCGCGCCCGAGGTCGAGTCACCCGAGAATCTGCCGAAGATCGGCGAGCTACTGCGTGGATACGAAGAGAAGGTGCCGCACTTCGTCAGCGCGCTGCGACCGATCGAGTGGCGCTACACCAACGATCCGGCGTGGGTGATGCGTGACAAGGGTGAGCGGCTCGCGCACAACCGGGTGTGGATGAAGACCGAGGGCGACATGCCCGACGACCCCGTCGTGCACGCTGCGGCGCTGGTCTACTCGTCGGACACCACGGTGCTCGACTCGATCATCACCACTCACGGATTGTCGTGGGGATTCGACCGCATCTTCGCCGTCTCGATGAACCACTCGGTGTGGTTCCACCGTCCCGTGCGCTTCGACGAGTGGGTGCTCTACTCGACGTCGTCACCGGTCGCGGCGGAGTCTCGGGGGCTGGGCACCGGCCACTTCTTCGACCGTTCGGGCCGTGTGATCGCCACAGTGGTCCAGGAGGGCATCGTCAAGCACTTCCCGGGCACCGGCACCTAGCTCTGGGACGTTTCGCCGAGCTCGTGCTGGACCCGTTGGCGCAGTTCGTCCGCGCACTTCTCGGCGCCCTGCTGGTCCGACGTCTTCGCGACGCAGTCGACGTACGCGGGGGCGTCGACCTCCTGGTAGAGGCGCACCCAGATGGCGATGACCGCCAGGGAGACGACCACCGCCAGCACGCCCAGCGCGATACCTGACGTCGCCACGGACCCGTTGGTGGCCTCACCACGCCTGACGCGTCCGCGGGCGTTGACCCCGACGATGATCGCCATGACGCCGAAGATGACTCCACCGAAGACCGACCAGCAGAGGATCAGGCCGACGATCGCCATCACGAGCGCCGTCGTTCCGAGCCAGTTCATCGGCCGCCGGGGGATGGGGGGTGGGCTGGCGTACGGCAGCGGAGGCGGCGGGGGATAGCCGGTTGGATACGGGCTCATGTCCGGTGAGATTACCGGCGATCGCTGAGCGTCACCTTGGGACAGTCGACCGCCTCGGGAAGGTGATGGGTTGCGACGACGACCGCCCGGTCGGCGGGAAAGAGGGCGTCCGGCGTAAGCAGCTCGGTCATGAGCCGACGGGCGTCGTCGGCGTCGAGGTGCTCGGTGGGCTCGTCGAGCAGCACGATCGGGAAGGTCGAGATGAGGGCGCGGGCGAGCAGCAAGCGGCGCCGCTGGCCCCCGGAGATCGCGGCCGCCCCGTCGAGGAGCATGGTGGCCAATCCAGCGGGTAACTCGTCGAGCCACGGGCCGAGTCCGACGCGGTGCAGGGCGGCGATGAGCTCGGAGTCCGACGCGTCGCCACGTGCGACGAGCAGGTTGTCCCGCAGCGTGGTGTCGAAGATGTGCGCATCCTCGGCGAAGAAGCCGGCCGTCAAGGTTGGCTCGGAATGGCTGGCGGCAGTGGCCATCAGCAGTGTGGTCTTGCCGCAGCCGCTGGGGCCGACGACGGCCAGCCGGTCGCCGGGGTTGATGTCGAGCGGCTCCATCGGTGGTCGGTCCCTGGCCTGTGGAGCCGGAGCGGTGAGCCGTCGGAGCCGATCCACGGCGATCCGCGCCCGGGTCAGCGCGATGGCGGCGCCCGGCAGCGCGGTCGTCGCCTCGAACGCGGACAGGGGCAGGAGCATCAGGATGGCGAGGGTGGTGGGCGCCACCGTCGGTGCGATGGACATGGCCACCAGTACCGCGCCAAGCACGCTGGCCCCGACCGCGGCGGTGGGTGCCGCGCCTGCGATCGCGGCGGGTGCGGCCGCGCGGTCGGCGGCACAGCCCCAATCCCGTTGCCGCCGCGTTGCTTCGGCGATCACCTCGTCGAGTCGTCCGCCGACGCGGAGTTCGGGGGCATGTTCGAGGGCGAGCATCGTCGCCGCGTCGCGGGCCCCGTGGTGTTGGGCGGCGAGTTCTTCGGTGGCCGCTGCCGCGCGTGCGGACAGCCAGGGCGCCACCACACCGGCGACGACCAGGCCGCAGGCGAGTATCAGCGCGGCGGCAGGCGAGCAGAGTGCGACGACGCCGACGGCGACCGTCGACAGCACGGTGGCGACGGCGATCGGGAGCACGGCGCGCACCAGTACGTCGGACAGCTCGTCGACGGATGCGCCCATGCGGGCCAGGAGATCTCCGCTATGCAGGCGCATGACGGCCTCGGCGGGGGCGTCGACCAACGCCCGGTAGAGCTGGGTGCGTGCGCTTGCCGCCGCGCGCAACGCGGTGTCGTGCGATACGAGCCGTTCGCAGTATCCGAATACACCTCTTGTGATGCCCAGCGCGCGGACCGCCACGGCGGCGACCGTCAGGTCGAGCACCGGGGGCATCTGCCAGGCCCGGGTGATCAACCATGCGGCCACGCCGGCGAGCGCCAGCGCGCTGCCAAGCGACAGCGTGCCCAACGCGATCGCCAGCCCCAAGCGGCCGAGCCGGGGACCAAGCAGTGCGAACGCCATGCGTAGCGGGTCATTGCGGGACAAGCGCCTCACCTCCCATCCGCACGACGCGGTCGCCGATGGCGATGACGGGCTCGTGGTGAGCGACGACCACGACCGTCGCGCCGGCTTCGGCACGTTCGGCGATGGTGGCCAGGACCCGTTGCTCCAGGACGGCGTCGAGGTGTGCCGTCGGCTCGTCCAGCAGCAGAACCGGCTTGCGTGAGCCGAGCACGCGGGTCAGTGCCAGCCGCTGCCGTTGGCCGAGCGACAATCCGCTTCCGCCGCGGCCGATGATCGTGTCGAGGCCATCGGGCAGGGTCGCCAACACCTCGTCGAAACCGGTTGCCCGACAGGCGGCGTCGAGGTCGGAGACGGGACCGAACAGTTCGAGGTTGGCGCGCACCGAGCCTGGGATCAGCACCGGCCGCTGCGGCAACCAGGCCACCGCGTCCCACCACGCGCGGAGGTCGAGTGCCGAGCCGTCGACGCCGCCGATGAGCACGTGGCCCGACGAGGGCGGGGTCAATCCGAGGATTACCTCGAGGGCGGTGCTCTTGCCGGAGCCGTTGGGTCCGGTGAGCACGGTCACCGACCCGGGTTGCGCGTCGAGTGTCAGGTCGTGGGGGGCCACGCCGTCGCGGCCGGCAACGCCGACGCCCGTCAGGCGGATCGGCGTCCCGGTCGCGGGGATGGTTGCGCGACCGGTGTCCGCCGTCGCGTCGAGCAGACCGCGCGCCTGTTCGGCAGCGGTCTGCCCGTCCGCAGCGGCATGGAACTCCAGTCCGACCCTGCGCAGTGGCCAGAACACCTCGGGCGCCAGCAGCAACGCGGTGAGGGCGGTCGACAGTTCGAGCTCACCGAACACCAGCCTCATGCCGACGCTGACGGCCACCAGGGCGACACCCAGTGTGGCCAGGAGTTCCATGACGAGCGACGACATGAATGCGATGCGCAAGGTCGCCAGCGCCGAACGACGATGAGCGGCACCGAGTTCGGCGATGCGGTCCGCGGGCCGATCAGCCCGGCCGAGTGCGCGCAGGGTGGGGATGCCCGCGATGAGGTCCAGTGTCCGGGCCTGCAGCGTGGCCATCGCTCGCAGCGCGGCCGCCGAGCGGTCCCTGGTCACCAGACCGATGAGCACCATGAACAGCGGTATCAACGGAAGCGCGACCACCACGATCACGGCGGACTGGATGTCGTTGTAGGCCATGACTGCGACGGCGGCGGGCGTGAGCAGGGCGGCCAGGATGACCGCCGGTAGGTATCGGGTGAAGTACGGACGCAGCCCGTCCAACCCGCGCGTCGTCAGCAGCGCAGCATCGTCGCGCACCGCCGCCAGTCGACGGGGTGGCAGCGCAGTCACGGCGGTCAGCACGCGTTCGTTGAGCTCGGCGATCGCCGCGGTCGCGCCACGTTGGCTCAGCCGGGCCTGCAGCAGGAGTGCGATCACCCGAACGGTCCACGCGCCCAACAGGAGTGACAACGTCGGTGCCCAGTGCGCCAGCGTGCGGGAGTCGGCGTCGCTGACGACGCCCGCGACCAACTGGGCCAGCAGGACCGCGCAGGTGATCGCACTGCCCGCGACGACCAAGCCACAACCAACCGACGCCGCCAGGTGGCGCCGCATCGCGGCCGTCGCGGGGAAGCGGGTCATTTCGAGCGCGGACTCAGGCCGATGGATTCGGGGATCCGGGCGGCGGAAATCCGTTGCCGGAAGACCCAATACGTCCAGGCCTGGTAGCCGATCACCAGTGGAGCGAAGATCAGCGCCGCCCAGGTCATGATCTTCAGCGTGTACGGCGAGGACGATGCGTTCTGAATCGTGAGGCTCCACTCGGGATTCAGCGTCGACGGGATCAGCGTCGGGTACAGGTTGCCGAACAACATCACCACGACGGCCGCCACCACCACCGCCGTGCAGCTGAACGCCCAGCCATCGCCGCCACGACTCCACACCAGCATGACCGCCGACAGCTGCGCGACCACTGCGATCGCCAGCACGAACCACGTCCAGTCCTTGCCATGAGCCAACTGTGTCCACACCCCGAACCCGGCGACCAGCACGGTGACCGGAAGGCCCAGCCCGGCGGCGAACCGCATCGCGTTGCTGCGCACGGCTCCTTCGGTTTTCAGGATGACGAAGACCGCGCCGTGGAAGGCGAACAGCCCTGCGAAGGTTAGCCCGCCAAGCACGGTGTACGGATTCAGGACGTCGGTGATGGACAGCTCGATCTGTTGCTCCGCGTTAACGGGAAGCCCGCGCAACAGCGCCGCGAACGCGACACCCCACAGCACGGCAGGCAGCCACGATCCCACGGCGATGCCGAGGTCGGCCCACGATCGCCAGCGCGGGTCGTCGACCTTCCCACGCCATTCGATGGCGCAGATGCGCAGGATCATGCCGAACAGGATGGCCAGCAGCGGCAGGTAGAGCCCGGAGAACAGGGTCGCGTACATGCTCGGGAACGCGGCGAACATCGCCCCGCCTGCGGTGATCAACCACACCTCGTTGCCGTCCCAGACGGGCCCGATCGTGTTGAGCGCTGCGCGCCTGTGCTTTTCGGCATCGCCCTTGGCGGCTCGGCCGAAGAGTCCCATCAACATCCCGACGCCGAAGTCGAACCCCTCCAGCACGAAGAAGCCGAGGAACAGCGCGGCGAGTGCGACGAACCAGAAGTCCTGCAGCCCCATGTCTTCCTCCTCAGTACGCGAACGACAGCGGCGCGAGCTCATCGTCGCCGGGTGGCCGTGGGGGCGCGGGTTCGGAGTCGTGCTCGAGCGGACCCTCGACGACGTAGCGCCGGATCAACCAGAACCAGATCACCGCCAAAACCGCGTACACCAGCGTGAACACCGTGAGCGACGTGAGCACCATGCCCGCGGAGTGTCCCGACACACCCTGATCGACCGTCAGCCGCAGCATCGGATCGCCCGTCGGATTCGGCACCACCACCCATGGCTGGCGGCCCATCTCCGTGAAGACCCAGCCCGCGCTGTTGGCGAGGAACGGGGTCGGCAGCGTGAGTAGCGCCAGCCACGAGAACCAGCGCTTGTCGGGGATGCGGCCGCGGCGGGTGAGCCACAGCGCCACGACGGCGAACAGCGCTGGGAACGCGAGGAATCCGATCATCGCGCGGAACGACCAGTACGTGACGAACAAGTTCGGTCGATAGTCGTGGGGCCCGTACTTGGCCTGGTACTCGACCTGCAGATCCTTGACCCCCTTGAGGGTGACGTCGTCAAAGCGACCCTCGGCGAGGAACGGCAGCACGTAGGGAACTTCGATGAGATGAGTGACGCTGTCGCAGTTGTTGTGCGTGCCCACGGTGAGGATCGAGAAGGCGGGGTCGGTTTCGGTGTGGCACAACGACTCCGCGGAGGCCATCTTCATGGGCTGTTGCTGGAACATCAGCTTGCCCTGTGCGTCGCCGGTGAAGAAGAGCCCGGCCGCCGACACGAGGACGACGAGGCAGCCCAGGATCGTCGCAGGCCGGTACATGGTGCGGGCTTCGTCGGTGGTGCGGGCCCGCACCATCCACCATGAGCAGACCCCTGCGACGAACGTGCCCGCCACGAGGAAGGCGCCTGCGACCGCGTGCGAGAACGCCGCGAGTGCAGTGTTGTTGGAGAACAGCGCGACGATGCTGGTGAGTTCGGCGCGTCCGGTCTCGGGGTTGAAGTGGGCACCCACCGGATGCTGCATGAACGAGTTCGCGGCGATGATGAAGAAGGCCGACATGTTGACGGCGATCGCGACGATCCAGATGCACGCGAGGTGCACCAGTCGGTGCAGCCGGGTCCATCCGAAGATCCAGAGTCCGATGAAGGTCGACTCGAAGAAGAACGCGACGAGCCCCTCCATCGCCAGCGGCGCCCCGAACACATCGCCGACGAAGCGGGAGTATTCGCTCCAGTTCATGCCGAACTGGAATTCCTGCACGATGCCAGTGGCCACCCCGAGGGCGAAGTTGATCAGGAAGAGCTTGCCGAAGAAGCGCGTGAGCCGGTACCACGCGGTGTTGCCGGTGATCACCCATGCGGTCTGCATGACCGCGATCAGCGGCGCCAATCCGATGGTGAGCGGGACGAACAAGAAGTGATACACGGTGGTGATTCCGAACTGCCACCGTGAGACGTCGAGCGCATCCATTCGCACCAGCTCCCGAACTGCGGGTCATTTTCCTACGACAAAGTGTAGTAGATGTGGCCGCGCAGACCAAGGTGCCGATGTGGCGACGGTCAGGAAGCGGCGTCGACCTCGGGTTCGTCGACCGGTTCGGGTGCGGTGGCATTGCGGATCGCGAAGGCCGCGATGAGCTCCATCACGCCGATGGCGATCAGCCAGAAGCCGACGACCCAGGCCAAGATTTGCAGGGAGTCATACGGCGAGGCCATCACGACGATGCCCGCGATCAGGGTGATGACCCCGACGACGACGTTCAATGCTCGGCCCGGCAGTGTCGGGTCGCTGATCGCCGACACCGTCGTCGCCACGCCGCGGAAGATGAATCCGACCGCGATCCAGATGGCCAGGAGTCGCCATGCGTCGTAGAAGCGGGACAGCGCGATCACGGCCAGCACTAGGGCCGCCGCGCCGCTGATCAACAGCAGGACGCGGATACCGGTGGACGCGCGCAGGGTGAACGCGAAGAACACCTGCTGGATGCCGGTCACCAGCAACGCAACACCAAAGAAGATGGCGGCCAGCGTGATCGAGGTGCCGGTCCAAATCACCACCACGATTCCGAGCACGATGGCAAACAGGCCAGACACGGCCGCCGACTTCCATAGGTGCGGCAACATGCTTGGGGGGGCCGGGATAGTCATGCCGGAAGTGTTTCACAGCACGGATTCCGTAGGACGAATTCCTCGCGCACCGCGGCGATAACCCGTCCGGGCGCACGTGAAGTCGTTAATGTTCCGTTATCGACAGTCGGGCAGCATTCCCGATATCGGTTTGACCTGCGAACTCGCCGGTCGACTGCAGGATAACACAGAAGCACGACGCTCAGATGTAGGATAACTGAGTGACCGATGGTTTGCTGGATCTCGACGCGTTGCAGGACTCGTGGCTAATCACGCTGCGTGGTGAGCGCAAGTCTCCTGCCACGCTCAAGGCATATCGGGCGGGTGTGACCAGCTACCTATCGTTCTGCCGCGACCAGACACTCCCGCTCGACCTGACGAAGGATGGCGTGCGCGCCTTCATGGCCTCGCTGGCCGAAGCCGAACCCGCCACCGCGAGACTCCGATTGACCGCGCTCAAGCTATTCGCCCGTTGGCTTGCCGCCGAGGAGGGATTCGACGCCGACCCCGTCCTGGCGGTGCGGGCGCCCAAACTTGACGACAAGGCGGTACCCGACCTGTCCGACGACGAAGTACGCCGAATAGTCAAGGCGTGCAAAGGCCCAACGTTCCGGGACAAACGCGACCTCGCACTGGTGGTGCTGTTGACCGAGACCGGGCTGCGGGCCGCGGAGTGCCTTGCGCTCGACGTCGCCGACCTCGGCCTAACGACGTGCACGCTGCTCGTCCGACGCGGCAAGGGTGGCAAGGGCCGGACGGCGCGGTTCTCGGCGGCCGCAGCCGCCGATCTCGATCGCTACATCAGAGCCCGCCGGGCGGTCGGTGCTCCCGACGTCGGGGCCCTGTGGGTGGGCAGTGCAGGCGCGCGGCGCCTCTCGTATCGGGGCATGACGACCGCGCTGAAGCAGCGCGCCGACCAGGCGGGCGTTCCGGGTTTCCATGTCCACCGCTTGAGGCACACCGCGGCTGTCCGGTGGCTCTCCGCAGGCGGCACCGAAGGTGGACTGATGGCTCAAAGTGGTTGGGCGTCAAGGAAAATGATTGACCGTTACGTCAAGACCGCTGCGGAAGATCTTGCATCTGCCGAGTTCGACCGACTGAACCTCGGGGTGCGAGACCTATGACGAGAGGTGAAGAGTTTCTTGAGAGCGTCCAAGCCGCGCTGGACTCGGACTCTGCCCTCCTCGACGCGATGGGGGTCGAGGAGGTTCGAGTCGGCGAGGTTCGGGTGCTCTGCCCAAGGGGGCATTTCATTGCCAACGTCGCTGTCATCGTTCTCAACGACCGGGGGATTGTGCTGCGACCTCGGGGCACAGACAAGGACTACTTCGGGGATGTGTACGCAGACCCCAATCACGGCTTCCGCTTCGAGGAATCGACCGCGGCCGGCAGGCTCCGTGTGCGACTACGTTGCAAGCGTGAGAAGTGCAGCTACGCCGGTGCATTCGACTTCGAGGCACTGGGGCGCGATCTAAGGGTGGCAGCGGCGTCGGCCGGACACGCCGAGTATCGACTCACGAACTAAAAGAGGCATAGCGCGGTACGCTATGCCTCTGTCGCCCGCCCCGGCTACGACTCCACCACCGGGACGTACGCCCTCAGGGTAGGTCTGGTACGGGCCTTCACATTTTGTGGAGGTTCGCCATGCCCGCCAATGGGCTTCCGCCATCTGAACGCCGAATCGTCGGCCAGATAGGCGCTCACAAATCCTGGTCGCAGACCGAAGACCGCTCGGCGCGTACGGCTCCTGGCCGCCAGGCGTTTCTCGACAAGTTCGAGCAGCAGGTCGACCCCGACGGCATACTGCCGCCGGCCGAACGCGCCAAGCGAGCTGAGCACGCTCGCAAGGAGTTCTTTCAGAGGCTGGCGTTGAAGTCCGCGCAGGCTCGCCGTCGTCGGGGGGCCGCAGCGTCATGACGAAACGAAGAAGCCCGGGAGCTTCCGCTACCCGGGCCACCTCGACGACACCACTCGCTGACAACAGCATAGTCAACTTCGGAGATTCCGAAGTTGGACACAACGGTTGGCGCCGGCTTAGCGGAGGTGGCCGCAATGATGGATGCTGACTACCCGGACTCAGAGCGATATGAGGAGACCGTCGGATCTTCGGCGATCGGCCCCTATGCGCAGACTCAGGCATTGATGATTGAGTGCCCGAATTGCGGCGCCCCCGTGGGTGTTAGGTGTGTCGCAGAGCCAACGGTCATCCGCGGATGCGCGGTCGGGCGGCGCAAGCGCCGAATACCGTGCATCGCCAGGCTGAAGGCCGCGGAGGTGAGCAAGTGAACTTCCCTCCCAACGTCGCTCGGACCATCGACTGGTGGCCCGTGCACGAGCTTGTGGCTCCGCTGCTCTCAACCGTGGACTTGTTGCCCACGGTTGGGTCGCTGCCTTGGCAGGCGCTCGATGACCGCGATCCGGTCAAGTGGGCGGCCGTGCTCGACGGCGGCCGCCATTGGGCACTCCATCTCGACGCACGCCAAGAGGCGATGGGCGATGCGTCGCGCGCGATCGCAACCGCCACCTCCTGGGCGTCGGTTGCCCGGGAGGTCAAGCAACGCAGCGACTTCTACGCGGGTCGGCCGTGGTTAAGGCGGGTGGCATCGTGAGCAGTGAAATCGTGTTTGCTGTGGCCGATGTGGTCGCCAAGCGTGCCGAACGGTTCCCGGTTCCCGCACATGGGGGTGAGGAACCAGGAACCGACCTGAGTAGTCAGGATGACAACGCAGTTCCCGGTTCCCTACCCTCTATGCGGGAACCGGGAACCGACCCGGAAAAGCCCATCTACGTGGATATTTCCGCCCTGCTCGACGGAACCCTCCCGGAACCGCCGAAACCGATCCTTGGGAAACGCACCGACGGCCACTGCCTGTTCTATGCGGGCCAAGTGAATTTGCTGTTCGGCGATCCCGAGTCGGGCAAAACGTGGGTGTGCCTAGCCTGTGCCGTTGAGGCACTGCTCGCGAAACGGCGGGTCGTCATCATCGACTTGGACCACAACGGCGCCGTCGCAACGGTGCATAGGCTGATCGCCCTCGGCGCACCGGTCGATGTCCTTCGTGATCCGGACCTGTTCCGGTACTGCGAGCCCGAGGACCGCCTCGAGCTCCGCCAGGTGGTCGAGGACTGCAAGGCATGGCGTCCCGCGGTCGCCATCGTGGACTCCGTTGGAGAACTGTTGCCGCTGCACGGCTTCAACTCCAACAACGCCGACGAGTTCACCGCCGTGCACACCAGTGTGCTCAAACCGTTGGCGAAGGCCGGCGCCGCGGTCCTGGCCGTCGATCACCTGGCCAAGGGTGCAGACTCACGCGCCCAAGGCCCCGGCGGGACCGCAGCCAAGCGCCGCGCGATCGGCGGTGTGTCGCTACGGGTGAAGGTGAAGAAATCGTTCACCCCCGGTCACGGGGGTGAGGCCTTGCTCGTCGTGAACAAGGATCGGCACGGCGGCGTACGGGAGCACTGTCCCGTCGGGGACCGCGAACCCGTCGCGGGAGTTTTCAAACTCCTGGCGTTCACCGAAGGTGTTCTGCAATGGGTCATCTCGGCACCGACTGACGGTGAACGCAACGACGACGAGACGGCACCACCCGAGGACATCGCAGCCATTGCAGCCCTCAACCCGCCACCCGACACAGTCGAAGACGCTCGCCTTCGCCTGGGCTGGCGAAAGCAACGCACCTCCAACGCATTACGCGCCTGGCGCGAAACCCAAACAACCGAGCAAGGAGAACCCGCATGACCACCAACCCCATCAGCCCGACCGAAGACATGACGCTAGAAGACATGGATCGTGCCGTCGAGACAGCGTCGGACATCCTGCGCAGACGGATCACGGAGATGGAACGCTCGCGAGACGAACAGCCGGCGCGTCTCGCCAAAGCGCGTTCTGACGCGGAAGAGGCTCGCGGCTGGGCATTGCTCGAAGAGCCGCTCGACGGGCAGGTGAAGTCGATTACCTCCATCGTCGGCACCGCTGCACTGTCTCTGCCGAACATCACCGCGCGTGAATTATGGGGCGCGCGACTGGCATTCGATCTGTTGGACTGCGGCGACGACTTCGACCAGATCGACGCCGTCATAAACCGCCTGTTCTCCGCGGCCAACGGGGACACCGGCGTGTCGATGGTCCTCATGTCGGCGGCCTTGTCGACGATCGCCAGCCTCATCGTGCCTCAGCTACTCGACGAGATCGAACACACCGGCTCGAACTACGACGAACGTGTGAGGCTGGCCGAAGCGCGGGCGAAGGCGTGGCGCGGCCGGGTCGCCGAGATCCGCGGCGGTGCCGACGATGACTGACGCCAGCGCATCCGATGATGCCCACCTGTTCGCCCGCATCGGGGGACTGCTGTCCGCAGCCGTCGCCAGCCTCGACCCAGCCGACCGCGACGAACGCACGGAATGGTGCCGAGCGAACAACGCCCCCGGCGTGAGGATGCACCCCGGCGAAGACGACGACGTCATCCGATTCGACTGGGGCGGAAAGTCCCTGCTCCTGGTGCGCCGCGACACCCTGCTATCGGACACGCCGATACGGCTCGAACACATCGACCTACCCGACACTCTCGAAGGCCTCACCCATGACTGAGATCAACCGACCGCTGACCGACCAGGAACGCACCCTCATGTGCCAACTCGCCATCGCGACCGTCGTCGAACAGACCGGCAAGGACCGCGAGACAGTGGCCGACGAGCTCGACGCGATGACCATCGTCGTGCACGGAGACGACCGCAACGCCTACCTCGACGCAGACGGCAAGACGTTGGTTCACATCACCCGCGAGGATCTGGCGCTCGCGGCCAACCATCCTGACGAGACGCTGCACGGCGGACCCATCGAGCGTGACCAGTGACCCCCAGGGGGGTGGGTTCGCGGCGCTCCGTCCTGCGACGATGCCCCGCGCTGCGGTGCGCTTTCTCTTTCGTGCTCAAGTTTCGCCTAGGGGGGGCTGAAAAGTTGGCAAGGGCGATTGCTGTTTTGGCAACAGGGGTCTGCGCTACACTCGATGAAGCTCGGTATCACCGACCACGCCGGACGCCTCAGGGGAGGCCAACCCGGACACTCGGGTCACCATGCAGACCGTTCCCGTCTGACCATGTGGTGATGCCTTGAGCCAAATCCTGTACCGCTCAGCGGCGCTCGGCGCCGTCGAGGGTCGCACGATTCACGGTATCGCCGTGCCTTATGAGCAGGTCACTACGATCGTTGAACGCGACGACGTCACCGGTCAGCTCATCGAATTCCCCGAGAAGTTCATCTATGGCAGCTTCGCGCGGTCCATCAAGGAGCGCGGTCACAAGGTCAAGCTCATGGTGGGCCACGATCTCCGCAAGCTGCCAGTGGGTAGGGCCGCAGAGCTCCACGAGGAACGCGACGGCCTTCACGCTGCGTTCGCGGTCTCCGACACCACGGTAGGCAACGACTTGTTGACCCTGGTCCGCGAGGGCATCGTCGACAGCTTCTCGATCGGCTTTACGGTCATCAAGGAACGGTGGGACAACGGCCTGCGGATCCACTTGGAATCCGGCTTGCGGGAAGTGTCCGCAGTGAACAACCCGGCCTACGTGGGGGCGGCGATCGCGGGTGTCAGGTCGCAATCGCTTGCCATCTCCAAGGCTGTCGCCGAGCGCCGGCTCAAGCTACTCGAACTCGAACTCTGAAAGGCATTCCCATGAACAAGGTAGATCTGGACACCCTCGAGCGGGAGGTCGGCGAATACAAGGCCGAGGCCCGCGCCATCATCGATCGCGCAGGCGACGCCGCTGACATCACTGGTGACGACGCCGCACGGTTCGATCTGCTCACCGGGCAGATCGAATCCCACCAGACGGAGATCCGCACGGCGCAGGACCGGCGCGCTGCCGCGCTGGCCCTGGTGCGGTCCGCCGGCCAGCCGGGCAGCGGAATGATGATTGAGGCGGGCAGCCCGAACGGCGAGCGCTCCGACGAGGACCGCCCTCCGGCGGATCGGCACCGCGACGACGCCATGCGCACCCTCGAACGCGCCACGACGGCGGGCAAGCTCGAAGCCCGCGGCGCCGAGCTCGTCGAGGGACTGATGAAGTCCGGTCCGACGCATTCGCAGACCTGGACGCAACGGTGGGCTGTCGCTGCGGGGTCCGAGCACTATGAGCGTGCGTTCGCGAAGCTGGTCGCCAACCCGACGCAGGGACATCTGACGTGGACGACCGAGGAGGGCGACGCCTACCGCGCCGTGGCCGCAGTGCAGTCCGAGCAGCGCGCTATGTCGTTGACCGACAACGCGGGCGGCTACATGGTGCCGTTGACCTTGGACCCCGCCGTGTTGCTCACGAGCAACGGCAGCATCAACCCGCTACGCCAGATCAGTCGCGTGGTGCAGACCGTCACCGACACCTGGCAAGGCGTGACGTCGGCCGGTGTGACCGCCGAGTGGACCGCTGAGGCCGCCGAGGTCGCCGACGCCAGCCCGACGCTGGGCAGCCCGTCGATCCCCGTGCACAAGGGCGATGCGTTCGTGCCGTTCAGCTTCGAAATCCAGGGCGACGCAGTGAACTTCATGCAGGAGCTCGGCGGGCTGCTGGTCGACGGTGCAGAACAACTCAATGCCACCGCCTACACGACGGGCTCGGGTTCGGGTCAGCCTACGGGCATCATCACGTCGCTGGTCGCGTCGGCGGGCACGGTGCCGCTGATCACGCCTGCCACGCCCGAGGTGGTCGCGGCGGGGGACATCTACGCCGTGCAGAACGCCCTTCCGCCACGGTTCCAGCCGCGGGCATCGTGGAATGCGAATCTGTCGATCATCAACACGCTGCGCCAGATGGAGACAACCAACGGCGCGCTGAAGTTCCCTGGGCTGCAAGACAATCCGCCGATGCTGCTCGGTCGCACCATGCACGAGAACAGCAACATGGATGGCACGTTCGACGCGGCCGCGACCGCGACCAACTACCTGCTGCTGTACGGGGCGTTCGAGCAGTTCGTGATTGTGGACAGAATTGGCTCGACCCTTGAGCTAGTGCCGCACCTCGTGGGGGCCAATCGTCGGCCGACCGGTCAGCGGGGCGCGCTGTTGTGGTTCCGCACAGGATCCAATGTGGTTGTACCGCAGGCATTCCGGCTGCTGTCGATCCCGACGACGGCTTAAGGTGCTGAAGCGGTCGTAGTGCCCGCGCACAAACCGAGCAGCGCAACGCCGATCACGGCCGCGGTCATCGACCACTGTACGTAGCGGTGCTTGTCCCAGCAGATCTTGCTCATATCTACTAGCTGCTTCGCCAAGACGGGAAGCACTGGGGTGTTCTCAAGATGGTTCTGTACCGCCACCTTGTCGAGGAGGCGAAGGTGTCCGAAGTAGACGAATGCGTCCGCTGACTCCGACTTCAGGTTTGGTGACCGTAGGCGGGGACGGACGACCCACGCGGCGAACAGTGCACTGGCTATGAGCATCGTTACGCCAAGGATGTACAGAACGATGGCGAACCAACCGTTCAGGTTGTCGAACACTCGGCCGTTTGCCGAAAGAGTAACTACGCCTGCGAGAACCACTGATTCGATCGTGAGGGCGAAGCTTGCTTTCGTGTCGACTTTGCCGGTCCAGTCGACGAGCGCGGCATGAATCTTCCATGCGTTGTCGACTTTGTCATCGCTCATCAGTAGGGCCGCTTCCAAGTAGAGGTTCGGATCTCTTCGGTGACGCCGCCGATGTCTGCGAAGAACGATTCTGACCACTTTGATTTTGGGGGGTCTTCCGTATAGCAACTGTCGAAACCGAGTTTGTCCCATACCCGTTCGGTGATTACGGTGGTCGCCCCCTTCTTCTTGAAATCGCTCAATTTGGCCGCGATGTTCGGGGGATCGCCGATAGAAACGAGGTCGTTGTCGACGCGCACCCCGGCGCGAACGACGAAAGCTTCGCCTACGTCGATGCCCGTTCTATGCCGTAGTTCCCATACTCCGTTGACCCAATTGTCGGAGTACGTCTCATGCTCAAGAATCAGGCGGTCGTGAACAACATCCCGAACGGCCCACGTCACTCGAAACGCGACATCCACTGCCTGGTCGGCGGAATCATCGCCTAGGAAGATCGCCATGACTCGATCGCCGTCGAAGCTGCGAATTGCGCCGCCGCGGTCGCGGATGACCATGCACACGGCCGCAAGGAACGCACGTATGATCCGCGCTGCTTCCTGTGGGGTGAAGTAGGTTGCCATCCCAGTGGAGTCGGCCATGTCGACGTACAGATACGCGGCGTCGGAGAGATACACGCCGCCGTCGTTCTGCTTCACCGTGACCGAGGTTGGCACCTCCCGACCTGTGCGAGTGTCGAACGGCGTCGTGAGGATGTTGTTCACCGCCGATATGCAATCGTCCTTGAAACCCAATCTGGACCCCCCTCGACTCGGTTCTGCAGCTAGTCCCTGGCGCGCAAAGACTCAAGAAGCGAGCAGACCGTAGCCGAGCACAGCACCTTGTGTCTGGATTCTCGAAGGATTGGGCGGGTGCCCAGATGAACGGCCTGGGGGGGAGGGGCCCCGCGGGGATTCGTCGCCTAAGCAGCGACCCCGGCTCAGTCGCCTTTTCTATACCGCTGCGGTTCTCGTAGCGCTATCAGTGCGAGGTGGGGGGTGGGGTGGCCCGCGCGAACCAAAACCGGAGCGCTGACCCCAGTGCTCCCGTCAGGTCTCTCCCCGATGTTTTTCCCCCACGCCCCGCCAGCCGTGGCGACGGCTTGCAACGGATAAAAGAAGCCTTGAAGTGCGCCGATAGGTTTATCCGTGCACCACGTTTCGGGGGAGGGAAACTAGTTAAGACAGGTGTCAGGAGTCGTTGGCGTCTCGTCGCGATGGCGACCTACCCCCCTCGCCGCCAGGCCAACTTTTCTACCCCATTTTGTGCACGCAGACCAAAGCCCACCGTGGCGAGGGGGTGGGTGGCGCCTGGTTGCGTGGCGGGCCCACCCCCGCATTTGTCGGTGATGGGTGGCACGCTGTCGCGCAGGTAGCCCGGACGTGGCTCTGACACGCCCGTTCCCCTCGCGTCGGTGGTCCGGGGATGTCTCCAGCTTCTCCGGCCCGCTGACGACGGGGGTGTCCCCGGCCGACCTCTACGGGCGTGGCTTCTCATCCAACGCTCTGATCGCCTCGGAGAGATGCGCGAGTCCTTCAGCCAACAGCTTTGTGTTCGGGTTCTCGGTCGTCCGTGCGACCTCACGGAACTTGTTGCCTGCTGAGACTGCCCAGTGCGCTGCGTTGCTCATGGCCGGCGACTGTATTGGTGGCCACCGACAGGCGTTCGGCCCGTCACCGGAGAGTGGTGACGGGCCGAACTCTAGTTAGGACGCAGGACTACCGCGGTCGGTTCCGTCCACCACGCGGACGCACGAGCTCGAGGACTGGTGCAGGCCGGTCCTGCGAGCCGTCATCCGCAGCCAGTCGTTCAACAACTGGCTCGATGAGCGCAAGCATTCCGTGGACCTCGCGAAGCGTTAGGTCCGAAAACCTGATCTGTCCCAGCGCCGCGGCCAGCTCCTTCCGGGCATCGGGCAGCAGCAGGCTATCCAAGGGATCGGAGTGGGTCACCGCGTCACCGCCCGGCCCTGCTGGAACTCAGAAGCTGCCTGACTTCCAGCATCGCGGTACGCGCGGCAGACACGTCTTGGAGTGCCAACGCGAGCCGCTGGTCGGGCGGCACCACGTCGGGGTACGGGTTGGTTGATGTGGTGGTCACGGTTTCCTCCGTCTTCTGTGGTTGCACGCTGCCGAATAACACCCGCCACAACGCTTTTGTGTGTCCAGGCGTTTCGTTCCCCTGCCACAGCGTTAAAGCTTGACTACTGTTCCGTTACCGGCAGTGCGTGCTGGGTCCACGGTCGTTAACCTCCTCGGCTTGGGGGTGATTGCACGGCCCGATGCAGAAAGATGAGGCAACTCGTGTCAGGTGGGAAGATGTGGCGCTTCGCGGTGGTATTCGCCGCGACCGGCGCACTGACTTTGGCTGGGTGCGGAACGAGCACCGAAAGTCCCGGACCGGAGAAGAGCACGACCGCCGCGAACGCTAAAAAGGTCGACGAGATCGCCAACACCGTTCCCGAGGAGATCAAGTCCTCCGGAAAGCTGATCGTCGGGGTGAACATCCCCTACAAGCCCAACGAGTTCAAGGACGAGAGCGGCAAGATCGTCGGCTTCGACGTCGATCTGATGAACGCCATCGCCGCCACACTCGGGCTGACGCCCGAGTACCGCGAGGCCGACTTCGCCAAGATCATCCCGTCGATCCAGGGCGGTACGTTCAACGTCGGCATGTCGTCCTTCACCGACACCAAGGAACGCGAGGCGTCGGTGGACTTCGTCACCTACTTCTCCGCCGGCACCAGCTGGGCGCAGAAGACCGGTGCCGGGATCGACCCGAACAACGCCTGCGGCAAGAAGGTCGCGGTGCAGGCGACCACGACGCAGGAAACCGACGAACTGCCCGCCAAGAGCAAGGCCTGCACGGACGCGGGCAAGCCCGCCATCGAGATCGTCCCGTTCGACGGGCAGGACGCCGCCACCAACGCCGTCGTGCTCGGCCAGACCGATGCCATGTCGGCCGACTCGCCGGTCACGCTCTACGCGATCAAGGAGACCGGCGGCAAGCTCGAAGCAGCGGGCGGTGTGTTCGACTCGGCACCCTATGGTTGGCCGGTAAAGAAGGATTCAGCGCTGGCACAGTCGCTACAGGCGGCGCTCGAGCATCTCATCGAGACGGGCGACTACAAGTCCATCGCATCGAACTGGGGTGTCGAGAGCGGCATGATCGACAAGCCGGTCATCAACGGCGCGATCAGCTAATCGCTCGATGACAACTGACGTTTCGTCGCCACCCGCCATCGACGCAGTGCCGCTGCGGCACCCGTGGCGGTGGGTGACGGCGATCGTCATCATCGTGCTCGTCGGGCTATTCCTCTACGGCGCCGCGACCAACGATGCCTTCCGGTGGTCGGTCTACCGGGAGTATCTGTTCAACACCCGGGTGCTGACGGTCGGTTTGTTCAATACCCTGCAACTCACCGTCTACGCGATGGTGCTGGCGGTGGTGCTCGGCGTGATCCTCGCGGTGATGCGCCTATCGCCCAATCCAGTGTTCAAGTCGGTCTCCTGGGTGTTCCTCTGGATCTTCCGCGGCACCCCGGTCTACGTGCAGTTGGTGTTCTGGGGACTGATCCCGACCATCTACCAGAACATCCAACTCGGGGTTCCGTTCTTCGGGCCGACATTCGTTCAGTTCAGCCTGCAGAGCCTGTCCATCCCGTTCCTGCTGGCAACCATCGGGTTGGCGCTCAACGAGTCTGCCTACATGGCGGAGATCATTCGCGCGGGCATCAGTTCGGTGCCCGAAGGGCAGTTGGAGGCGTCGACCGCGTTGGGGATGGGGTGGGGCCTGGCGATGCGCCGCACGGTGCTGCCCCAGGCGATGCGGGTGATCATTCCGCCAACCGGCAACGAGGTCATCAGCATGCTGAAGACCACTTCGCTGGTCACTGGTGTGCCCTTCGCATTGGATCTGTACGGCATCACTTCCCGGGAGATCGCGGCGCGCATCTACGAACCCGTCCCACTGCTGATGGTGGCGGCGACCTGGTACCTCGTGGTTACCAGCATCCTCATGGTCGGCCAGTTCTACCTGGAGAGGTACTACTCACGCGGCGCCTCGCGCAAGCTGACCGGCAAGCAGCTCGAGGCGTTGGCCAAGGCGCAGATGGGGACGGGGGCCGCATGACGCCCATGGTCAAGGCGGAGCAGGTGTGCAAGAGCTTCGGTGCGCTCCACGTCCTGAAGGGCATCACCCTGGAGGTCGGTAAGGGCGAGGTGCTTTGTATGGTCGGGCCGTCGGGCTCGGGCAAGTCGACGTTTCTGCGCTGCATCAACCACCTGGAGCAGGTCAACGCCGGTCGGCTCTACGTCGACGGCGACCTGATCGGCTATCGGGATCGGGGCGCCAAGCTACACGAGATGTCACCACGCGACGCCGCCAAACAGCGGCGTGAGATCGGGATGGTCTTTCAGCACTTCAACCTCTTCCCGCATCGCACGGCGTTGGAGAACGTCGCGGAGGCGCCGATGCAGGTGAAACGCGTCAAGAAGGCCGTAGCGGTCGCGCGCGCGAAGGATCTGCTTGAGCAGGTGGGGCTTTCGGAGAAGGCGACGGCGTACCCCGCCCAGTTGTCCGGCGGCCAGCAGCAGCGGGTGGCCATCGCGCGGGCTCTGGCGATGGATCCCAAGCTGATGCTGTTCGATGAGCCGACCTCGGCGCTGGACCCCGAATTGGTTGGCGAAGTCCTCGCGGTGATGAAGAAGCTTGCGTCCGAAGGCATGACGATGGTGGTGGTCACGCACGAAATGGGTTTCGCGCGTGAGGTGGCCAACCAGCTGGTGTTCATGGACGGTGGCGTCGTCGTCGAAAGCGGCAATCCCCGCGAGGTGTTGGCCAATCCGCAACACGAACGTACGAAGGCCTTTCTGTCCAAGGTGCTGTAGCTCAGATGCGTTCCCTCGCACCGGATCCCGCCACTCCGCTGTGGCGGGCGGCACAGGGCTTCCGCCTGCTCAGCGTGATCTACGCGCTGGGCTTTTTGATCGCCGTCAACGCCGACCTCGATCGACCGGTCACCACCTGGGTGCTGTTCGGGGTTCTGGTGGCGTGGAACGTCGTCTGCGCGATCGCCTATCTCAAGGGGTTCGGGCGGCGTACTGCGTGGGTGCTCGCCGAACTCGTCGTCATGGTGGCCTTCGTCCTGTCCACCGCATTGGTGGCGTCCGATCAGTGGATGCAGGACAACCAACCGTGGGCGACGACGCTGTGGGCCACCAATGTGACGATCTCGGCGGCAATACAATTCGGTCCGATCCTCGGCATGGTGGCCGGCCTGATCGTCATTGCAGCGAGTGCCGCGCTGAAGGACTCCATCAGCGTGAACCTCGGCCGCCACGCCACCATCGTCATCGAACTCGCCGTCGGGCTCGCCGTGGGCATGGCGGCGTTGACGGCGCGGCGCGCCCATGCCGAACTCGAGCGGGCCACGCGGTTGGCCGCCGCGCTCGAGGAGCGCGAACGGCTGTCGCGGGAAGTGCATGACGGCGCCATTCAGGTGCTCGCTCTGGTATCGCGTCGTGGCCGTGAAATCGGGGGCGCCACTGCGGAATTGGCGGAACTCGCGGGCGAGCAGGAGCGGGCGCTGCGGCGCTTGGTCAGCGCGGGGTCCGCGCCCGTGCCGGTTGGCGCGGACGTCGACCTGGTCCCGTTGCTCCGCAGCCGCGAGTCCGACCGGGTGTCCACCAGCCTGCCCGCGACGCCGGTGATGATCGATTCAACGGTCGCCGCCGAGCTCGACGCGGCCGTGTCCAACGCGCTGAACAACGTGGCCGCCCACGCGGGTGCCGAGGCGCGCGCCTTCGTGCTGCTCGAGGACCTCGGCGAGTCGGTCGTGGTCAGCATTCGCGACGACGGGGTCGGCATTCCGACCGGTCGGCTGGAGCAAGCCGTCGACGAGGGCCGCGTCGGCATTTCGAAGTCGATCGTGGGCAGAATGACGTGGCTCGGCGGCACAGCCGAGCTCAGCACAGGGCCGGGCACCGGTACCGAGTGGGAACTCACCGTTCCGCGGGGGAGCGCACGTGGCAGCTGACGACGGGTTCAGGGTGATGGTCGTCGACGATCACCCGATCTGGCGGGACGCCGTGGCGCGCGACCTCGCCGAGGACGGTTTCGACGTGGTGGCGACCGCCGACGGCGTCGAGTCGGCGCGGCGGCGAGCGGCAGTGGTCAAGCCCGACGTCGTCGTCATGGACATGCGACTCACGGACGGCACCGGTACCCAGGCCACCGCGGCCGTGCTGGAGGTGTCGCCGTCGTCGCGCATCCTGGTGCTCTCGGCTTCTGCCGAACGCGACGACGTGCTGCAGGCCGTAAAGGCCGGAGCCACGGGCTATCTCGTCAAGAGCGCTTCGAAGTCCGAACTGGCCGAAGCGGTCCGGGCCACTGGGGACGGCCGCGCCGTCTTCACGCCTGGACTCGCCGGTTTGGTGCTGGGGGAGTACCGGCGCATGGCGAAGACGCCGACGAAGGGTTCGACCACACCGAGCCTGTCCGAACGCGAGACCGAGATCCTGCGCTACGTGGCCAAGGGCCTGACCGCCAAGCAGATCGCCGAGAAGTTGGTTCTGAGTCACCGCACCGTGGAGAACCACGTGCAGGCGACGTTTCGCAAGCTGCAGGTCGCCAACCGAGTCGAGTTGGCACGGTACGCGATCGAGCACGGCCTCGACGACTAGACGCAACGCGTACAAATACTCATCCGCTGGAACGAGTTTGCTGACACGATGGCACGATGACCCAACCGGATCAGGCCCTGCTCGCCCGCATCAACTCTGACGTCGCAGTGATGTGGAGCTATCTCGGGCGGGTGACCGCAGATCTTCGCGAACTGGACCACGTCGTGGCGCAGCGCCAGCTCGCCGGCGCGGTGCCGCCGCAGATGGCTTCGGCGCCACCCGTGCCGACGAACTACCCGCAGGCCGCGCCCTACTGGGCGCAGCCGACACCGCCGCAACAGCCGGTCGCGCCACCCGCCGAGGCCCATCAACCCACCGCCCCGTCGGTGATGGCACCGGTGGGTCCGCCGATGCCTCCCATGCCTGCGGTCGCGTCGGTTCCGCCGCGTGCGGACGGCTGGATCGGCAAGGCGCTCGCCGTCGCAGGGGTTGCGGTCACGCTCGTCGGGGTGGTGCTGCTGGTCGTGCTGGCGGCCCAAGCAGGAATTCTCCGCCCGGAGATCCGGGTCGGCGGCGGTGCGCTCTTGGCCGGCGGGCTGGTCGGCGTCGCGTTCTGGTTGCACCGCAGGCCCGGTGGCCGGGTCGGGGCGATCGCGTTGTCCGCCACCGGTATTGCCGCCGCCTACATCGACGTCATCGCGGTCACCACCATCTACGACTGGGTGCCCGGAGCGGTGGGCCTTGCGCTCGCGGCCGTGGTGGCAGGCGGTGGGCTGACGTTGGCACGGCTGTGGAACTCCGAACAGCTCGCGCTGCTGGTGCTCATCCCGCTGCTGGTGCTCGGGCCCATCGTGGTCGGGGGTATCACGCTGTTGCTCGTCGGCTTCATGCTGGCGTTGTCCGCGGCGACTCTGCCCGTGCAACTGGGCAAGGATTGGCTCGGCATGCACGGTGCCCGCATGGCGGTCGGCACGCTGCCGCTGCTCATTGCCCTGGTTGCGGTGAATCCAACGTCGAGACAAGTGGTTTGGCTGGCCGCGGCGTGCGCCATCGCCGCGCTCCTCGCCCTCCTGAGTGCACTGGTCGTGCTGCCGAGTAGCAGCCATCCCGTTGCGACGGCGCTCTTCTCGGCGGCCGGGACGCTTCCTGTGTTGGCGGCCTCGCTGGCGGTCCACCGGGTGCCTGCGGCGGTCATGGCAGCGGTGCTCGCCGCCATCCTGCTCGGGCTCGCGCTGGCAGGCGGTCGGTTCACCAAGAACTCCCCAGGCGTCGGTGCGATCTGGGGGGCGACATCGGCGGTGTCGGCCCTTATCGCCATCACGGTCGCCTTCGACGCGCCCGTGGCGGGGCCGTTGCTCCTGGCGACGGCGGTCGTGGTCGCCGTCGCGGGCCGGAGCAGTGCGGTAGCCAGGTGGTCGGCCGTTGGCTTCGGGGTCGTCGGAGGCATCTACTACCTCGCCTCCGCTCCGCCGAGCAATCTCGCGGTCGCGACGGAGGTGAGTACGTCCACTGCCGTGGCGACGTTGATCTCGAGCCTGCTGGTAGTGGCAGGCGCCGCGGCGATCACGTGGTCGTGGGTCAGCCGCGCCGATTCGGATCGCGACGTCGCGGGCGTGATGTGGGCCGTCGCGGCAGTGGTGGCCATGTACGCCATCACGATGTTCACGGTCACCGCCGGCGTGCTGTTCGGCGGGCCGGAGTCCGGGTTCTTCTCAGGGCACATGGCAGCGACGATCTGCTGGATTGCGTTGGCGGCCGTCGTATTCCGTTACGCCGCGAAGGTGCCGCGGGCGCAGCGGTCGCTACCGATCGGCGCGGGCATGGCACTGGTGGCGGCGTCGATGGCCAAGCTGTTCCTCTTCGACCTCGGCACGCTCGACGGCATCTTCCGCGTGATCGTGTTCATCGTCGTGGGCCTGGCGCTGCTCGGCATGGGCGCCGGATACGCCCGGCTGCTTGCCCAACAGGACGAGAAGGAGCATGCCGACCAGAAAGGCGTGAGCTAGTCACGGGCGCTTGCCGGTCAGATACCAGGTGTGCATGACGCCCTTGCCCTTCACGTCGACGTCACCGCGCTCCTCGAACACGAACTGATCCCGCAGTCGCTCGTACACGTCCTGAGGTACCTGGATGCGTCCCTCCACGTCGGTGCTCTCCATGCGGGATGCGACGTTGACGGCGTCTCCCCATACGTCGTAGAAGAACTTGCTGGCGCCGACCACGCCGGCCACGACGGGTCCGGACGCCACGCCGATGCGCAGCGGCACTTCGCGGCCCTGCGGGTCGGTGAGCCCAGCGACCGCGGTGGCCATGTCGAGGGCCAGGCAGGCCAGCGCCTCGAGGTGATCGGGTCGTTCCTCCGGTACGCCACTGACGACCATGTAGGAGTCACCGCTGGTCTTGACCTTCTCGAGGCCGTGGCGGTCGACCAGGGCGTCGAGGTCGGTGTAGAGCGCGTCGAGGAAGCGAACCAGGTCTGCTGGCGTCGTGTCGCTCGCACGCTTGGTGTATCCGGCGATGTCCGCGAACAGGATTGACGCGTCGTCGTACCCATCGGCGATGATGTTGCGGGCAGGATCCTTGAGCCGTGCGGCGATCGACGCGGGCAGGATGTTCGCGAGCAGCGATTCCGAACGTTGGTATTCGGCTTCCATGGCGCGTTCGGCGCGGGCCGTCTCGCGCAGGGTGAACCAGACGGTGGCGATGATGAGCACCCAGGCCGACACGGTGTTGATGACGAAGCCGAGTTTGTTGGCCCACTCCGGCTGCACGCCGGTGCTGTGGGGGACGAAGAGTTCCAACGCGACGACGGTGACCGCACCGAGGACCGCGATCGCCGAGGCGATCACCATGTGCTCGATGCCGAGCAGCAGCACGACGAGCGCGGCGGCGACCACGAAATAGAAGTGCAGCCCGATACCGCTGCCGGTGTAGATGCTCACGATCGTGATGACGGAGTACGCGATGAGCAGGAACACCACGGGTGCGACGACATCGCCGAAGCGATACAGCTTGGGGATCGAGAGGAATATCAACCCGCTCGCGAGGTTGACGACTCCGATCCACAGCGCGCTTCCCACGACGAAGAATTGCTGGAGTCCGAAGAACAGACTCACGGCCGCGCCGATGCGCGTCGTGACCGTCAGGACGCGCAGGTTCCGCGACGTGCTCCGAGCGTGGTGCTGAGCCCTGCCGTGGGGGTCGAGCTCCGTGGCGATGGCGGGCAGGCACGACGAGCGCCGGTGCGGCGGCCGCGTGCCGGCCGGCGCACCGTCACTCTGGTCGGCCGCCACGGGTAGAGCGTAACTCGCTGTACTCCAGGCGGTTGCTACCTCAATTGTTGCCTACGTAAATATTAGATAGCTGGTCTGGGGTTAATTGACGCCACGATAGCGCCTTCCTTGGCTATAGCTGCACGGCGTCGTCAAGTTTCGCGTCCGAGGGACCCTTGTACCGAGGGTTGTCGTGTGCGTATATCTCTCTGTTTCAATCGATTTCGTGATGCCATAACCCTACTTAGGTGGCCTTCAACCGAGGTTGATTCTCAAGATGGTGGTGTTTGCCAGAATTGCAAATAGCCGTCAAAAAATACCATTGGTAGGGATACAAAAAGGCTTACTACAGAAAGTTGGACTGCAGTTCTTTCAAATAGCTAGCAAAATTTGCTGTCAGCTGAGTAAATTAGGTCAACCCGTTGACGGGGACGACGATTCCCTTACCCGCGAAAGTAGGAGAAACCATGAAGAAGGCCACGACGAAGGGTGTCTTCCGCACGCTGGCCACCCGCAGTGTGATTGCCGCCCTTCCCGTCGCGATGGTGAGCGCTTACGCATGCAACATGTTGGTGCCGACGCCGCCGCGTATAGCTGCCTACGAGTACGAACAGGTCGCGGAAATCACCGTCTCGCCCTCCACCGTGGGCATTGCCGTGTCGCCCCTGTACGGGCAGACGCGAGCGGACATCGACGCCCAGCTCGACCAGATGCAAGCACTCGGTGTCGAGAACATCCGCGTGTTCGTGCCGTGGTCGCTCATCGAGTTCAATCCGGTCGACGCTGCCCACCCGAGCAACGACTACATCTTCCAGTTCCTGGACGAGGTGATGGACGCGGCCGCGGAACGCAACATGGGCGTGCTGGCGGAGATCAACAGCACCCCGTCCTGGGCCACGGCGGACGGGCAGATCTCCTACACCGGCACCGGGACGCCTGACCCTGCTGCGTTTGCGGCGTTCATGCAGGACTTCGTCGCCCATACGGTCGACGTCAATGGGGTTCAGACCTCATACGCCTCCATCGTGTCGGCGTACGAGATCTGGAACGAGCCGAACGCGGTGCTGTTCTCGAACCCCATCGACCCCGCGGCGTACGCCGCCCTGGTGAAAGCGGCCTACCAAGTCATCAAGCCGGCCGATCCCACCGCCACCGTCGTCGCGGGCGCGGTCGGCCACGTGATCAACTTCGGCAACTTCACGATGGACCCGGTTGACTTCCTGAATGCGATGATCGCCGCCGACCCGGACATTCGGAACTACTTCGACGCCCTGTCGTACCACCCCTACGACGAGTCACTGGCCTTCTCTGCGGGCAATCTCGACCCCAACGTCTACGGGGCGTGGGCCGACGATACCGCGTACAACCAGGTCAAGGACCTGATGGCGCTGATCCCCGGCAAGAAGGTCTGGATCTCCGAGTTCGGCGTGCCGACGTACACCTACACCGATACGCAAGGCGTCATCCACACCGTCAGCCAGCAGACGCAGCGCGACTACATCGCGGATCTACTCGAGCACTGGGACGATCCCGACTTCCTTGCCCAGGCCGGCCCCATCTTCCTGTACACCGGCCGCGACACCGCGACCGGTAGCACCAACCCGGACGCCAACTACGGGCTGTGGACGCAGGACGGAACCGAGAAGCAGGTCATCTACGACTACCTGCGCGACTGGCTCGCCGCTCATCCGCAGAACCCGACGGATCCGACCGACCCGCCGGACCCGATCGATCCGCTGGCAGCGGCCCTGCAGGCGTTCGTGCAACAGATCGCCCAGGCCATCGCCAACGCCGTCACGCAAGCCCTCGTTCAGACGCTAGGGCAGCAGATCGCCAACGCGATCGTGAACGCGATCGCTCAGGCTCTGGCCAGTATCGGGATTCAGCCTCCGCCTCCGGCCGCCGCACCGCTGTCGTTGCGCGTGGCCAGTGTGGAGTCTTCGGACGCGACAACCGCTGCCGCAGAAGCAGATTCGGCGTCCGCGACCACAGAGTCGGCCCAGGGTGAGGCCAAGGAGGCCGACGCAGCAGCCGCCGAGGATCCGAAGGCCGCTGCCGCCGAGGGAGCCGCCGCCACGCCGGCCGCGGCCGAGGCGGCGGTGACCGAGCCGACGGTTCCTGCAGCCGAGCCCGTGAAGGCAACCGAGCCTGCGGCGGCCACCGAGACGCCAGCGGCGACGGAGCCCACCACGACGCCTGCGTCCACGGAGTCGACGACTACCGAGAAGCCGGCCGACACGCCGGCGGAGAAGCCGGCCGCATCCGACCCGAAGTCAGATGAGTCAGACAAGAAGTCCGATGAGTCGAACAAGAAGTCGGACGACCCGGACAAGAAGTCGGACGGCGCGGAAAAGGACAAGAAGTCCGAGGCCAAGTCCGGTGACTCCGAGGCCAAGTCCAAGGGTGATGGCAACAACGAGCGGCACCGCAAGCACGGCTCCGGTGACGAGCTCAAGGTGAAGGTTGGAGCCGAAGGTGCCGACGGCTCCAGCACCGACGGTGGCGGGGAGTCATAGCCCTAGGTGCACTCTGAGTGACAGCGTCCCCGGCGAGGATCACCTCGCCGGGGACGCTGCACTTTGAGGACCGCCTAGAAACTGCGCCTGCTGAACTGGTGCCCCCGGTGAGATTCGAACTCACACTGGACGGGTTTTGAATCCGTTTCCTCTGCCAGTTGGGATACGGGGGCGGCGGTGGTGCGGCTATTCACCATAAGGGATGGCCGAATCCGTCGGTCACGGCCCCGCGGTCGCTGAACGGCGCTCACCACGGGATGATGTGCACATGACCGAGTCATCGACGGACGCTGACAAGCCGCACCGTGTTCTCATCGCCGAGGACGAAGCATTGATTCGCCTCGACCTCGCCGAGATGCTTCGGGAAGAGGGTTACGACGTCGTCGGCGAGGCGGGCGATGGGCAAGCGGCCGTCGAGCTAGCCGAAAGCCTCAGGCCCGACCTGGTGATCATGGACGTCAAGATGCCGCGGAGGGACGGCATCGACGCCGCCGCGGAGATCGCGCAGAAGCGGATCGCGCCGATCGTCGTGCTGACGGCCTTCTCCCAGCGCGAACTCGTCGAACG
This sequence comes from Mycobacterium sp. RTGN6, assembly GCF_033804605.1. Taxonomy (NCBI): domain Bacteria; kingdom Bacillati; phylum Actinomycetota; class Actinomycetes; order Mycobacteriales; family Mycobacteriaceae; genus Mycobacterium; species Mycobacterium sp. RTGN6. Next base: position 468,791 of record NZ_JAPZKZ010000004.1, read on the forward strand.
TGCCCGTGACGCAGGGGCGATGGCATACCTCGTGAAGCCGTTCTCGATCACCGACCTCATTCCCGCGATCGAATTGGCGGTTAGCCGGTTCGGCGAGCTCGCCGCGCTCGAGAAGGAAGTCGAAACGCTGTCGGACCGGCTCGAGACCCGCAAGCTCGTCGAGCGCGCAAAGGGTTTGCTGCAAGCCAAGCAGGGGATGTCGGAACCCGAGGCGTTCAAATGGATTCAACGCGCCGCGATGGATCGTCGAACGACGATGAAGCGGGTCGCCGAGGTCGTGCTGGAGACCCTCGATACGCCGGGCGACGCGTAAACAGTGCGTTTCCTGACACGCCGATCGACCCCATCGCACAGCGGATACGCAGCCCGCATTTCCCAACATCACGCATGTGGGCCACGCGTTGGCTATGTTCTACCCGAAGCATCGGCGCTCGGCGGACGTGTATTGCGTCGCCGATGCCGATGACAACCCTGATTCGGAGGTGGAACGTGCGCAGTCGCGTGGCACGTAGTGCATTTGCTCTCGGGAGCGCGGGCTTGATCGTGGTCGGTATTGCCGGCTGCAATCAGTCCACGCCCGAACAGGAGAGCGGGTCGTCGCAGTCGAACTTGAAGATCGTCGAGCAGGTTCAGGTCGACGAAAAGGGTGTGGAGGTCAAGGCCGCCGAGGGCACAAAACCCGCCGATCCCGCCGGCGATGGCAAGGCGACTTGCCCGCCGCTGTCGATCGCGATGGCAGGCGCGCTCACGGGACCGGACGCCGCGCTCGGCATCAACATCAAGAACGGCGTGAAGCTCGCCGTCGACGAGCACAACACGGCCAATCCCGGCTGCCAGGTGCAGCTGAAGGACTTCGACACCGAGGGCGATCCGCAGAAGGCCACCGGGATCGCGCCGCAGATCGTCGACGACCAGTACACGATCGGACTGGTCGGCCCCGCGTTCTCGGGCGAGACCAAGGCCACCGGCACGGTGTTCGACCAGGCCGGTCTGGTGTCGGTCACGGCGTCGGCGACCAATCCGACGCTCAGTGAGAACGGATGGAAGACGTTCTTCCGCGGGCTGGCCAATGACGCGGTCCAGGGCCCGTCAGTGGCCAACTACCTCAAGGACACGCTGAAGTTCGACAAGATCTGCGTCGTGGACGACAGCACCGACTATGGCGTCGGCCTGGCCGAGGCGGTTCGCGACACGCTCGGACCGGTTGCGGACTCGGGCTGCAACATCCAGGTGAAGAAGGGCGACAAGGACTTCTCCGCCGCCGTCACGCAGATCAAGGGCATCAGCCCGAAGGCGGTCTTCTTCAGCGGGTACTACTCGGAGGCTGCTCCGTTCGTGCAGCAGCTGAAGGACGGCGGTGTCGAGGCGACGTTCGTCAGCGCCGACGGCACCAAGGACCAGGAGTTCGTCAAGCAGGCGGGTGAGTCGTCGAAGGACGCCATCCTGTCCTGCCCGTGCGGCCCGGCCACCGGGCCGTTCGTCGAGGCGTACACCAAGTCGGCGGGCCAGGAGCCGGGCACTTACAGCACCGAGGGCTACGACCTCGGCACCATCCTGCTGAAGGGCATCGACTCCGGCGCGATCACCCGTCCTGCGCTGCTGGACTTCGTGAAGAACTACAACGGGCAGGGCGTCGCCCGTAACTACCAGTGGACCGACAAGGGTGAGCTCACGTCCACCCTCGTCTGGATCTACAAGGTTCAGTAGTCAGTCGCTGATACGGGACGCGCCCGAGACCGAGTCGTCTCGGGCGCGTCTCGTATCGACACCCCTTCGCGAGGAGCCGCCACCGGATGATCCACGAGTGCGTCGACCAATTCGCCTGTCAGGCAGCCAACATCAACTTCAACGTCGATGGTCTGCTCGACGGCTTCTGGCAGTTGACGATCGACGGGTTGTCGTGGGGGGCGATCTACGCGTTGGTGGCCGTCGGGTACACGCTGGTGTTCGGCGTGCTTCGGCTCATCAACTTCGCGCACTCCGAGATCTTCATGCTCGGCATGTTCGGCGCGTACTTCTGCCTCGACTTCATCCTCGGCTTCAGCCCCAGCGGTAACGCCTACAACAAGGGCATCGGGCTGACGATCCTCTACCTGGCGATCGCGATGATCTTCGCGATGCTGGTGTCGGGTTCGGCGGCGTTGGGGTTGGAAGCCGTTGCCTACCGGCCACTTCGGCGACGCAACGCGCGGCCGTTGACGTTCCTCATCACGGCGATCGGCATGTCGTTCGTGCTGCAGGAGTTCGTCCACTTCATCCTGCCGCACATCATCGAGGGCTACGGCGGGTCAAACGCGCAGCAGCCGATCATCCTGGTGCAGCCCAAGACCCAGTTCACCATCTTCGGCGCGACCGTCTCCAACGTCACGATCGTCATCGTCATCGCCGCCACGGTGCTCGCGGTGTTGACGGACATCGCGATCAACCGCACCAAGTTCGGCCGCGGAATCCGGGCCGTCGCACAGGATTCGACGACCGCGACGCTCATGGGCGTGTCCCGTGAGCGCATCATCATGACCACGTTCTTGATCGGTGGCGTGCTCGCGGGAGCTGCGGCGCTGCTGTACATGCTCAAGGTGCCGCAGGGCATCATCTATTCGGGCGGCTTCCTGCTGGGCATCAAGGCCTTTTCCGCGGCGGTGCTGGGCGGCATCGGAAACCTGCGCGGTGCATTGCTCGGCGGGCTGCTGCTGGGGATCATGGAGAACTACGGCCAGGCCGTGTTCGGCACGCAGTGGCGCGACGTGGTGGCGTTCGTCCTGCTCGTGCTGGTGCTGTTGATCCGGCCGACGGGCATTCTGGGTGAAAGCCTCGGAAAGGCGCGCGCATGACCCACCGGGGACCCGAAGACACCGGGACGTCGAAGGTGAGCGGCCTGCTGGCGCCCGGCGACGTCCTGCGTCAGTGGTGGGCGGATCTCGACCGGATGGCGAAGTGGGTCGTCGGGGTCGTGCTCTTCGGGCTGCTGGCACTGCTTCCGATCTTCACGCCGGCGTTCTTGGACACGCCAGGGATCAGCTTCGGCGGCACCATGGCGGCGTTCGTGATGATCGCGATCATCGCCATCGGGCTCAACGTCGTTGTCGGGCAGGCCGGCCTCCTCGACCTCGGCTACGTCGGCTTCTATGCCGTCGGTGCGTACACGGTCGCCCTGCTCACCAGCCCGACCAGCCCGTGGAATCAGGTCGGTGACGACGGATTCCTGAGCAAGGACTGGGCGTGGCTCGCGTGCGTGCCGTTGGCGATGGCGGTGACCGCACTGGCCGGCTTGATCCTTGGCATCCCCACCCTGCGCCTGCGTGGCGACTACCTTGCGATCGTCACGCTCGGCTTCGGCGAGATCATCCGCCTGCTCGCGGACAACCTCGCCGACATCACCAATGGCTCACGCGGACTCGACCGGATTGCGTATCCGCGGCTGCTCGAGAACGAGCAACGGCCCAACGGCGTCTTCTCCAACGGCAATGCCTCGGGCGACATGAACTACGGCACTTGGTGGTTCTGGCTGGGCCTGGCGTTGATGATCGTCATCCTGTTGTTCGTCGGCAATCTGGAGCGCAGCCGGGTGGGTCGGGCCTGGGTCGCGATCCGGGAGGACGAGGACGCCGCAGAGGTGATGGGCGTCAACACCTTCAAGTTCAAGTTATGGGCGTTCGTGATCGGCGCGGGGATCGGCGGGTTGTCCGGTGCGCTGTACGCAGGCCAGGTTCAATACGTCGCGCCGACCAACTTCAACATCATCAATTCGATGCTGTTCCTGGTCGCCGTCGTGCTCGGCGGTCAGGGCAACAAGCTGGGCGTCATCTTCGGGGCGTTCATCATCGTCTACCTGCCGAACCGGCTGCTCGGGGTGCACTTTCTCGGAGTGAACCTCGGTGACCTGAAGTACCTGTTCTTCGGGTTGGCCCTGGTGGTGTTGATGATTTTCAGGCCACAGGGGCTCTTCCCGGTCCGCCAGCAGCTGCTCGCCTACGGCAAGTCGGCTCGAAACTTGCTGCGCCGTGCGGATGACGAGAAGGCGGCGGCATGACAGAACCCGAGATCGACGAGGAACTCGCCGCGCTGCACCGCGAGGTGAAGGTCGCCGAGGGCGAAACCCTGCTCCAGACAAACGAACTCACCGTTAAGTTCGGCGGATTGACGGCGCTCGACGCGGTGACCTTCGGTATCAAGCGCGGCGAGATCCTGGGGCTCATCGGGCCCAACGGTGCGGGCAAGACGACGTGCTTCAACGCGATAACCGGTGTCTACCGGCCGAGTTCGGGCTCGGTGACGTTCGACGGCGCTCCCTTGGGGAAGATCAAGCGCCACCAGATCACGCGCCGGGGGATCGCCAGGACGTTCCAGAACATCCGGCTGTGGGGCGAGATGACGGCGCTCGAGAACGTCGTCGTCGGCACCGACGCTCGCCACCTGACCTCGGTGCCTGGTGCGCTGATCCGGACGCCCCGGCACCGGCGTGAGGAGAAGTCGGCCATCGAGAAGGCCGCGGCGCTACTGCAGTTCGTCGGCATCGCGCACCGCGGCGAGGAGAAGGCCAAGAACCTGCCGTACGGTGATCAGCGTCGGCTCGAGATCGCAAGGGCGCTGGCGACCGAACCCAAGCTGCTGTGCCTCGACGAGCCCGCAGCGGGCTTCAATCCGAGCGAGAAGGCGGCTCTGATCGACCTGATCCGCGCCATCCGCGACGACGGCTACACGGTGCTGCTGATCGAACACGACATGCGTTTGGTGATGGGTGTGACCGACCGAATCGTCGTGCTGGAGTTCGGCCGCAAGATCGCCGATGGACTGCCCGCCGAGATCCGCGAAGACCCGAAGGTCATCGCCGCCTACCTGGGGGTACCCGATGACGAACTCTCCTGAGTCGCCGTCCGAGCCTGAATCGTCGACCCAGTCCGACCTGGACCCGCGGCCCGTGCTGCTCGAAGTCCGCGACGTGGTGGTGCATTACGGGCGGATTCAGGCACTGCACGGCGTGTCGCTGACGGTGCGCGAAGGCGAACTGGTGACGTTGCTCGGTTCCAACGGAGCGGGCAAGACGACGATGATGCGGGCCATCTCGGGGCTGCGCCCGTTGACCTCGGGGTCGGTTTGGTTCGACGGCCAGGACGTTTCGAAGGTCAAGGCCCATCGCCGCGTCACCGACGGGCTGATCCAGGCCCCCGAGGGGCGCGGCGTGTTCCCGGGCATGACGGTGGCGGAGAACCTCGAAATGGGTTGTTACGGGCGCAAGTTCGCGTCCAGGTCGGAACATCGCGAGCGGTTCGACTGGGTGCTGGAGACGTTCCCGCGGCTAGCCGAGCGCCGCACCCAGGTCGGCGGCACCTTGTCGGGTGGGGAGCAGCAGATGCTGGCCATCGGCCGCGCGCTGATGGCCCGACCGAAGGTACTGCTACTCGACGAGCCGTCGATGGGGCTTGCGCCCATGGTGATTTCGCAGATCTTCAAGATCATCTCGGAGATAAACTCGACGGGTACCACGGTGTTGCTCGTCGAGCAGAACGCTCAGCAAGCGCTGACTCGATCGGACCGGGCCTACATCTTGGAGACCGGCCGGATCACGCGCCACGGAGTCGCGCGTGACCTATTGGCGGACGACAGCATTCGCGCCGCCTACCTCGGCGTCGCCTGACCTCTCCTGGTCCCTTTCCTCCCGCGAGCGCGCGTGTCTGCGGCCGACACGCCGACGCCAATCGGGAGTTTGCGCACGCTCGCGGGGCTAGTCCTCGATGCGAAACCGCTTGACGCGTGACGTACGGCCGGAGACCAGCGTCACTCGGCTGCGCGGTACACCGAGATGTTCGGCCAACACTCGAAGGACAGCATCGTTGGCCTTGCCTTCGACGGCCGCCTCGCGCACGTAGATGGTGATGTCACCGTTCGGTCCGACATCCACGAACGGACCCTTGCGGCTGCCCGGTTTCACGCGGACCGAAAGGAGTCTGGGCATGGGCACATTCAACGCCGAGCGCGCGGAAACTCGGGACACGCCGCGGCGTGTCGCCCGCAGACACGCGCGCTCGCGAGTGGTGGGGACGGGCTATCGCGCGACGATCACCGACGAGCCGTGTCCGAACAGACCTTGGTTGGCGGTGACGCCGACGGTCGCGCCCTCGACCTGCCGACCGGTGGCTTGGCCCTTCAGTTGCCAGGTGAGTTCGCAGACCTGCGCGATCGCCTGCGCAGGAATTGCCTCGCCGAAGCACGCCAACCCACCGGACGCGTTGACCGGGACTCGTCCGCCGATCGTCGTTGCGCCACTGCGCAACAGCGCCTCGGCCTCACCCTTTGCGCACAGTCCGAGGTGCTCGTACCAGTCGAGTTCCAATGCCGTGGACAGGTCGTACACCTCGGCCAGGCTGACGTCCTCGGGTCCGATGCCCGCCTCGGCGTACGCGGCGTCGAGAATCTGGTCCTTGAACACGCGCTCGGGGCCGGGCACGACCGCCGTGGAATCCGTTGCGATGTCCGGCAATTCGGGTAGGTGCTGCGGATAGCGCGGTGTCACCGTGCTGACGGCCCGCACCGACGGCACGCCCTCGACGGAGCCCAGGTGCTTCTCGGCGAAGGACTTGCTCGCGACGATCAGCGCGGCCGCACCGTCGGAGGTGGCGCAGATGTCCAGCAGCCGAAGCGGATCGGAGACGACGGGGCTGGCCAGCACGTCCTCGACCGAACTCTCCTTGCGGAAGCGGGCATTGGGATTGTTGAGCCCGTGCCTCGAGTTCTTCACCTTGACCTGGGCGAAGTCCTCGAGGGTCGCGCCGTAGAGGTCCATGCGCCTGCGTGCGAGCAGCGCGAAGTACACCGGATTGGTGGCGCCGATCAGGTGGAAGCGCTGCCAGTCCGGGTCGTTCTTGCGTTCGCCGCCGACGGGTGCGAAGAAGCCCTTGGGGGTGGTGTCGGCGCCGATGACCAAAGCCACGTCGCAGAAGCCGGCCAAGATCTGCGCACGCGCGCTCTGCAGGGCCTGCGAACCGCTGGCGCAGGCCGCGTAGCTCGAGCTGACGGGCACGCCGTTCCAGCCGAGCTTCTGCGCGAACGTGGCACCGGCGATGAAGCCCGGGTAGCCGTTGCGGATGGTGTCGGCGCCTGCAACCAGTTGGATCTGGCGCCAGTCGAGGCCCGCCTCGGCCAGCGCGGACCGCGCAGCGACGACGCCGTACTCGGTGAAGTCGCGGCCCCACTTACCCCACGGGTGCATGCCCGCGCCGAGGATGTACAGCGGTTCCGGACTCATGACGCGATCCTCCAGGCATAGACGACCCGCTCGACGCCCTCGTCGTCGACGTATAGCGGCATCGTGGTCAGTTCCATCTCCATGCCGACCTTGAGGTCGGCAGCGAGCGTGCCCTCGATCACCTTGCCGAGCACGATGATTCCCTCGTCCGCCAGTTCGACGGCTGCGACCGCGAACGGCTCGAACGGGTCTGGCGACGGGTACGGCGGTGGCGGCGCGTACTGGTTCTCGGTGTAGCTCCACAACGTGCCGCGACGGGACATCGGAACCTGTTCGAGCTCGTCGCCGTCACACGCCGGGTTGGGGCAGTTGTTGGCGCGCGGCGGGAACACGTAGGTCGCGCATTGAGTGCACTTCCCGGCGATGAGGTGGGTGTGTCCGGCGTCGTCGGTGGCGAACCACCCGTCGACGGCCGGTAGTTGCGACGTGGCGTCCGTTGCTCCTGGCACCCGGTCAGCGTAACGGAGATCTGGCACCGAACTGAAACGTGTTGCAGTTTTGGTCCATGAGTTGGGATCGGTAGCGAACCGGCTCGGGTGCACTTCTCCCGGGAGTAGCGTCCCGGACATCAGCGTCCGGAGCCCCGAGGAGCGGAGACCGAAATGGGACTTTTCGACAAGGCAAAGAAGGCAGCGCAACAGGCACAACAGGCCTTTACGCCGCCGCAGGGTGAAGGGGCGGTGCACGTCCAGGGCGCCGGAGGAATGATCGACCCGTCCTTTATGGGTGGGCCGTCGACCCGCTCGGTGGCCGCGGACGACCCGATCTGGCAGCCCATCAACGGAATCTCGCTTCAGGACTACGCCGACCTCGCCCGTGATGCGCAGGTCCGCGGCATCAACGACGAGGCCGGCATGATCACCCTGTCCCAGGAGCGCGGCTGGAACCCGGCGGACACCAAGGCGGCGCTCGACGGCTGGGTGCAGCGGATGGGCCAGTCGATGGCCGTCGGCCAGCAGTTCCGCAAGTTCATGGGCTACTGACCGGGAACCCTCACATGCCCAACCCGTTCAACGACTGGGCGCGAATGTACGGCGCCAACAAGCAGTACCTGGAGTCGCAGGGGCGGCCGTCGTCATTCCTCGGCCAAATCGGTGACATTCCCAACCGGATCCACGAGGCGGCCGACGCCTCCGAAATCGGCATGAAGATGATGCGCCATGCGCAGCTGACCAACGGCGCCGGCTTGCCCGCCACCGTCACCATCGAGGGCGTCTGGCAGGTCGGGTCGTACATGAACATGTCGCCCGTGATGCGGATCCAGGGCAGCGTTGTGCGCGACGACGGGACGCCGCCCTACGGCGCCGTCTTCGACGAGGTGGTGACGCAAATGCACGTGGCGCGGGCGCAGCCGGGCGCGACCATCGCGGTGGTCGTCGACCCGCAGAACCCTCATGACATGGCGATCGACTGGATCCGCACCGGTCAGCTCGGCCCGCCGCCCGGTTCCGTACCGGGTCCAGGCGAGCCGGGCGCGCGTCCGGCACAGTGAGCTTCGTGTCAGCGCTGGTGCATAGAGTAGGGCCGTGAGCCCCGCCGCGACAGACACGAAATCGACATTGATGCTGCTGGACGGCAATTCGCTGGCGTTCCGCGCGTTCTACGCGCTGCCCGCCGAGAACTTCAAGACCCAGGGCGGGCTGACCACGAACGCGGTCTACGGCTTCACCGCCATGCTGATCAACCTGCTGCGCGACGAGCAGCCCAGCCACATCTGCGCCGCGTTCGACGTGTCGCGCCAGACGTTCCGATCGGAGAAGTACCCCGAGTACAAGGCGGGCCGCTCGGCGACACCCGACGAGTTCCGCGGCCAAATCGACATCACCAAGGAAGTACTCGGCGCGCTCGGCATCGTCACGCTCGCCGAACAAGGATTCGAGGCCGACGACATCATCGCGACGCTGGCGACACAGGCGGAGCAGGAAGGCTACCGAGTGCTCGTCGTCACCGGCGACCGCGACGCGCTGCAACTCGTCAGCGACGACGTCACCGTGCTCTATCCCATCAAGGGCGTCAGCGAGCTCACCAGGTTCACGCCAGAGGCCGTCGTCGCGAAGTACGGGCTGACGCCCACGCAGTATCCCGACTTCGCCGCCCTTCGCGGCGATCCGAGCGACAACCTGCCCGGCATCCCCGGGGTGGGGGAGAAGACGGCGTCCAAGTGGATCGTGGAATACGGCTCGCTGCAGGCGCTCGTCGACAAGGTCGACACCGTCAAGGGCAAGGTTGGTGATGCATTGCGCGCCAACCTTTCTCACGTCATCCTCAACCGTGAACTGACCGACCTCGTCAAGGACGTGCCGCTGGCGCAGACGCCCGACACGTTGCGGATGCAGCCGTGGGACCGCGACCACATCCATCGACTGTTCGACGATCTCGAGTTCCGGGTGCTGCGCGACAGGCTGTTCGAAACGCTCGCCTCGGCGGACCCCGAAGTCGAAGAGGGCTTCGACGTCAAGGGTGGCGCCCTGGAACCCGGACAGCTGGCGGCCTGGCTGTCGGAGCACAGTCTTGGCACTCGATTCGGGCTCGCGGTCGTCGGCACCCATCTCGCCTTCGACGCCGACGCCACCGCGCTGGCCATCGTGGCGTCCGACGGTGAGGGCTGCTACATCGACACCGCCACAATCGATTCCGCCGACGAGACGGCGCTGGCAGCATGGTTGTCCGACCCGGGGGCGCCGAAGGCGTTGCACGAGGCCAAGCTGGCCATGCACGACCTCGTCGGGCGCGGCTGGAACCTCGAGGGCGTGACCTCGGATACGGCACTGGCGGCGTACCTGGTGCGGCCCGGTCAGCGTAGCTTCGCACTGGACGATCTGGCCGTGCGCTACCTGCGCCGGGAACTCCGCGCCGAAAACCCCGAGCAACAACAACTTTCGCTACTCGACGACGAGGACGGCGTCGACGATCAGGCCGTCCAGACGCTGATCCTTCGGGCGTCCGCCGTAGCCGACCTCGCCGACGCGCTCGACGAGGAGTTGGCTCGCATCGATTCGTCGGCGCTGCTCGGGCAGATGGAACTCCCGGTCCAGCGAGTGCTGGCGGATCTGGAGCACACCGGCATCGCGATCGACCCTGACCTGCTCGGCACGTTGCAGAGCCAATTCGCCGACCAGATCCGCGACGCCGCGGAGGCGGCCTACTCGGTGATCGGCAAGCAGATCAATCTCGGCTCGCCGAAGCAATTGCAGGTAGTGCTGTTCGACGAACTCGAAATGCCGAAGACCAAGCGCACCAAGACCGGATACACCACCGACGCCGACGCGTTGCAGACGCTGTTCGACAAGACCGGCCATCCCTTCCTGCAGCATCTGCTCGCCCATCGCGATGCCACCCGACTGAAGGTCACGGTCGACGGACTGCTCAATTCCGTTGCGTCCGATGGGCGCATCCACACCACGTTCAATCAGACCATCGCCGCTACTGGTCGGCTGTCATCCACCGAACCCAACCTGCAGAACATCCCGATCCGCACCGAGGCTGGCCGCCAGATCCGCGACGGGTTCGTCGTCGGCGCCGGGTACGCCGAGTTGATGACGGCCGACTATAGCCAGATCGAGATGCGCATCATGGCCCACCTGTCTCGCGACGAGGGGCTCATCGAAGCCTTCAACACGGGGGAGGACCTGCACTCCTTCGTCGCGTCGCGGGCCTTCGGCGTGCCCATCGACGAAGTCACCGCCGAGCTGCGGCGCCGGGTGAAGGCCATGTCCTACGGGCTCGCGTACGGGCTCAGCGCGTACGGGCTGGCATCGCAGCTCAAGATCAGCACCGAAGAAGCCAAGGAGCAGATGGACCAGTACTTCGCCCGGTTCGGCGGAGTGCGTGACTACCTGCATGAGGTCGTCGACCAAGCCCGCAAGGACGGCTATACGTCGACGGTGTTCGGCCGTCGGAGGTATCTCCCCGAGCTAGACAGCAGCAATCGAAACGTCCGCGAGGCCGCTGAACGGGCCGCGCTCAACGCACCGATCCAGGGCAGCGCCGCCGACATCATCAAGGTCGCGATGATCAACGTCGACACGGCGGTCAAGGAGGCCGGGCTGAAGTCCCGGATGCTGCTCCAGGTCCACGACGAACTGCTGTTCGAGGTCGTGTCAGACGAACGTGAAGCACTGGAGGCGTTGGTGCGCGACAAGATGGGCGGCGCCTACGCACTCGACGTACCGCTGGAGGTCTCCGTCGGTTACGGCCGTAGCTGGGACTCCGCGGCGCACTAGATTCGCGAGTCGGTTGCACCGCACCACTTTTCGCGGTTGACGCGGCGAACAACAACGCGGTTCATTGGCGTGGCCGGCGGGTCACGGACAGCCGGTCACCCGAAGGAGTACTTCTTCGCCGATTGGGCCCAGGAAATATCGGCAATCGCCGACATGTTTGGACCTGTTGACCCTATAGTCAAACTGTTGACCACAAGGTTTAACGAACTACAGCGCTGTAGTCGTTGGGAGGAACGCCGTGACGACAACCGAGCCAGCCCTCGAGGCGCCCGCGAATTTGAAGCGGGTCACATCCGATCCCGCGTATGGCGAGTTCATGGCCTTCCTGGTGGACGAGGCGAACCTCCTCAACGACGACCGGCAGCTCGAATGGCTGGAACTCCTCACCGACGACTGCACCTACCGGATGCCGATGCGCAAGTCGCTGTTCCGCAGGGACGGTAAGGGCTTCGACGAGCGAACCAGCCACTACGACGACGATCGGCTGTCGCTCGGCATGCGGGTGCAGCGCAACGTGACAATTCGGTATGCCTACGACCGCGACCCGGCACCCCGGACCCGCCGCCTCGTGGCGAACGTTGTGGTGCATGAAGCAGGCGTCGCCGATGAGTACGCGGTGACCAGCGCAATCGTCCTGCTGTGGAGCCGGTTCGACACCCCCGGCTGCGAGGTCTTCTCAGCCCAGCGGGAGGACGTCATCCGTCGCACTCCGGAGGGGCTGCGCTTGGCGAGCCGGCTCATTCTGCTGGACCAGGCCGCGGTCCCCGCCCACTTCACCAACGTCCTGATCTGACTCAATCACAACGAGGAGGTCCCAAAGATGTTGACCGAACCGGACTTACGGCAGCGCATCGGGCCGATGCTGGCCGATGGAAGGACCATTCGGGAGCTCGTCGACCTCGACAAGCGGGAGGTGGCACTGCGGGTGTTGTCTGACCCGGAGGTCTACCGCTGGGAACTCGAGAAGCTCTTCGCCCGAACGTGGACCATCGTGGGCCACGTCAGCGAGATCCCCAAGCCGGGTGACTTCGTGCTGCGATCCATCGGCGAAGACAAGGTGATCGTGTCGAGAACGCGGTCAGGGTCGGTGGCGGCGGTGTTGAACGTCTGCGCCCATCGGGGGGCGGAGCTGTGTCGGGCCGACGAGGGGAACGCGAAGAACTTCATGTGTCCCTACCACGGCTGGACGTTCGACTGCGAAGGCCGGATGCTCAGTGCCCCGTTCGAGCGCGAGGTCTACGGAGAGCTGGACAAGTCGGGCCTCGGGCTGAGGAAGGCGTCGGTGGCCGTGCGCCACGGCGTCATCTTCGCCAACCTCGATCCGGACCCGGAGCCGTTGGACGAGTACCTCGGCGAGGAGATGTGCTGGTACTTCGACCAGCTGTACGGCCAGACCGAACAGGTCGTCATGGGCCCGCCCCTACGCCAGTTCGTGAACGCCAACTGGAAGGCGATCGTCGACCAGTTCGCCGGCGACGCCTACCACTTCCACACTACGCACCGCGCCATGGGCGAGCTCGGCGTGATCACCGCCGACCGCACCGACCCGAAGGGCTGGACGGTCGAAGGCCTTTGGGTCAGGATGGCCGGATCGGGGAGTTGGGGGTGCTCCGACGTGCTGGGTCCGCTGTTCGCCTCGACAGGGATCGAGCGCACGCACCCCCTGGCCGGGTGGCTCATGATCGGGCTGCTTTTTCCGGCAACCGGCATCACGAGCTTCCCGCTCCCTGACCCCGAGTCGATGTTCCCCACGATCGGCGGGTTCGTGCCCCGAGGGCCCGACGCAACCGAATGGTGGACGTTGCAACTCGTCCCCAAGCACGTCAGTGAGGAGGTGCGAAAGATCCTGCGCGCCGGTGCCACCGTGCAGAACACCGTCCTACCCGACGACCTCGAGAACTGGGTTTCCATGAGCCGCGGTGCGCGAGGCGTGGTCTCTCGTCAGGGGACGATCAAGTACAACACGCCGCCGCGGCCTGCCAACAACCCGCGGTCCTGGCCGGGACCCGGATCGGTCTACGAGGGGATGCACAGCGACGACAGCCAGTGGGGTTTCTGGCTTCAATGGCTGGAGGAGATGACCCGTGAGTGAGCTGGCTCCCCTGTTCCCGCTGATGGGTGTAGGTGCGGACACCTAGGTCGGCTGGACCTTGGGCGCCGCTGGCGGGTGTCCGCGTGCTCGAGCTGGCCAGCTTGTTGTCCGGCCCGCTGCTCACGCGCAAGCTGGGCCACCTCGGGGCGGAGGTCGTCAAGGTCGAAGCGCCGAGCGGCGACTCGGTCCGTACCTTTCCGCCGCACGAGGACGGACACAGCCTCATCTACGAGGCCGCCAACCGGGGCAAGAAGAGCGTGGTGCTCGACCTGCGGGCGGAAGGTGATCGCGACACGTTCCTTGAGCTGGCGTCCGTCGCAGATGCCATCGTCGAGAGCTACCGCCCCGGTGCGCTGGCGAAGCTGGGCATCAATTGGGCGACCCTGCGAGAACAGCGGCCCGACTTGGTCATCTGCTCCCTCACGGGCTTCGGGCAGGACGGACCACTCGCGCAGCTCCCCGCGCACGGAATGAACATCGAGTCGCTCGCCGGTTGCGCCGCGGTCACCAAGGTCGACGGCCAACACGTCTTCGCCAGTGACTACGCGTGGGCGCTCGAGTTGGGTGCGTTGCACGGGGCGCTAGCCACGTCGACCGCCGTCTTGCACGCCAAGGCGACCGGTCAGGGCGCCTGGCTCGACGTCTCGTGCTGGGACGCCGGCGTCGAGGCGCAGCGGTGGGTGCTCTACCCGATGCTGGCGGGCCACGACCCCAACGGGCTCGCCGGCAAGCACGGCCCCGGCCACAGCATCTACGAGGCGAGCGACGGCGGGCTGGTCGCGCTCCTCTTGCTCGAGCAGAAGTTCTGGGCGATCTTCTGCACGAACGTCGGCCGGGAGGACCTCATCGGGTCGTTCCGGGCCGATGACTTCTACGAAGGTACTGACTCGCCGGAGGGCGAACGACTACGCAAGGAGTTGGCCTCCATCGTGGCGTCGGCCCCCGCATCGGAGTGGCTCGCGCGGTTCGCGGCGTGGGGCGTCACGGGCTGCCACATCCTTACGCCGGCCGACGTCGTGGCCCACCCGCACCTCGCGGCGCGCCAACTGGTCGGCACTTCGGCAGAGACAGGCCTGCCCTGGATCGCCGAGCCCGTGCGCAACATGGACGACGAGGTCCGGCTGGGGTTCGACGGGCCGGGCGCGCCGAGGCTCGGGGCCGACACCGACGACGTACTGGAGCGCTGGCTCGGCGGCGGGCGCCCGGAGACGCGTTGGTCTCGATGACCGACGGGTTGCCTCTCGAAGGATTCACCGTCGTAGATCTCTCGAGCGGGATCCCCGGGGGCTACTGCACGAAGCTATTGGTCGATGGCGGCGCCGACGTCGTCAAGGTCGAATCACCCCACGGTGACGAGCTGCGACGATGGTCGGCATCCGGCACCGTCATCCCCGCCGACGACGACGGCGCGCTGTTCCAGTTCCTGGCGTGCTCGAAGCAAAGTGTGGTGGCCGATCCCGCGTGCGCCGAGGGGCTCGCGTTTGCACGAGACCTCGTTCGCGCGGCCGACGCCGTGGTCTGGTCGCCCGGATCGGCGGTGGCAGACCACGACGCGCTGTCACCAGCCGCGCTGCGTCAGCTCGCTCCCCACGCCATCGTGACCGCGATCACGCCCTTCGGTCTCGAAGGGCCCTGGAGCGATCGTGCTGCCACCGACTTCACGCTGCAGGCCTGGTCCGGCGGTATTTCCCCACGCGGGCGGCCCGATCGCGCGCCGGTGGCCGTCGGTGGTCGCCCGGTGGAGTGGGTCGCCGGATTGTGCGCGGCGCTGAGCACGCTGGCGTCTCGGTTGCGGTGGCTGGAGACAGGACGGGGCGAGCTGCTCGACGTCTCGATGCTGGAGTCCGCCGCGCTCTCGCTGACGTCCTACCCGGTCACGATCTTCGAGGGCCTCGGACGACCGTGGCGAATCGAGCGCGCCCTCAACATTCCTGGCGTGGAGGAGACCAAGGACGGCTGGGTCGGCCTGATGTGTGGGACCGGCCAGCACTGGCTCGACTTCTGCGTGATGGTCGACCGCCCCGAGTGGACCGAGGACGAGTCCCTCTTCTCCGTGCAGACGCGCTCAGACCGTGCCGCCGAGCTGGTACCGCGGATCCGGGAGTGGACGCTTGCACGCACGACCGACGAGATCCGCGAGCTGGCCACCGCCTTCCGGATTCCCAACGCGCCGGTGGGAACGGGCGCCACGCTTCCTCAGTTGGATCACATCGTCGCCAGGGGGTCCTACCTCCCCAATCCACGTGGCGGGTTCATCCAGCCGGCGCCTCCGTTCCGGCTACACGGACTCACGCCACGAGCGGTCGGGGCCGCGCCGCGGCTCGGCGAGCAAACCGATGTCCACCGGGCGCGAGTGCGAGCGCCCCGGGCGGCTCCGGCGGCCGCGGCGGTCGCGGCGGCGCTGCCGTTGTCGGGGCTGCGAGTACTCGACATGACCGGGTTCATCGCTGGCCCGATCTGCACACACGTCCTTGCCATGCTCGGTGCCGAGGTCATCCACGTCGAGTCGATCACACGCCCCGACGGCTTCCGGTTCTTCAGTGCCAAGCCTCTGACTGACGACGGTTGGTGGGACTTGGTACCGGCCTTTTACGGTGGCAACACCAACAAGAAGGACCTCACACTCGACCTGCAGTCCGAGCAAGGGCGCGAGCTGGCTCTGCGCATGATCGCCAGCTGCGACGCGGTGGTCGAGAACTACAGCACCCGCGTGATGGAGAACGTGGGCCTCGGCTACGAGGAGGTGCGCAAGGCCCGACCCGACGTGATCATGGTGCGCATGCCCGGGTACGGCCTGGACGGCCCGTGGCGTGACCTGCCTGCCATGGCCCCGACCATCGAGGACGCCTCGGGGATGACGTGGCTCACGGGCTATCCCGACGACACGCCTCAGGAGCCATACTCCGTTTGCGACCCTGGCGCGGGCTTCCACGCCGCAGTTGCGTTCTTGCTCGCGCTCTCTCATCGTCGCAAGACCGGTGAGGGAATGTTGGTGGAGGCGCCCATGATCGGCGGCGCGCTCAACTTCGCGGCGGAGCAGGTGATCGAGTACTCCGCGTACGGAAACCTGCTCGAGCGGATGGGCAACCGCGGGCCGGCCGCGGCGCCGCAGAACCTTTACCTGACTGCAGACACCAACGAGTTCGGACGGTCCGACTGTTGGGTCGCCATCGCCATCGCCACGAACGAGCAGTGGTTGGCACTTCGAAAGGCACTGGGTGACCCAGGTTGGGCAAGCGATTCGCAGTTGCTTACCGCTGCGGGCCGGCGGGTTGCACACGACGAGATCGACGACGCGCTGGCAGCGTGGTGCGCCAAGCGCAGCGCGGCAGAGATCGTCGAAACACTCTGGCCCGCAGGGGTTCCCATCGGAAAGGTGATGCTGGGGCACCGTCAGACCGAGCTCGAGCAACTCCAGGCCCGCGGCTTCTTCGAGACCGTCGACCACCCAGTGGCCGGCCCGATCCGACACAGCACCTTCCCGGTGAGATTTTCCGGCGGGCCCCACGCGTTTCTCCATCGGCACGCGCCGCTGCTTGGCGAGCACAACATCGAGTTGCTATCCGAGCTGGGCGTGTCCGACGCCGAGATCGCGCAGCTCGAGGCCGACGGCATCGTCGGCACTCGCGTCCGGATGGGCTAGCCAGCTGGACGTGCCGCTTGAGGTCTCGGTGGGCTACGGCCTGGCGCGGTACGCGGCGAGGGACTGCAGCGCTGGGGCCTGGGCGCGGGCCGCGAGCACCCAGTAGGCCTCTTCGTTCTGCAACGCGACTACGCGCGCGTCGCCGAACCCGCGGTCGATGCGATCACGCACGAAGGCCAGTTCGACCACCTGGGCGGCGAAGTCCTTCACACCCTTGGCGGCGGACTTCCCGCCGAGTCGGGTCACCTCGGCGATCGCGACCTTGCGCGTCTTGATCGAGCCCAGCCAGGTCGCTTCGTTCGCCGTGACCAGGTTGGCGGCGACCATGCCAGGCAGCTTGGCCGCGGTGATTCGCTGCTCCCTGCGTCGGCTGGCGATCGCCAGCCAGACGGCCAGCCCGAACACCGGCACCATCCAGAACACGTACACCAGGAAGTACGCCTCGATACTCACCAGCGACGAGCCGTTCCACATCGCGTGCAGCAGCACCGCGCCGGCGTACCCGAGCAGGACGCAACCGATCTTGGCGAGCACGTTGCGTCGGTTCAGGGCGAAGTAGACGCCGATGCCGGTCGCCAGAGTGAACAGCGGGTGGGCGAACGGTCCCATGATCAGCCGCAGGCCCGCGGTGAGCAACGATTCGGCGAGCGTCTCGCCCTGCGCGATGTACATGATGTTCTCGACCCACGCGAAGCCGATCGCGGTGATGCCCGCGTAGACGAGGCAGTCCGTCAGCGAGTTCAGTTCGTTGCGCCGCCGACCGGTCAGCATGAGCAGCAGGAACGATCCCTTGAGCGCCTCTTCGACCAGCGGCGCGCCCAACGCGACGGTCGCGGCGCTCGCCGTGTTGGCGTCGGCTGGCACCAGGGCCTCGAACACCAGCTCGAGGCCCACGGAGAACACGACGGACACCGAGGCGCCCCACAGGAACGCGAGGATGAGCAGCCGCGGCGGCTCGGGTTCCCACCGGTCCAGCCACACGAAGGCCAACACGACGACGACCAGAGCCGTCGTCGCCAGCACGATCCCGATCACCGCACCAACGGGATTGAGCGCGGTGAACAGCAGCACGATCAGTCCGGCGATGGTGCCGAGCGCGATGATTACGCCAAGCGGCGCACCAACTTTGCGGATGCGTCTTGACAGCGGCGGGACGAACGCCTGCGGGTGCTGCGGCGGCTGCGGCGTGGCGGGGTATTGCACCAGAGAAGAGTAAGCGGTGGCGATCCTGCGAAGTAGCCTGCGCGCGTGGGTTGACTGAGCCATCATGACCGCGTGGGGGTGGTGCAGCGGTGACACTCTTCGTGTCCTACAGCAGGCGTGATGTAGAGCCAGTGATGACGTTCGTCGATCATCTCGACGGCGCCGGCCACGACGTCTTTCTCGACAAGGACCTGCACGGTGGCGAGGAGTGGTGGGACACCATCCTGCGCAAGATTCGCGAGTGCGAGGTCTTCATCGTCGCGCTCTCCCAGAATGTTCTGGACTCTGAACCTTGCCAGTTGGAGATCGACTACGCGCGAGCGCTGAAATTGCCGATCCTGCCCGTTCAGATCGGCGAGGTCGACACCTACCGGTTGGACCCGATCTTCATCAAACAGCTGATCGACTACCGAGATCCGACGGCGAAGAATGCGTTCGCGTTGATGAACGCGCTGCGAGACTGCGCGGCTCAGCACCAGCCAGTCCCCGACCCCCTGCCTGATCCGCCGCCGATTCCCTACGCCTATCTCATCGACCTCAGCGCGACGATCCGGGGCGCCGCGGACATCCCGCATCAGGAGCAAAGCTATGTACTGCTGCGCCTCCGCCAGGCGTGGCGCGACGAAACGGACGAATCGGTCCGCCACGACATTCGCAATCTGATTCTTGTGATGCGACGGCGACCCGACATCACGAACATGGTCGCCGAGGACATCGACAGGGCGCTCGCCGAGGGGCCGGGCAAACCTCCGGTTCCAAGGCCATCTCACGAACCATCGAGGCCCGCGAACTGGTACCCCGACCCATGGCGAAAGGCAACACATCGCTACTGGGACGGGTCGAAGTGGACCACTCACGAGTCGAATGGGGGGACTCAGCCGCAGGCTCCTCCGTCGAACGCCCCGGCGAATCCTGGCGGCCCCGGCCAGCCGACGGGTGACCCGACGCCGAAGGAGCCGAACACCGTTCGACCCCCGTCAGGACTCATGCCCGATCGGCCGCAACCCGTTGTGCCCGCTGTGGGCCGAGCCCCGGACAACAATCTGGTCTTGGCGATCATCACGACCGTGCTGTGCTGCTTGCCGCTGGGCATCGTTGCGATCGTGAACGCCAGTAAGGTGAATCAACTGTGGGGGCAGGGCCGCTATGACGAGGCGCGAGTAGCAGCGGAGAACGCCAAGAAATTCGCGCTGTGGGGTGCGATTGCGGGCGTTGTCGTCATCGTCCTGTACATCGGTTTCTCCGTGGCGCTCGACTCAGGAAGTTCCGCCTGAGCTTCGCCACATCGGCCCCAGCGGGACCGGTTTGTCCAGCGTGTACCCAGTCTAGTAGTCTCAACGAGTACTCGTCTGTGCTCAATCGCGGGTGCGATGTACGACATCGGTGCTCAGCGCCGAAGCCAACAACAACTGTCCCTACGATAAAACCTGTCCGGAGCAACCCACCACATGCCAAGTCCCGTCGCCACCTCTCCGCAAGTAGCCCTCAACGACATCGGCTCCGCGGAGGATTTCCTCGCCGCCATCGACAAGACCATCAAGTACTTCAACGATGGCGACATCGTCGAAGGGACCATCGTCAAGGTTGACCGCGACGAAGTCCTACTCGACATCGGTTACAAGACCGAAGGCGTCATTCCTTCCCGCGAACTCTCGATCAAGCACGACGTCGACCCCTCAGAGGTTGTGTCCGTCGGCGACGAGGTCGAAGCGCTTGTCCTCACCAAGGAGGACAAGGAAGGCCGCCTCATCCTGTCCAAGAAGCGCGCTCAGTACGAGCGGGCTTGGGGCACCATCGAAGAGCTCAAGGAAAAGGACGAGGCCGTCAAGGGCACCGTCATCGAGGTCGTCAAGGGCGGCCTGATCCTCGACATCGGCCTGCGCGGCTTCCTGCCCGCGTCGCTGGTCGAGATGCGTCGTGTCCGCGATCTTCAGCCGTACATCGGCAAGGAGATCGAGGCCAAGATCATCGAGCTCGACAAGAACCGCAACAACGTGGTGCTGAGCCGCCGCGCCTGGCTGGAGCAGACCCAGTCCGAGGTGCGCAGCGAGTTCCTCAACCAGCTCACCAAGGGCGCCGTCCGCAAGGGCGTCGTGTCCTCGATCGTCAACTTCGGCGCGTTCGTCGATCTTGGCGGCGTCGACGGCCTGGTGCACGTGTCCGAGCTGTCGTGGAAGCACATCGACCACCCGTCCGAGGTCGTCAACGTCGGCGACGAGGTCACCGTCGAGGTGCTCGACGTCGACATGGACCGCGAGCGGGTTTCGTTGTCGCTCAAGGCCACTCAGGAAGATCCGTGGCGCCACTTCGCCCGCACCCACGCGATCGGTCAGATCGTGCCGGGCAAGGTCACCAAGCTGGTGCCGTTCGGCGCGTTCGTTCGCGTGGAAGAGGGCATCGAGGGTCTGGTGCACATCTCGGAGCTCTCCGAGCGCCACGTCGAGGTCCCGGACCAGGTGGTCCAGGTCGGCGACGACGCGATGGTCAAGGTCATCGACATCGACCTCGATCGGCGCCGGATCTCGCTGAGCCTCAAGCAGGCCAACGAGGACTACACCGAGGAGTTCGACCCGTCGAAGTACGGCATGGCCGACAGCTACGACGAGGCGGGCAACTACATCTTCCCGGAGGGCTTCGACTCCGAGACGAACGAGTGGCTCGAGGGCTTCGAGAAGCAGCGTGACGAGTGGGAGGCCCGGTACGCCGAGGCCGAGCGCCGGCACAAGATGCACACCGCGCAGATGGAGAAGTTCGCGGCGGCCGACGCCGAGGCGGCCAGCAGGCCCGCTTCCAACGGTGCGTCGTCGTCTTCGTCGTCCAGCTCGGGTGAGCCCTCCGGCGGCACGCTGGCCAGCGACGCGCAGCTCGCAGCGCTTCGCGAGAAGCTCGCAGGCAGCGCGTAGTCGCATACAGCACGACAGGACTCCCCGGCTCATCGAGCCGGGGAGTTCGTCGTTGAGGCGTACTGAAAGACTGGGCGCGTGCTGCGGATTGGATTGACCGGCGGGATCGGCGCGGGCAAGTCGACGGTATCGGCCACGTTCAGCGAGTGCGGCGGCATCGTCGTCGATGGCGACGTCATCTCCCGAGAGGTCGTAGAACCCGGCACCGAAGGGCTGGCCGCCCTCGTCGAGGCGTTCGGCTCCGACATCCTGCTGCCCGACGGCGCGCTCAACCGCCCCGCGTTGGCGGCGGTGGCGTTCAGTGATGAAGACGCACGCAAAACCCTGAATGGCATCGTGCATCCGTTGGTGGGCAAACGCCGTGAGGAGCTCATCGCGGCCGCTCCGGACGACGCCGTGATCGTCGAGGACATTCCGCTGCTGGTCGAATCTCAGATGGCGCCGATGTTCCCGCTGGTGATCATCGTGCACGCCGACGAGGAGGTGCGGGTGGCCCGACTCATCGAGCACCGCGGCTTCAGCGAGGCCGACGCCAGGGCCCGCATCGCCGCCCAGGCGACGGTGGAGCAGCGCAAGCTCGTCGCCGACGTCTGGCTGGAGAACCACGGCAGCGCCGACGATCTCGAGCGACAAGCCCGCGCGCTCTGGCACGACCGCGTGCTGCCGTTCGCCCACAACCTGCGGAGTCGTCAGGTGGTGCACTCGGCGAAGCGGCTGGTGCCGGCTGACCCGACGTGGCCCGATCAGGCAGACCGGATCGTTGCACGACTGCAGACGGCCTGCGGGCATCGAGCGTTGCGGGTCGACCACATCGGGTCCACGGCGGTGCCTGGGTTCGACGCCAAGGACGTCATCGATGTCCAAGTGACGGTGCCGTCGCTGGACGTGGCCGACGAGCTAGCCGACAACCTGCTGAATGCCGGGTACCCCCGCAGGGAGCTCATCACGGCCGACATTGCCAAGCCGGACAGCCGCAGCACGAATCCTGCATTCGACCATGTCGACGATACGGCGTTGTGGCGCAAGCGATATCACGGCTCAGCCGATCCGGGGAGACTCACCCACGTGCACGTTCGGGTCGACGGCTGGCCCAATCAACAGTTCGCGCTGCTGTTCCGCGACTGGTTGACAGCCGACATGGCTGCCCGTGACGAGTACCTCGCAGTCAAGAGGCGCGCAGTGACGGAGCTGGACTACGCCGACGCCAAGGAGCCGTGGTTCGTCGACGCCTACCGACGGGCGTGGAAATGGGCCGACGCCACCGGTTGGCGCCCCTGAACGCGAAAGTGTCCGGTACGTAGGGCGGTTGCGCTCCTACCTGTGAAGGTGGTCCGAGCCCCGGCCCGCCACCCACGGCGAGGAGCCCCACGTGAGACCGGACGGTGACGAGGTCGCATTCGACGTCGCCATGCGCCACGGTCTCGATGAACGCGAACTTGCCGACGTATTCGGCATCAGTCGTGCCGAGGTCCGGGTGCGGCGGCTGCGCGCCATCGCGGACGTATCCCTCGCCTGCCTGACGCCGTTCCGCGCCGCACCGGCGTGGTTGCGCGAGCGCACGTTGGACCGCCTCGAAGAGCCGTGACGAGAAAAGTGTCCGCTTGGCGGCGACTCGTTGCTCCTACCCATGAAGCGCGGCCCGAGCTGGGCCACCGCGGGAAGGGAGTTCCAATGGCCACGGGGCATCGACGGACCAGCAGAACGGCTGTTCATGGCCAGTGTCAGCACTACCATCAGCCGTGACAGGGGAGAGTGCCATGACTGCTGCGCGACACGCTGAGCGGATCGGGCCGGACGCGACCGACGCCGAGCTGGCGGTCGCGGCAACGTCGGGGGACCGCGGCGCATTTGCGCTGATCTACGACCGCTACGCGGACAAGCTGCACGACTTCTGCGTCGGCATGTTGCGCGATCGCGACGCTGCGGCGGACTGCGTCCAGGACGCCTTCTGCACCGCTGCGACGAAGCTGACCGAACTGCGCGAGCCCGACAAGCTACGGCCCTGGCTGTACTCCGTCACCCGCAATGAGGCGCTGCGTCGCATCCGGGATCGCCGTCGCGAACTACTTTCAG
Organism: Mycobacterium sp. RTGN6; assembly: GCF_033804605.1. Classification (NCBI taxonomy): domain Bacteria; kingdom Bacillati; phylum Actinomycetota; class Actinomycetes; order Mycobacteriales; family Mycobacteriaceae; genus Mycobacterium; species Mycobacterium sp. RTGN6. The sequence continues at coordinate 492,171 of NZ_JAPZKZ010000004.1, forward strand.
ACGAGGTACCCGACATGGCTTCGACCGAGGCCGGACCCGAAGTCCTGGCCGCGCGAACCGAACTCGCCGAATTGATCGCCGAGGCCGCGGGCGGACTGTCCGACCGAGACCGCGCCGTCCTGCAGCTGGCCTATCACCACGGCATGGACGGACCCGAACTCGCCGAGGCGCTTGAGGTGAGCCCGAGCGCGGCCACCAAGATGGTGCAGCGGCTGCGCGACACCGTCGAACGCTCGCTGGGCGCGCTGCTTGTGTGCCGGCGCGCCAAGGCCGATCCAGACGCCTGCCCCGAGCTCGCCGCCGTGCTCGAAGGGTGGGACGGCACGTTCACCGTGCTGATGCGCAAGCGCGTGGCCCGCCACATCGAATCGTGCCCGATCTGCGACGAGGAACGCAGGCTCCGCGTCACCCCCGCGGCTCTGCTCGGCGCGTCTCCGTTGCTCGTCCCCGCACCGGGATGGCTGCGCGAGCGCACGCTCGAAGCGGTCGAACTGCCTTCTGGGACAACGCCTTCGGGGTCAGGCGCCGGCTCCGCCGCGGGTTCTCGACGCCAGTGGGCCGTCACGGCGGCGGTGGTTGCCGGGCTGGCGCTGATAGCCATCGTGGTGTGGGTCCTGACCCGCCAGGGAAGCTCGACGCCGGTGGTTCCGGCGGACCTGCGCGACACGGAGACCACCACCACGACCGTCTCGCGCCCGCCCGCTGGCTTCATCCCGGCACCCGCACCGACCACCACGCCGACGACCATTGCGACGACACCGACGTCGATAGCGGCTCCACCCCCGCCGCCGTCGACCACGGAACCGGTCACGACCACCGAGCGCCGGCTCCCGCAACGCCGCGACGTCACGACCACTGCACCATCGACCGTCCCACGGTCGCCGACCCAGCGCGAGGAGGAACCGGAGCCGGAGGTTACCGAGGAGTCGACCCCCGCCGACGAACCGTCGACCAAGGTCACCCCCACGCGGGTGATCCCGAAGCCGCCGACCCAGACCTTCGAGCCCGCCACGACGACCACGACCCCACCGGCCGGGCCCATCCTCTAGAAACGTCCCGCAAAAAAGTGTCGGGAATGCCCGGCGAACTTCCTCCTACCAGTGAAGCGCTCGACGCGAGCCGCGATCACGGAGGAGAAGTACATGGCAAGCGAACGATCTGAGGACTTCGCCGTCCTGCGTCACCTGGGGGCCGCGGTGCTGGCCGGCATCGGGTTGGCGGTCGTGTTGTCGATATCCCCGCCGACGGACGTCGACCCGGGCCCGGTGACGATCACCCACGAGCGGGTGATCGACGCGAGCGCTACTCGATAGCGTCAGGTGACCGGCGGTGCCGGCTCCTCGCCGGGTGGCGGTGGTGCGAGCTCCTCGACTGGTGGCGGCGCATCGATCGGCGCGGTGTTCCCGGTGGGGAAGTTGGTCACCGTTCCGCAGCTGAGCACGCCGTAGCCGGGATCGTTGCGTTGCGGGGTCAGCCGCGGAGCGACGAACTGGTCGGCTTGCGCGATGATCTGGTCGTCGATGAGGATCTCGCAGTGCAGGCTGGCCGAGTACGGCCACTGAATGGACACCTGCATGCCGGCCTTGAGCGGGTCGGACACCACGCCCGTCGCTTCGAATATGCGGCCCGGGATCATCGTCGGATTCGCCGTGTTCACCTGGTCGTCGGCGATGGTGTACGAGATCGTCGCGCCGCGTGAAACGCCGTCGACGCGGGCCCTGTACGTGATGTTGTGCGGCCCGGGTCCGAAGTCGCGATCGGCCAGGGGGGCCTCCGGCACGGCCGGGACGTCGGAGGCCGGCGGCGGGGGCGGGACCTCGGGGTCGGCAAGCGCGACCGTCGGGACGAACTGTGCGCTGGAGAGCACGATCGCGGCCACCGTGGCCACGATCCATCCGCGCTTGGTTGAGCTCATGTTGGAAGACATTACGCTCCGTGCCAGGTGAGGACCATTTCGAGGTCAGCTAACCAATGTTCCAGGTGGTAGTCGTGGCGTGCGAGGCCGTCGACCACGCGTACCGCCGTCTGCACGGCTTGCTCGCCGAGTTCCGGCGCCAGCAGCCCCTGCTGCACCGCGGTGAACAGTTCGTCGGCGTCCGTCAGCTGGACGTCGCGGCCGGTGCGTACGACGAGGTCGAGGTAGTGATCCTCCGACGTCCACACCTGTCCGGCCTGCGTGAATCGGCCCACGTCGAGGTAGTAGTCCTGATCGCGCTCGTGACCGGGATTGAAGTGGAATACCGACACCCGCAGCCCCAGCGCTGGCAGCAGCCACGACTCCAGGTAGTGGAACTGGTCGCGCCCGGGCGTCGGCCGGGCCATGTACAACCCCCACGGCCGTTCGGAGTAGACGTCGACGGCCCGCACGATGCCCTTGGGATCGGTGTTCGTGCAGGCCGCGACGTCGAAAGTCTCGTGTTTGGGGGGATGTATGCGTTCCGCCGTCATCGCAGGAAGCGCCCGAGATCGATCGTCACCGGGCCCTTGCCTGCGGGCCTGCAGAGCACGAGGAGCACCAGTCCGGCGATCGACGACATCCAGAAGCCGGTCCACAGCACGTCTGCCGCATCGAACGCCGAGCATTGATGCGACGGGCCGCGTCGGCTGTCGGCGCATGCGACACCCATCGCCTCGGCCACCTGACCTGCGCCCGGCCAGAAAATCGACACCAGGCATGCCACGCCCAGCACCACAAGCGCGAGTCCCAAGAGGCGAAGCAAGATCCGAAGGGGTCCAGGCACGGCGTCAACTTAGCGTGCTGCACCGACGGACGGAATGAACTTGTCGTAGTGCGCGCTTAACCTGGACATCATGGCCTTCGCGACAGAGCACCCCGTCCTGGCGCACTCGGAGCATCGTCCCGTCGACGACATCGTGCGGGCAGGCGGCAAGTTTGAGGTGGTCAGCGAGTTCGAGCCGGCCGGCGATCAGCCCGCCGCCATCGCCGATCTCGAGAAGCGGATCAACGCGGGCGAACGGGACGTGGTGCTGCTCGGTGCCACCGGTACCGGCAAGTCGGCCACCACGGCGTGGCTCATCGAGAAGCTGCAACGCCCCACGTTGGTGATGGCGCCGAACAAGACGTTGGCCGCACAGCTGGCGAATGAACTGCGGGAGATGTTGCCGCACAACGCCGTTGAATACTTCGTGTCGTACTACGACTACTACCAACCCGAGGCGTACATCGCGCAGACCGATACCTACATCGAGAAGGACAGCTCGATCAACGACGACGTCGAGCGGTTGCGTCACTCGGCCACCTCGAGCCTGCTGTCCCGTCGGGACGTCGTGGTGGTGGCGTCGGTGTCGTGCATCTACGGCCTTGGTACTCCGCAGTCCTACCTCGATCGGTCGGTGGAGCTCAAGGTCGGCGACGAGGTGCCGCGTGACGGCCTTCTGCGGCTGCTCGTCGACGTGCAGTACAACCGCAACGACGTGGCCTTCACCCGCGGGTCGTTCCGGGTGCGCGGTGACACCGTGGAGATCATTCCGTCGTACGAGGAACTCGCCGTGCGCATCGAGTACTTCGGCGACGAGATCGAGGCGCTGTACTACATGCACCCCTTGACTGGCGACGTCGTACGCAAGGTCGACTCGCTGCGGGTCTTCCCGGCCACCCACTACGTTGCGGGCCCCGAACGCATGGCACACGCGATTTCGACCATCGAAGCGGAATTGGAAGCCCGGCTGGCCGAGCTCGAGGGGCAGGGCAAGCTGCTGGAGGCCCAGCGGCTGCGCATGCGGACCAATTACGACGTCGAGATGATGCGGCAGGTCGGGTTCTGCTCGGGCATCGAGAACTACTCGCGGCACATCGACGGCCGCGGACCCGGCACCGCGCCTGCAACGCTCATCGACTACTTCCCAGAAGACTTCCTGATGGTGATCGACGAGTCGCATGTCACGGTGCCGCAGATTGGTGGCATGTACGAGGGCGACATGTCGCGCAAGCGCAACCTGGTGGACTTCGGCTTCCGGCTACCTTCTGCGGTCGACAACCGTCCGCTGACCTGGGAGGAGTTCGCAAACCGGATCGGCCAGACCGTCTATCTGTCGGCTACTCCGGGGCCGTACGAGCTCAGCCAGTCGGGCGGCGAGTTCGTCGAGCAGGTCATCAGGCCCACGGGCCTGGTCGATCCGCAGATCGTGGTCAAACCGACGAAGGGTCAGATCGACGACCTGATCGGCGAGATCCGCAAGCGCACTGCGGCCGACGAGCGCGTGCTGGTCACCACGCTGACCAAGAAGATGGCAGAAGATCTGACCGATTACCTGCTCGAGACGGGTATCCGGGTGCGCTACCTGCACTCCGAGGTCGACACCCTGCGTCGTGTCGAGCTGCTGAGGCAGCTGCGGCTGGGGGAGTACGACGTGCTCGTCGGCATCAACCTGCTCCGCGAGGGCCTCGACCTGCCCGAGGTGTCGCTGGTGTCGATCCTCGATGCCGACAAGGAGGGGTTCCTGCGCTCGGCACGCAGTTTGATCCAGACCATCGGTCGGGCGGCCCGGAACGTGTCGGGTGAGGTGCACATGTACGCCGACAAGATCACCGACTCGATGCAGCAGGCCATCGAGGAGACCGATCGCCGCCGTTCCAAGCAGGTCGCGTACAACACCGAACACGGGCTCGATCCACAACCGTTGCGCAAGAAGATCGCCGACATCCTCGACCAGGTGTATCGGGAAGCCGACGACACCGAGACCATCGAGATCGGCGGGTCGGGCCGCAACGCATCGCGGGGACGACGAGCACAGGGCGAGCCGGGCCGGGCCGTCAGTGCGGGCATCTACGAGGGGCGCGACACCGCGAACATGCCGAGGGCCGAACTGGCGGATCTGATCAAGGACCTGACCGCCCAGATGATGGCCGCCGCCCGGGATCTTCAGTTCGAGCTCGCGGCCCGCATCCGCGACGAGATCGCCGACCTCAAGAAGGAACTGCGCGGCATGGATGCCGCGGGGCTGAAGTAAACACTTGAGCTCAACCATGGTTGAGTTCGTAACGTGGGCCGTGTGACGTCGACTGAAACAACGACCGCTGGCGGCTGGCGCGAGCTGCTGGGGCCGAAGTACCTAGGCGCCTCAACGGTGCTCGCCGGCGGCGTCGCGCTGTACGCCACCAACGAGTTCCTCACCATCAGCTTGTTGCCCAGCGCGGTCGCCGAGATCGGCGGTCAGCGGCTCTATGCGTGGGTGACGACGGTCTACCTCGTCGCGTCGGTCGTCGCGGCCACCACCGTGAGCGCGACCTTGTCGCGGTTCGGGCCGCGGTGGTCGTACCTGTTCGCCCTCGGGGTGTTCGGAGCCGGCAGTCTGTTCGCCGCGTTCGCACCCACCATGGAACTCCTCTTGGTCGGTCGCGCGGTGCAGGGCGCGGGCGGAGGCGTGCTGGCGGGCCTCGGCTACGCGGTCATCAATTCGGCGCTCCCGCAGTCACTCTGGACGAAGGCGTCGGCCCTCGTCTCGGCGATGTGGGGCGTCGGCACTCTGCTCGGGCCCGCGGCGGGCGGGCTGTTCGCCCAATTCGGTTCGTGGCGTTGGGCGTTCGGTGTGCTGGCCATCTTCGCGGTGGCGATGGCCGCGTTGGTACCGTTCGCGTTGCCTGCGCGTGCCGACGGCGAGCGGCCTCCGCGAGACAGGATTCCGGTGTGGTCGCTGCTCCTGTTGGGCTCGGCGGCCCTGGTCGTCAGCGTGGCAGGCATCCCGAGCAGCTGGATCTGGACGGCAGCGCTGCTCGGCGCGGGAGCGGTGCTCGTCGCGACCTTCATCGTCGTCGATCGACGGACGAAGGCGGCGGTGTTGCCGGCCACGGCATTTCGGCCCGGCCCGCTGAAGTGGATCTACCTGACGCTCGGCTTGCTGATGGCCGCCACCATGGTCGACATGTACGTGCCGTTCTTTGGTCAGCGGCTCGCGCATCTGGTACCCGTCGCGGCGGGCTTCCTCGGCGTGGCGTTGGCGGTCGGCTGGACGGTGGGGGAGATCACCAGCGCGTCGATGACGAGACCGCGGGTGATCACGACGATCGTCGCGGTGGCGCCGCTCGTCATGGCGGCAGGCCTGACGTTGGCCGCGGTCAGTCAGGTCGAGGATGCGTCGATCGGCGTGATCGCGGTGTGGGTGCTGGCGTTGCTGATCACCGGCACGGGTGTCGGCATGGCCTGGCCTCACCTTTCGGCGTGGGCGATGGGCTGCGTCGACGACCCGAGCGAGGGAAGCCGGGCCGCTGCGGCGATCAACACCGTGCAGTTGATCTGCGGAGCATTCGGCGCAGGGTTGGCCGGCGTCATCGTCAACATGACGGATCGGGGTGACGCGACAGCCGCGCGCTGGGCGTTCGCGTCCTTCGCGGTGCTCGCCGCGCTGGGCGTGGTGGCGTCGGTGCGAAGCACCCGCCGGACCGATCTATAACACGGGCAGCAGGCGCCGCAGAATCGCTGCCGAGGACGCGGCCGCTTGATCGACGAAGGTAGTGAAGTCGAATAGCGCTGTCCCGCCGGCGAGGTCGGACAGCGCGCGGATGACGAGCCACGGGAGCCCGAACGCCTCGCACACCTGCGCGACGGCACCGCCTTCCATCTCGACCGCGCGGCCGCCGAGCTCGTGGAGCAGTCGATCGCGGGTGGTGTCGCAATTCAAGTACTGATCGCCCGTCAGCACCGTGCCGAAGACGAGCTGACCAGGCACCGAGACTCCCTCGAGACGCTCCTTGACGCGGGCGAGCAGTTCGGGGTCAACCGGGTAGCCGAGTCGATCGGTGGGGTTGACCATCGGCACGTAGCCCGGCTGATATGTCCGCACCCGCTCACCCTCGAGCACACCCGCGTCGTGCTGAATGACGAGGTCTGCCACCACGATGTCGCCGATGGCGAGGGCCGGGTCGAGGCCGCCCGCTACTCCGGAGAAAACGATTGCGCGGCAACCGAACCGGTCGGCCAGGACCGTGGTGACGAGCGCGGCGTTGACCTTCCCCATCCCGGACCCAGCCAGCACGACGTCATGGCCGTCGAGCGTGCCGGTGATGAATTGGGTGTGGGCCAGCTCCTCGGTTTGGGTGTCGTGCAGGACCGCGCGCAGATGGGCGAGTTCTTGGGGGATGGCGCAGATCAGTCCGAGGGTCACGCCCCAGTGTCCAACACAGCTAGTCGGGAGCCACTACGGACAGGTCATTCACCAGCGAGCTGCGCCAGCATGGCCGGAAGATCCCAGAACGCTCGGAGCGATGAGATCCCGCCGTCGTCGTCGATCCGATAGTGAATGGCTGCGTCGTACCGTGCTGCTGCGCCGCCTGGAGCGCTCACCGACACGTCTGCGAGCACGAGGGCCTCGCCTGGCGCCTCGTGAATACGGTGAACGTCAAATCGAACAGTCTCGAACATCGCGATGCCGGTGTCCCAGAACTCCGCGATTGCGACGGTGCCTGCCCGCCTGGCGGTGCCATCGACCGGATCCTCCAAGGTCGCGCTGCTGCTGAACAGTCCGATCCATTCGTCACGCGCACCGTGCTCGACCGCGGTCATCGCTCGCCGCGCGATGCCGCTCGCTGCTCCGTCCGTCATGCTCTGCACGTTACACTATGTAACGTGCAGTCTGATGCCCCCTCGGTTCCCGCAATCCTCGATGCTGGTCGCGAATTGCTCGAGAGAAATCAGCCGAGCCAGGTGAGTATGGCGTCGGTCGCTGCGGCCTCCGGCTATTCAAGAATGGCTGTCTACCGACACTTCGGCTCGCGGGCCGGACTACTCACGGCGCTGCTCGCCCGTATCGACGAGGTCGAAGGTGCGGAGGCCGCCGTGCGTGAGATCCTGAGTGCGCCGACCGCCGAGGAGACCGTCGAGAAGCTCTTTGGGTGGTGGGCCAGTTACGTGCCCAGGTTCGCGGGCGTCGCGCGAGGGGTTCTGGCAACCAAGCACGCCGATACCGATCTTCAAGCCGCTTGGGACGAGCGGATGCGCAATCTCCGTCGTGTGTGCGACGCGGTAGCCGGGCGATGTTTGGAGGACCAGCGCAGGTCGAAGGTGTTCGCCGACGAACTCTGGGTGCTCGTGTCGGTGCCCCTCTGGATCCAACTCGCGGACGACGGTTGGACTCGTGAACGCTACGCGGAGGTGGTGATCGGATTGGCACTCGCGGGCCTCGCGGGTGGATGACTCCGCTTACTCGGGGTCCTCGTCGAGTTGGCGGATCGCGGTCACGCCGTCGATGCCGGCAAGCACCGTCGGCGCGCTCAGCACCCCGTTCCCGGACAGCGTCAGCAACACGCCGCCCGTCGGCTCCGATTCGAGCTCGGCGAGCTGCCAGTTCCTGCGGTCGCAGGCCTGCAGCACGGTCGTCATGACTCCGCGGCCTTCCTCGTAGGTGAGGTGGACGCGGATCGACCCGCTCAACCGCGCGGCCAGCCGCTTCGCCAGCGGCATGAAGCCCAGCACGATGAGGAAGTGCATGGCGGTCACCGTGCAGGCCAGCAGCAGCAGGCCCGCGCCCGCGGCCATGCCGATCCCGGCGGACTCCCACACCGCGGCAGCCGTGGTCAACCCGTGCACGGACCCGCGGCGGAAGATGATGATGCCCGCGCCGAGAAAGCCGATGCCCGAGACGATTTGGGCCGCGACGCGGGACGGATCGACGACGACGAGGTCCGCGACGAGCACGTCCTGAAACCCGTACTTGCTGACGAGCAGGATGAGCGCAGCCGCCGTGCCGACGATGGTCTGGGTGCGCAGTCCGGCGCTCTTGCCTTGGATCTCGCGCTCCAAGCCGATCAATGCCGTCAGCGCGAACGCCGCGAAGAGTTCGATGATCTGCCGGGCGCCCTGACCCCGGCCGCCGAAGAACGGTGGATCCGCCAGCCACTCCTGCATGGGGACAAGTTAGCGCGCCCGCGGTGTTTCGCGATGAGTCTTGGTCGGCGGGGCGGTCAATACCTACAACACCTGCAATTGAAACCGACAGAAGGACCAACATGCCCACCACCCCGAACGCATACCCGGACGTCGCGAGCCGGGAGGACTGGCTCGCTCAGCGTCGAAAGCTGCTGGCCCGCGAACGTGAGGTCACCCACTTGCGGGACGCCGTGAACGCCGAACGTCGTCGGTTGCCAATGGTGAAGGTGGACAAGGACTACCGGTTCGAAGGTCCGGACGGTGAGCTCGGGCTGGTCGACATGTTCGAAGGCAGAACGCAGCTCTACGTTCACCACTTCATGTGGATCGACGCCGTCGATAGGGGTTGCCCGAGTTGCACCGCGGCGGCCGACACGACGTTCACCGAGCGGGATCGTGCGTTGCTCACGGCCAAGGGCGTGACGTTCGCGTGCGTGTCGCGCGCCCCGTACCCGAGCATCGCCCGCTACCGCGATGAGCACGGCTGGACGTTTCCGTGGTACTCGTCGCGCGACAACGACTTCACCTACGACTACCACGTCACCCTCGATCCGGCTCGCGCCCCGATCGAGTTCAACTACAAGACTCTCGACGAGTTGCACGCGGACGGGTGGAAAGACGACGAGCTGCGCGGCGACTGGCCGGGCGCCAGCGTCTTCCTTCGGCGCGGAGACGAGGTCTTTCATACCTACTCGGCCTATGCCCGCGGCCTCGATCACACATCGGTGGGCTATCCATTCCTCGACCTGACGCCGTACGGACGTCAGGAACCGTGGGAGGACTCGCCGGCGGGGTGGCCGCAGGGGAGTGTGGCGGCCGGGGTGCCCCAAGAGTAGGGATCAGCGCGATTCGAACCGTGGCGTGGTCACCGAAGCGCTGGCATCGTGGGTGCTTCATGCGGGTGTGGCTGAGTGGCTAGGCACCGGCCTGCAAAGCCGTTTACACGGGTTCGAATCCCGTCACTCGCTCGTGTGGAAGTGCTACAGGACTGCGGTGTACGGCCCAACGAGCTGCCAGTTCGGCTCGGTCATGTCGTTGAACAGGGTGCCCAGCCCCCTGCCCGACGAGGTGTACGTCGCACCTGGCCGGTAGGGCGTATACACCTGAGCGGTGTCCGTCTCGCGGGCTTGCGTGCACTGCGGCGCCGAGTCGGCGCCCTGGACGCACACCATGCTGATATAGGGCCGGAAGGCGCCAGCGCAACCGGCGGGTGTCAGCGTCGCGGTGACCATGTCCGCGCCGGAGACCTGCACCACCTGTGGGGGTGACAGGTCGAAGGAGCACAGCGTGCCGGGCGGCGCCGGCTCTGCCTGCGCGCCACTTGCGCCCGCGATGCCACCCAGCGAGATGGTCGAGGCCACCCCGAAAACCACGAGAGCCCGCTTCATTCCTGGATCGTAAATCACGCTCGGCGGCGGCGGTCGGTCCCGACGGATATTGCCCAAAGCTCCGGCGTCCCGCGACGTCCCAATGCCACACTGTCGGCGACGAGCCAACTGCGTCGACGGGGGATGCCATGTACGGGAACGCCGCACGCACAGTGGGCCTTGCGGTCGGCGTGGTCGTCGTTGCCGTGACTGCCTCCGGGACTGCGTCGGGCGAACCGTCGCTCGGACCACCGGAGGTCGCTACGACGTTCGAGGTCGGCGTCGGCCCGATGCCCGACGTTGCGACGGATCCCTCCACCCACCGGGCGTACGTGACGAGTCGCGACGACGGCTCGCTGTACGTGCTGGACGCCGAAAGGCGTATCGCCGCAATCAACGTCGGCCCTTCACCTGCCGGGGTGGCCGTGGACTCGACCACTCAGACCGCGTACGTGACGATTGGGAATTCGGTTTCCGTCGTCGACATCCCGTCGGGCGCGACCACCGGGGTCATCGAGGTCGGCGCGGATCCGCTCGGCATCGAGGTCGACCCCGACACCCACACGGTCTACGTCGCGAACGTGGGAGACGGCTCGGTGTCGGTGATCGACTCGACGTCGCGCACCGTCTCCGCCACGATCAAGGTCGGCGCTTCGCCGGCGAAGATGGGTGTCGATCCCGCAACCCATCTGCTCTACGTCGCGAACCACGGCGACGGCGGAGTCTCGGTCGTCGATCCGGCGAAGGCGGCGGTCATCGGAACGATTCCAGTGGGCCGGAAGCCGGGCGACGTCGCCATCGACCCGTCCACTCGGACCGCCTTCGTGCCCAACGAGGACGACGACTCGGTGTCGGTGATCGATCTCGAACACCGAACCGTCGTGAAGACGATCGCGGTCGGGGACCAACCGTCCGCGGCGACCGTCGATGACGCTGCCCACACCGTGTACGTCACCAACTCCGGTAGCGGTTCGGTGTCGGTGATCGACTCGCAGGCAAGCGTCGTCACCGACACCGTCGCCGTCGGCGCAGGCCCGCTGACGGTCGCCGCGGATCCGTCCACGCACACCGCCTGGGTGGTCAACTTCACGGCCAATACGATCTCGGTCCTGGAGCGCTGACCCGCTGCGGCATGATGCCGGGGTGATCTTCCGCCCACTCACGCTGCGCGACGTCGTCGAGTCGCTACACGTCGACGAGATCGACGACGGCCACTTCGTCGCAGCCCAGCTGGACTACGTCCACCACCACATCGTGGGCGGCCACATCGCTGCGCAGTCACTGATGGCGGCCAGCCGCACCGCCCCGGGGCGCACTCCGCACAGCGCGCACGTGTACTACCTGCGGGCGGGGGATGCGCGCTTGCCGGTCGAGTTCCACGTCGAACGTGCCCGTGATGGCGGCACGTTGTCGACCAGGAGGGTCACCGCTCGCCAACAGGGCGACGTGCTGTTGGAAGCACTGGCGTCGTTCAGCACCGACGTCGTCGACGACGAGCACCAGATCGCGATGCCCGAGGTTCCCGACCCCGAGACGCTGTTACCCGTCGAGGACCAGTTGCGCGACTACGCCGACGAACTCGACGGCCACTGGGTGCGGAAGCAGCCGTTCGAACTCCGCTATGTCGACCCGCCACCGCGCCTGGCCGTCGAGCGCACGCCCCCGTCGCCGCGGATGCGAATGTGGTGGCGGGCAACCGAACCCGTGCCTGACGACCCCGTGCTGCACAGCTGCCTGCTCACCTATCTGTCCGGCACCACGATGCTCGAGGCGGCGATCGCCATGCGGGGGACCACTCCGGTCGGCACGTTCTCGGCGCTGATCGACCACGCGCTGTGGTTTCACCGTCCCGTCGCCCTGAACGATTGGGTGTTGTCGGATCAGATGTCGCCTAGCGGGATCAGCGGCCGGGGGTTGGCGACCGCGACGATGTACAACCGGACCGGCGAATTGGTATGCACCGCAACGCAGGAACTGTACTTCGGCGGCAAGCGCACGACCTGAGCCTCACCGCGTCGACTTGGTCACTTGGGCGAAGTTGAACTGCCAGCGCTCCACGACGTGAAACCCGAGCCGCTCCGGAACCTGATACGCAGGTGCGCTGCGCATCCGTAGGCCTGGGTCCAGCCCGAGTCCCGCGTCGTGCGACCCCAGGGTCGGGTCACGGTCGGAAACGGTCCACAACACGGTGCACCGCTGCACCTTGTCGGCCACCGCCCAGATCGCGATGTGCGCGTCCCACAACCGGTTCCGCTGCACGGCTGGCGTCCCTCGGCCGGGGTCGACGAGCTTCGCGTACGCTCCTGGCCGGGCAGCGGTCAGGGGCCGGACCGGCCCGGGCAGCCACCTCACGGTGTTGTCCAGGATGAGGCAGTCGCCGGGCTCCGCGCGTTCGGTGACGAGATCGGCTATCTGACTGAAGTCCATGCCCTCCTTGGCGTATGGCCCCCGCTGCTTGAACACGTAGTTCGGCGTGGCCGCCAAGGCCAGCACGGCCAACACCGCGGTGACCCGTTCGCGTGTCCGGACGAGCGCGCTGATGCACAGCGCGATCAGCAGTGCCGCAGCGGGCGACGTGTAGCAGAGGTAGCGGGGGTAGTAAATGGGTTCGGCGACAGCCGAATACGCGACCAAGACGATCGTCGGCAGCACCATCCACGTCACCGCCAGCGCGGCGAGGTAGCGGGCTCCGTCGTCCAGCAGCGCGAAGCGCCGAAGGGCCACCGTGGCCGCGAGTAGCACCGCAGCGGCCACGGCGAACGCCGCGCTCTGGTCGAAGTACTGCTCGTAGCCGATTTCGAGCAGCGTGGCGGGACTGACGGGGGAGATCCAACGGACCTGCGCGATCTGAGTGCGGCAGAAGAACACGAATGGTGCCAGCAGCACCAGGCCGACCACCGTCCAACCCGCCCACCGCCTCAACGCGCGGCGGCGACCCGGTGCGAGCGTCACCGCGACGACGTGAGGAAGCACGATCAGGACGGCGAAGAGGTTCACCAGCGTCGAGACCACCAGCCCCACGACGTACGCGAACCACCACCAATGCCGGTCGCGCCGCGCGGCCACGACGACGAGGACGGTGAGCCACACCGCGCACGCCGTCGATAGCGCATAGGGCCGCGCTTCGATGCCGGCCCAGGTGATTCGGGGCAGGATCGCGAAGACGACGCCCGCCGAGACGGCGACGGTGCGGCCGGTGAACTGCCTGCCGAGCACCACGACACCCGCGGCGGCCGCCCCGACCGCCAGACAACTGGGCACGCGGATCCAGAACTCGGTGGCGGGGAACACCGACAGCCAGCCGTGCATCAGCAGGTAGTACAGCCCGTGCACCGCGTCGATGTTTCCGAGCAGGCGCCAAAGTTCCGGTAGCGAGCGGGATCCCGCCGAGATGGTCGCCGCTTCGTCGAACCAGAGTGACGGCCGTGCCGCACCCGCGGCGCTGACCAGCGCGGCGAACACGGCGATGGCCAGCGGGTCGAACCGGCCGGCGGTGAGCGTCGGTGCGAGGCGCGCACGTTCGAGCTCACCCCTACTGAGGGAGAGGTCCACGGGTCAGCTAGACCTCGTCGGGGGCGACTGAGCTTCCATTCCACCGGTTGATACCCGGGATCACGACGTCCAGCAACTCGAGCGCGCGAGACACCGTCTGATCGACGACGTCGGCGAGCGACTGCGGCAGCGCATAGAACGCCGGAACGGGCGGCATGATGATGGCGCCGTTGGCCGTTGCGCGGGCCATCAGATCGATGTGGCCCGCGTGCAAGGGAGTTTCACGCAACATCAGCACGACCCGCCGACGTTCCTTCAGGCACACGTCGGCCGCCCGGACCACCAGTTCGTCGTTGTAGGAGTTGGCGATTCCGCTCAGCGTCTTCACCGAGCAGGGTGCCACCAGCATGCCCATCGTCCGGAACGACCCCGACGACACCGCCGCCCCGATGTCGCGGGGGTGATGAAGCTGATCGGCGAGGCCACGCACGTCGTCGATCCCGTAGCTCGTCTCGTGCGCGATCGTCCGGTGGGCCGACGAGGTCAGGATGGCGTGCGTCTCGACGTCGGCGACGTCCCTGAGCAGCTCGAGCGCCCGGATGCCGTAGATCGCTCCGGATGCGCCCGTGATCGCGATGATGATTCGCCGCATCTACGACCGCCCTGCGTGCTGGGCCGCTGCGCGTGCGATGAGCTGGATCGCGGCGTGTTCCTCGGAGGTCGGCTCGCGGCCCGCACTCGTCTGGATGACGACAGTCATTGCGACCGTGGCCCGCTCGGTAGGATCGACCTCGGCTGCCGGGCCGCCGAGGTCTCCGGCCAGCTCGGCGAGTACCGCCAACTCGATCATCTCGGCGTCCAGTTCGAGCTGCTTGATTCTCTCGCGCAAGGCGATCGTTGCCTGCGTGGGCGCAGGCGGTGGGCCGTTTTTCAGCTGCCTGCGGATTGCGCGCAGCGGCGCAACCACGTCCTGCTGCCAAGGCCCGACCCGTTCCAGAGCCGTGGTGAGTTCCTGGCTGCCGAAATCTCGACCGTGCACGGCGCCGATGAAGGCGGCGAAGAGCAGCACGTCGACGTCCGCAGCACATCGGTCCTGCAGCAGGATTGCCGCGTCGGAGACGCCATCGGCCGCGTGTACGTCCAGCGCGAACGCCGTGAAGTCCTCGCGCGGCTCACCCATCGAAGGTCTCGCGGAAGCAGCTACTTGTCTGGAAGGATTCGGCACGATAGATCTTCAGTTTGCTGGCCACCTTCACGCTGAGAGTATGGGGCATCACGCTGTGTCGTTCCAGGATTTCCGACAGTTCCTCGACGCGTTGCGCTCGGCTGGCGAGCTCATCGACGTCGACCGTCCCGTAGCGCTGGAACTCGAGGTGGCCAAGGCGATGCGCAAGAGCGCATCGATCGCCGGCCCCGCCGTGGTGTTCAAGCAGAATGGCACCAAATTCCCTCTAGTGGGTGGGGTCTACAACTCGAACGCCAAGGCGCTAATCGCCTATGGCTGCACCGAGGAGAACGCCTTCGACGAGATCGTCAAGCGCCTCAATACCCGCATTCCACCGAAGTACGTCGACGACGGCCCGGTGCACGAGAACGTCATCCTCGGCGACGACATCGACCTGTCGATTCTGCCCGTCCCGCGCTACAGCCCCGACGACGGCGGCCCGTACATCACTCCGGGATTCGTGGTCAGCCACGACCCCGAGACCGGCGTTCCGGACATCGGCCACTACCGGTGCGAGATCATCGACAACAAGACGATGTCGCTGATGGCCGCCCCCAGCCACCGGTTCGCGAAGAATCAGGCCAAGGCACGGCGCATGGGGCACAAGACATTTCGAGCGTCGCTCGTCATCGGCGTCGACCCGATGATCGCCTATTCGTGCCCGATTCAGGTTCCGGAGGACACCAACGACTGGGAGGTCGTCGGTGGGATGCGCGGCGAGGCCGTCGAGCTCGTCAAATGCCGCACGAACGACGTTTCGGTCCCGGCACACGCCGAGGTTGTCATCGAGTTCGAGGTTGACTTCACGCAGACGGTCGCGGAAGGGCCGTTGGGCGAGTACACCGGCTACTACACGCCCGCGTCACCGAAACCCGTTGTCCGGCCGACCGCCATCACCCATCGCAACGGCGCGTACTTCCAGGCCCTGCTGACCGGCCGCCCCACCACCGAGAACCACATCCTCAAGCAATTGTCGTTCGAGGCCTCGTTCTACGACATGTTCCGCCAGCAGTTCCCGACCGTGACGGCGGTGGCGATCCCGCCGTCGGGCGGCGTCTACTTTCGCTTGGTCGTCGCCATGGCGCCGCGATACTCGGGCGAGGCCCGCAGCGCGATTCTCTCGGCGATGGGCAGCAACCTGCGACCGAAGATGGTCGTCGTGGTCGACCCCGACATCGACGTGCACGACTCGGAACAGGTCGAGTGGGCGATGGCTTTCCGCATCCAGCCGGCGCGGGACGTGATCATCGTGGACAGCCTGCCCGGCGGGCCGCTGGACCCAACGGCCGATGAGTCGCTGCCTCCCGATCAGCGCACCGGATCGGCGATTGGGATCGACGCCACCTACCCCTATGGGACGGTGGTCAAGAAGGCGGGCGACCTGTGCGGGCCGGCGTTGGAGGAACACGGCGGACAGGTCGTCGAAGTGGCCGACGTTCCCGGCTGGCGGGACTACGACTTCCCCGAACTCGACAAACCAAGGAGCTAGGAGCCAACGTGCCCGAGATCGACCACGAGCTCAAGATCGATGCCACCCCCGGAAAGGTGTACGCCGCCTTGACGACGCTGGAGGGCGTCAAGGGCTGGCACACCCCGACCGCCACCGGAACCGGTGAGGTCGGAAGCGAGTGGGTGTTCTCGTTCGCCGACCATCCGGAATTCGGCTGGGAGGTAACGGCATCGGAGGCTCCGAGTCGCGTCGTCTGGCGCTGCACCCGCGGACCCGGCGACTCGGTCGGCACCACGGCGACGTTCACCGTCGCTGCTGCCGACGCGCGCACCCTGCTGGAACTTCAACACGCCGGGTGGCCCGGCACGCACGGAAACTTCCGCAAGTGCAACACGACCTGGGGCATTCTCCTGCATCACCTGCGTGATTACGTCGAGACCGGCGACGCCGCACCGGCATTCGAGTAGAAGGACACGTCATGCCGCAGCAGAGCCTGAGCGACTTCGTCGACGACATGGAGAAGGCGGGCCTGCTCGTCCGCATCAAGGAGGAGAAGCGGGTCGACGAGCTGCCCGCCGTCATGGAGGCCAACCCCCTGACCGCCGTGCTGGTGGAGAAGGTCACCGACTGCGAGTTCCAGTTCCTCGCCAACGCCTACTCGAACCAGGATCAGACCGCGTGGGCACTCGGCTGCGAGAAGAGTGAGACCGGCCGTCGGATGGTCGAACTCGGCAAGGGCCGCATCAAGCCGGCGTTCGTCGACACCGCACCGTGCAAGGAGGTCATCCTCACCGGCGACGACGTCGACCTGACCCGACTGCCGCTGTTCCTGCATCACGACCGCGACGGCCACGCCTACACCAACGACAACCTGGTGGTGACCAAGCACCCCGACACCGGCGTCTACGACTGGGGCATCTACCGCAGCATGTTCCGGACGAAGAACGAGAAGCTGTTCGACATGACGTGCACGTCGCACCGCGCTCGGTTGCACTCCCAAGCGGCACAAGCCAAGGGGCGCAACCTCGAACTCGCGATCGTGCTCGGCGGCCCGCTCGTGGACAAGGTGGCTGCGCTGACGGGCGTGCCGCCGGGCACCGACGACTTCGAGGTGCTCGGCAGTTTCTACGGCCATCCCGCGAAGCTGGTGAAGTGCGAGACCATCGACCTGCTGGTGCCCGCCAACGCCGAGATCGTCATCGAGTGCGAGCTCATGGCCACGGAGGGATTGACCCACGACGAGGGGCCGTACGGCGAGTTCACCGGTATGTACGGCGGCGGAATCAAGGCCAACTTCCGCGCGATCGTCAAGGCGATGACCTTCCGCAAGGGCGGCATCTACCAACACGCGACGATCGGCGGCACGCACCCCTGGTACACCGACAACATGCTGCAGCTGCCGATGATCGAGTCCGACCTCTACGGCGGGCTTGCGATGGCCGGCATCGACGTGAAGGAGGTCCGCGCTCCACTTGGCGGGTTGTCGAACATCGCCTACGCGAAGATCAACACGCGAGGCGCTGGCGACTCGAAGCAGGCGCTGGGCGTGATGCTGACGTGCTCGAAACAGGGGCTTCCGAAGATCGCCATGGTCTTCGACGAGGACGTCGACATCTGGGACGACAACGCCGTGCAGTGCGCGATGGCGTTCCGATACATGCCGCACCTGGACACGGTGACGCTCCCGAACGGCAACACGATGACCGTGGACCCGATGATCGCCGAGGATGCGGCGCCGGGAACCGCATCGAAGATCGGCTTGGACTGCACCATCCCGATCAGCCCCAAGTTCAATCCGACGCACTTCGATCGCAGCATGGCGTTCGAATTGGGCGATCCGCCGCCGGACTTGGTCGTGATGTCGGAGGCGGAACTGACGCTGGACATGGCGGCGCTCATCCGGGAGGCTCCCCGGACCTGGAAGGAGATCCTTCAGCACTACAACGGGCAGCCGTACCGCGCCGTCTACGGTGCATTCAGCAATCTTCGACACCAACTCGGACGCTGCGACGACGAACCGTGGTATCGCTACACGTTCTCCGACACCGACTTTGCGGTGAAGGCCCAGGAGTCCGCGCCACACAATTTCGACCCCCGGCACCGACCCCACTGAGCGACTCCGCGAAAGCGGTTGGAGCCGAGCAGATTTCGGGTTGCGCTCGCGACGAACATGACCGACGTCACTGTTGCGGCGTGTTGCGACGTGGCACTAGGCGGGAAATCAGCGTCGCGTTGATCACGAATGCCCCGATCAGCGGGCCGCCGGTGACTAGGATCAAGGCTGCTAGGAGCAGGCCATCCGAGCGAATTGCACCCATTCGCGTCCTGCGACGGGTTACTGTCTCCGATGGCTTGGAAATCGACACTGGGAGGGCTTGGATGAGCGGCTATCAGACCGTGGTCGTCGGCACGGACGGTTCGGATTCGTCCCTGCGTGCGGTGGAGCGTGCCGCGACGATTGCTGCCGGGTCGGGCGCCAAGCTCGTCGTGGCGACGGCGTACTTCCCTCAAAGCGAGGATCAGCGGGCAGCCGACGTCCTCAAGGACGAGGGCTACAAGATGTCCGGCAACGCGCCGATCTACGCGATCCTGCGCGAAGCGAAGGACCGCGCCCACAGCGCCGGAGCCCAGAACGTCGAGGAGAAGGCCATCGTCGGTGCGCCCGTTGACGCCCTCGTCGACCTCGCCGAAGAGGTCAAGGCCGACCTGCTGGTCGTCGGCAACGTGGGGCTGAGCACCATCGCAGGCCGCCTGCTGGGATCGGTGCCCGCCAACGTGGCGCGACGCTCCAAGTCCGACGTGCTGATCGTTCACACTTCCTGATCCACGCGCTCGTGTAACACTCGCGCTGACGAGGGAGTCAATGATGACGCCAACAGTCAGTCGGACCGGCATTGCGCGGCGCGACAACGGCGCGCCACCCCCAGACGTCCCGCTCGATGACATCGATCTCGGGACCATCGACTTCTGGGAGTGGGACGACGACCACCGCGACGGTGCGTTCGCGACGCTGCGGCGCGAGTCGCCCGTCACGTTCTTCGAGGTTCCCGAGTTCGCCGGCTTTCCGACGGGGGCCGGCCATTGGGCGTTGACGTCATTCGAGGACGTCCACCACGCCAGCCGTCACCCCGACGTGTTCAGCTCGAGCCCGACCAGTACGTCGCTGAACGACGTGCCCGTCGAGATCGCCGAGTTCTTCGGGTCGATGATCACGCTCGACGATCCACGGCACCTTCGGCTCCGGTCGATCGTGAACCGGGCGTTCACGCCGTCGGTGCTCACCCGGATCGAACAGAGCGTCGCCGACCGGGCCCGGCACCTCGTCACCGAACTGGTGGCCGCTCACCCGGATGGGCACGCCGACTTCGTCGCCGAGGTGGCCGCGCCGCTGCCGCTGCAGATCATCTGCGACATGATGGGCATCCCGCACGAGGACGAACAGAAGGTCTACCACTGGACGTCGGTGATCATGGGCGCCGGCGACGACGAAGCCTCCGGTGGGATGGACGAAATCACCGTCGTGGCAACCGAATTGGCCGCGTACGGGATGCAGCTCGCGGAGGACCGTAGGGCGCACCCCGCCGAGGACCTCACCACGAACCTGGTCCTGGCGGAGGTCGACGGAGAACGGCTGACGTCGGCGGAGATCTCGTCGTTCTTCATCCTGCTGTGCGCGGCCGGGAACGAGACAACGCGCAACGCCATCAGTCACGGCATGGTCGCCCTCACCCGTTACCTCGACGAGCGGGAAAAGTGGTGGGCCGACTTCGACGGCGTGGCCAACACGGCCGTCGAGGAGATCGTGCGGTGGGCCTCGCCCATCATCTTCATGCGTCGCAACCTGAATCAGGACGTCGAAATGAGCGGCGTCCGAATGAAGGCGGGAGACAAGGTGTCCATGTGGTACAACTCCGCCAATCGCGATGAGCGAAAGTTCGGCAACCCGTGGCTCTTCGATGTGACGCGCTCGCCGAACCCGCACATCGGTTACGGCGCGGGCGGTGCGCACTTTTGCCTCGGCGCCAACCTGGCGCGGCGCGAGATCCGGGTGCTGTTCCGCGAATTGCACCGGCAGCTCCCCGACGTCGTCGCGGTCGAGGAACCCGCGATCCTGCGGTCGGCGTTCGTCCACGGGATCAAGCGGCTCGCAGTGGAGTGGACGCCGCGCACCTGAGCGTCACCAGCCGCGTGCGCGCCACTCCGCGAGGTGCGGCCGCTCGGCGCCGATCGTCGTGTCGTCGCCGTGGCCCGGATAGACCACGGTCGAGTCGTCGTAGACGTCGAACACCTTGGCCGTGACGCCGTCGAGCAGGCGCTCGAAGTCGCCGTCGCGCCACGTCTTGCCGACGCCGCCAGGGAACAGGCAGTCGCCAGTGAACAACTGCACCGCGTCGCCCGCCGCAGGCCCGCTCAACGCCAGCGCGACGGAGCCCTCGGTGTGGCCCTGCAGGTGGATGACGTCGAGGCTGAGGTCGCCGACGGTGATGGTGTCGCCATCGGCGAGGATCCGATCCGGTGTGACCGGCAGCGGCTCGGCGTCCAGTTGGTGCGCGGCGGTCGGCACGCCGGTGGCCTTCGCCACCTCCTCGAGGGCCAGCCAATGGTCGGGATGCTGGTGGCTGGTGACGATGAGCGACAGCTTGGGGGCCTGCTTCGCGATGAGGTCGAGCAGGATCGATGCGTCGTTCGCCGCGTCGATGAGTAAGGACTCGCCGGTGCGGGAACAAGAGATGAGGTAGGCGTTGTTGTCGTGCGGGCCCACTGACACCTTCACGATCGACGCTCCGGGAAGAACGCGACGGGCGGCGGTGCCTGGCTCGACATGGCCTGAGTAGTTGTCGTCGACGTATTTCATGCCTCGACTCCCGCTCGCTCCGGTCCTCGCTCGTGCCTCGCTGCGATCCTCACTCGTGCTCGTCTTCGGGTGGTCATGTCCGTCACGGTATCGGGCTCGGCTGGGGCTTGTCGGTGGGGCGACATAGCATGGGCGCGGACAGCGTTCCGCTGGTTCGGACCAGGAGAGTAGTTAGTTGGCTGACCGCCTGATCATCAAGGGTGCGCGCGAGCACAACCTGCGCAGCATCGACCTCGAACTGCCGCGCGACGCGTTGATCGTCTTCACGGGTTTGTCGGGTTCGGGCAAATCGTCGCTGGCGTTCGACACGATCTTCGCCGAGGGCCAGCGGCGCTACGTCGAGTCGCTGTCGGCGTACGCCCGTCAGTTCCTCGGGCAGATGGACAAGCCGGACGTCGACTTCATCGAGGGCCTGTCCCCAGCGGTGTCCATCGACCAGAAGTCGACCAACCGCAACCCGCGCTCAACCGTCGGCACCATCACCGAGGTCTACGACTACCTGCGCCTGCTCTACGCCCGCGCCGGCACACCACATTGCCCAGTGTGTGGTGAGCGCATCGCCAAGCAGACGCCGCAACAGATCGTCGACCAGGTGCTGGCCATGGACGAGGGCATCAAGTTCCAGGTGCTCGCCCCGGTCGTGCGCACGCGCAAGGGGGAGTTCGTCGACCTGTTCGACAAGCTCAACACTCAGGGCTACAGCCGCGTCCGCGTCGATGGGATCGTGCACCCGCTCACCGACCCGCCGACGTTGAAGAAGCAGGAGAAGCACGACATCGAGGTGGTCGTCGACCGGCTCACCGTCAAGGCCAGCTCCAAGCAGCGCCTCACCGACTCCATCGAGACGGCGCTGAACCTCGCCGACGGCATCGTGGTGCTGGACTTCGTCGACGAACCCGAGGATTCACCGCACCGCGAACAGCGGTTCTCCGAGAAGCTCGCGTGCCCCAACGGTCACCCCTTGGCCGTCGACGACCTCGAGCCACGGTCCTTCTCGTTCAACTCGCCCTACGGCGCCTGCCCGGAGTGCGCCGGCCTCGGCATCCGCAAGGAGGTCGACCCCGACCTCGTCGTGCCCGACCCCGACCTCACGCTCGCTCAGGGCGCCATCGCCCCGTGGGCGATGGGACACACCGCCGACTACTTCACCCGCATGCTCGAAGGTCTGGGGGAGGCACTCGGCTTCGACGTCGACACCCCGTGGCGCAAGCTGCCGGTCAAGGCGCGGAAATCGATCCTCGAGGGCTGCGACGAGCAGGTCCACGTGAAGTACAAGAACCGCTATGGTCGCACCCGGTCCTACTACGCCGACTTCGAGGGCGTCATGGCGTTCCTCTCGCGCCGGATGGAACAGACCGAGTCCGAGCAGATGAAGGAACGCTACGAAGGCTTCATGCGCGACGTGCCGTGCCCCGTCTGCGAGGGCACGCGGCTGAAGCCGGAGATCCTCGCGGTGACGATGGAGGCGGGCCACTACGGTGCCAAGTCCATCGCCCAGGTCACCGAGCTGTCCATCGCGGACTGCTCGAAGTTCCTCAACGCGCTCACGCTCGGTATCCGTGAGGCGGCCATCGCCGGTCAGGTGCTCAAGGAGGTGCAGTCGCGGCTCGGCTTCCTGTTGGACGTCGGCCTGGACTACCTGTCTCTGTCGCGGGCGGCTGGCACGTTGTCGGGCGGTGAGGCACAACGCATTCGGCTCGCCACGCAGATCGGCTCGGGCCTCGTCGGCGTGCTGTACGTGCTCGACGAGCCGTCCATCGGCTTGCATCAGCGCGACAACCGCAGGCTCATCGAAACCCTGGTGCGGCTGCGCGACCTCGGCAATACGTTGATCGTCGTCGAGCACGACCTGGACACCATCGCGCACGCCGACTGGGTGGTCGACATCGGCCCGGCCGCGGGTGAACATGGCGGCCAGATCGTCCACAGCGGCTCCTATGCCGACCTGTTGACCAACCCCGAATCCATCACCGGCGCTTACCTTTCCGGCAAGGAGAGCATCGAGGTCCCCGCGATCCGCCGTCCGTTCGACCGCAAGCGACAACTCACCGTGGTCGGCGCCCGCGAACACAACCTTCACGAGATCGACGTGACGTTCCCGCTCGGCGTGCTGACCTCCGTCACCGGCGTTTCGGGCTCCGGAAAGTCGACGCTCGTCAACGACATCCTGGCGTCGGTGCTGGCCAACAAGCTCAACGGCGCACGTCAGGTGCCCGGGCGGCACACCAGGATCAACGGCGTCGACCAGCTGGACAAGCTGGTGCGGGTGGACCAGTCGCCGATCGGTCGGACGCCACGGTCCAACCCGGCCACCTACACGGGGGTGTTCGACAAGATCCGGACGTTGTTCGCGGCCACCACCGAGGCAAAGGTCCGCGGTTACCAGCCGGGCCGATTCTCGTTCAACGTCAAGGGCGGTCGCTGCGAGGCCTGCTCGGGCGACGGCACCATCAAGATCGAGATGAACTTCCTGCCCGACGTCTACGTGCCGTGCGAGGTCTGCCACGGGGCGCGCTACAACCGCGAGACGCTCGAGGTGCACTACAAGCACAAGACCATCTCCGAGGTGCTCGATATGTCCATCGAGGAAGCCACCGAGTTCTTCGAGCCGATCTCGTCGATTCACCGGTACCTCAAGACGCTCGTCGACGTCGGGCTGGGCTACGTGCGGCTCGGCCAGCCGGCGCCCACGCTGTCCGGCGGTGAAGCGCAGCGCGTGAAGCTCGCCGCCGAGCTGCAGAAGCGTTCCACGGGGCGCACCATCTACATCCTCGACGAGCCCACCACCGGCCTGCACTTCGAGGACATCCGCAAGCTACTCAAGGTCATCAACGGCCTGGTCGACAAGGGCAACACCGTGATCGTCATCGAGCACAACCTCGACGTGATCAAGACGTCCGACTGGATCGTCGACATGGGTCCCGAGGGCGGTGCCGGTGGCGGCACCGTCGTCGCGGAAGGCACGCCGGAGGACGTCGCGGCCAGCCCGGACAGCTACACCGGTCAGTTCCTCGCCAAGATGCTCGACGCGCCCGCTCCGAAGAAGCGGCGCCGCAAGGTCAGCGCCTAACCAGACTTCGACAGCGGGGACGGGAACCTCGGGGCGATCCGCACGCCGCCGAGCCACTCGGTGAGCTCATCGGCCTTGCGCGCCAACGCCTTCGCAGCGGACCGGCCCACGTCCTCGAGCAGACGCAGCGATACCTTGGTGTCGGCATCCTGTACCCAGGCGCCGACGACCCTGCCGTTCACCCACGCCGTGGGGCCGGCATTGCCGCGGTTGTCGAACACCATGGCCCGGTGTTCGCCGAGGTACCAATCGCGTTCCTGCCAGCCCATGGTCGTCACGTCGAGGCCCGGCAGCAGTGCGCACCACGGGTCGACCGCGGGTTCGGCCTCGAGGTCGTCGGGCATCGCGACGCCGGGGCTGCCGTGCAGGTCGACCTCGACGGCGCCCGCTGCACGCAACGCCTCCCTGGCCCACGTCAGGGTGTGGCCGAACCACCACTTCACGTCGTTGACCGTCGCGGGACCGAACGTGTGCAGCCAGGTTCGCACCAGGTCGGCGCTGGCCTCGCCGTGGTCGGCGGCAGTGCGCTCCGTCGCCAACCAGTCCGCGGCGGCCACCCAGCGCGGTCGCGACGTCGTCCACGACCCGTCGTTCGGACCGCGTAGCAACTCACCACGCGCATCCAGCACGGTCAGGACTCGCGGGCCGATGGGTGTCGGTCCACCCCAGGGCCTTCCGGGTGCAGGGTCGTAGTGACCGGCGAGTTCGGGTAGCGCGGTGCGCAATTCGCGGGCGCTGGCGTGGCCGTGCTCGGCGAGATGACGCAGCACGGCGGTGCTCGCGCGTTCCAGCCACACGTCGCCGTCCGGGGCGATACCCGCCTTCACCACGTCGGCGGCGAGCTTCTTGTGCTCGGACGCCGCGACACGGTCGCTCGACGCCACCTGCACGGCGGACACGTCCGCGGTGTCGACGACCCAGAGGGTCCTTCGCATCGCGAGGGATCTCACCACCGTGCGTGACGTGTAGAGCGCATCGTCGAGGTCGGTGCGCGTGAACCCGTTCAGGCGCGCCCACAGCGTCAGATAGGGCGTCGCCGGATCGGTGGCGTGCAAGCCCACGAAGTGGTGCGCGACCTCGGCCACCGATGCGTGGGGCGGGTCGGCGAGGAAGTGGCGACGCGCGAGCCGGGCCCGTCGCTCTTCGACGGTGAAGGAGCGCACCACTCAGGTGTTGTCGGACGCGTCGCCGTGCATCGACTCGCGGATCTGCGCCAGTCGTTCCGCAGCCGCCTTCTGGCGGGCCTCGTACTGCTCCTCGACGGTGCGGCCCTCGGGCGTCTCCGACGCAAGTTCGTGCGCTCCGATCGCGGTGCCGTACCGCGTCTCGATCTTCTCGCGCGCGTAGTCGAAAGTGGGCACCCCACTGGCCGTGTAGCCCGTCTCCTCCGGGGCAACGGGCAGCGGGGTGACGGGCGTGGCGGTGGCCGGAACCGATTCCGGCTCGGCGGGCACCAGGTCGTGCAGCGCTACGTCGTCGGGCGTGACCTCGCCTGAGGTGGGCACTTTGGGCTCTTCGTCGGGCACGTTGCCAACGGTACTCCCGGCGATAGTTGGGATCGGTAGCGATTCGCACTGGCTCTACTTGCTTCACGACGACGCCATCGGGGCGACGCGAAAATGAAGGGAACACCATGAAGCGAGTAGTCACGGCGGGTGTCGGCCTGGCGGCGATTGCCCTGGCATTGGTCGGATGTTCGGACGACAAGGGTTCGACGACGTCGAGTTCCTCGAGCACCAAGGCCGAAACCGGTAGCTCCGAGGTGAGCACCGGCGGTGGCAGCACCTCGGTGAAGGTGGAGGGCAGCGACCTCCAAGGCCTCGACCTGAACTCGGTGACCTGCGTCAAGGCGGCGGGGAAGATCAACATCGCCAGCGCTCCGATCGGTGGCGGCGCCCAGGGGCTCGGCGTCGTGATGACCGACGAGGCCACCCCGAAGGTGGAGTCGCTCGGCCTGGTGTACGACGGCAGCGCGCTGGCGGTCTCCGAGATGGGCGGCATGAAGACCGGTTCGGCCGACGTGTCCGTCGACGGCAGCAGCTACACCATCAGCGGTGAGGCGCAGGGCGCCGACATGAAGAACCCGATGGCGGGAATGATCACGAAGAAGTTCGAGATCAAGGTGACCTGCAACTGACGGTCCCCTCCGCGGGCGGGGGACGCGCACGGCGCGACCGCCGCTTTCGGCCGTCCATGGTGCGCTCGACCTATGATTTGGCCGTGTCCATCCCCGGCGAGCTGGAGCGGGCCCGCCACCTCATCCACGCAGACTCCGAGGAGGCGGCCAAGCGGCTGCTGCTGAAGCTGCTGGACGAGGTCGACCGCGATGACTGGCTGCTCGAGGCGCTCGCCCAACTCGGCGAGTTGTACCTCGCCCGGACGGCATACGACGGCGTGCGAGAGGCCGTGCGCCGCATTCGCGAATGCCTCTCGGTTTACACCGCAACCCTCGATGGCACGGCGCCACCCGACATCGCAGCGGAGTCCACGTTCACCGAGGCCGAGACACGCCAGCTGGTCTGTCGGTACTCGCGTCGCGCTCAACACCTGGAAACCGGACTGGCCGCCGCGATCGGCGACCACGAGGGTGCTGCCGTGGCGTTGACCGTCCTCGACGGAATGACCGCAGACCATCCGGATCTCGCCGACGAGTTCGTGTATCTCCGCACCCACGCGCGGGTGATGTGCGCGGGGGCGCTCTGCGAGGACGACCTCCACGTGCGCTCGGTTCCGCTGTGGCAGAACGTCATCGCCGAGTTGGAGGCGCCATCGACCGGCACCGAGGCCGCCGACCGCATCCGGGTGATCGGGGGACTGGGCTACGCCAGGTTCTGCATCGAGACGGGCCGCCGCGCCGAGGCCGACCCGTGGTTGCGGCGCGCAGGTGCCCGCGCCGCGGAGCGCGGATGGGAACTGATGAGCGCGCGCACGCTGCTGGAGCGGGCCACCGCGCGCTGGGCGGCAGGGGATCGCAGCGGTACCGAGGAACTGGTCAGGGAGGCCTACCCGGTGATCGCGGAGTACATGAGGGCCAATGACGTGTCGAGGTGCTGGCTCTACTTCGGACTGACCAGGATGGCGGCGGGCGGGCTCCAAGTCGCCGACGAGTGCTGGGGGCACGCCGAACGGCACTGGCGTGAGCTCGGTCGGCCACTCCACATTCACCGCATCCTGTTGCAGCGCAGCTGGATCGCCATCTTCCGCGGCCGGTATCAGGACGCGATCGACATGATCGAGCAGGCCAGGGACTGCCTCGACTCCTCGCCGCGCAGCAGCTGGCTGGCGTACGCCCGCCTCGACGATCACCTCGGCAACGTCTGGCGCGCACACGCGCTCGCCGACCTCGGGTTCGACGGCGCAGGAGATCCCGAGGAGGACTGGGCGGCGGCCGAGCGCCGCTACGGCTCGGCACTGGGCGTCACGAACGCCGAGCCCGGCAGCCCGGGTCATCGCGATGCGATGGACAAGCTCACCAAGGCGGCCGACCTGAAGATTCCGGCCGCGCTCGCCGTTGACTCGGTGCGGTACTCGATCGTCGACGCCGAGGCGCGCGCGCAGTGGGCGACCTGCGTGTCCGCGCCGCTGCTCGCCTCGGCGTTCGCCGTGGCTTGGGAGTCGGATCGCGACGATCTACTCGGCGAGCTCATCGAATATCACAGCGCGCGGGGCACTTTCAGCGCAGAGCCACCGTCCGCGTCGGGATTGGAGTTCGCCCGCGTGGCAACGGCGCCCGCGCCGATCGAGGATCTCGATCAGCTGGCGATGGTGGCGGGCGGACCTGCGCCCGAGTCGGGCCCCTCCTTGATTCGTCTTGGTCCACTGCCGCCGCTGAAGATGGATCCGACCCTCGGCGAGCTGCTGAACGAGTACCGCGCTCTCGCATCCGCGCGGTATGGCCAGCACGTGACGTCGGACGAGCCCGCCTGGTCTACGTGGCCGTGACCGACTCCCAGCCGCCAACGCTGGTCCTTCGCTTCGCGGACCTGGGGACGGCCACGTACGGGAGCCTTCGCGTCGTCGGGCAACCAGCTCGCACCGTCTCTTGGGTCGTCGAGGAGCCGCTGCTGCTCGCTTCGCTGGCCGAGCTCGACGCCGCGCTTCCGGAACCGCGGCCGGGGGAATCCGTCACCGACGCACTGGCCCGGGCCCTCGCGGTGGGACCGTTCGCGACGCCGGCGACCGAGCTCGTGCTGGCGTATCGACTCGGCGTGCTGTTGCTCTCCGATGCCGCGTGGCAGCTGCTGCTCGACCTCGTGGCGTCGCCGCGGGCGGTGTTGTTCGTCTCGCCGAGCGCACGGTTGGCGCGGGTTCCGTGGGGGCTCTTGGCGTTACCCGCGGTGCGACCTCCGGCCGAGGAACTGATTCGGGCGCGGGTGGCGGCCGTGACGCAAGAGGGTCCGACCGCGGCCCGGATTCCCTGGCCGAGTGACGACATCGGCGCGCTGACCGAGGGCTACCGACTGATCGAGTTGGTGGACGTGTTGATGGCCGTGCCCGCCAACATCGCCAACGGCGCACGTACACCCGTCGCGTGGGCGCGCCGCGCCGACCGGCCCCCGTTGCTCGTGCTCGATCCGCGAGTTCCGAACCAACGCCCAGACTCCGCGCTCGGCTCGGTCCTGGGCCGCCCCTCGCCAGATACGCCGTTGGCGAAGCACTTCGAGCGGCTGGTGGCGGGTGGCACCGTTCGGCCAGCCGTCGCCACCGCGGTCGAGCTGTTCCGACGTACCGACGCCGATGGGGCCTGGCTCGCGAGCATGCTCGCGGACGCGCCGAGCCGATTGCTCTTCGTCGGCCACGCCACGGCCGACGACGCAGGCCGGGCGGACCAGGCCGCGCTGCACGTCGCCGACGACCGGCCGTTGACGGCGTCGGACCTCATGTCGCTGCGCATGTCGATGCCTCCGCGAGTTGCGCTGCTGGCCTGTGCTTCTGGCGGGGACTACCGCTTCGACGAGGCCACTGGGCTGGTGGCGGCGGTGGTGCTGGGCGGAGCCGAGCTGGTCACCGCGACCCTCTGGGCGCTGCCGACCACTGCGGGGCACCGCCAGTTCGCCCACGCGCCCGCCGGCGACCCGATGGCCGACGTCATCGTCGCGGTGGACGAGGCGCATCAGTCCAGCGAGGCGGGCCGAGCGGTCAATGCGTGGCAACGCGCGCAGATGCGACGCTGGCGCGACGGCGACGCGGAGGCCAGCCCGGTCTACTGGGCGGCGCTCGTCACGTACACGGTCGACGGTGCCAGGTAAGCCCTCAGCTGGGCGGCACGCACACCGCGACGGCGGATTCGTCGTCGCGCCAGTAGTACGTGTCGATGACGCTTCCCGGCGCGACCTCGGTCAGCGACGACGCGGGCACCAGGGCGGTCTCGTGGGCGGGGAATTGCCCGCCCTCGGGTCTGCGGACCATCAGGTCGAGCTCGACCTCGCGGTAGTCCTCACGAGCGTCTCCCGTCGCCCTCATGGCCGTCACCACGCCACTGGCCTTGATGCCGAACCGAATCAGCTCGAGTTGCTCAGCGGTGACCAGGCCCTTGCGAACCAACATCTGATCGAAGGCGGACCGAACCGCCGCGATGTCGTCAGCCAGGGTGAGTTGTTCCCGGGCGGCCGGATCGAACGCCACCAGGAGGACCACCCCGGGCTGCAGCTCGGACACCGCCGGGCCGTCGCCGTCCCGGCGCAGGCGACCGACGAAGCGGTGACCAGACACGCTCTCGACGTCGACGGTGATCGGCGCGACGGTGCGGACGGTCCCGATCGCAACGGCCGAGGTTCCTCCGGTGGGCGCTTTCGGGTACTCCCGGCCACGCAGCCGGCGGGTCAGCGGCCCGCCCAACGCCGCGCCGAAGGCGACGCTGACGAGGAAGACGAGGGCGATGGACGCGGCATCGGGCATGTTCACAGCTTCGGCCAGAGCGTCGGCTACCGAACCCAACTTTCCGTGCGTCCTATCCTTGGCTGATGGACACGGGGCCGCAGCTGGTGGCGAGGGTGGCCGCCGCCGCACCGCGCCGCGCGGTCCTCGACCATGCCTGGCGCTCGATCGGACCTGGAGTCGAGCTGCTCAGCGGCACCGACGGCGGTCCGCTCCGACGCACCGTCAAACGCATTCTCGACCCGCTGGTACTACGGCTGAGGTCCAACCCGCAGTACTCCGCACCGGTGCTCGCGCCGGACGTCGCGGCCGCCATGTGCGACCTGATCGGCGCCCATGCCGACCAGCTGCGTGCCGCAGCAGGCTGGTTCGCGCTTCTGAAGGCCGAGCGGAGGCGGCTGCGGATCACCACCGGCAACGCCCAGGAGTTGTACTTCCCGGTGTGCTTCGAACTCGCAGTCACTAGGGGAGCGCCGTCACCCGACGACCAGCGCACGGCGGAAACGGTATTGCGGGACCTTCACGACGACCGGGACCGCACCGCCATCGAGCACCTGAACCGTTATGTGCGGGATGGTCGGGTGATCGACGCGCTGGCCGGACAACTCGAGCGGAGCTGGCGCGACGTCAGCGCCGGGACGGCCATTTCGGGCCCGTTCATGGCCGGCCTCACCACCGTGCTCGGCCCCGCGGAGGGGCACAACGCGCGGACGGCGCGTCAGCGGGTCTGGTCTGCGCTCATCGCCGATGCGACGCCGTACAACATCGGCGCGCGCGCCCGGATCGAGTTCGCGGACCTTCCGTGGTCGATCGTCGAAGTGGGACTGAGTTCCATTGCACCGCAACAGAAGCCACAGGTGGTCGGCGGGACCGACCGTGACCGGCCGCTGGACCGGAGCGTGGTCGATCGGGTGCGAGCGACGTTGCGGCGGGCCATGGATCGTGGCGACCTTCCCGACATTCCGCTGCTGTGTTCGGAGGAGGTCGACCGGGCCTGTGCTCCGTGGGGGTTGCTCGCCGAGGACAAACAGGCGACGTTGGTGGCGGGCATGGAGGTGGCCGTCGAACTTGCACCGCTGCGCGAATCAGCCGTCGCCCGTTACGAATTGGCCAGGCTCATCCAGGCGCGACTGCGCAAGGAGGCCTACGTGTTGCACGCGCGGCGATACCTGGCCGAGGGCGCTCCGCTGCACCCACGTCAACGCCAGGTCATCGACGATCTCACCGCCTTCGCCCGCCCGTACACGATCCGGCTGTGGGCGCGGCTGCACGGACGCGACGTGTGGCAGGAGTCCTGCGCCGACGTCGACGACATCCGGTCGCTGCTCGAGGGAGTCGCCAGATCGGTCAGCCTGGACCACCGTCAGCGCATCAAGGCCATGCTGGAAATCGAGGTGACGCAATGAAGTTGGTCGCCGAATCCGGGTTGTGGACCACGGGACCCGCGGTCGCGGCGGCGCCCGCCGTCGCGGTGCTGGAGGTCAGTGGGGCCGTATTCGCATGGACGGTCGACGACCCGTCGGCTGAAGCGGTTCACGTCACGTTCACGAACATCGCTGCCGCAGAATGGCTTTGGCGGGTGGTTGGAGAGGACGGCCACGTTCGCCTGCTCGCGGCATTGGATACCGTACCCGAAGCGGTTGCCGCGCTCGACGTGCCGGAGGCCGAGCTCTCGCCCGCAGCGCTCGCTCCGCTTCGCCAGCTCGCCGTTGGCCATTGGCTGCGGCGATGGTGGCCTGCGAGCGCCCGCGACGGCATCGTCGGGCTGGACCCGGTGGTGCTGGACGGCGAGCTCGCGCTGCTGACGTCGGCAGCTCAGGACTTCTTCACCGAGGACACCTTCGATTCGGACGTCGCGGAACTCCTTCGCCCGCACCGGGCGGAGCTGGCCGAGCGGATGCGCAACGACGATCCCAAGGTCGCCGAGCTCGCCGAAGCGTGTGCCGAGCTGGCCGACGAGTTCGGGGTGCCGAGCGCTGACCTCGCGGTTTCACTGCCGAACGGGCTTGGTCGGCGGGACGACTACGCGCTGGCGGCCGGATCGGACGGGGCCCCCACGTCGAAGGAGTCGATCGCCACGGGCGTCGGATCCGTCAACTGGGTCGCAGTACCGCCGGGCATGTTCGACGCCGCCGACCGCACGGTCGACTGGACCGTCGAGCGGGCGGGGTCATCGGCCGTCGCGGCGGTGCGGGTGGCCACCAACGCGTCCGCAGGCGGCATCGAGGTGCGACTGCGCTCCGGGACCTTCAGCGCGGCAGGCGTCCTCGACGCGGACGGGCGTGCGACGTTGCCGTTGTTCGGGTCGGACCAGCGGCCGGTGTCCGAAACCCAGGCGTGGGACCATGATTGGCGCTCGGTAACGGTCACCGTCGGCGCCGACGTGGTGGACTCCGCCGAAGCCGCCCAGCTACGGGCCCGGCTGCGCGACTTCGCCCGCGCCCGGCTGGCCCGACCGGGTGAGGACGCCTTACTGGCCGAAGTCCTCGCCGCCGAATCCGACTACTGAGCAGGCGTCACTTGCCCGCTGCTTGTGCGGTGGGCGGGGGCGCAGCGGATGCGGGCAGTCCCACGGGCTGCACTCCGGGGGTACCGAGTTGACTGGACAACCAGGGCAGCGCCGCGGCGAATGCGTGCGCCGCGAATGGCCAGTCGTGCTTGCCGGGCTGTGACACCACCGCGCACGAGATGCCGTTGGCGGTGCCCGTGCCGCACAGCGACGTCGCTGCCGACGTCTGATCGCTGGTCCGGCCCGCGGGGTCACGCCCGCCGAGCCCGCTGCCGCCGTTGTTGTTCGCGTTCACCACAGTTGGACCGTTGGTGACCGACGCCGTTCCGCTGATGTCGAACCAGCCCGCGACGCCGGTGTACGGCCCGTGCTGGGTGATCACGGCCGTCGGGTCGAAGCGCGCATAGGCCGTCTTGTCGCCGCCGAACAGCCGGTCGATCGTCTGTTGCGGAGTGCCGGAGTTCGGGGCGAGATCCCCGGCGATGTCCTCGAACGTGCTGAATTCGTTGGGGTGCATCACGGCAAGGTCGACCGCGCAGGTGCCGCCCATCGACCAGCCCACGACGCCCCAGTTGGCCGGGTTGGCGCTCACCCCATACGTGGACTCCATGAAGGGCGGCACGTCCTTGGTCAGGTGGTCGGCGGCATTTCCGCGGGTGCCATTGACGCATTCGGTGTCGTTGTTGAACGCGCCGCCGGAGTCGACGAAGACCATGACGGGAGCGTTGCCGCCGTGCCCGGCGGCGAAGTCGTCGGCGGTCTTGATCGCGTTGCCCGCCCGCAGCCAGTCGGCGGGCGTGTTGAACTCGCCGCCGATCATCATCACGGTCGGCAGCTTCGGCGGCGGGTTGCTGGCGTACCAGGCGGGCGGCAGGTAGACGAGCTCGCCGCGGTGCTTGAAGCCCGACGCCACGGAGCTGATGGTCACCGGGACGACGGTGCCCTTCGCCGGGATCTGGCGGGATTTCTGCATCGAGACGACGGTGGCCTGGTCGGTCTGGTCGGGCAGCGGCCCGGCAGTGAGCTGGTTCCAGGCCGTCTGCACGGTGGGGAAGTAGCCCACCCAGAGGTTCAGCGCCAGGGCCGCGCACAGCAGCGCCAGCGGCACTGCGACCACGGACGCGCCGCGCCGCCACCAACGGGCGCCGCGCCAGCCCGCCACCAGCACCACCAGCGTGGCGCCCGTGACCGTCGTCCAGATCCACAGCAGATTCGGAGCAGGGTCGCCCGCGAGCCCCTCCGACGAGACGTACCAGTAGGCGGTCGCCGTCAGGATTCCGCCGACCGCGATGGCCGACGGCAGCCAGAACCGTCGCCAGGTCCGGCTGCGCCAACCGACCGCGACGATGATGACCACCGCAGCGACGGCCTGCACGGCGAGCGGTACCCACCCGTGCATCAACGAAAGATGTTGTTGGCGAAAATCTCCCGCAGCGCTCACCAATGAGGTCACGGCAACATGGTGGATGCCCTACCTCGTGGCAACCTGTGAGTTCGGTCTAGCGTGGCTTCGCCAGCGGGAACGGCAGGGTCTCACGGATGCTCCGTCCGGTGATGAGCATGACCACGCGGTCCACGCCGACGCCCAGCCCGCCGGTGGGCGGCATGGCGTACTCCATCGCCTGCAGGAAGTCCTCGTCGAGCTCCATCGCCTCGGGATCGCCGCCCGCGGCGAGCAGCGACTGCTCCTCGAGCCTGCGCCGCTGCTCCACCGGGTCGGTCAACTCGCTGTACGCGGTGCCGAGTTCGACTCCCCACGCCACCAGGTCCCAGCGTTCGGCGACCCCAGGAAGGCTGCGGTGCGGCCGGGTCAGCGGAGACACCGACGTCGGGAAGTCCTTGTAGAACGTCGGACGTTCGGTCTGGCCCTCGACCAGCCGTTCGTACAGTTCGAGCACGACGGCGCCCGCGTCCCAGTGGGTGAGGTAGGGCACTCCGGCCCCGTCGCACAGAGAACGCAGTTTGGCGAGGTCGGTGTCCGGGTCGATCGGCTCGCCCAGCGCCTCGGACACCGCGCCGTGCACGGTCTTCACGGGCCACTCACCGGAGATGTCGACGGCGAGCAGGGCTCCGTCGGGTTCTCCGGGCCGCATGACCACCTGGCTGCCGTTGGCGGCCTGCGCGGCACTCTGGATCAGCTCGCGGCACCCGTCGATCCACACGTGGTAGTCGGCGTGCGCCTGGTAGGCCTCCAGCAGGGTGAATTCGGGGTTGTGACTGAAGTCCACGCCCTCGTTGCGGAAGGCGCGGCCCAGTTCGAAGACGCGCTCCACGCCGCCGACGCAGAGCCGTTTCAAGTAGAGCTCCGGTGCGATCCGCAGGTAGAGGTCGAGGTCGTAGGCGTTGATGTGGGTCATGAACGGTCTGGCGTTGGCACCGCCGTGGATCTGCTGCAGGATCGGCGTCTCGACTTCGAGGAAACCCTTGCCGACCAACGTCTCCCGAATGGAGTGCAAGATTCTGCTGCGGGCCGTGATGAGGTCGCGGGACTCGGTGTTGATGGCCAGGTCGACGTAGCGCGTGCGGACCCGCGCCTCCGGGTCGGTGAGGCCCTTCCACTTGTCGGGCAGTGGGCGCAGGCACTTGCCGATCAGGCGCCAGCTGTCGACCAGTAGCGATGGGGTACCGGACTTGCTCGTCCCCATCGATCCGGTGACCTCGATCAGGTCGCCGAGGTCGATCGCGTTGGTGAAGTCGGCGGTGCGGCCCTCGGTGAGTCGGGAGTTGTCCAGCAGCAGCTGAACTTCGCCGGACCAGTCCCGAAGTTGCGCGAAGAGCACGGCTCCGTAGTCGCGCATCCGCAGCACGCGCCCGGCGACGCTGAGGGTGATCCCGTCGGTGTCGACGGCCTGCGCGACGGTGTGGCTGGGGGCCTGTCCCACGGGGTAGGCGTCGACGCCGTTGGCCTGCAACGTCTTCAGCTTGGCCATGCGCACCCGCACCTGTTCGGGTAGCCGGGCGGCAGCGGCGTCGTCGTCGGCGATGGCGAGGGCGCTGAGATCGGGCGCGCTGCCATCGTCGTGAAGGAGGCCCGTCTTGACCAGGGTCTCCGGCACCGAGGAGTGGTGACCCGTGTGCTGCTTGGCGCGACGGCTGAACGGCAGCACCAGGAAGCCCTCGGCGATGACCGACGCGATACCGACCCGCGGGATGAGCCGAGCATCCTCGTAGCACGCGAAGCGAGGCACCCATTCGGGCTGGTACTTCATGTTCGACCGGTACAGCGTCTCCAGTTGCCACCAGCGGGAGAAGAACACCAAAAGGGCGCGCCACAGCCGCGCGATCGGGCCAGCGCCGAGTTGGGCGCCCTCTTCGAAGGCGGACCGGAACATCGCGAAGTTCAGCGAGATGCGGGTGATGCCGATGTCCTCGGCTTGCAGGCACAGCTCGCTGACCATCAATTCGTTGGTGCCGTTGGGGGATTGGGGCGAGCGGCGCATCAGGTCAAGCGACACCCCGTTGGTGCCCCACGGCACCAGGGACAGCATCGCGACGACCTCCGACTCACCCTGCACCGCCTCCGCCAGCAGGCAATCACCGTCGGCTGGGTCGCCCAGCCGGCCCAGCGCCATCGAGAAGCCGCGCTCGGTCTCGGTATCGCGCCAGGCGTCGGCGCGCTTGGTCACCTCGGCCATCTCGTCGGTGGACAGGTCCCGGTGACGACGCAGCCGCACCGTGAGTCCGGCGCGTCTCGCCCGGGTCACGGCCTGGCGCACCGGCTTCATGTCGGGTCCGGAGAGCTTGAAACGGTCGGGGTACAGAATCGCCTCGTCGCCGAGTTCGAGCGCATTGAGGCCGGCTTCGCGGAATGCTTGTGCGGCAGCCGAACTCGCGCCCATCACGCCGGGCGCCCAGCCGTAGGATTCGCACAGTTTCAACCAGGCGTTGATGGCCGCCGGCCAGGACTTCGGGTCGCCGACCGGGTCGCCGCTGGCGAGGCAGACCCCGACCTCGACGCGATACGTCACCGCGGCGCGTCCGTTGGGGGCGAACACCACCGACTTGTCGCGGCGGGTCGCGAAGTACCCCAGTGAGTCGTTCTTGCCGTACATCTCGAGCAGGCCCCGGATGGCGGACTCGTCCTCGCCGGTGAGCGCGTTCTCGGCCCGCTGAGATCGGAACAGGACGATCGCCGCGACCATCAATGCGAGCGCTCCGAACAAGCCGAGGAGGGCGTTCACGAAGACGTGCGGATGGCCGGTGAAGTTGTTCGAGTCCGCACCGGCGAAGGCGAGCACGCGGTTCAGTGCGTACAACGGACGGTCCGACTGGGCAAGGGATCCGGGGAAGAGTTCGAGCAGACCCCACCCGGTCAGGGTGCCGATCGCCATGCCCGCAACGAGCGCGAGCGCGGCCTTGATCAGGGCGCCGCGGCGTACCTTCGCCCAGAACTCGCCGCGGGCAAGGATCAGGAACGCGATCGCGGCGACGTGGAAGACGAGGCCGATGACCTCCCCGATGTCCTCCATGACCGACTCGTCGCCGGTGAGCAGGTCCACGACGTTCCATCCGACGGCCGCGACCATGTAGAGCACGAGAATCCACCACGCGACGCTCTTGCGGGCGGCCAGGGCTGCCGCGAGCAGCGCCAGGACGAACGCCCACGCGAAGCTGGTGTCCGGGAAGTTGAAGACGTAGTCGTTGACGAACTCGCGGGGAATCCTGATCATCCAGCGCACCGCTGGCGACACACTGGCGACGAGTGACAGCGTCGCGATGACGCCCACGGTCCAGCCCGACGCGGCAGGCACCCACCAAAACGTGGAACGCCGCTGCTGATGCCTGGTAACCGCGGTCAGAGTCATAGGCCGCGAGGATATGCGTTCCGGCCGCGAAATGGGTGAGAGTGAGGGGCTACCAGACCGGTCCGGTGTACTTCTCGCCCGGACCGTGCCCGGGCTCGTCCGGAGCGGCACTGGACTCGCGGAACGCCAACTGCAGACTCTTGAGGCCGTCGCGGACGGGCCCGGCGTGCGGGCCGAGGTACTCCGCCGAGGCGGCGACGAGGCCGGCGAGCGCGGTGATCAGGCGGCGGGCTTCGTCGAGATCGCGGTGCGGACTGTCGTCGGGGTCCTCAGCCGACAGGCCCAGTTTCTCGGCGGCGGCGCTCATCAGCATGACGGCCGATCGCGTGATGACCTCGACGGCGGGAATCTCGGCCAGTTCACGGATGTTAGGAGGATCGGTCATGGCTGGTAGACTCCCATGCGCGACCGTCCCGGCATACGCCAGGACAGCAAGTGGAGTCCCACTCCCACCGTTGACCGTACAGGTTCAGCGGTCCGGTCACGGACATCGTGAGATGCCCGTTCTGCGTTTTGCGCAGGCGGCTGCTGCCGTGATCGGTCGGCATTGGGCCCTGCATTGAGCAGGGCTTTTCTGCTGATGGCGTTGGACTCCTCGAAGACGACATAGGAGGCCCCATCAGCACTGAGACACGCATCAACGAGCGCATACGCGTACCTGAAGTCCGCCTGATCGGACCGGGCGGTGAACAGGTAGGCATCGTGCGCATCGAAGATGCACTCCGCGTCGCCGCGGACGCCGATCTCGATCTCGTCGAAGTAGCCCCAGACGCCAGACCCCCGGTCTGCAAGATCATGGACTACGGCAAGTTCAAGTATGAGACGGCCCAGAAGGCGCGCGAGTCTCGCAAGAACCAGCAGCAGACCGTCGTCAAGGAACAGAAGCTCCGTCCCAAGATCGACGACCACGACTACCTGACCAAGAAGGGTCACGTCGTTCGCTTCCTCGAAGCCGGGTCGAAGGTCAAGGTGACGATCATGTTCCGCGGACGCGAGCAGTCGCGGCCCGAGTTGGGCTACCGCCTGTTGCAGCGGCTGGGCGCCGACGTCGCCGAGTACGGCTACGTCGAGACGTCCGCCAAGCAGGACGGCCGCAACATGACGATGGTGCTGGCGCCGCACCGCGGTGCGAAGACTCGCGCCAAGGCGGCGCACGATGCCGATGCACCGGCCGCGCAGCGTGCGGTACCGGCCCCCGCGGAGCCCGCGGCGGCGCCACCGAGCGAAGCGCCACCAGCTCCATAACTGAACTGATCCACCACGAGAACTGAGGATTCATGCCCAAGGCCAAGACTCACAGCGGAGCGTCGAAGCGCTTCCGGAAGACCGGCACCGGAAAGATCGTGCGGCAGAAGGCCGGCCGGCGACACTTGCTCGAGCACAAGGCCAGCAAGCGCACCCGCAGGCTCGACGGTCGCACCACCGTTGCAGCCAACGACACCAGCCGCGTGACCAAGATGCTGAACGGCTGACTTGCCGCCCCACTGACCGCACGAGAATAAGGAACATCCCATGGCACGCGTGAAGCGCGCAATCAACGCCCAAAAGAAGCGGCGCACTGTCCTCAAGGCCTCCAAGGGCTACCGTGGCCAGCGCTCTCGGCTCTACCGCAAAGCCAAAGAGCAGCAGCTGCATTCGCTGACCTACGCCTACCGCGACCGGCGCGCCCGCAAGGGTGAGTTCCGCAAGCTGTGGATCTCGCGGATCAATGCTGCGGCCCGCGCCAACGACATCACCTACAACCGACTGATCCAGGGGCTCAAGGCCGCTGGGGTCGAGGTGGACCGCAAGAACCTCGCCGAGATCGCCGTCAGCGATCCCGCGGCGTTCACCGCGCTGGTCGACGTGGCCCGCAAGGCCCTGCCGGACGATGTCAACGCTCCGTCCGGAGAGGCCGCCTGAGTTCGGCTCCGCTCACTGAGCGATCGGACCGCGTAGCGGCCGCGCTCAAGTTGCAGCGCACCGTTGGACGACGCCGCGCCGCACGCTTTCTCGCCGAGGGTCCCAACCTCGTCGAGGCAGCGTTGCGGCGCGGTTTGGTGTCCGACGTGCTCGTCACCGAGGCGGCCAACGCCAGATTCACCGACCTGCTCAGCGGCGCGCCCGTCCACGTGATCACCGACAAGGCCGCCAAGGCGTTGTCCGAAACGGTCACTCCGGTCGGGCTGTTCGCGGTGTGCACGCTGCCCGAGACTCGACTGGCCGACGTGCTCGGTGCCGCGCCCCGGCTGGTACTCGTCGCGGTGGGCACGTCGGAGCCCGGCAACGCGGGCACGCTCATTCGGATCGCCGACGCCCTTGGCGCCGACGCGGTCGTGTTGGCCGGCGATGGTGTGGACCCCTACAACGGCAAGTGCCTGCGCGCCTCAGCGGGAAGCATCTTCGCGCTGCCGGTGCTGGAGGCGCCCGACGTCGACGCGTTGGTGACGGCGCTGCGACAGGCCGGGCTCGCGATCTTGGCGACCACGCTCGACGGAGAGGTCTCCCTCGACGACGCCGACCTGAGTGGGCCGACCGCATGGTTCTTCGGCTCCGAGGCACACGGATTGTCCGGGGAGGTCGCCGCGCTGGCCGACGCCCGCGTGCGCATTCCCATGAGCGGCAGCGCCGAGAGCCTCAACATCGCCGCCGCGGCCGCGATCTGCCTGTATCAGAGCGCCTCACGATTCCGAGAATCTTAGGCCAGCTCGGGTGTACCCTTCGGCGATACGAATTGGATGGCATTTGTAACGTCCTTGAGCCGAACCGAGGAATTGATGGCTGGCTACGACTACATCGTCGCGGGTGCGGGATCGGCGGGATGCGTGTTGGCGAACCGCCTGTCGGCCGACCCCCGCAATAGGGTGCTCCTCATCGAGGCCGGTGGCCCGGACCGCCATCCCATGTTTCACGTGCCCAAGGGCGGCGGGCTGTTGATGGAGAACGAGAAGTACGCGTGGCGATACGCGACCACTCCATTCGGGCCCAACCAAAGATCCGAGTTCTGGGCGCGGGGCAAGGTCATCGGCGGGTCGAGCTCGATCAACGGCATGGTCTACAACCGAGGCAATCGGGCCGACTACGACGAGTTGGAGCGTCGTGGCAACAAGGGCTGGGGTTGGAACGACATCCTGCCGATCTTCAAGTCGTTCGAAGACAACGAGTTCGGCCCTTCGCCGACTCGGGGTTCCGGTGGGCCACTGCATATTTCGGCTGGCCATGGACCGGACCCATTGTGCCGGGAGATCATCGGCGCCGGCACCAACGCCGGGCTCCGTGAACTTCAGGACATCAACGAATCAGACGACCCGCGCATCGGATACGCCACCGCGACGATCCGGAATGGTCGCCGAGTCAGCGCTGCCGATGCGTTCCTGAAGCCCGCGCGACGTCGCGACAATCTGGATGTGATCACGCGTACCACCGTTCAGCGCCTGATCGTGGAACACGAGCGCGCCGTCGGCGTCCAGGTCAAGACGGCCAACGGCGCCAACGCCGAGTTCCGCGCGGCGCGTGAGGTCATCTGCGCGCTCGGCAGCCTAAACAGCCCACAGTTGCTGCAGCTGTCCGGCATCGGCCCGCGCGACGTGCTCGAGAGTGCAGGCGTGCCCGTCCTCGTCGAGCGGGAACACGTCGGGCGGCGGGTTCACGAACACCGGTGCTTCGCACTCAGATTCAGGTTGAAGGAGAACCTGGGGTACAACCGCCAGCTGTCCTCCAGCCGCGGTCAGGCTGCCGCCGCGGCCCGGTATCTGGCGACGCGAAGGGGTACGTTGGCGACGCCGACGTTCGAGGTTCTGGCCTTTCTGAAGTCGGAACCGCACGTCGAACGCGTCGACGGGCAGTTGCTGCTCGGGCCCTTCACGATCCCCAAGTACCAGGCCGGTGAGCCGATGTCCATCGAGCGAGAGCCGGGCATTTCGTGTCTGGGCTTTGCGCTGCGTCCGACGTCGGACGGCAGCGTCACGATCACCTCCGCCGATCCCAACGCGCCACTTCGCATCGAACCGAACTATCTGACCAGCGACTACGACCGCACCGTCACGGCCAACCTGATGCGCAGGGCGCGAGAGCTGTTCGCACAGTCCCCGATCGCGGACCGCATCGACCACGAAATATCCCCTGGGCTCAACGTCCAGAGCGACGAGGAATTGATCGACACCGCGTTGGACGACGGCTACACCGGTTACCACGCCGTCGGCAGTTGTGCGATGGGACCCAGCGACGACGACGTCGTCGACGGGCGACTCAGGGTCAGGGGAGTGGACGGGCTGCGGGTCGTCGACTGTTCAGCGATGCCGATCATGTTGGCGGGCAACCTGAACGGACCGGTGATGGCGATGGCGGCCAGGGCGTCGGAGTTCATCCTGGAGGACCAGTAGCGGCCCACCAAACGCGGGCCGGGTGTGGGTCACGACCCAGGTGCAGAACTCGGTGTGGAGGTCGTCGAATTCTGCACCAAGGCTGTCGGCGGCGTCGAATCGCAACCATATTGCAGAAATGGTCGCGTGTTCGGCGGCGCGCGCTTCAGCCGCTGAGCAGGCCCCGTGCCACGTGGGTGATCTGTACCTCGTTGCTTCCCGCGTAGATCATCAACGACTTGGCGTCGCGGGCCAGC
The DNA here is from genome assembly GCF_033804605.1 of Mycobacterium sp. RTGN6. NCBI lineage: Bacteria > Bacillati > Actinomycetota > Actinomycetes > Mycobacteriales > Mycobacteriaceae > Mycobacterium > Mycobacterium sp. RTGN6. The sequence goes on from NZ_JAPZKZ010000004.1 coordinate 534,300, forward strand.
TGCTCCACGCGGTACTCCGTCATGTAGCCGTTTCCGCCGAACACCTGCACCGCCTCCATCGCGACGTCGGTGGCCGCCTGCGAGCTGTACCACTTCATCGCAGAGGCTTCGGGCAGTGAGATCGACGTCCCGCTCTGGGCGGCTTCGATGACGCGAAAGAGCATGTTGCGCACGTTCATTCGTGCGACTTCCATATTCGCCAACTTCAGCTGGATCAGTTGGAACTGGCCGATCTCCTGGCCCCATAGCGTTCGGGTCTTCGCGTAGTCGGTGCACAGCCGCAGACACTCCTCGATCACGCCGAGCGCCATGGACACGACACCGATCCGTTCGGCGGAGAAGTTGGACCGTGCGCTGTCGCGCCCGTCGCCCGCGCCGTTGTCCTCGGTCTCGCCGAGCAATCGGTCGCGGCCAAGGCGTACGTTGTCGAAGAAGAGTTCACCCGTGCGGGAACTGTGAATCCCCATCTTGCGGAACGGCTTCGACTGAACGAAGCCCTCCATGCCGCGGTCGAGCACGAAGGTGAGCACCTTGCGGTTGCGCTTGTCGACGCTCGGATCACCCTCGTCCAGCTTGGCGTAGACGACCACGACGTCGGCATCGGGTCCGTTGGTGATGAACGTCTTCTGGCCGTTGAGCAGATAATCGTCGCCGTCGCGCGTCACGTATGACTTCATGCCGCCGAACGCATCGGATCCCGAGTCCGCCTCGGTGATGGCCCAGGCCCCGACCTTCTCGTAGGTGACCAACTCGGGCAGCCAGCGTTCCTGTTGGGCGAGGGTGCCGCGGGAGGCGATGGTCGGAACGGTGAGCCCGAGGCTGACCCCCATTCCGGTGACGACACCCATGCTGACCCGGCAGAGTTCGCTGACCACGACGAAGCCCATGCCGGCCTGTTCGCCGCCGCCACCGAACATTCCGCCCGACGAACCGCCTCGCGACTCGTCGCCGTCGCGCAACTTGGCGAGGCGCTTCTGCAGCGACTCCCTGGCCATCACGTCGATGCCGAACGTCGAGAACAGCTTTCGGATGATGGGGTAGGGCGCCAGCTCGCCACTCTCGAGCTCGTCGAGATGCGGACGGATTTCCTTGTCCACGAAGTCGCGGACGGCATCGCGCACGGCAATGTCGACGTCAGACCATTCGAGCATGAATCAGGCTGCCTCTCCGGGCTTTTGCCGACCGCGCGCGGGGCGCAGGCCGGCCAGTGAGAACGTCGTGTGCACCAGTGACCCGGCGCGTTCGATCAACGACTTGCCCTGAGGGACGTAGTGCATGGGCAGCTCCCGGCGGTCGCGCGGCGGTGCCATGAACGCGGGCGCCTCCACGAGCGGCGCGTCCCCGGGAATCCGGCCGGCTGCCCGCTTGTAGGCGGCTATCGCGCGAGGGTGCAGTCGGATCTCGTCGGGCACCACCAGGAAGGCGAGCTCGACGGCCTTGCCGAACAGTCGGAGCAGCACCTCGTCGCTAGGGGTCCAGCGCATGCCCGCCTTCTCGCGGACTGCGGGGTCGAACAGTCCGGCAGCGATCCAGCGCTGCCCGGCGACCATCGGTTTGAACAGCTGATCCCACACCGGCGTCGGCATCAGCACGAACCACGGCTTCGGAATCCGGATCGCGAAGATGTCGAGGGTGGCCCGGTTCATTTCGAGCTCGTCGCGGCAGGTCCGTTCCCAGTACTCGCAGAAGTCCTCCCATGTCTGCGGCACCGGACGCATGCTCATGCCGTACATGCGATACCACTGGACGTGCTCGTCGAACAGCTGGCGCTTCTCGGCTTCGGTGAGGCCGCCGCAGAAGTACTCGGCGGTCTTCAGGATCAGCATGAAGAACGTGGCGTGAGCCCAATAGAACGTCTCCGGGTTCAGCGCGTGGTAGCGACGACCCGCAGCGTCGACGCCCTTGATGGTTTCGTGGTATCCCCGGATCTGCGCACCGGTTTGCGCGGCGCGCTCGCCGTCGTAGACGACGCCCATGATCGGGAAGACGGAGCGGGCCACCCGTTGCAGCGGCTCACGCAGCAGGATCGAGTGGTCCTCGACGCCCGCGCCGAGCTCCGGGTACATGTTCTGGATCGCGCCGATCCACACGCCCAACATTCCGGTGCGGAGGTCGCCGAAGTACTTCCATGTCAGCGAGTCGGGGCCGAGGGGATCGGTCGGCCGCTCGGCGGTCTTGGCGCTCGTCCTTGAGCTCGCGGTCATGGTGTCCTCGCTGAGTGTCAACCCACGGGTGTTCGGCCACGATAAGCGTGACAACACGCGTTGTCCACAACCCCTCGGCGCGTCGGAAGCAGAAGTTATCCGCCGGCCATCGAGCCGCTACACCGCCGTGATCGGTCGCACCAGGTCGGCTCGCCGCATTGTGACGAACATCGTGCGTGTCCTTTCAAGATCGGCGTGACCAGCGCGTTCGCGGGCCGTGGCCCGCCGCGTCGTTGCCGCTCGTTCGAAGTGCCACCTAGGGTGGCGTTGTGGATGCCGAATCGTTCGAAGAACGGTCCGGCGGGCATGGTCAGGAGCGCAGCGACTTGGGCGTCGGCCCGGGCGGACCGTTGGGGTGGCTGAAGTCCGGCAACCACAGTCCCGCGGTGATCGCCTTCATCAGGCGCGCGCGCCGCGCGCTGCCAGGAGACCCGGACTTCGGTGATCCGTTGTCCGCGGACGGCGTTGGCGGACCGCGGGCAGCAGCACGGGCGGCCGACCGGCTATTGGACCGCGACGCAGCCACGCGCGAGGTGAGCCTCGCCGGGCTGCAGGTGTGGCAGGCGGTGACCGAACGGGTGTCGGGTCGGCCGGCGCACCGCGAGGTGACGCTGGTATTCACCGACCTCGTCGGGTTCTCGGACTGGTCGTTGCGAGCCGGTGACGACGCGACGCTGACGCTGTTGAGGCGCGTGGCCCAGGTCACCGAGCCGCCGCTTCTCGCGGCAGGTGGGCACATCGTCAAGCGGATGGGCGACGGCACCATGGCGGTGTTCCCCGACGCCGCCACCGCAGTACGTGCGGTGCTTGTCGCGTTGGAGGCCGTGAAAACCGTTGAGGTAGGCGGGTATACGCCGCAGATGAGGGCGGGTGTCCACACTGGGCGGCCGCAGCGCATCGGTTCGGACTGGCTGGGCATCGACGTGAACATCGCCGCTAGGGTGATGGATCGTGCCACCAAGGGCGGGCTCGTCGTATCGCAGACCACGCTGGACCGCATCGCCCACGAGGACTTCGAGGCGCTCGGAGTGACGACGAAACGGGTTCGCAAACAACTCTTTTCGCCGAAGATCGCGGGAGTTCCCGGCGACCTCGCGATGTACTTCGTGAAGATTCGCAGGGATTTGCCAGGTGGCGCTCCGGAAGACGGAGACGAGCCGCAGGCATAGTCGTAGTCGATGGTGTACGCGGCGCTCTCCCGGTTGGCGAGGTTGCGCGTGACCGTGGGGTACGGCGCGATCCTGGTATGCGTCAACACCACGTTGTTGGCGCTGCGACCCGCCCTGCAGGACCAGGTGATCCGCCATGCCAGCACGAACCTGCACAACTTGAGCCGTGGCCACCTCGGGACGCTCTTCAGTAGCGCGTTCGTCGTGGACGCCAGCCCCGTCGCGCTGTGGTTGCCCGGGCTGCTCTGCCTCCTGGGGCTGGCCGAGTTGCTGTGGCGTAGTACCCGTTTGGTGGTGGCCTTCGTGGTCGGTCACGTCGGCGCGACGCTTCTGGTGGCCATCGGCCTCACGGCGGGCGTCAGTTGGGGCTGGCTACCGGGTACGGTCACGCGGGCGACCGACGTTGGCATGAGCTACGGGGCGATCGCGGTGCTGGGTGCGCTCACGCCGGCGATCCCGCGCCGTTGGCGGCCAATCTGGGTGGGTTGGTGGCTGGCGGTCGGCGCCGCGGTGACCGCCGTCGATCGCGACTTCACCGACGTCGGACACGTCGTGGCGTTGGCGTTGGGCATGGCGGTCGCCTTGCGCTTCGGGACGCCTGGGCCATGGACGCCGCCGCGGGTGGCGCTCCTGGTCGTCGGGTCGATCTTCGGCTTCTTCGTCGTCGCCGAGTCGTTCGGTGCGCTCGCGGCGCCCTGTGGTCTGGCCGGGGCGTTGTTCGCCGCCCTGTTGACGCGACTGTGGACCGCAACTCGGGCGCGTCCCGGCGTCGGCCCGGTCGGAACCGAGTTGCCGGCCATTCACGCGTGAGTCACGACATCTCTTCAGGACGCGTCAACAAATAACAAATGATGACGGCGCCGAGACCAAAGCCCAGAGGGGCAGGCCGTCACGTCGGCGCGACAGCCGCAATTGTGCGAGCTAGGCGGCGGGCGCGGTCCGTCACCGGAATTCTTCGGCGCTCGCCTCGATCCAGTCCGACAGCCACGACTCGGGGGGATCGTCCAGCAACTCACCCGGCATCAGCCACTCGTAGATCTCGGCGTAGGTCAGCGTGCGTTGCCCCTCGATGCGCCGGTTCAACATCGCCGGGGACAGCTCGTGGAATCCGGTCAGGCCCATGGACGCAACGATCTGGGCGGCACTGGCGACGGTGGCGGCCTGATAGTTGAACACCCGCGTCGTCTTGTCCGGTACGTCGAGTGCACGCGAACGCGCAGGATCCTGAGTGGTGACGCCCGTCGGGCAGTGGTTGGTGTTGCACTTGAGCGCTTGGATGCAGCCGACGGCGAACATCATCGCCCGCGCCGACATCGTGAAGTCCGCGCCCTGACAGACGCGGCTGACGATGTCGACGCCGCTAGCGACCTTCCCCGACGCGCCAACGCGAATCCGGTCGCGCAGCCCGGTGCCGACGAGGCAGTTGTGCACCAGCATCAGTGCCTCGGTGAGCGGCATCCCGACGTGGTCCTCGAACTCCTGCGGCCCGGATCCCGTGCCGCCCTCGCCGCCGTCGACGATGACGAAGTCGGGCGCGATACCCGTGGCGATGACCGCCTTGCAGATCGAGAGGAACTCGGTGCGGGCGCCGATGCACAGCTTGAACCCGACGGGCTTGCCACCGGACAGTCTCCGCAGCGTCGCGATGAAACCCATGAATTCGGCCGGGGTGCTGAACGCGCTGTGCGACGGCGGCGACACCACCGTCCGGCCGATCGGCACGCCCCGGGCGGCCGCGATCTCCGCGCTCACCTTGGCCCCGGGCAGCACGCCGCCCAAGCCGGGCTTGGCGCCCTGCGAGAGCTTCACCGAGATCGCCTTGACCGATGCGAGTTGCGACTTCTCGGCGAACGCCACCGGATCGAAGCGGCCGTCGGCGTCTCGGCACCCGAAGTACCCGGACCCGACCTCCCAGATCAGGTCACCTCCAGCGCGCAGGTGATACGGGCTGATGCCGCCTTCGCCGGTGTCGTGCGCGAAGCCGCCCCGCGCGGCGCCGCCGTTGAGTGCCTCGATCGCCTGCGCGGACAGGGCGCCGAAGCTCATCGCCGAGACGTTGAGCATCGCAATGTCGTACGGCTGCGTGCAGTCCGGGCCGCCCAGCCGGACCTTGGGCGCGAGGTTCTCGGCGAAGTGGGCCCGGATGGAGTGCCGCAGGAATTCGTAGCCGATGGCGTAGACGTCGCGCTCCGTGCCGAACGGCTCGTCGCCCTTGGTGGCCTTCGCGCGTTCGTAGACCAGGTCTCGGGTCTCCCTGTCGAACGGCGATGCCTCGGTGTTGGATTCGATGAAGTACTGGCGGATCTCCGGACGGATGAGCTCCATGAGGAACCGGACGTGACCGAGGATCGGATACACCCGCAGGATCGTGTGCCGCGTCTGCAGGAGATCCCAAGTGCCCAGGCCCGCCAAGCCGAGCAGGACGACGGCTAGGGCCACCCACCACCAGGATGCGGTCACCGCCGCCAGCGCGGCGAGTATCCCGGCCAACCAGACTGCTGCGACGATCATGGGCCGCACGATCACCGCGTGACTGTATCGCGAGTCACACGTGCCCCATAGCTATGATCGCCGGGTGGCTGATCAGCCCGTGGAAAAGCCGGGATTGTCCGAAGAAGCGCTGACCGAGGCGGTCAGCGCGGCTCGTCGCGCGTTCGATCAGGCCGCCGACCTCGACGGGCTGGCCCCAGCCAAGACCGAGCACCTCGGCGACAAGTCGCCCATCGCCCTGGCTCGCCAGTCGCTGGCCGCGCTGCCGAAGGAGGCGCGCGCCGACGCGGGCCGCCTAGTGAACGTCGCCCGCGGTGACGCCCAGGCCGCGTACGACGAGCGGCTCGAGGTGTTGCGCGCCGAGCGCGACGCGGCCGCGCTGGAGGCCGAGCAGATCGACGTGACGTTGCCGTCGACCCGCCAGCCGATCGGCGCGCGCCACCCGATCACGATCCTCGCCGAACACGTCGCAGACACGTTCATCGCCATGGGGTGGGAGCTGGCCGAGGGGCCCGAGGTCGAGACCGAGCAGTTCAACTTCGACGCCCTGAACTTCCCGCCGGACCACCCCGCGCGTAGCGAGCAGGACACGTTCCACGTCGCGCCCGACGGGTCGCGCCAGGTGCTGCGCACCCACACCTCGCCGGTGCAGATCCGCGCCCTGCTCGAACGCGAGCTGCCGGTCTACATCGTGTCGATCGGGCGAACGTTCCGCACCGACGAGCTCGACACCACCCACACCCCGGTGTTCCACCAGGTGGAAGGTCTCGCCGTGGACCGCGGCCTGACCATGGCGCACCTCAAGGGCACGCTGGACGCGCTTGCCCGGGCCGAATTCGGGTCGCAGGGTCGCACGCGCTTTCGTCCGCACTTCTTTCCCTTCACCGAACCGTCGGCGGAGGTCGACGTGTGGTTCGAGAACAAGAAGGGCGGACCCGGCTGGGTCGAGTGGGGTGGCTGCGGCATGGTCAACCCGAACGTGCTGCGCGCCTGCGGAATCGACCCCGCGGTGTACTCGGGCTTCGCATTCGGTATGGGGTTGGAGCGAACCCTGCAGTTCCGCAACGGAATTCCCGACATGCGCGACATGGTCGAAGGCGACGTGCGGTTCTCCCTTCCGTTCGGGGTCGGAGCCTGATGCGCCTTCCCTACAGCTGGCTGCGCGACGTCGTCCGGGCCGGCGCACCAGACTGGGACGTCTCACCCGAAGAACTCGAGCAGACGTTCATCCGCATCGGCCACGAAGTCGAGGAGATCATTCCCGCCGGACCGGTGTCGGGTCCGCTCACCGTCGGCCGGGTCGTCGAGCTCGAGGAGCTCACCGAGTTCAAGAAGCCCATCCGGGCGTGCAAGGTCGACGTCGGCGAGCCAGAGCCCCGTGACATCGTCTGCGGGGCAACCAACTTCGCCGTCGGCGACCTGGTCGTCGTCGCACTGCCCGGCACCGTGTTGCCAGGTGACTTCACCATCGCCAAGCGCGAGACCTATGGCCGCACTTCCGACGGAATGATCTGCTCGGCCGCCGAACTCAACTTCGGCACCGACCACGCCGGAATCATGGTGCTGCCGCCGGGCACCGCCGAGCCGGGCGCCTCGGGCATCGAGGTGCTCGGGCTCGATGACGTGGTGTTCCATCTGGCGATCACCCCGGACCGCGGCTACTGCCTTTCCGTCCGGGGCATGGCCCGCGAGCTGGCGTGCGCCTATGACCTCGAGTTCGTCGACCCGGCCGACGTGGCGCCGCTTCCCGTCGAGGGCGAGGCCTGGCCGCTGACGGTGCAACCCGGCACAGGTGTGCTGCGCTTCGGGCTACGCCCAGTCACCGGAATCGACCCAACGGCGGTGTCGCCGTGGTGGCTTCAGCGTCGGCTGCTGCTCAGCGGCATCCGGGCCATCTCGCCTGCCGTCGACGTCACGAACTACGTCATGCTCGAACTCGGCCATCCCATGCACGCCCACGATCGCAGCCTCATCACCGGTGGCTTCGACGTGCGCTTCGCGACACCGGGGGAGAAGGTCGTCACGCTCGACGACGTGGAACGCAAGCTCGATCCCGGTGACGTGCTCATTGTCGACGACGTCGCGACCGCGGCCATCGGTGGTGTGATGGGCGCCGGGACCACCGAGGTGCGCGACACCACCACCGACGTGCTGCTGGAAGCCGCCGTATGGGATCCGGCCGCCGTGTCACGCACGCAGCGCAGGCTGCACCTCGTCAGCGAGGCCAGCCGCCGGTACGAGCGCACTGTCGATCCGGCCATCTCGGTTGCCGCACTTGACCGTTGCGCGGCGCTGCTCGCCGAGATCGCGCACGGAACCGTCGAGCCGACGCTCACCGACTGGCGTGGCGATCCGCCGCGCGAGGATTGGTCGCCTGCGCCGGTGAGCATGCCGTCCGATTTGCCCGACCGGACCGCGGGCATCGACTATGCCGCCGGCGTGACAACTCACCGGCTTACCCAGATCGGCGGCCGCGTGTCGGAGACCGACGGCGTCGTCACCATGGTTCCCCCGAGCTGGCGACCGGATCTCAAGCAACCAGCAGACCTCGTCGAGGAAGTGCTCCGGCTGGAAGGGCTCGATCTGATCCCGTCGGTGCTTCCGCTCGCCCCGCCGGGGCGCGGCCTGACTGCCGGTCAGAGTCGTCGCCGCGTCATCGGGAAGTCCTTGGCGCTCAACGGATTCGTCGAAGTGCTGCCCACGCCGTTCCTGCCTGCCGGTGTGTTCGACCAGTGGGGGCTACCCGCCGACGATGCGCGCCGTGCGACGGTGGCGGTGCTGAATCCGTTGGAGTCCGATCGACCGCAGCTCGCGTCGACCCTGCTTCCCGGTTTGTTGGAGGCGTTGTCCCGCAACGTGTCCCGCGGTGCCGTCGACGTCGCCTTGTTCGGCATCGAGCAGGTGGTGCTGGCGACTGCGCAGACGCGCGCCGTCGAGCCCATCGCCGTCGACCGGCGGCCCACCGATGCCGAGATCGCCATGATCGACGCCGCGCTTCCTAGTCAACCGCTGCACGTTGGCCTGGTGTTGACGGGGTTGCGCGAGCCTGCAGGCCCCTGGGGGCCGGGACGTCCCGTCGACGCCGCGGACGCGTTCGAGGCCGTCCGCATCATCGCGAGGGCGTGCAGGGTCGACGTCACCCTGCGGGCGGCTCAGCTGCTGCCGTGGCATCCCGGGCGGTGCGCCGAGGTGCTCGTCGGCGACGTGGTCGTCGGGTACGCAGGCCAACTGCATCCCGCGGTCATCGAACGGATGAGTCTGCCGAAGGGCACCTGTGCGGTGGAACTCGACCTCGACGCGGTACCGATCGTGGAGCCGCTGCCGGTGCCCGCGGTGTCGCCGTTCCCTGCGGTGTTCCAGGACGTCAGCCTCATCGTCGGTGACGACGTGGCCACGCAGTCCGTGGTCGACGCGGTGCGCGACGGCGCGGGCGAACTGCTCGAAGACATCCGACTGTTCGACGTCTACGCCGGTCCGCAGATCGGCGAGGGCCGCAAGTCGTTGACGTTGGCCCTGCGGTTCCGCGCCGCCGACAGGACGCTCACCGAGGACGAGGCCAGCGCGGCTCGGGATGCCGCGGTCGCGGTTGCGGCCCAGCGGGTCGGCGCCGTCCAGCGCCGCTGACCGCACCTGCCACATAATTCATTTGCATCGGGATGCATAACCATGCAGAATCAGCCGGTGACTTCGATAGCGGTGGCCGGTGCCAGCGGCTACGCCGGCGGCGAGATCCTGCGGCTGTTGCTGGGCCACCCGGCCTACGCCGACGGGCGCCTGACGATCGGTGCGGTGACGGCCGCCGCCAGCGCGGGTACCACTCTCGGTGAGCACCACCCGCACCTACTGCCGCTCGCGGCGCGCGTGCTGGAGGACACCACCGTCGAGGTGCTCGCCGGCCATGACGTGGTCTTCCTTGGATTGCCGCACGGCCACTCCGCGGCGCTGGCCGAACAACTTGGCCCCGACACGCTGATCGTCGACTGCGGCGCCGACTTCCGGCTCACCGACGCGGGGGACTGGGAGCGGTTCTATGGCTCCCCGCACGCAGGCACGTGGCCCTACGGCCTGCCCGAACTGCCCGGCGGGCGCGACGCACTCAAGTCGACCAAGCGCATCGCGGTGCCCGGGTGCTACCCGACGGCGGCGCTGCTGGCGCTGCTCCCCGCGGTCGGGGCCGACCTGGTGGAGCCTGCCGTGACCGTCGTCGCGGTCAGCGGCACCTCGGGCGCGGGCCGGGCGGCCAAGGTCGACCTGCTTGGCTCAGAGGTCATCGGTTCGGCGAGGGCGTACAACGTCGGTGGGACACACCGGCACACGCCCGAGATTGCCCAAGGCCTGCGGACGGTCACGGACAAGGACGTGTCCGTGTCCTTCACACCGGTGCTGATTCCGACCTCACGCGGCATCCTCGCGACCTGCACCGCCAGGACGACGGCGTCGCTGTCCGAAGTCCGCGCCGCATACGAAAAGGCCTACGGTGACGAGCCGTTCGTGTACCTCCTGCCCGATGGCCAGCTGCCGAAGACTGGCGCGGTGATCGGCAGCAACGCCGCCCAGGTGGCGGTGGCGGTCGACGCGGACGCGGGCGTACTCGTGGCGCTGTGCGCCATCGACAACCTGGTGAAGGGTACCGGTGGCGCAGCGGTGCAGTCGATGAATCTTGCGCTGGGTTGGCCGGAGACGGAAGGACTTTCGATCGTGGGGGTAGCACCGTGACAACGACATTGCGACTGGTTCGCGACCAGGGCGTCACGGCGCCGGCCGGTTTCCGGGCCACCGGAATCGCTGCGGGCATCAAGGCCTCGGGTGCGCCCGACCTGGCATTGGTCTTCAACGAGGGCCCCGACCACGCCGCGGCCGCCGTCTTCACCCGAAACAAGGTGAAGGCCGCACCCGTGCTCTGGACCCAGCAGATGATCACTACGGGCCGGGCGCGGGCCGTCATCCTCAACTCGGGCGGAGCCAACGCCTGCACGGGACCAGGCGGTTTCCAGGACACCCACGCGACCGCCGAGGCCGTCGCCGCAGCGCTGTCGCAATGGGGCACCGAGACCGGAGCCATCGAAGTCGCGGTCTGCTCAACGGGTTTGATCGGCGACCGGCTGCCCATGGACAAGGTGCTCGCCGGGGTCGAGACCGTCGTGCACGAGATGGCTGGCGGGCTGTCCGGCGGGGCCGACGCCGCGCAGGCCATCATGACCACCGACACCGTTCCGAAACAGGTTGCGCTGCACCACTCGCCAGAATCCGGCGCCAACTGGACCGTCGGCGGCATGGTCAAGGGTGCGGGCATGCTCGCGCCGTCGTTGGCCACCATGCTGTGCGTGCTCACCACCGATGCCGTCGCCGACGCGGCCGCACTCGACCAGGCGTTGCGCAACGCCGCGGCACGGACGTTCGACCGGCTCGACATCGACGGGAGCTGCTCGACGAACGACACGGTGTTGCTGCTGGCCTCGGGGGCAAGCGAAATCGCGCCAAGCCAAGCCGAACTCGACGAAGCCGTGCTGGCCGTGTGCAACGACCTCTGTGCCCAGCTGCAGGCGGACGCCGAGGGCGTCACCAAGCGCGTCGCCGTGACCGTCACCGGCGCAGCGAGCGAGGCCGACGCGGTCGTCGCCGCCCGGGTCATCGCCCGCGACAGCCTGGTCAAGACCGCATTGTTCGGATCGGACCCCAACTGGGGCCGGGTGCTCGCGGCGGTCGGCATGGCACCGGTCGAACTCGACCCCGACCGGATCAACGTGCTGTTCAACGGAACTCCGGTGTGCGTCAACGGCACCGGTGCACCGGGGGCGCGCGACGTCGACCTGTCCGGCCCCGACATCACCGTCGTCGTCGAGCTCGGCGTCGGCACCGCCGACGCCACGATCCGCACCACCGATCTGTCCCACGCCTACGTCGAAGAGAACTCGGCCTACTCCTCGTGAGCGCCGATACCCAGACCAAGGCGGCGGTGCTCGCCGAGGCGCTGCCGTGGCTCAAGGCACTTCACGGCAAGATCGTCGTCGTCAAGTACGGCGGCAACGCCATGACCGACGACGTGCTGAAGGCGGCGTTCGCCGCCGACATGGTGTTCCTGCGCAACTGCGGCATCCATCCCGTCGTCGTCCACGGCGGCGGTCCGCAGATCAGCGCGATGCTCAAGCGGCTCGGCATTGCGGGTGACTTCAAGGGCGGATTCCGGGTCACCACACCGGAAGTGCTCGACGTCGCACGCATGGTGCTGTTCGGCCAGGTGGGACGCGAACTGGTCGGGTTGATCAACGCGCACGGCCCGTACGCCGTCGGGATCACCGGTGAGGACGCCCACCTGTTCACCGCGATTCGCCGCAGCGTCACCGTCGACGGCGTCGCCACCGACATCGGCCTCGTCGGCGACGTCGAGCGTGTCAACACCGCGGCGGTGCTGGATCTCATTGCCACCGGCCGCATTCCGGTCGTCTCGACCATCGCTCCCGACGTCGACGGCGTGGTCCACAACATCAACGCCGACACCGCGGCCGCCGCCCTGGCGGAGGCGCTCGGTGCGGAGAAGCTGCTGATGCTCACCGACGTCGAAGGGCTCTACACACGGTGGCCCGACCGCGACTCCCTGGTGAGCGAGATCGACGTCGCCACGTTGACCGGGCTGTTGCCGGGCCTCGAGTCCGGCATGGTGCCGAAGATCGAGGCGTGCCTGCGGGCCGTGGCAGGCGGAGTGCCGAGCGCTCACGTCATCGACGGTCGCGTGGAGCACTGCGTGCTGGTCGAACTGTTCACGAACGAGGGCTCCGGGACCAAGGTGGTGAGTGCGTGACATCCAGCGGGCAGGAGCGAAGCGACAGGGGAATGTCACAGACTGAAGCGCTGCAAGAACGTTGGCAGGCCGTGATGATGGACAACTACGGCACTCCGCCCGTCGCACTGGTCAGCGGCGAGGGCGCCGTGGTGACCGACGCCGACGGCAAGTCGTACGTCGACTTTCTCGGCGGTATCGCCGTGAACGTGCTCGGCCACCGCCATCCCGCGATCATCGAGGCGGTCACCCGCCAGCTCAACACGCTTGGTCACACGTCCAACCTGTACGCGACCGAGCCGGGCATCGCGCTCGCCGAGGCACTCGTCGCACACCTCGGCACCGACGCCGAGGTTCGGGTGTTCTTCGGCAATTCGGGCACCGAGGCCAACGAAGCGGCCTTCAAGATCACCCGGCTGACGGGGCGCACCAAACTCGTTGCCGCCGAAGGCGCGTTCCACGGCCGCACCATGGGGTCGCTCGCATTGACCGGGCAACCGACCAAGCAGGCGCCGTTCGCGCCACTGCCCGGCGAGGTCACCCATGTCCCGTACGGCGACGTCGACGCGCTCGCCGCCGTCATCGATGACGAGACGGCGGCGGTGTTTCTCGAGCCGATCATGGGGGAGGGTGGCGTCGTCACCCCGCCCGCCGGCTACCTGGTGGCGGCTCGCGAGCTCACGACCAGGCACGGGGCGCTGCTCGTGCTCGACGAGGTGCAGACGGGGATCGGGCGCACCGGTACGTTCTACGCCCACCAGCACGACGGCATCACCCCCGACGTGGTCACGCTCGCAAAGGGTTTGGGCGGCGGACTACCGATCGGTGCGTGCCTGGCCATCGGCGACGCCGCCGGACTGCTCACTCCTGGGCTGCACGGCAGCACGTTCGGCGGCAACCCGGTGTGCACCGCGGCGGCGCTGGCCGTACTGAAAACGCTCGCCGACGACGACCTCATCACCCGTGCCGACGTGCTCGGAAAGACGTTGAGCCACGGAATCGAAGCCATCGGGCACCCGTTGGTCGACCACGTCCGCGGGCGTGGTCTTCTGCGCGGGGTCGTGCTGACCGCGCCGCACGGCAAGGCCGTCGAGACGGCTGCCCGCGACGCGGGCTTCCTCGTCAATGCCGCCGCGCCCGACGTGGTCCGGCTCGCGCCGCCGCTCGTCGTCACCGACGCGCAGGTCGACGCCTTCCTGGCCGCGCTGCCTGCCGTCCTCGACACCGCCATGGAGCCACAGTGACACTCAGACACTTCCTGCGCGACGACGACCTCACTCCCACCGAGCAGGCCGAAGTGCTCGCGCTCGCCGCGGAGCTCAAGAAGGCGCCGTTCAGCCGCAGGCCACTCGAGGGCCCCCGCGGCGTCGCCGTCATCTTCGAGAAGAACTCCACCCGGACCCGGTTCTCGTTCGAGATGGGCGTCGCGCAGCTCGGCGGCCACGCCGTGGTGGTCGACGGCCGCAGCACGCAGTTGGGCCGCGAGGAGACCCTTGAGGACACCGGCCAGGTGTTGTCGCGCTACGTCGACGCGATCGTGTGGCGGACCTTCGCCCAGGAGCGGTTGGGCGCCATGGCATCTGGATCCACGGTGCCGATCGTCAACGCGCTGTCCGACGAGTTCCACCCGTGCCAGGTGCTGGCCGACCTGCAGACGCTGGCCGAACGCAAGGGCGCGCTGACCGGACTGCGGCTGACGTACTTCGGCGACGGCGCCAACAACATGGCGCACTCGCTGATGCTCGGCGGAGTGACCGCCGGAATCAACGTGACCATCGCCGCCCCAACCGGTTTCGAACCTCATCCGATGTTCGTGGCAGCGGCGCAGAAGCGGGCCGACGACACCGGGGCGACGGTGACCGTCACCGCCGATCCGCGCTCGGCCGCGGACGGCGCCGACGTCCTGGTCACCGACACGTGGACGTCGATGGGCCAGGAGAACGACGGACTCGACCGGGTGCGGCCGTTCCGCCCGTTCCAGGTCAACGGCGGGCTGCTGAGCCTCGCCGACCCCGACGCCGTCGTGCTGCACTGCCTGCCCGCACACCGCGGACACGAGATCACCGACGACGTCATCGACGGTCCCAAGAGCGCGGTGTGGGATGAGGCCGAGAATCGGCTGCACGCCCAGAAGGCGCTGCTGGTATGGCTATTGGAACGCTCGTGACCGCCGCGACTCGGGTCGGACGGCAGGCGCGCATCATCGCGCTGCTGTCGTCGCACTCGGTGAGCAGCCAGAGTGAACTGGCCGCGATGCTGGCCGAGGAGGGCATCGACATCACCCAGGCCACCCTGTCGCGTGACCTCGAGGAGCTCGGCGCGGTGAAGTTGCGCGGTGCCGACGGCGGCGTCGGCGTGTACGTGGTGCCCGAGGACGGTAGCCCGGTGCGGGGGGTCAGCGGCGGCACCGAGCGCATGTCGCGGCTGCTGGGCGACCTGTTGGTGTCCACCGACGCCAGCGGCAATCTCGCCGTGCTGCGCACGCCACCCGGTGCGGCGCACTACCTGGCCAGTGCCATCGACCGCGCGGCGCTGCCCTACGTGGTCGGCACCATCGCCGGTGATGACACCATCCTCGTGGTGGCGCGCGAACCGATGACGGGTGCGGAACTCGCCGACACCCTCGAAAACCTGCAGTAGACCCAAGAACAAGGAGATCGATTCAATGTCCGAACGCGTCATCCTGGCGTACTCCGGTGGTCTGGACACTTCGGTGGCGATCAGCTGGATCGGCAAGGAGACCGGCCGCGAGGTGGTTGCCGTGGCCATCGACCTCGGCCAGGGCGGCGAGGACATGGAGGTCATCCGGCAACGGGCGCTCGACTGCGGCGCCGTCGAGGCGGTGGTGGTGGACGCCCGCGACGAGTTCGCCAACGAGTACTGCCTTCCGACCATCAAGAGCAATGCGCTCTACATGGACCGCTATCCGTTGGTGTCGGCGATCAGCCGTCCGCTGATCGTCAAGCACCTGGTGGAGGCGGCGGGCGAGCACGGCGGCGGCATCGTCGCCCACGGCTGCACCGGCAAGGGCAACGACCAGGTGCGCTTCGAGGTCGGATTCGCCTCGCTGGCACCCCATCTCGAGGTGCTGGCGCCGGTCCGCGACTACGCCTGGACCCGCGAGAAGGCCATCGCGTTCGCCGAGGAGAACGCCATCCCGATCAACGTCACCAAGCGCTCGCCGTTCTCGATCGATCAGAACGTCTGGGGTCGAGCGGTGGAAACCGGCTTCCTCGAGCACCTCTGGAACGCCCCCACCAAGGACGTCTACGACTACACCGAGGACCCGACGGTCAACTGGAGCTCGCCCGACGAGGTGATCGTCGGCTTCGAAAAGGGCGTGCCGGTGTCGATCGACGGGAAGCCCGTCACCGTGCTGGAGGCCATCGTCGAGTTGAATCGCCGTGCGGGCGCCCAAGGCGTCGGGCGGCTCGACGTGGTCGAGGACCGATTGGTCGGCATCAAGAGCCGCGAGATCTATGAGGCGCCAGGCGCAATGGTGCTCATCACCGCCCACACCGAACTCGAGCACGTGACGCTGGAGCGCGAACTCGCGCGATTCAAGCGGACCACCGACCAACGCTGGGGTGAGCTCGTCTACGACGGGCTCTGGTATTCGCCGCTCAAGCGTGCGCTGGAGACGTTCGTCGACCACACCCAGGAGCACGTCACCGGCGAGATCCGCCTTGTGCTGCACGGCGGGCACATCGCGGTCAACGGTCGTCGCAGCAGCGAGTCGCTCTACGACTTCAACCTGGCCACCTACGACGAGGGCGACACCTTCGACCAGTCCAGTGCCAAGGGTTTCGTGCACGTGCATGGGCTGAGCTCCAAGATCGCGGCGCAACGAGACTTCCGCTCGTGACCACCAACGAGGGCTCGCTGTGGGGCGGCCGGTTCTCCGACGGTCCCTCGGAAGCCCTTGCCGCGCTGAGCAAGTCGACCCACTTCGACTGGGTGCTCGCACCGTACGACGTGAGGGCGTCGAAGGCGCACGTCCGCGTGCTCTTCTCCGCAGGCCTGCTGACGGAAGAGCAGCGCGACGGGCTGCTGGTCGGGCTGGACAGCCTCGGTGACGACGTTGCGGACGGCAGCTTCGGACCACTGCCCACCGACGAGGACGTCCACGGTGCACTCGAACGCGGGCTGATCGACCGCGTCGGCGACGAGCTCGGCGGCCGGTTGCGGGCGGGTCGCTCGCGTAACGACCAGGTGGCCACGCTGTTCCGGATGTGGTTGCGCGACAACATGCGCGACGTCGGCAACGGCGCACTCGACGTCGTCGCCGCGCTGGCCACGCAGGCCGCGAGCCATCCGACGGAGATCATGCCGGGCAAGACGCACCTGCAGTCGGCGCAACCGGTGCTGCTCGCGCACCACCTGCTGGCACACGCGCATCCGCTGTTGCGCGACGTCGAGCGCATCGTCGACTTCGACAAGCGGGCCGCGGTGTCGCCCTATGGATCCGGCGCGCTCGCGGGCTCGTCGCTGGGACTGAACCCCGACGCCATCGCCGAAGAACTCGGATTCACGGCGGCAGCCGACAACTCGATCGATGCGACGGCCTCGCGTGACTTCGCCGCCGAGGCGGCGTTCGTGCTGGCGATGATCGCCGTCGACCTGTCTCGGCTGGCCGAGGACGTGATCCTCTGGAGCACCACCGAATTCGGCTACGTTACGCTGCACGACTCCTGGTCGACCGGCAGCTCGATCATGCCGCAGAAGAAGAACCCGGACATCGCCGAGCTCGCACGAGGCAAGTCGGGCCGGCTGATCGGGAACCTCACCGGCCTGCTGGCCACGCTCAAGGCTCAGCCGCTGGCCTACAACCGGGACCTGCAGGAAGACAAGGAGCCGGTGTTCGACTCCGTGGCACAGCTCGCACTGCTGCTGCCCGCCGTCGCCGGACTGATCAGCACGCTGCGCTTCGACGCCGACCGGATGGCCGAGCTCGCGCCGCTCGGCTACACGCTGGCCACCGACATCGCGGAATGGCTGGTGCGGCAAGGCATTCCGTTCCGGGTTGCGCACGAGGCGGCGGGCGCCGCCGTTAAGGCGGCCGAGGCCCGCGGCGTCGGACTCGAGGAGCTCGCCGACGACGAACTCGCGGGTATCCATCCCGGGTTGACGGCCGAAGTGCGCGACGTGCTCACGATCGCCGGCTCGGTGAACTCGCGCGACGCCCGCGGCGGCACCGCACCGGTTCAGGTGGCCAAGCAGCTTGGCGTGGTGCGAGACACCGCGGATCGACTCAGGATCGGCCTACGGCCCTAGTCCTCGGCCAGCGTCAGCCACTCCTCCTCGAGTGCTTGCTGGCGGGCATGCAGCTCGCGTAGTTCGGAGTTGAGCTCGCTCACCCGCACGTGGTCGGATGCCGCATCGGCCATCGTGGCGTGCAGGGTCGCGATCCGCTGATCGACCTTGCCGAGCTGACTCTCGATGCGCGCCAACTCCTTTCCCGTACGCCGCTCGCGGGCTGACGACGATTCCCCGCGCTCGGCCGGACGCACGGCCACCGGTGCCTCGGCGGCGGCGCGGTCCGCCAGGTACTGCTCGATGCCGCCGGGCAGCAGCACGCAACGTCCGCCGCCGGGTAGCGCGTAGGTGACGTCGGCGACCCGCTCGAGAAAGTAGCGATCGTGCGTCACCACGATCAGCGTGCCTGGCCATCCGTCGAGATAGTCCTCGATGACGTTCAGCGTGTCGATGTCCAGGTCGTTGGTCGGCTCGTCGAGCAGCAGCACGTTCGGCTCGTCGAGCAGCAGCCGCAGGAACTGGAACCGCCGCCGCTCTCCGCCGGAGAGGTCGGCCAGGCGCGTGGTCAGTTTGTCGCCGGTGAACCCGAAGTCCTCCAGAAGCGTCGCCGTGCTGACTTCCTTTCCGCTGGCGACTTCGGTGATTCGCTTGGCACTTTCGACGGCGTCGAGCACGCGGTCGTTGGCGTCCAACTCGACCAGGGCCTGACTGAGATAGCCGATCTTCAGCGTCTTGCCGCGCTTGATGGTGCCCGAGGTCGGGGGCAGTTCACCGACCAGCAGGTTCAACACCGACGACTTGCCGGTTCCGTTGACGCCGACGAGGCCGATGCGCACGCCAGGCCCGATCGACCAGTCGAGCTTGTCCAGCAGAACCTTGCCGCCCAGCTCCAGCACGACGCGATGCAAGTCGAACACGTCCTTGCCTAGCCGAGCCGTGGCAAAGCGCTGCAGCGCGAGCGAGTCCCGCGGCTCCGGTTCGTTGGCAATCAGGTCGTTGGCGGCTTGAATGCGGAACTTCGGCTTCGACGTGCGCGCCGGTGGGCCCCGGCGCAGCCAGGCGAGCTCCTTGCGCATGAGGTTGCGCCTTCGCGCCTCGGTGCCCGCCGCGATGCGCATACGTTCGGCCCGGGCGAGCACGTACGCCGCGTATCCGCCCTCGTAGGCATCGACGCTCCCGTCGTGGACCTCCCACGTCCGCGTGCACACGGCGTCGAGGAACCAGCGGTCGTGGCTGACGACGACCAGTGCCTTCGAACGTTGCGCGGCCAGATGCTCGGCCAGCCACGCGATGACCTCGACGTCGAGGTGGTTCGTCGGTTCGTCGAGCACCACCACGTCGTGGTCGGCCAGCAGTACGAACGCGAGCGCGACCCGGCGCCGTTCACCGCCGCTGAGGCTGCCGACGGCGCTGTCGAGATCCAGCTCACCCAGCAGATGCGAGACCACGGCTCTGGTATCCGCGTCCGCCGCCCAGATGTGGTCGGGTTGCCCCGCGACGATCACGTCGCGGACGGTCGCATCGGCGGCGAAGTCGTCCGCCTGCCGCAGGTAGCCCACCGACGACCCGGAGGTCTGGGTGACGCGCCCCGAGTCAGGCGTGCGGGTTCCGGTGAGGACCTCCAACAACGTGGTCTTGCCGTCGCCGTTGCGCCCGACGACGCCTATCGCGTCGCCTTCGTCCACGCCGAGGCTGACCCCGTCGAGCAGGGTGCGCGTACCGAAGCTCACGGAGGCGCGTTCGAGGTTGATCAGGTTGGCCATCAGGCGCTGATCATAGGGTGCGCGGCGACGGCCGCCGTCCGCCCAATCCCGGCGGGACGACCAGCTCGCTGTGCCATGATGACGTCGGCAATCGGGGGATTCGAGATCGCAAAAGGGGAGCCCAGTGGTCGATTTCTCGGCATTCACCCGGCCGGTCGGGCGGCTCGTGGCGACCGCTCAGAACGGGCTCGAGGTGCTGCGCTACGGCGGTCTGGAGACCGGCGCGGTGCCCTCGCCGTTCCAGATCATCCAAAGTGTGCCGATGTACCGGCTGCGGCGTTACTTCCCGCCGGACACCCGGCCGGGCGCCACGCCCGCGGGACCGCCCGTGCTGATGATTCACCCGATGATGATGTCGGCCGACATGTGGGACGTCACCCGACACGAAGGCGCCGTCGGCATCCTGCATGCCGCAGGCATCGACCCGTGGGTCATCGACTTCGGGTCGCCCGACCAGGTCGAAGGCGGCATGGACCGCAACCTGGCCGATCACGTCGTGGCGCTGAGCGACGCGATCGACACCGTCAAGGAGGTCACGGGGCGCGACGTCCACCTGGCCGGCTACTCCCAGGGCGGGATGTTCGCCTACCAGACCGCGGCGTTCCGGCGTTCGAAGGACCTGGCCAGCATCGTCGGCTTCGGGTCGCCCGTCGACACGCTGGCCGCACTGCCGATGAACCTGCCCCCCAATCTCGCCGTGGGCGTCGCGGACTTCATGGCCGACCACGTGTTCAGCCGCATCGACATCCCCGGGTGGTTGGCGCGCACCGGCTTCCAGATGCTCGACCCGATCAAGACCGCCCAGTCGCGGCTGGACTTCGTGCGCCAGCTGCACGACCGCGAGGCCCTGCTGCCGCGCGAACAGCAGCGTCGGTTCCTGTCGAACGACGGGTGGATCGCCTGGTCGGGGCCGGCCATCGCCGAACTGCTCAAGCAGTTCATCGCCCACAACCGGATGATGAGCGGCGGCTTCTCCATCCACGGTGACCTCGTCACTCTCAGCGACATCGACTGCCCCGTGCTCGCCGTGATCGGGGAGGTCGACGACATCGGCCAGCCGGCGTCCGTGCGCGGCATCAAGCGCGCCGCACCGCAGGCCGATGTGTACGAATACCTCATCCGCACAGGACATTTCGGCCTCGTCGTGGGGTCCAAGGCCGCGATGCAGACGTGGCCGACCGTCGCGGCGTGGGTCAAGTGGCTCTCGGGCGACGGTGACCTGCCCGGTGACGTCGTCCCGATGGCGCTGCAACCCACCGAACCCAGCGAGAGCGGGGTACCGCTCGCCTCCCGCATCGCGCACGGCGCCGCAGCGGCGACCGAAATGTCCTTCAGCGTGGCCCGTTCGGCCGCCGACGCGTTCGTCGCGGCCAACAAGTCCGCCCGCGCACTCGTCATCGAGACCGCCCGCACGCTGCCCCGACTGGCGCGCCTCGGCCAGATCAACGACCACACCCGCATCTCGCTCGGCCGCATCATGAGCGAGCAGGTCGACGCGACGCCCGACGGCGAGTTCCTGCTGTTCGACGGGCGCGTCCACACCTATGAAGCCGTCGACCGACGCATCAACAACGTCGTCCGCGGGCTCATCGACGTGGGGGTGCGGCAGGGCGCGCACGTCGGCGTGCTGATGGAAACCCGACCCAGCGCGCTGGTCGCCATCGCCGCGCTGTCTCGGCTCGGTGCGGTCGCGGTGCTCATGCCACCCGACGCAGATCTGGCCGAAGCGGCCGTGCTTGGCGGCGTGTCCGACGTCATCGCGGACCCGAGCAATCTCGCAGCGGCAAGCCGACTTCCACTGCGGATCCTCGTGCTTGGCGGCGGCGAGAACCGCGATCTGCACCTGCCCGGCGACGCCGACGTCGTCGACATGGAGCAGATCGATCCCGACGTCGTCGCACTGCCGGGCTGGTATCGCCCCAACCCCGGGTACGCCAAGGACCTCGCCTACATCGCGTTCGCGACCGTCGGCGGCAAACTCGTCGCCCGCCAGATCACCAACTTCCGGTGGGCGCTGTCCGCGTTCGGCACGGCGTCGGCGGCCAACCTCGGCCGCGGCGACACCGTCTACTGCCTCACGCCGCTCCATCACCAATCCGGCCTGTTGGTGAGCCTCGGCGGCGCCGTCGTCGGCGGTACGCGCATCGCGCTGTCACGCGGCCTGCGCCCCGACCGGTTCGTCCACGAACTCCGGCAGTACGGCGTCACCGTCGTCTCCTACACGTGGGCGATGCTGCGCGACGTCATCGACGACCCGTCGTTCGTGCTCAACGGAAACCATCCCGTGCGGCTCTTCATCGGGTCGGGCATGCCGACGGGCCTGTGGAAGCGCGTCGAGGAGGAGTTCCAGCCTGCGCACATCGTCGAGTTCTTCGCGACGACCGACGGACAGGCCGTGCTGGCCAACGTCTCCGGCGCGAAGCGTGGCAGCGAGGGCCGCCCCCTGCCCGGCGGCGGACACGTCGAACTTGCCGCGTACGACGTCGACGACGACCTCATTCTCGAAGACGAGCGCGGCTTCGTCCGCCTCGCCGCACCCAACGAGGTCGGCGTGCTGTTGGCCCATCCGCGCGGTCCCATCGACCCGACGGCGTCCGTCAAGCGCGGGGTGTTCGCTCCTGCGGATACCTGGGTGTCCACGGAGTACCTGTTCCGTCGCGACGAGGACGGCGACTTCTGGCTCGTCGACAACCGCCGTTCGGTCATCCACACCGAGCGCGGTCCGGTGTTCAGCGCCGCCGTCAACGACGTCGCAGGACGGGTCGGCGCCGTCGACCTCGCCGTGACGTACGGCATCGAAGTGGGCGGCAGGCAGCTGGCCGTGACGGCCGTGACGCTCTGCCCTGGGGGCAGCGTCCCGACGGCCGACCTCAATGCGGCGTTGGCCGAGTTGCCGGTGGGCAACCGGCCCGACATCGTGCACGTCGTGCCGGACATGACGCTCGGAGCGTCGTACCGGCCGCTGCTGGGACCGCTGCGTGCCGCGGGGCTGCCCAAACCGTCGCGCTATGCGTGGTACCTCGACGACGAAACGGGCGTGTTCAAACGCCTGACCGCGGCCGTTCGGGCCGAACTGGCCGGTGGAGACGGAGACGAATGAGCCCGTGCGTCACTCGCGTCACACTGTTAGGCTCCCGCTGGCGGCAGGTCGCCGTTCGGGTCGGGGAACCCCGCGCAATGGAGGATCGATGACATCGCAAACCAGCAGCATCACGGGCTGGCGGCGCGCCGTCACGACGGCCTTGGCAGGCGGCGCGCTCGCCGCTGGACTGGTGGTGGGCGCGGCCCCCGCGCTGGCCGACCCCGCGACTCCGAGCACTGAGGCAGACGCTCCCGCGGCGGGCGAGCTCTCGCCGGACATGACGGCCGACCAGGCCCTCGCCATCATCGCCACGGACTACGACACTGGTGCCGGCGGTGGCCAGGTCTCCGTTCTGATCCACAAGATCATGACGCTCCGTTCGCAGGGATACATGGCGTCGGCATCCAACCGCGCGGCCATCGTGGACGCATTGGAGAAGCGGCCCAACCAGGCCCCGTTGGTCGAGGCGCTAGAGGCCACCCTTAAGTTTCAGATGAGGAACAAGATGCGTGCCGCGTCTCAACCCCAGCAACCCACGACCTTCGGGGTCACTCCCGGCGGCGTTCCCGGCAACAACGGCGCGATCATGGTCCCGATCGCCCCCGGTCAGTAAGTCGACGTGCTGTCCGAACGGCTCCAGGCGATTCTGGTGTGCCCGGAGGACCGCGGCCCGCTCCTGCTCATTGAGGACGAGGCGTTGTACAACCCGCGGTTGCGACGGCTCTACCGCATCGAAGACGGGATTCCCGTGCTGCTGGTCGACGACGCGGTGACGATCACCGACGACGCCGAACACGAACGCCTGCTCGAGCGCGCGAAGGCCTAGCCGAGTCCCGGTAGGTCACCGGTGAGATAGCGCTGCAGGTTGGGTGCGATGGTCTCGGCGATCTGATTGACCGGCAGCGACTTGAACGGCTCTAGTTCCAGGATGTAGCGCGCCATCACGACTCCGACGAGCTGGGATGCGACGAACTGCACGCGAATCCGCCCGGACCCCGGGGGATTGTCGACGCGGCTGCCGACTTCTATTGCAATCACTTCCTGCAGGAAAGTACGGATCAGCGAGACGTCGCTGCCCGACAGCAATGACCGCAGGGTCGCGATGAACCCGGACCCCATTTCCGAGTCCCACAACGGCAGCAGCAGCGACGGCAGCGTCAGTCCGAGTTCGTCGACCGGAGTGGTGCGCATGGGGCCGATGACCAACATCGGGTCGATGGGGATGTGGATGGCCGCGGCGAAGAGTTGTTCCTTGATGCCGAAGTAGTGGTGCACCAGCGCGGGGTCGACGTCGGCGGCGGTGGCGATCGCCCGGATCGACGTCTTGTCGAACCCGTTGCGCGCGAAGAGTTCTCGCGCACACGCCAGGATGCGTTCGCGGGTGTCCGACGTGCCAGGGGGGCGGCCGGGCCGCTTGCGCCGACTGCGGGAATGCGAGGCCGTCACGGCGTGCGGCGCCGCAAGGTGGCCGCGGCCAGTGCGAGTGCGACCACGGCGAATCCGATGACGATGGCGATGTCCCGAGCCGCCGTAGCGGTCAGGTCGGGATAGGCGCCGACCTGCCGGAGTGCCTCGAGTGCGTAGCTGGCGGGCATGGCGTTGCTGATCCACTGCAGCCACTCGGGCAGCACGGCGCGGGGGACGATGATGCCGCACAGCAGCAGCTGCGGCACGATGACCACCGGCATGAACTGGACCGCCTGAAACTCGGTGCGCGCGAACGCGCTACACAGCAGGCCCAGTCCGACGCCGAGCACGGCGTTGATGATCGCGATCACGAACACCAGGATCGGGCTGCCCGCGGTGTCCAGACCCAGGAGCCAGAACGACACCACACAGGCCAGCGTCGCCTGCGCGGCCGCAGCGATCGAGAAGGCGGTGCCGTAGGCGGCCAGCAGGTCGAGCCTGCGCAGGGGAGTGGTGAGGATCCGCTCGAGCGTGCCGGACACCCGCTCGCGCTGCATCGTGATGGACGTGATGAGGAACATCACGATCAGCGGGAAGACTCCCAACATGATCAGACAGGCGTTGTTGAACGGCGACGGCACCCCGGGTGGGTGCGGCACGTCCTGGAACATGAAGTACATCAACGTGATGACCAAGCTCGGGACGACGAGGATCATCGCCACGCTGCGGTGATCACCGGCGAGCTGCCGCAGTATTCGGACCGTGGTGGCGACGTACGCCTGTGGGCTCAGCCTGCTGCGACTGCGGTGCTGTGCCGGATGACGGACAGAAACGCTTCCTCCAGTGACGTGCATTCCGTGTCCTCCCTGAGTCGACGTGGCGTGGTGTGCGCGAGGAGGTGACCCTCCCGCATCAGTAGCAGGTCGCCGCAATGGTCGGCCTCATCCATGACGTGGCTCGATACGAGCAGGGTCGTTCCGCGGCGGGCGAGCTGGTCGAACTGATCCCAGAGGTCGACCCGCAGCACCGGGTCGAGCCCGACGGTGGGTTCGTCGAGCACCAGCAACTCGGGGTTCGATACCAGTGCGCATGCCAACGAGGCGCGGGTGCGCTGACCGCCGGAGAGGTTGCCGCACAAGGCTGTTCGGTGATCGGTGAGACCGACGGCCGAGACGGCCTCATCGGCGGCGGTGGCCTCCGATCCGTACAACGAGGCGAAGTAGCGCACGTTGTCGATCACCCGCAGGTCGTCGTAGATGGTCGCGTCCTGGGTGACGTAGCCGACGCGGCTGCGCAATTCGGCGGAACCGGCAGGTTGGCCGAGCACCGTCACCGTCCCCGATGCGATCACCTGGGTGCCGACGACACAGCGCATCAACGTGGTCTTGCCGCAGCCCGACGGGCCGAGTAGTCCCGTGATGGTGCCTCGGGCGATGCGCACCGTGACGTCGTCGAGTGCTTTGCGCTTGCCTCGGATCACTGTCAGCTGCTCTACCGAAACGGCGGGTTCGGCGCCTCGCCGGATTAATTCATCACTCGATGAAGTCATCATGCGATGAATAATGCGCCCGGCCGACAGCGGTGTCAAGACCACCGGGCACAATCGCCGTATGAGTCCCGGGCCGCTTGCGGTGGATCCCGTCGAGGCCGCCAACCGCCTGCTCGGAGCCCGTCTCACGGGTCGGGCGGCGTCCGCGACGATCGTCGAGGTGGAGGCCTATGGCGGCCCGGCCGACGGACCGTGGCCCGACGCTGCATCGCATTCGTTCCGGGGGCGTGGCGGCCGCAACGTGGTGATGTTCGGCCCCGCCGGACGGCTCTACACCTATCGCAGTCATGGCATCCACGTGTGCGCCAACGTCGTGTGCGCATCCGTCGGTGTTGCGGGCGCGGTCCTGATCCGTGCTGCGGCGATGCACGACGGCGTCGACGTGGCGCTGTCCCGTCGAGGGCGGCCGCTGCCCACCAGGGCGCTCGCCCGCGGTCCCGGCAACCTGTGCCAGGCCCTCGGAATCACCATGGACGACAACGGAATCGACCTCTTCGCATCAGACGGCCCCGTCACGCTGACCCTCGCCGACCCGCCTGCCGCACGGTGCGGTCCCCGTGTCGGCGTGAGCCAAGCCGCGGATCGACCGTGGCGGTTCTGGCTGCCCGACCACCCCGAGGTGTCGTCGTACCGACGTAGTCCGCGGGCACCCGCACCGGGCGACAGCGATTGATACGGGAAGATCGACGCATGGGCATCCTCGAGGAGCTGGATTGGCGTGGGCTGATAGCTCAGTCGACCGATCGCGACGCGCTAGCGGCGGAGCTCGCCGCGGGGACCATGGCCGTGTACTCGGGATTCGACCCGACCGCACCGAGCCTGCACGCAGGCCATCTGGTGCCCCTGCTCACCCTGCGACGCTTCCAGCAGGCAGGTCACCGACCGATCGTGCTCGCGGGCGGCGCGACCGGGATGATCGGCGATCCCCGCGATACGGGGGAACGGACCCTCAACACCGCTGACACCGTGGCGGATTGGTCATCGCGCATCCGCGGCCAGCTCGAACGGTTCGTCGAGTTCGACGCGTCGTCCACCGGTGCCATCGTCGAGAACAACCTGTCGTGGACCGGGGAGTTGTCGGCGATCGAGTTCCTTCGCGACGTCGGCAAGTACTTCTCCGTGAACGTCATGCTCGACCGGGACACGGTGCGGCGCCGGCTCGAGGGCGACGGCATTTCGTACACCGAATTCAGCTACATGCTGCTGCAGGCCAACGACTACGTCGAGTTGCACCAGCGCCACGGTTGCGGGCTTCAGATTGGCGGCTCCGACCAGTGGGGAAACATCGTCGCAGGCGCGCGGCTGGTGCGACAGAAGCTGGGCGCAACCGTGCATGCGATGACGACGCCGCTGGTGACCGACTCCGAGGGCAAGAAGTTCGGCAAGTCCACCGGCGGCGGCAACCTGTGGCTCGACCCCGCGATGACCAGCCCGTATGCCTGGTACCAGTACTTCGTCAACACCACCGACGCCGACGTCGTCCCGTACCTGCGGTGGTTCACCTTCCTGCCGGCCGAAGAGGTTGGTGACCTCGAGCGGGCGACCGCCGAACGCCCGCATGAACGGGCCGCGCAGCGCAGGCTCGCTCAAGAGCTCACCTCCCTGGTCCACGGCCAGGCCGCCACCGATTCCGTCGAACACGCCAGCGGCGCGCTCTTCGGCCGTGGCGAGCTAGCCGACCTCGACGAACCGACGCTGGCCGCCGCGCTGCGGGAGGCCGCCGTCGCCGAACTCCCTGCTGGGGGACCAGACGGGATCACCGACCTCCTGGTGGCCACCGGACTGTCGCCGAGCAAGGGTGCGGCGCGGCGAACGATCGCCGAGGGTGGGGTTTCGGTCAACAACGCCCGCGTCGAGAGCGACGAGTGGGTGCCCCAGCCGTCCGACTTCCTCCACGGCCGATGGTTGGTGCTCCGTAGGGGCAAGCGGAATATCGCGGGGGTCGAACGCGTTGGATGAATGGTACGGGAGTACCGATGTGCCGAAAGCGCCCTCTACCAGGCGATTTGACTCGCTGTTATCCCTGACGTAACTTAACCAAGTCGCTGCGACACGGGCCAAAACCCGGAGAGCGCGGCGGCATCCCAGAGGGAAGCCCACTTCGGTGGGTGTCCTCTTCTGTCCGCACTACGACTAGCGGTTTAAGCCGCGGGGTCGTTGCGCGGTCGGAGCGGGTGTGTTGTTTGAGAACTCAATAGTGTGTTTGGTGGTTTTTGTTTGTTTGTTTTTTGCCATGCTCTTTTTTCTCGTTTAGGGGTGTGGTTGTTTTATTGAAGATGCCAG